>JBJTQF010000028.1:0-25672 GCA_046075485.1 Myxococcota bacterium | reverse complement strand
TTTAAGCTGAGAGGACGCTGTCCTCTCAGACTCACCAGCAAGGGATTCCATCCCTTGACCCGTGTTTTGTTTAAGCTGAGAGGACGCTGTCCTCTCAGACTCACCAGCAAGGGATTCCATCCCTTGACCCGTGTTTTGTTTTAGCGGGCGCGAATTTCTTGCCGCACCACCCCATCCACCTCAATCAGCAATGTCCGTCGATCCTCCGGTGCCGGTTTTAACACCAGCTCCAGCCGATGTTGGCCCGCCGGTAGACTCACCGGCAGCACGGTCTGTTTCCAGCTCGTCGTCGGCTCGTCCGGCGATGTAGACAACGTCAGCTCTCCCGTCAGCTCCAACGTAAACCACGCGCACAGGGCTTCACACGGTCCCTGCACCGTGACCTCCGCTGTGAGCTCCTCCAGCTCCGACCTCAACGGAAACCGTCCGACAAACGAAGCCGGTCCCACCGCCGATCCCGGCACCACCTGCTGCGCCGCGCGTCCCAGCGCCTCCACGCGCAGGCACGAGAGATCCACCCCTTCACACCGTCCCACAAAAGGCCGCATCAACTCCGCCGGGGCCTCTTTCATCGGCGAGAGATACAACGAGAAGGTGCGGGGAATGCTCACCCCATCCAGCTCCAGATTTCGTGCCATACAGGTATACAGATCCGGAAGTGCCCCTTCCGCCAACACCCAAGCGCCAAAGGTCTCCGTCACCAGCACCCGAGCGCGCCGAGGCAGCTCCACCGTGGCAAAGTCTTCCTGGATCACCTCAATCTTTTTCGCCAGTCCATTATCTGCCGCCACCTGCTTGACCACCCGAGCAAACTCCGTGGCCTCCACCGCATAGACCTTCTTCGCGCCCGCCTGTGCCGCCATCACCGACAAGATCCCCGAGCCTGCCCCACAGTCGATCACCACATCACCCTTGCGCACCGTGGCTTGGATCGCCGCATGATACGCTCTCAAGCGCACCTTGTCGGCCAACATCGCCCGATGCAGGTCGATGCCCGCAAAATTGCCAAACATCACCGGGGTTGCGCGCACCTGCGCCGGAGGCACCAAGAGCTCCAACGCCACAAGCTGGTCAAACAACACCCCCGCATCGGCTCCGTACTGCGCCACAATCGTGGCTCGAGTCATGGGCTCCGAGCAGCTCGAGAGTAAACCCACCGCAAACGCATCGAGCTCCGCCGCCGCCCCTCGCGCCGTCGAACGCACCAAAATAGACCCGTCCGGCTCAAAACTCGCCAGCAGATCCCGAGGCCGAACATATGCTTGAAGCATGATCACTCCGCCTTGACCAGATGGTAGTTTTTCTTGCCCTTACGTAAGACCAGATGACGACCGAAGAGCAAGTCCTCTGAGGTCAACCCACGCTCCGTCACCCGGCCATTGTTGAGGTATACCCCACCTCCTGCAATGTCCTTACGCGCCTGGCCTTTGGAGCTACAGAGCTGCGTCTCCGCCAAAAGCTCCGCCAACGACAACCCGGCACCCTCCAAGCGCGTGCGCCCCACCGTCGTCGAGGGCGCTTCAGCAAACACATCCAACAACGTGCGCTCGTCGAGCTGCTCCAGACTGCCCCCAAAGAGCGCCTGTGTTGCCGCCTCCGCGCGAGCCAGCTCCGTCGCCCCATGCACCAGCGTCGTCACCTCTTGGGCCAGCCGCTTCTGAGCCAGCCGCCCTTCGGGACGAGTCGCCACCTCCTGCTCCAGCGCCTGGACCTCCTCCTGCGGCAAAAAGGTGAGGAACTTCAGGAACTTCACGACATCCGCGTCCTCAACGCGCATAAAAAACTGATAGAACTGATACGGACTGGTACGATGCGCATCCAGCCAGACATTGCCCTTCTCAGACTTGCCAAACTTTGAACCATCCGCTTTGGTCAGCAGGGGAAAGGTCATCCCAAACGACGCACCACTCAGCGAGCGCCGGATCAGATCCGCTCCCAGCGTGATGTTGCCCCACTGATCCGATCCCCCCACCTGGAGCTGACAGCCATGATGCTCAAACAGATGCTGGAAATCATATGCTTGCAACAACATGTAGCTGAACTCAGTGTACGAGATGCCATGCTCTCGACTCTCGATGCGCGTGCGCACCGCGTCTTTCTCCAGCATCATGTTGACCGAAAACCGCTTGCCCACATCTCGCAAGAAGGTGATCAACGTCATCGAACACAGCCAGTCCGCATTGTTGAGCAGCATGCCTTTCCCTGGCGATAGATCCACCAGCCGCTCAATCTGCCCTCGAATGCCCGCCAGGTTGTGTGCAAGCTGCTCTGGGGTGAGCAAGCTGCGTTCTTCAGACTTGCCGCCCGGATCCCCAATGAAGCCCGTTCCTCCTCCCACCAGCGCAATCGGATGATGCCCAAACGCTTGAAAACGTCTCAGCATCAGCAGCGGCATCAGCGAGCCCACATGCAGCGAATCCGCCGTCGGATCAAAGCCGATGTAGAACTTCAAACCCGGTGTGGCAAGCCGCACCTTCAGCTCATCGAGATGCGTGGCTTGATACATCAGCCCGCGCCAGGAGAGCTCTTCAAACAATCCAGCCATGAGATAAAACTCCAAGTAAAGAGGTTAAGTCGTGGAGGGATGTTATCGGGCAGGAGCATAAGCGTCAAGACGGAAGGCAACGGCGAGAGACTCCAATAGAAGGCACCTCAGCGCCCCCCCATGAAGAGCGGGCCGAAGCAGGCGTTTCACAACATCCGGGGAGGGCAGCGGCAGGCGCTCCACAACATCCGGGGAGGGCAGCGGCAGGCGCTTCACAACGTCAGGGGAGGGCAGAAGCAGGCATCACTCACCCGCTCGGCGCACGAGCAGGTCAGACTCCTTTATTGAAGGGCCACCACCGCCGAGATGTTCACCGGCACCGCCAGCAACACCCCTCCCGACGACGACGAAACACTCACCGTCCCATCCGCCGAGGGCGTCACCGTCGAGTTTCGCTGCCGAATCTGGAAGTTGCCCAGATTATCCGCCTGCACCCGTCCGATCAGCGTCCCGTTGAGCGTCGGCCCATTAAACGCCGATACAATCGAACCCGGATGAGACGTCACTCCCTCAATTCGCCACTCACGGCGGCTGGCACGATACTCCACCCGCGTCATGACCAGCACTTCCTGAGCACTGACCTGTACCGTATCAAAGGTGGCGCCGCCCGGTCCCAGCGCCATCAGCTCGAAGGTCAAGGTCGTATTGCTCTGCGGAAATACAAACGTCGGCTGAGCAGCAGTCGGATCCGAGAGCACCACCGCCGTGCCCCCGGTCTGAGTCCACAAATAATCGGTGATCGTACCCTGAGACGCCAGGGCCGAGAGCGTGACCGTACTGCCCGGCAACACCGCCAAACACAGCGGGTCCGGGCCCGTACACAAATCCAGATCACGTCTTTCACCTACACGGGCATCAATGGCTCTACCAGCCTTCCAGTGATGGCTCCTCGCTGCTGGATTCGCAGACCATTGGTCCGGGCTCCGCGTTTACATACGATATTAATGATGGAGGCTCGGGGAATCGGAACCTGAGCCCCGGCGATGCCATCTTCCACTGCCATCTGTATCCACACTTCGCTCAAGGCATGTGGGGACTCTGGCGCGTTCACGATGTCTTTGAAGCCGGCACCGCAGACCGAGCCCTGCCCGATGGAGAGCTGATCGATGGCGTTCCAAACCCAGCGGTGGTGCCCATTCCAGGGGTGGCCATGTTGCCCATGCCCACCTACACACCCACATGGGTGAAAAATGAGCTGGGAGTCTCCGTCAAACGACCGGCCTTCCCCGGCTATCCCTTCTACATCGCCGGTGTGCCGGGCCATCGGCCTCCGCAGCCGCCCCTCGACTTGGCCTTCGACGGTGGTCTGCCCCGTCACGTCCTGACCTCCGCGCCCGAGGACGCTGTGCTCTACGGACAGCGTGGCCGCTTTGATGTCCAGCTCGAAGCCGCCAACCTCAAGCTGCTGCCCGAAGATGGAACACCCAGCGAACAAGCCGCCATGTCGTTTCATGCCGGAAAATTTCCCGGTGGTAAAGAACGCACCAGCGCCTACGGCTGGAAAGGTGTCGCCTATCCCGGCTACCTCCCCGACGGCACGCCCGGCGAAGTGCTGGTCAACGGGCGAGAGCCTCAACCCGGTGCTCCGTTTGCCGATCCCTGTCCTTCGTCGGCCAACCTCCGACGATATCGGGCGGCCTACGTTCAGACCAATGCAGTGGTGAACAATGAAGGCTGGCATGATCCTCAGCTCCGCACCATCGTGCTGGAAGAAGACGTGGATGCCACCCTCAGCGGTCAGCGCCCCCTGGAGCCCTTCTTCTTCCGGGCGAACTCCGGCGATTGTATCGAGTTCAGCGCCTCCAACCTGATCCCGGAGGCCCTCCAGGAAGACGACTTCCAGCTCTTTACCCAGACCGACACCATTGGACAGCACATCCACTTGGTGAAGTTTGACCTCACCTCCTCCGATGGATCCGCCAATGGCTGGAACTACGAAGACGGCACCTTCTCCTATGAAGAGGTGCTGGCCCGCATCGATGCAGCCAATGCTCTGGGGGGAGCGCTCCAGGCAGACGGCTCCCTCGACGAGCAGGGCGACCGCATTCCTCTGCAAGCCAAAGTGCATCCGCGTATGGCCTCCGCTCCGCTGGGCACTCAGACCACCGTGCAGCGTTGGTGGGCCGATCCACTGGTCAATCGCGCCAACAACGACCGCACCATCCGAACCGTCTTTACCCACGATCACTTTGCGCCGTCATCCCATCAGCAGCATGGGTTTTATGGGGCGCTGGTGGTGGAGCCGCGTGGCTCCCGCTGGCGTGATCCAGAGAACGGCACCTTCTACGGCAGCCGCGCCGACGGAGGCCCCACCAGCTGGAAAGCAGACATCCTCACCGAACGCACCCAGGAGAGCTTCCGCGAGTTTAACCTGGCCCTGGCAGACTTTGCCTTGCTCTACGATGCCTGCGGTGAGCCGGTCAATCCTCCGACACGACAAGAAGCGGCCTTGCCGATTGCGGTGGAGCATATCCCAGGTCTGGTGCGCCCTGAAGCCATCTCGGTCTCGGAGCCGGGCACCATGACCGTCAACTACCGCAATGAGCCCATTCCGCTCCGGGTGGGTGAACGCTCTCGCTGTGGAGAGACCTATCGTCAACGAGAGGGCAAAGCGGGGGATATGGCCTACGTCTTCAGCTCCACCGTACATGGAGATCCGGCCACGCCGCTGCTCAAAGGCTACGAAGGAGACCGAGTGCAGATCCGGCTCATTCAAGGAGCGCAAGAGGAGCAGCATGCCTTCTCACTCCTGGGTCATAAGTGGCTGCGGGAGGACGGTGATCCAGACTCCGGTTATGTGGCATCTCAGTCTACGGGCATCTCGGAGCACTTCGAGGCGGTACTCTCCAACGGGCTGCCTCAGGTGAAAAATCCGAACGGCACCGCAGATTACCTTTATATGGGCGCGGCGACTGACGATCTCTGGAACGGCATGTGGGGCTTCATGCGCGCATACGAAGAGGAGCAACCCGATCTGTTGCCCTTGCCCTCCAACGCAGATGCCCGAGCCTTTAAAGGCAAAGAAAAGGCCCCTGCTTGCCCGCCGAGTGCTACCAAGCGGGTCTACGATGTTCAAGCCCTGCTGGCGCGGGACGTGTTGCCAGAGGGAGTGCTCATGTACAACCAACAGTACGACCTCTATGACCCAGACGCCATTCTGTTTGTCAAAGAGGAGCATCTCAGCGCGCTCAAGGCGGGCACCCGGCCACCGGAGCCGCTGGTGCTTCGCGCCGCAGCAGGGGAGTGTGTGGTGGTCAATCTCCAGAACCGTCTGCCGGAGCTGCCCCCCAACACGCCTCACTGGACGGTGATGCCCCCCATCACCGAACACTTCAACCTCAACCAAGTGCAGCCCTCCGGGCATGTCTCTCTGACCCCTCAGCTTGTGCAGTATGAGGTGAACGCTTCAGAAGGCACCAACGTCGGATACAACCTCGAGCAGACCGTGGCTCCCGGTCAGCAGCGCACCTACCGCTGGTATGCCGGGGACTTCACCATGAGCCAAGATAAAAAAGGAAAGGTGAAGTATACCGCTCGACCGCTCGAGCTGGGGGCCATCAACCTGCGGGACATGGGAGATGTCATGCATCACCCGATGCATGGGGGCATCGGAGCACTGATCATCGAGCCCCAAGGCGCTGTCTGGGTGGAGGATGAGCACTCCGATGCGCAGGCGCGGGTTTTCTACGGGCCGGATCAGACCTCGTACTTCCGAGAGCATGTGCTGGTGGCGCAAGACAGCATCCCACTCTTTACCCGACGCTCTGAGTTCATTCAGGATCCCACGCACGCAGACCGCAGCACGGGAGAAGGCACCGCCCTGCGAGGGACCGGAGAACCAGACGACCCCGAAGCGTCAGGCCATCCGGGCTTTAACTACCGAACTGAGCCCCTGTGGGCACGGCTGGAGCTGCCGCCCAATGCGTCCGAAGCCACCTTTAATGAGGCATATCAAGCCGATCTGCTCAGCTCTTACGCCTTCGGCGATCCGGCCACGCCGGTGATGATCGCCAAAGCGGGAGATCCCCTGCGCATTCGGGTGCTCATGCCTTCTTCTCACGGCACTCATTTTGCCTTCACGCAACATGGGATGACCTGGGCCAACAACCCGATTCTGCCGGGCAGCCGCTCGACGGTGATGGGCATCAACCCCAACGCTCAGCAGATTGCCACTCAAGGCGCGCTGACCAGCAGCGGGACGTTCAACATCATCTCCCCCTACGGTGCCGGAGGACGTTACGCGGTCCCCGGTGACTATCTGTATCGCGAACAGACGGGTGCCGTCTTTGGGGGCGGTATGTGGGGCATTCTCCGCGTGATCCCCTAAGTCACCCACGTCATGCCCCTTCCCTCTCGTGTGGCGCGAGCGGAAGGGGCCACTTTGATTCGTATGCTGAGGAGTTCATGCGTATGGCGCTGGCAACATCCCATCACTCGTTGACGATGTTTTCCCGCTCAGCGGCTCCGCGAGTCCGATGTTGGCTCGTGTTTCTGAGCTTGAGCCTGCTGGCGATGGCGTGTGACCCCTCAGAAAGTCGGCTGGAGGCAGAGCGCACGGAGCGTCAAGCCCCCTCGGTGTCCGTGACAGAGTCCCATGGCTCCGAGCAAAACAGCTCGACGCGACGGGATGCCTCAGCGGAAGGTCGTGGGCCTGGAGCGGAAGGCTCGACCGCTTCGGCGATGGTGCGGCGTGCGGTGGCCTCGCTGGAGCAGGAAGGTCTGCGCTTTGACTTGACCCTGGAGGCGGGAGCCCGTCCCGAGGGTGACAAGACCACCCCCGCCCATTTTGAGGTGAAGGTGCGAGACGCTCGCTCGGGCGAGCCGGTGCCCAATATCAAGCCAATGGTCTGGCTCAACCCTTTGTCTGATCAGTTGGAGGGCATGGCCGATCCCACCCAGGACATGGCCGCCTGTCGCACTCGCATTCAAGGCTTTACGGGGGGGCTACTCTCAGCGCGCTCGGAGGCGGATCTCAATGCGTTTTTGCTCCTGAGCCTGAACCATGACAACTCCATCACGGTGATCAACCCGCAGGTGGCGTTTGATCGCACCAAACTTCAGGCGCTGATCTCCCTGCCGGGCCCCGGAGAAAACTGGGTGCTGCATCCCCATCGTGAGAAGCTCTTTGTGAGTGTGCCCTCCCGAGGTCAAGTGGTACAAGTCGGGCTGGGACGCATGCAGGTGGAGCGCCATATCACCGTGGGAGATCGTCCCGGGCCGCTGCTGCTGGCCGATGCAGGACGACGACTCTGGATCGGGCTGGAAGCTCAAGGGGCCGTGGTCCAGCGGGTAGAAGGAGAGACCCATCTCCAAGAGCCGATCTCCGTGGGGGCTGGGCCGCTCCAGCTCCTGGCTTCTGCCGATGAGACCCGCCTGATGGTGCTCGCGGAGGGGGCATCAACACTGTCACTGCTGGAGCTGCGCTCGGGAGCACTGCTGGCACAGGTCAAGCTGGAGTCGGGCGTCAAAGGGCTGGCGTATAGTGCGCATGCCGATGCCCTCTGGCTGACCTGGCCTTCATCGGGACGGGTGGAGAGCTTGAGTGCCAGTACGCTCCGCGCTCAGAGTCGGCTGGCGCTGGAGCCCGGATTGTCCTCGCTGGCGTTTGCACCGGGAGGCCGCTTTGCATTTGGGCTCAACCCTGTGCGCGGAGAGGTGAGCATCTTGGACGCAGCGACCGGTCAGCGGCTCCACCGGCTGGAGGGATTTCAGCAGCCGGATGTGGTCACCTTTACGGAGGCATTTGCGTATATCCGCGATGCCGGACATCCCAACGTGGGGCTGATCTCCTTGCCGGGGCTCGAGCGAGGCGATGCGCCGGTGGTGGTGGAGGTGGCGGCAGGGCAACAAGCGCCTCGAACGGCACGGCGAGGCCCGGGGCTTCAGCCCATTGTGCCCACACCCGAGGGCTCGAGTGTGTTCATCGCCAATCCCGCCGATCTCAGCCTCTACTATTATAAAGAAGGGATGATGGCACCGATTGGATCGCATCAGACCTACCGACGAGAGCCCAAGGCATTGCTCCTGCTTGACCGCTCGCTGAAGAACGTGGGGCCGGGGGTGTATCAGACCCCGCTCAACCTGCGTGCAGGGGCCGGTTTTTCGGTGGCCCTGGCCGTGGGCGTGCCTCGGGTGATGGCCTGTCTGGCGATGCCTTTTGAGGGTGAGCAGGAGACGCCCCGCACAGGCTGGCAGGTGGAAGTGGAGCCTACGGTGATGTCGCTGCAAGAACAGCCGGTGAACGTGCGGCTCAAGGTGCAGCCTCCGACGGGGCAGGATCCGGTACGCGCGGACGAGGTGGGGGTGCTCCTGGTGCGGCCTCCTTCGACGTGGCAGCAGCGGCTGGTGCCGACTCAAGACGACGCGGGCATGCTCTCCGTGTCGTTTGTGCCCCCACGGGCGGGACGTTATCAGCTCCTGCTGGAGCTTCCGGGTCGAGGAGAAACCCTGGTGTCGCTGCCGCCTACCACCTTAGAGGTCAAACGTTGAGGCGCTCGAGCCGATCTTCTCAAGTGCCCATCCGGGTATGGTGATAGATCAACTTATGCGGGAGGTGTCACGCGTTCTGTTGAGATCGAGGCAAACCTGCGTCGGTGCTCGGGCGCGGGGGTCCAGGTGCTGTTGCAAGGGGTGAAGTGGCTGCTCGTCCTGCTGGTGGGGGGGATGACGCTGGTGGCTCCGCAGGTGCAAGCAGCGGAAAAAACCTCGGAGCGGCTGAGCCTCTCGTCGGCCTCGCTGGTGGATCAAGATGGAAAAACTCGAGTGTTTAAGTCGGATCTGATTGGCGATAAGGTGGTGGCGATCAACTTCATCTTTACGTCCTGCTCGACGATCTGCACGCCGATGACCGGGGTGTTTTCGCAGCTCCGCAAGAGCCTGGGCCCGCTCTATGGCCATGAGGTGGGGCTGCTCTCGATCACCCTCGACGCCGCCACGGATACTCCGGAGCGCCTGCGGAGCTTTGCGGAGCCCTTCAAGCGTGACGCAGGCTGGACCTTCGTCACCGGCAAAAAGGAGGTCGTGGACCCACTGCTTCAGTCACTCGGGGGGGCGGTCAAGGTCCGCGAGCAACACCCCGCGATGACCCTGATCGTCGATGGTCGCTCGGGTGCTTATGTGCGCTTGTTTGGGCTCAAGACCCCCGATGAGCTGGCCCTGGCCACGCGGGAGCTGCTGGCTCGCCGCTCCGCCTCACGCGCGCCCGAGGGCCAACGCATGAAGCTCGGTGGGAGCGGGAGCGCCTCCGACGCAGCCGAAGCCTATTTCACCAACCTGGAGGTGGTGGATCAATTTGGGAAGAAGCACCGCTTCTATGAGGATCTGATCAAAGGCCATAAGGTGATGATCAACTTTGGTTTCTCGACCTGCAAAGGCTCCTGCTCGCCGGTGACGGTCAATCTCGCCTGCACGCAGGCGCTGATCCGCTCTCCGCTGGAGAAGGAGGTGCGGATGTTGACGCTCTCGGTGGATCCGATCAACGATACGCCCGCCTCGTGGCGCAAGTTCACCAGCCGCTTTGAGCTCAAACCCGGCTGGTACTTTCTCTCGGGCTCCCCCGAAAACCCCAAGGTGTTACTGGAAAAACTCGGGGGATATACCGAGAACCCCGACGCGCATAATACAGTGCTCTATCTGGGGGACGCTCGCACCGGGCTCTGGATCAAAACCCAGGCGATGGTGGATCCCGAGCGGCTGGCGGATGCCATCGATCATCTCAACGAGACGCTATGAGTGCTGCCCCTCCGTCACAGCCGCCCGAGACACACAAGCAGGTGTTGATGGACGCCAAAAACCGGTGGCGCTGGCTGGGACAGGGGCTGCTGCTTGTGCTGCTGCTCGTGTCAGGCATGGGTGCAGGCTTAAAACCCACAGGTACGCAGCGATCCTCCCCACCCGAACATCCCCCCACGCAGAGAAAAGACGGTGAGCAGCTCCCCAGGGCCAAAGAACAGCCCGAGCTCCCCCAACGGCAGGCGCAGCTCCACTTGGGAAGGCAGCTCTTCCGGCTCGGCTTGGGCGTGGAGGAGCGCCCCATCGAAGGCCGAGTGGCAGGCGGAACGGTGGCGCTCCAGGGTGATGCCGTCGCGTGTCTGCGCTGTCATGGCGCCGAAGGTGAAGGACGCTCGGAAGGAGGGGTGGAGGCTCCCCCACTCCAAGCCCAGGCGCTGAAAAATCCAGTTGAGCAGGATAAAGAAGGGGGAAGACCTCCCCGCCCCGCGTATGACCGGAGGCTGCTGCTCCGCGCGATCCAAGAAGGGGTGGACGCAGGCGGACGCACGCTCCAGGGGGTGATGCCCCGCTTTGAGCTCCTGCCCGAAGAGCAAGAAGGGCTGCTGATGGCCCTCGAGCAGCTCGGGCAAACCATCCCCAGCCCAGATGAGGTGCTGCGGGTGGGTGTGCTCCTGCCTCCCGTGAAAGATGAACGGCAGGAACAGGCGCTCAAAAGTGCGCTGGCCCACCGGCTGAGCCAGACCGCGCCGATCTTCGGACGTCGGGTCGCGCTGGAGTGGGTCTCAGGTGCGGAGCGACCTCCGGTTGAACAGGGGCCACCGGCAGCATGGCATGAGGCTCCGCCGCTGGTGCTGCTGCACCTCGGGGAAGAGCTGACTCCGGTGTGGCAGGATTAGCTGGAACACTCCGGGGTGCCCGTGCTGGGGTCTCCGCCAGAAGGTTGCCCAGAACGCCCGCTGATTCAACAGCGCTGCATTCAGCTCCTGCCGTCGCTGCGCTTGCAAGGGCTGCTGGCCGTGGAGCGACTGGCGCAACGTATGCCACAAGGCTCGTGGGAAATGCCACCGGTGCTGGTGGTGGCCACAGAAGGTCGTGGGCAGGACTGGCTGGAAGGGGTGGAGGCAGGGATGGCACGGCTGGAACAGCCGCCGCCCTGGGTGGTGCGCTGGGACGGGAAAGGACCGCTCGAGACGGTGAAGGCAGAGGTGCTGCGGGTTAAACCTCGCTGGATCCTGTTCGAGGGGGAGCTGGATGGACTGCGGAAGCTCTCGGCAAGTCTGGGAGCGCTGAAGGCCGCAACTCCAGGAGGGCTGGGGATCTTCTGGTCCGGGACGGTGCCGGATGGGGCAGGAAACGTCGGGCCCTTTGAGCTGCCGGTGGTATTCCACTGGGCGGGCGGGCTCGCAGAAGAGACACTCACGCGAGGACGGGCTTGGATCTCCGCTCAGGTCGGGCTGGCGCTGGTGCTCGAAGGACTGCGAGGGGCCGGGGCTCAAGTGACGGCTGGACGGCTGGTCGGGGCGCTGGAACAGCTTCGACGGTTTCCAGTGCCGGAGGGCGAGCCGGTTACGCTGGGAGCGCGCCGTCATCAGGCTTGGAGAGGCGGCTGGCTGCTGGGATGGAAGGCCACTTCGGATGCCTCCGCGCTTGAGGGCTCAGCGCCTCCGGCTCGTGTGGCAGGTTGGCTCGAGGCGACGGGTTGGCTCGAGGCGACGGCAGAGTAGGCATTCGGCGGTATTTTAGCAATGGGTGGGCGGAGTATCCCGGTTGTTCCTCCGGTCCTCTATAATAAGGAGTAAGATAAAACCGTCTTGAGGTACGGTAAGGCGCGGATGGGGGCAGAAGAAGCTCGAAGCTCGGGAGAATATCATGGGAGAAGGGCTGCTGCTGGGCGCATTTGTGGGGGCCTACGCGCTGGCATACGGACGCGGAAGCTGGGATGAAGCACGCACACGACGCTCTCATCGTGAGCTGCTCCGGGGGACATCGGCGGTGCTGGTGCTGACGGCGCTGTGGGGGGCGGTCAAGCTCTGGGGAGGACCACTCCAGCTCTACGGCCTGTTTACCCTGGCAGGCATGGCCATCACCTTTCTGGGAGACCTGGTGACGGGAGGGCTGATCTCGTCGCGCAAACCCTACGTGGTGGCGGCACTGGTGTTTGGACTGGGGCACTTTGGTTATCTGGCGTCGCTTTGGGTGGTGCGGGCGCATTTTGGGGTGGATGCCTCTCCGGTTCCACTGGGCTTGGCGGCACTCTTTGGGCTGTGTGTGTGGGCATTTCTCGCGCGCGGGGGCAAGATCAGCCTGGGCTTGGCGGCGCTGGGATATTCGGCGGTGCTGGGCAGCTTGTTGGGCGGTGCTCTGGTGCTGGGGTTTGCACGAGACGACATGCACTTGCTCGCCCTCGGGGTGGTGTTTTTTTCGATCTCCGACACCCTCTTAGGCTATCGAGAGATGCAGAAGGCCCGCTGGTTCCTGATGTACGATATGATCTGGGCCTTCTACATCGGAGGGCAAGCCTGCATCGTCTGGAATATGGTCCGTGTTGGAGGGAGTTAGCGCCTCCGCGAGTGCCTCCCCAACGACCTCCTATGAGCTCGCCGATCAAGCCCGAGCTTTCTGAGCCGTCTTTCCAGCCATCCGGCAGCCATCCGGCAGCCAGCCAGCCTCGACGTCCCGAGCCGCTGCGCCCATCCCTCCGCGCTGACCTTGCAGTCACTTTCAAACGTCGGCCAGTTGAGACGCCATAGACAGCGAAAATCGCCGATGCTACCTTCCTTCTCGGTGGATCACCTTACGCCAGCGTCGCTGCGCACCACAACCAATCCCAGCCCCCATCTCAACAGGAGCGTAACACATGAAAAAAATCCAATCTCATCTCTCAGCCCCCTGGCTGCTGGCCCTGGCTTCTATGTCTTGGGTCGCGTGTTCTGGCGGGGATGACACGTCGCCGACGCCGGAGGTTTCACCATCGCCGGAGATCACCCCCACACCGACGCCAACACCCGAGCCGGCTCCGATTGTGCCAGAAGGGTGTGATGTAGCGGTGTATCCGAGTGCCGATGATCAGACGGAGGTCCAAGAAGCGCTGATCACCTCCGCCGAAAACGATGTTGTCTGCTTGGTGGATGGCCCGTTTAAGTTTTTGGGCGAGCTGAGCATCGACAAAAAGGGGCTGACGCTGCGTGGCATCAACCAGCCGGAGCTGGATTTTAGCGATCAAGTGGCGGGTGGGAATGGCATTCACGTCATCTCGGACGACTTTATCATTGAGGGCCTGACGGTACGGAATCCGGCGGGTGATGGCATCCGGGCTACGGCAGTGGAGAATGTGCTCTTCAGCAACGTGAAGGTGTTGTGGGATACCTCTTCCACCGACAACGGCGGTTATGGTCTGTATCCGGTCTCGAGCACGGGGGTGATCATCGAGGACTCCGAGGTCAGCGGTGCCAGTGATGCCGGTGTATATGTGGGTCAATCCACCCAGATCATTGTGCGTGACAACGAAGTCTACGGCAACGTGGCGGGCATCGAGATCGAAAACTCGACGGATGCGGAGGTGACCCGCAATCACTGCTACGACAACACCGGTGGTATTTTGGTGTTCAACCTGCCCGAGCTCCCGGTGAAGGACGGCAAACGCGCGAAGGTCCACAATAACTTGATTGAGGAGAACAACCGCGAGAACTTTGCCCCGGAGGGCAACATCGTGGGCTTGGTGCCACCGGGTACGGGCATCATGGTGTTTGCGTCAGACAACAATGAGATCAACGACAACACCATTCGTGGCAACGTCTCGGTGGGTGTTGTGTATGCATTTTACAATCCGGACTTGGTCTCGGACTACGAAGACGTGAGCTTCGATGCGTATCCGGAGGGCAATTTCACCCACAACAACCTCTTCGAGAACAACGGCACGTCGCCGAAGGGCATCATCCGGGCGATCATGCTGGACAAGGGTCTCTCGGCTCCGATTCCGCCGATGTTGTGGGATGGCTGCGTGGATCCGGCCAAAGAGGTGAGCCCGGCGCTGGTCAATTGTTTCTCGAACAATGTGGATCAGGACGGAGCAGCAGCAGGGTTCGTGGACGTGCGTCTGTGTACGACCACGGGTGAGGTGCCGAGTTTTGATGTGACGGGGGTGACTTGTGAGCACGATACGCTTGACACATTGGAGTAAAGTGCTGGCCCTCTTGGTGTTGGTGGGGTGTAGCGGTGAGACGCCGGAGGCTTCTCCGACGCCCACGGTGGAGCCTGCCACGCCCACGGTGATTCCGGAGGTCATCCCCAATTTGGCGGGGCCTTTTCCGTATGAAAAGCTCAGTGATTATGGGTTCTTCCGTTCGCCGATGAAGACCCTGGAGCCGGGGCGTGGGGTGTATGGTTACGAGGTAATCTCGCCTCTCTATTCGGACCATGCGCTCAAGCGTCGATTTATTGTGCTCCCGGAGGGGCAGAAGATCGGCTTTACGGAGGATGAGCGCTGGAGCTTTCCTGACAAGACCATCTTGGTGAAGAACTTTGCTTTTGCGAAGGATATGCGTGACCCTTCGTTGGGCGAGCAGCTCATCGAGACGCGGTTGTTGATCCTCGAGAATGGGGTATGGACGGCACACACCTACCGCTGGAATGAGGAGCAGACGGAAGCGACCAATTTGGTGGCCGGAGCGTTTTTGACCCTCTCCTATGTGGACATGGCGGGACTTCCGGTGGAGCAGCTCTACCAGATTCCCAACACGGTGCAGTGTAAGAACTGTCATGGGAGCTACGACGTGCTGGGACCGATTGGCGCTCGGACGCGCCAGCTCAATCGGATGGTTGAGGATGAGGCGGGGCAGGAGCTACATCAGCTCGAGTGGTTGGCGGGGGAGGGTGTATTTTCGGAGCCTCTTCCGGCGGTAGCTTCCTTGCCGGCCCTGGCCAGTCCGGCGGGGCAGGAGAGTTTAGATCGACGTGCGCGTTCGTATCTGGAGTCTAACTGTGCGCACTGTCATCAGCCTGGGGGGGCGGGAGGTCCATCGGGCTTGGTGCTGACCACGGACGAGACGGTTCCGATGACGTATGGTATCTGTAAGCCTCCGGTGGCTGCGGGTCCGGCCTCGGCGGGATTGCACTATGATATTGTGCCGGGCTCTCCGGACGAGTCGATCATGGTGTACCGCATCAGCTCTAGCGAGCCCCAGATCAAGATGCCGGAGCTGGGTAACTTGACGGTTGATCCGAATGGGTTACAGCTTATTCGCGATTGGATCTCTGCAATGGAGCCTCCTGGCTGTCCTCAGTGAGAGTGTGCTTGCTGTGTGGAAGTAGGGGGGGCCCTCATTTCTTTGCATGGCCTCCGCCTATCTTACCTTGCCGTGTTGCTTTAATCTCATCCCGAGACCATGTGCGACCCTGCCGAGCCTGGAGCCCTTCGGGAAACCTCCTCCGTCATCCCTGAACCCAACTCAGAGGTGGGGAACCACTTCGGAAGGGGTTGAAAGTCATGAACGCCCCCACCCCGGTGCACCCGAGCCGTCCGCCCCCACCCGGCCCTGGGGGAGGTGTAGGACTCTTGATGAGGTCACTACGTTCATAACGTATATGCGATATATTCTCTGGGTTAGCCTCCGCCCCAGAATTGGGGGGAGGTTGGAGGGGGGGCGGAGCGTCTGATTCGAGACTTCGGCCTTTTACGACACCCTCCTCTGGCGAGAGGGAATTTTAACCTTCCCCTCTTGCTGTGTCTTCCTCAACGCGGCGTCAGGGTGAGCTCATCGGTGTCGTTGCGGTGGGCACCCCAGCTCAGACACGGCTATTCCCACAACACCTCGTAGTTTACCCCTTCTCCACTATCGATCCCGCGTGTGTCCAGATTTGTCACCACCAGCGTATACGTATAGTCAGCGCCCCCCTCGAGGCTGATCTCCAACGAATTCGGGCCACCACCTCGAAGTGTCTCCACCTCCACCCCTTTGGGGGTATGGCGGATGAGCTGCGCGCTGAGCAGGTCGATGTCTCGCGAGGACACCGACAGGGTGCTCTTGCTGGGCACATCCACCACCTCGATGTAGTGTGCCCCAAAGGACTCCACCGCATCTTCGTAGAGGGCCAAACTTGGGCCCATCACCGCTCGAGAGGCGAGCATCGGGAGGGTCTCGGTGAAGGTATAACCATAACGTCCGTCCTCCAAGTTGGGATCCTGGAGATAGTTGGCCACCACCCAATCCAAGAAGAGGGCTTCAAAGTCCGTATTACGTCCCACGGTCTTCAGCGCCCGATTGAGGCCCGAGATGCCATCTTGTTGCTCTTCTTGGAGGGTGAACATAAAGCCGGGTCCGACCTGCTCATACAGGTACATGCCCCAGAGCAGATACGCCCCATAACTGCCCGACGCGGTGTTGGTCACCAGCGGAATCGAAGGGTCCGAAGCATACCGCTGCACCCAGCCGATGTCCGTGAAGAGCCCATTGACCAACATGGCCACTTCGGCCAGGGCCTCATTCATCCAGATCTCTTCGGAGGTATCATAGTTGTAGTGGATCAGATGCTGGAGCTCGTGGGCCGCCACCGCCAGGGTATACGGATCGGTCACCGGACGAATCCGGGCGTTCAGATACAGCATCTCCACTTCGTTGGAGTGATACAGTCCGAAGGTGGAGCGTTGGGCCTGCTCATCGGTCATCTGATCATAGGCATTAAAGTACCCGTCGAACCGGAAAACATCCCCTTCATCATTCACATAATCCGGGATGTCCACCAGCAGCACATACATACGTGGGTCGTTGTCGAGCGCGTCCGGGAGCTCACCGAAGATCGCACGGTCGTTGTCCAGAATGCCCACATCTTCTTCAAGGGTGGTCACAGGGGCGATGCGCTCGAGGCGATATTCGAAGGCCACCGCAAACTCGTGGGCCATTTGTTCGCTGACGTAGGTCTCCCACTGGTCATCGGCCACATAAATATAGGAGCCAGGGCCGATAAACCGGCAGGTGGCGGGTACGCTGACGCTCCGAGGTGGCATGACCGCCGTATCCCACACCCAGAAGTTCTTTTTTCGGTCGCTGCACGGCTCGAGTGCGAAGCTGTCCAACGGAGGCGTGGCAGTGGGCTCGAGGGTCGGCGTGGGCTCGGGCGTGGGGGTCTCTGGGGCCTGTGTGGGGGTCAGCACGGGCGTTTGAGTCTCTGCTGGCAGCGTGGGGGTCTCGGCGGGCGTTTCTTCACCGGAGGGGGACGGAGAAGGGGTCGGCTCCGGTAGGGGCAGCGAGGGGGAGCAGGCGGTGCTCAGACTGATCCACAGCAGCACACTCAGGAGTGATGCCACCGTGGCCACAGGGCGCTGGGAGTTGCGACGGGTGGGAGACACCATAAAACACCTCAACGACGGGAGACTGCGGGTTGACGCCATGAGCCTGGAGCGGCAACGTGGGGCTGCTGTATCAGGCTAGGGATATCAATATGGGAGCAAGATGTGCGTGTGTCAAATCATTGTGCATCTTAAAGGGCCATGACATCAAGGAGATATACGACACGAACGTCAAAACATTAACGGTGGCATTTCTGAGTTCAGACTGCTATCGTGCTGAATTCTGGGACACTTCGTGCTGCCATTTGATCATGAGTTTATCTGCACACAAGACAGCACAAGCGTTTAGAATCCGGCGAGAAAAGATGCTATCTTACTTAAAGATGTGGCCACGACCTCTTGCTGGAGCTGACCTGATGATGCCTCACCCGATTCCGCCGCACCGTGCTTACCCATCGTGGATTCAACTCACCATCTTGAGCCTGCTGACCGGCTGTTTTGGCGGGTCCAGTGTGCCACAGCCTTCGGGACCGCTGGAGCTGAATGTGCTCTCGGGTGCCCTCTTTGCGGATGTCTGCGGCCCGCTGATGGAGCGCTTCAACGCTTCACATCCGCTGCTTCAGTCGGGACGGCGGGTGGAAGCCCGCTGCGAAGTCCAAGTGGAGGATGCGGTAACCCCCCTGCTCTCCCGCCTGACCGAGTACCAAGCCGAGAAGCTGCCCTACAACTCTCCGCTCCTGCCTGCGCTGGCGCTGCTGGACGGAGACCTTGCCCGAGCCCGGCTGGTGCATCAGCTCGCGACGTTGTTTCCCGACAAGTCGCACTTTGTGCCACCGCTCGAGACGTCGCTGCCGGTGGCCTTCAGTCCGCTGGTGTGGATGCTCCCGACGGAGCTGGCTTCGGGGATGGGCGCTGGCTTGGATGTGTTGACCCGCTTGCCTTCCTCCCGAGTGCTGTCGGGGCTCTTTCCCAAACTTCCGGCTCAACCCATTCGATATGCTCACACCGCCCCCACCCGCTCGAGCGCGGGGCTTCAGGCGCTGGCCCTGGAGTTCGCAAGCTGCGCCCGCAAGAGCCCGGATCAGCTCACCCTCGAGGATCTGACGACCTGCGAGCCGATGGTGAAGAGCATGGAAGCGCGGGTGGTGCGTTACGGGGCTCAACCGGATGAGCTGGCTCAGACGATGGTCCAGTTTGGGGGTTCGTATGTGAACCTGGCGCTGGTGCCGGAGGCTTCGGTGATCAAGGCCAACAGGGGCCTCGCGCCCGAGCAGACCAGCGGGCGTTTTACAGCGGTGTATCCCGAGAAGACCTTTAGCACCCCGATCCGGTCGCTGATCTTCGGCGGCGCATGGGTCAGTCCGGAGGAACGTGAAGCGGCCAAGCTCATGACCGGCTTCTTGCGCGGTGAGACCACTCAACGACAGCTCGCGGAGGCGGGTCTCAGGCCCGTACTGCCTGCGGTTCCCCTGGCAGACTATTTTAAACCGGAGCTGGGTGCCAATCCGGGCGTCTTCCCGCCTGGCCTGTTGCCTCCCCCTCCCGAGGTCTTGGAAAAGATGCTCGAGAGCTGGACACAGCGGGTCAAGCGTCCTTCTCGGCGTCTGCTGGCGCTGGATACCTCGAGCTCGATGGAGGGAGCACGGCTGGAAGGGCTCAAAGCCGGTGTGCTGCAAGCGCGCCAAGCGGTGGGCCCGCTGGATACGCTGGCAGTGCTGGATTTTGACACCGAGGTACACGCGCCGGTGGTACTGGAAACAACAGCGGAGGTGGCTCAAACAGCCATCAATGGGCTAGAGCCGGGGGGAGGCTCGAAGCTCTACGACGCGCTGCTGGCGGGACAGAGCTGGGTGCTGGAGGGCATGGCGCTCCCGGCCCCTCCGCCGAGGGTATTCCCTGCACCGGTGATGGTCAAGGGTGCGGCTTCGGCGACTCCGGCGGTTTCGGGTGCTCCGGGGGCAGCGACAACTTCGGGGGCTGCGACAACTTCGGGGGCTCCTGCGGCTCCTGCGGCTCCTGCGGCTGCGGAGGCTTCGACTGTTTCTCCACCGGGTCCGAAAGTGCCAGCCCTTCGTCTGGCGGTCAAGCCTGTGAGTTTTATCCCGCTGGTGGACGGTCCTTCGCGCATGATGGTGGTGGTGACGGACGGAGACGATGCTGTCTCACGGCAGACGGTTGAGACACTTCAAGACAGCCTGCGACGCACGGCGGTGGGCAGTGGGTTGTGGGTGCCGGTGTATGCGCTGGGGGTGGGCTCGAGCAGTGAGCCCTCGGCGGCCCTGCTCGAGGAGCTGGCGCTGGAGACCGGGGGTCAATACATTCGCGTGGAGCCCGCTCAGCTCCCCCGTGTGCTGGAGCGGCTGGCGTTGGAGTTTTAAACGGGATGCTGTCAAGACCTTGACGGCGCATCTGAGGATCTGCCACCTTCTCGACGCCTCTTTAGGCAATCTTGCCAATATTTCTGCATCTCCATTCCTCTGATCGGTCAGCTTGTCCTTTTCATGAGCCTTCATTTACTTACCTTCCTCATCATGAACCCGCTTAAATCATGATTTTTAATGCTTTTGAGTCGTCAAAACTGGATCTTAAAAATAAATAAGCGCATACTGAAGCCGAAAAGCGGAGCTGGTACACCGCTTGCATTTACTTTGACAACACCACTGAATGCGGTTCTGGAACGAGCACAGAGCGGATGAGGGGCAGACATGGCAGATCACGCAAAAGACGCAGAAGTCAATGAGCTACTCAACGACGTAAACATGAAGAGCTCCACCATGACCATCGTGATTGTGGTCATCCTGGTGCTCACGCTCGCAGGCGCAGGCGCCGCTGGTTACTTCTTCTTCCTGAAAGACAAGAGTGAAGAGGGCGGCGAAGGCGGCGAGCAGGGCGGAAGCGCAAAACCCGCTGCTGCTCCTGCGGCGGCTGCCAGTGCCACCGGTGCCGGAGGAGACACGGCGATGGTCGGCATCATCAACCGCATGGATCCCTTCATCGTCAACCTCAACGAAGTGGACGCCAGCCGCTACCTCAAGGTCACGGTGGAGCTGGAGGTCAGCAGCGAGGAAACGGTCAAGGAGCTGGATAAGCGTGGTCCTCAGATCCGTGACTTGTCGGTGGGCATCTTGTCCTCCAAGTCGTTTGCGGATATCCAGGGCGCAGACGGAAAATATCGCCTCAAAGAAGAGCTGATGTTTACCATCAACAAGACCCTCACGTCGGGTCAAGTTAAGCGCATCTACTTCACGGCCTTCGTGGTGCAGTAAAAGATGAATCAGATCCTGTCGCAAAACGAGGTCGAAGCACTGCTCAAGGCAGTCGGAGATGACGCAGGCACCGGAGACGGCACCGGACGCTCCGAAGACGCCGGAGTCACCACCGCCCTGGCCACGGCGGGCGCTCGCTCAGCCCTCGGCAACGACCGACGCTTCGAGGATGTCCGCCCCCTCATGGAGGATATCTTCGACCTGGCGCTGAAAGGATTCCGCAGCTTCCTGTTGGGCATGCTCGCCAAAGACATCTCGGTCGAGCGTTTTTCGATGGAAGGCATCAGCTATGTGGAGTTCACCCGGCGCTACGACATCTATGGACGGCCCTATACGTTCATGCCCTTCGAGCTGACCCCTCCCGAAAAAATGGGGGTGGTGATCTTCGAGCCCGGCTTGGCCATCAGCTTGATGGAAGGTTTTATGGGAGGCACGCTGGAGTCAGATCCCGTTCCGGTCTGGCGCCCGCTCACCACCCTCGAGCTCAAGGTGGCCGAAAAAATGAACCGCGAGCTGCTCGACGCACTCGGAAAGGCCATCCAGCTTAAGCTGGGGGCGGCACTTGAGCCTGGGAAACTCCAGGGCAATGCTCATCTCGTCAAAGGCATGAAAGAAATGGCGTCGGTGGTGTCCGTGGGCATCCGCGTGCTGATCCGCGCCAAGTCCTTCGGCGAGTGTTATGTGCTGCTGCCCCAAGACTTGGTAGACGGTCTCACCAAGACCGACGGCCCCACCACCGGCCCCACCGAAGTAGAGCTGGTGGTCTGGGAACAAACCATGGTCGATAGCCTCATGGATGTCGCCGTTGAGGTCAGCGCCGAGCTGGGCACCGTCGAAATGTCCGTGCGTGACCTCATCGCGCTCAAGGTGGGCGATCCCATCCACTTAGATAAAGCCCGCCCCGGAGAGGCTATCCTGAAAGTGGAAGGTGTGCCGAAGGTCAAGGTAATGCCCGGTGTCTTTCGAGGCCGGAAAGCGTTGCGGATTGTCTAAAGATCTTAGCGCCTGTCGGCGCTCTCAGCACATGATCGGCTGGGTTTGTGAGGGAGTGAAGAGCGTATGAGCGGCACGGACGACGGCGCGAACATGGATTTCCTGATGGACATCCCCCTAGAGGTGACCATCGAGCTGGGACGGACGCGAATGATGGTGAAACAGCTCCTCACCCTCAAAAAGAACTCGGTGATCGAGCTGGATCGGGAAGCCAATGAACCAGTGGACATCCTGATCAACAACAAACGATTCGCCCGGGGCGAGGTGGTGGTAGAAGGGGATCGGATCGCCATCATGATCACCGATATCATCAGCCCCAAAGAACGCATCCAACGGCTGGCTTAGCCTCCGCTGGAAGCAGCATCAGAAGCAGAATCAGATTCAGTCGCTGACGTGGCGAGGGTACCGGTTAAGCCGGTGGTGGTGGTACGCTGACGTGGGTAGGACGCCCCCCCTCAGAAATGCTGAGGGGAAGCTGACAGGAGTGTTGCAGATGAACAGCGATAATAAGAACCGTTCCAAGCGTGCAATCTGGGCCCTGCTGGCCCCTCTGGCCCTCATGACCGTGACGGCAGACCCCGCTCAGGCACTCGAGCGAGACCTCAGCGGACGACGGCTGGCCTCGCTCCCGGCTGCGGCTCCCCAGACCATGCCCGGTCAAGCAGGTGTATATGGAGCTCCCACTCAGGCGACGCCCACTCTGGCGACGCCCACTCAGGCGGCTCCCACTCAGGCGGCTCCCACTCAGGCAGCACTCAATCCTGAGCTCCAAGCTCAGCCGGGACAGCCTACCGCTTCGGCTCAAGGGATGGAGCAAGCGCCCGCGATGCCTCAAGGCCAGCCGCTCCCGGTGGACATCTCCGGAGGCAATCCGCAGGCGGCTGCGGCCCCCTCGCAGGCCCAGCAGGATCCGGTCTATCAGGCATGGGAAACATTTTTAAACCGTCGAGGCGGTCAGAAGGCAGAACCGGAAGCAGCACCGGCTCAGGCTCCACTCCCGCCAGAAGTTCAGGCAGCGGTTCAGGAGCTCAAGGGTGAGCACACACTGCTGGGCACGGAAATCCGGCAAGGGGGTGTGTTCTCCACGGAAGGGCTGGGAGGGCTGCTCGCCACGGTCTTCGGAGGCATGGGGCTGGCAGGTGCGTATGTGATGGCGCGTCGAGCTCCCAAGCTCGGAGACTGGATCAAGGCACGTGCTGGCAAAGACGCCGAGCGTACAAAGGTGCGGGTGATGAGTGTCAATCCTCTGTCGGCTCAAGGCTCGATTGCGGTGGTGGAAGTGGCAGGTCAGCTCCTGGTGTTGGGGGTGACAAGTGGGCGGGTCTCGCTGCTCACCCGGCTGGACCAGAATGGAGTGCCCGTGCCGAGCGCAGGCGCAGCGGAAGAGGTCGAGTCGATGGGGGATGTAGGGCTGTTTAAGGCACCATCCAATGGTTTGGCGGCCAATCTAACGGCGTCATTGGCTTCGACGATGGCGGCTCCGGCGATGGGGGCTCCGTCCGCAGCGGGGGCTTCGATGGCGGCTCCGGCGGTTGGGGCGGCTTCGACGGCTGCCGGTGGTGCTTCTCGCAGTGCGGTGGCCAATGACTTTAACGCGCTGCTGAGCAATCTGGCTCAGCAAGGCGGCGAGTACAGCTCGCCCAATCCGAACAGCCCGCTGGCACGTTATGCGGCGATGAATGCGCTGCGTAAGGATGTGTCGGTGGAGCCTCCGCCCGAGGACATGGCCAGCCAAGTGCTGCGTAAGATGAAGACGATGAAACGGTTCCGTGGTGCAGCCTGATCTTCCCGGAGGCAGCATCTCCTGCTTCGGTCCTGCCTCCTTTTTACACGCCTGATTTTACCCTGACAGGAAATGAATCATGATGAGCACGGGGCGAATTTTGGCCTGGCTGGGCGGTGGCTTGTTGTTGCTCTGGCTGTTGCTGGACAGCTCCACGGCGTGGGCGCAGGTGGCGCAGGCGCAGAGCACGTCGGTGCCGGTCTTTTCGGTCAATTTGGGTGACGGGGCTGGCAATCCTCAGCAGCTCTCCACGGCACTTCAGATTCTGCTACTGTTGACCATTCTCTCGTTGGCTCCCGCCATTGTGATCATGGTGACGAGCTTCACCCGCATCATCATTGTGATGAGCTTCTTGCGTCAAGCATTGGGGGTCGCGCAGATCCCACCGAATCAGGTCTTGACGGGTCTCTCGCTGTTTTTGACCTTTTTTATCATGAGTCCGGTGGTAGATGACATCTACACCAAAGCGTATGTCCCTTTTTCTCAGGAGCAGATCAGCATGGATCAAGCGATGGAGGAATCGGCCAAGCCGCTCCGTCGTTTTATGCTCAAGTATACGCGCGAGAAGGATCTGGCGCTGTTTCTGAATGTAGCCAATCAGCCACGTCCGAATACGGTGGATGATATCCCTCTTCGCAGTCTGATTCCGGCGTTTATGATCAGCGAGCTGAAGACGGCTTTTCAGATTGGATTTATGATCTATATCCCATTTTTGGTGATTGATATCATCATCTCGTCGATCTTATTGGCGATGGGCATGATGGTGTTGCCACCCATGCTGATAAGTTTACCCATCAAGCTGATGCTGTTTGTGTTGATTGATGGCTGGAATCTGCTGGTAGAATCGCTGGTGCGCAGCTTCGCGTGAAGGAGTCTTCGATGACGCCCGAGTTTGTAATTCAAGTGGCGCGTGAGGCCATGTTGACCAGCCTCTATGTGGCAGGTGCTCCGATGTTGGTGGCGCTCGTGGTGGGCCTGTTGGTGAGCGTTTTTCAAGCGGTGACGCAGATTTCAGAGATCACGCTGGTGTTTATCCCGAAAATTGTGGCGGTGTTCATCAGCTTGATTGTGGCGGGGCCGTTTATGCTCGACGCACTCACCAAGTTCACCATCAACATCTTCATCGGCATTCCCGACCTGGCCAAGTGATATGCCGCTGACGATCCTCTCTTTCACCGAAGCGGAGCTGATCACCGCCTTTCTGGTGTTCGTGCGTACCGTGACCTTCCTCTCGACCAATCCGCTGTTTGGAAACTCCAGTGTGCCGGTGCGGATTCGGCTGATCTTCAGTGCTTTTTTGGCGCTGCTGTTCATTCCTGTCGTCCCTGCGACGCCCGGCTTAACGTCGGGTCTGTTCGAGATGTCCGCGCGCATCGTGCATGAGGCGTTCATCGGGGCGAGCATGGGATTCCTCGTCACGCTCATGTTTACGGTCATTGCTATTGCAGGACATATGATCAGCTCGACGGCTGGTCTCCAGATGGCGTCGATGTTTGATCCCTCGTTGCAGACGTCAAATACGGTGCTGGGTACGCTGAAGTCGATTATGATGTTTCTGGTGTTTGTGTCGATGGATCTGCATCATGTGTTGATTGAGGCGCTGGCGTGGAGCTTCGTAAAGCTGCCTCCTGGGGCTGGATTTGGTGGAGCACGGGCCGGGTTCTATTTGGTGCAACTGTTTACCACGGTGCTGAAGGTGGGCTTTACGGTGTCGCTGCCGGTGCTGCTGGTGGTGTTTATGATCAACTTGGCGATGGCTATTATTGCCAGAATCGCACCGCAGATGAATGTGTTCTTCGCGATTGGAGGCAGTATCAATGAGCAAGCGTCGCTGCTACTGGTGGCGGTGAGCTTGCCTGCCATCACGTCCACCATGTCGGGATTGTTGAGTGGGGTCGGCGACCGTCTGCTCGAGCTGATACGACAGTTCACCTAACACAAAACAGGCTCCAAACAAAATGGGGTCCAAAGGGGGCCGCTGCCCCCTTTTTTACTGAAAGGACGCTGTCCTTTCAGACTTTCCTGCAAGGGATTCCATCCCTTGACCCGTGTTTGGTTTTTTTATTTTG
>JBJTQF010000027.1:0-8094 GCA_046075485.1 Myxococcota bacterium | reverse complement strand
GTCGGAGAACCCGGCCGGGTCGTCGAGGTTGGCGATGACAGCCGAGCCGAGGAGGAGCGAGGCCACCACAACCCGGAAGAGCATCAGCCATTCGAGCCGCTCGCGGAGCGACCCGTTGGGGATGCTCGGGGCGCCGGTGTTCAAGGCTCCCCCGTGCGGGGCCTACTGGCCGCCGACATTGTCGGCCATGGTGAAGATGGGGAGGTACATGGCGATGAGCATGCCGCCGACGATGCCTCCGATGAAAATCATCATCACCGGTTCGAGGAGGGCGGTGAGCGCATCGACGGCTACGTCGACCTCTTCTTCGTAGAAGTCGGCGATCTTGTTGAGCATGTTGTCAAGGGCACCGGTGGCTTCTCCCACGGAGATCATCTGCACCACCATATCCGGGAATACTTTGGACTCCATGAGGGGCTCGGCGATGGTTTTACCTTCGGAGATGCTGTCGCGGGCTTTGACGATGGCGTTTTCCACCACTTTATTTCCAGCGGTGCGGGAGCAGATGTCGAGGGCTTCCAAGATGGGCACACCCGAGGAGACCATCGTGCCGAGGGTACGGCAGAAGCGGGCCACAGAGACTTTGGTGATCACTTCGCCAAAGACCGGCGCGCGGAACAGGATGGTGTCGATGATCAAGCGTCCTTTGGGGGTGCCATAGAACCAACCCAAGCCAACGATGCTGCCCACGATGGCGACCACGATGAACAGGAAGTTGGCCTGGAGCCACTTGGACATGTCGATCACGATCTGGGTGGGGGCGGGGAGGGCTCCACCCATGTCGGTGAACATCTTCTCGAACACCGGCACCACTTGGAGCAGCAGCAAGGCCACCACGCCTGCTGCAATCACCATGATGGCCACGGGATACACCATCGCACTCTTAACCTGCTTCTTGAGCTTGGAGGCTTTTTCGATATAGGCCGCCAGACGGTTCAAGATGGTGTCGAGAATACCGCCGACTTCACCTGCGGCGACGAGGTTGACGTAGAGGGTGTCGAAGGTCTTGGGGAACTTCTTGAGGGCGTCGGCGAAGGTGGTTCCACCTTCGACGGTCTCTTTGATGACCTTGAGCTGATCCCGAAAGACCGGATTGGGTGCCTGCTGGCACTGGATGTCCAGACACTGCACCAGGGGCAAGCCAGAGTCGATCATGGTGGCAAACTGACGGGTGAAGACCACGAGGTCTTTTTCGGTCACGCCTCCGCCGATGGTGGGCAGCTTGAACTCCCTGCTTTTTTTCTTGAGGCTGGGCTGACGCACCTGCATGGCGCGCAGGCGGTCGAGGGCGGCGGCTTCGTCGCGGGCTTCCAGCTCTCCCTGTTTACGCTCCCCTCCGGGTGCGACTCCTTCATAGACAAAAACAGGCATGGTTCAACACTCCTCTCTGGCGTTGTGGGCGAGGTGTCAGTCGTTGATGGTGACGCGCATCACTTCATCGACGGTGGTGAGGCCGGCCTTGACCTTTTTGACGGCGCACATGCGCAGGGTATCCATGCCCAGGCGAACCGCTTCCCGCTTCAGCTCCAGGGTGGAGGCTCCGTTGAGAATAAACTCTTTGAGCTCGTCGGAGATGGGCATCACTTCGTAGATACCGACGCGGCCTTTGTAGCCGGTGTTGTTGCAGGTGCGGCAGCCGACGCCCTTATAGACGGTGTAGCTGTCCACTTCGGACTCGGGCACGCCCAGGTCCATCAGCACTTGAGGGGCGACCTCGATCACTTCTTTGCACTCTTGGCAGACTTTGCGCATCAGACGCTGTGCCTGAATCAAGTTCACGGAGGAGGCCACCAGGAAGGGTTCCACGCCCATGTTGAGCAGACGGGTAATGGTGCCGGGGGCGTCGTTGGTGTGCAGGGTCGAGAGCACCATGTGGCCGGTGAGGGCCGCTTTGACCGCAATTTCCGCCGTCTCGAAGTCGCGGATCTCGCCCACCATGATGATGTCGGGATCTTGTCGGAGAAAACTTCGCAGGGAGGCGGCAAAGTTCAGACCAATATCGTCGTGCTGCTGCACCTGGTTGATGCCCTGGAGGTTGTATTCTACAGGATCTTCAGCGGTGGAGATGTTATGCGAGACCTTGTTGAGCTCAGAGAGGGCGGAGTACAAGGTGGTGGTTTTACCAGATCCGGTTGGGCCGGTGATGAGCACCATGCCGTAGGGTTTGGCAATGGCCGTCTTAAAGTCGGCCAGCGGCTTCGGATCAAAGCCCAGCTTGGTCATGTCGAGCTGCAAGGCGCTCTTGTCGAGCAGTCGCATGACCACTTTTTCGCCCCAGATCACCGGACAGACGGAGACGCGGAAGTCCATCTCCTTGCCTTTGCCCAGCTTCAGCTTGATGCGTCCGTCCTGCGGCAGTCGGCGCTCGGCGATGTCCAGGTTGCTCATGATCTTCAGACGGCTCACGATGGCGTTTTTGAGCTTCATCGGAGGCTTCATCACTTCGTAGAGCATGCCGTCGATGCGGTAGCGCACGCGGAGCACTTTTTCGTAGGGCTCGATGTGGATGTCGGAGGCCCCTTTTTTGATGGCGTCCACCAGGATCAGGTTCACCAGCTTGATGACGGGTGCTTCGCCTGCGGTCTTCTCGAGGTCCATCAGGTCGATGTCTTCCTCGGTGTCGGCCACGTCGATTTCTTCTTCGTCGAAATCCATCATCACATCGTCGAAGGACACGTTCGAGGTGTAATACTTCTCGATGGCCTCCATGATGGCGGCTTCGGAGGCCACCACCACTTCGATGTTGTAGCCGGTGAGGAACTTAATATCGTCGATGGCGAAGATATTAGAAGGGTCGGCCATCGCAATGATCAAGGTATTGCCGGAGCGGTTGACCGGGATCACCTGGTGCTTGGAGGCCACGTCTTTGGGAATCAGCTTGATGATCTCAGGCTCGATCTCAAACTCGTGCAGGTTGATGGAGGGAATCCCGTACTGCTTGGAGAGAAAGGCCGTCAGCTCATTCTCTTCAATAAACCCCATGCGGGTGAGCTGATATCCCAAACGCCCTCCGCCTGAGCGCTGCTCTTCAACTGCCTTCTGGAGCTGGAGGGGGGTGATCAACTTTTCGCGCAGCAGAAGCTCGCCAAGACGACCGGTATTGCTATTCGACATGCTGTCCTCGCTGAGAACGACCTGGAAGGTTAAGGAATTTCACATGCTCTTGTGGGCGAAGCGGCCAGGAGGCGACCAGCTCACGCGCGTTTGAAATGGTCATATTGGAACAGCTTAGCCATCGAGAAGGGGGTCTGTCAAGGCCCATACGTGCCAGTTGCCGACTTGCCAAATTTCGGCGCAGTCGTCACCGGAATGTCACATTTCTGGCTATTCCTCACGCAAGGCAAGGGCCGGAGAGGTACGGCTCATCTTCCAGGCCGGAAAGAGTCCCGCCAGGGCCGCCGCCAGCACCGCTGCCATCATCGACTCCCCATAGACACTCGGCACCAGCTCTAGGGGCATGCTCCAGCCAAAGGAACGCCGGTTGATCACCTCCACCAGCAGCCACGCAATCCAGGAGCCCAGGGGCGCCGCCAATAGACCCGCCAGCACGCCCATCAAGCTGGTCTGGAGCACCACCACCCGCCACACTTGCCCCGGGGTCAGCCCAATCGCCCTCAACACCGCCAGCTCCCGCGCACGCTCGAGCTGTAAGGCCATCAGCGCCGAGAGAATCCCAATAAAGGCCACGCCCGTCGAGAGAAGCTGCAACACGGTCAGGATCGAAAAGGTCCGGTCGAAGATCTCGATGGAGGCGTTGCGTAAGGTCCGCGCGGAACGAATATTCGCGTTGACCTCGGCAGGAACGTGTCCACGAAGACGCATGACCCAGGTTTCGATATCCACCCCCGGGCGCGCGTACAACCCCATCGCCGTCACACCCTCCACCTGCCACTGCTCCAGCACCACCGGCTGATCCAGTGTGACCAAACCTCGGTCGGTGGCATAGTCGTAATAAATGCCCGCCACGGTAAATGCTCGCGGGCCGCTCACCGTCGGGAGCTCAAAGCGGTCGCCCACCCGGAGCTTCCACCGCGTGGCCAATGGCTCGGTGATCAGCGCCTCTCCGCGATCAAAAGCCGCCCACACCTGCGCATATTCCCCCGCCACCAGCTTATATCCTCGGCGATCTTCTTCCAGCGGAATGGTGGCCCCCACCACCTCCAGAGGCCCATCTCGAAGCTCGAGCTTCACCCGACGATGGGTCCGCACCCGCAAGACATCCGGGTCCGCTCGCAGATGCGCTTCCAGCTCGGCAGGGATGAGCTCTTCGCTCCGCACGTTCACCGCACCCGGCACGGACACGTAGACGTCCGCTTGAAGGGTGTACTCCAACCAGCTCACCACGGTCTCTCGAAAGCTGCCCACCATCAGCCCAATGCCAATGGAGGTGGAGACCGCAATCATCAAGGCCGCCACCGCAATGGAGGTCCGGCTCAAGGAAGCGACCAGGTCGCGAGCAGCCATCCGCCCAAGCAGGCCAAATAGGAGCCCCAATACAGGCCGAAGTAGGCTCACCAAACCCCACATCAGGGCCGGGGTTAATGCCGCCCAGCCCAATACGCCCGCAAAGAGGGTCACAAAACTCAGCTCCAGCGGCTGCTCGTGCTGCTGATGCAGCCCATAACTCACCCCAAAAAGCACCACCCCCACCCCCGCCGCTCGAGGCACCAGCGCCCGCATCCGCTCCTCGGCGCTCGAGCGTCGAAGGGCCATGCGAGGAGACGTCCGCGTCGCCTCCAGTGCAGGAAGGCTGGCCGCGCCCAGGGTGGCCACAATCCCCAGCAACGTGCCTTTGAGAAGGGTCAGGGGCGCCAGGCTCACCTCACGCACGCTCAACGAAAAATACAGATCATTAATCGTCTGGCTCACCAAGCCAATCAGCCCCTGAGCCAAAAAAACCCCAAGCTGAAGCCCCAAGAGGGTGCCCACCAACCCCACCACAAAGGCTTCGGCCAGGACTTGCGCACAGATCTCTCCGCGTGTCAGACCCAGACAGCGTAAGGTGCCCACCAAACCCCGCCGCTGCACCACCGAAAAGGTCATGGTGTTGTAGATCAAAAACATCCCCACCAGCAAGGCCAGCAGGCTCACCGCCTGTAAGTTGGTCTCAAAGGCTTGAGTTAAACCCACCATCGCCTGAGCCCTCTGCGCCGGACGGGTCAAGGTCGCATCCGGCGGAAGATGCGCCTTCAACCAGGGCTCCAAGACCTCCGCCTGCTCCGTCGGCAGGATCAAGTCCAGCCGGTCCACCTGGCCATCCCGCTCCAGCCAGGTCTGAAGGGTGCCCAGCTCCCCCCACAACAAGCCCTCCAGGGCCTGCGACTCCACCCCCGGCGGAGGACTCAACACCGCCAGCACCAGCACCAAACGCTCCCGATTGCCCAGCTTGAGCGGAAAGGTCTGGCCCGGCTCCACGTTCAGCCGCTGAGCGGTCACGTCGGTCAGCACCAACCCCCCAGAAGGCAGAAATACACCCTCGACGTTCAGCGCCGCCGGACGCCGTTCCTCCAGCAGCCGCTGAAGCTGCTCACCCTCCCAGTTGAGCACACCCTCTTGTCCCACAAGCGAGCCCATAAAACGGAGCCGACTCCGCCGAAGCTGCTCCGAGGCCAGCATGGGATGCAAGGCCCCCGCCTGCGCAGGCTGAAGCCCCAAAACCGTCAGGCTCAACCCCGGCGCTCGAGGGCTCGATGCATGAGCTTCAATCACCGGGGTGATCACGACGGGGGAGCTCAAGGGCTCCGGTGGCCGCTCCGTCAAGGCTTCACTCAGCTCAAAAGCCAGGAGCGGATCCAGCCCCCGAGGGCCCGCCACCACTTGATGGGTGGTGCGTCCCGCCACCTGCTCCGAAGACAGCTCAAAAGCACGCCTCGCGGAGACCGTGGCCAGCTCCACCGCCACCAGCATGGCCACGCCCACCGCCACACCCAACACCGCCAGCACAAGCTGCCACGGATGCCGCTGAAGATAACGCGCCGACAAACGCAACAAGAGCCTCACCGGAGGCCGAGGTGCCCCGACCGGCGAAGCTGGCAGGCGCATCACCGCTGGCTGCGAGCGTTCGGAAGATGACGACGATGAGGATAAAGGGGATGGCTGGCTCATAAACGAGCTCCAGCAGGCGGAGTGGATCCAGGCTGAGCAGGTCCGTCAGGTTCCACCGGGGCCACTTTCACCGGATCGAGGGCTTCGAGCTGGCCCTCCCGCATACGAAAGACCCGGTCGGCGAGTCCCACCACCTCAAGGCTATGGGTCACCATGATCAGGTTTTTTCCAGCGCGACGGGTTAAGCTGTCCAGCAGGCTCAAGACCTGCTGTCCGGTCTCTTGGTCGAGGTTGCCCGTAGGCTCATCGGCCAACACCAGCAGCGGATCGTGGATGAGCGCGCGTGCAATGGCCACCCGCTGCTGCTCTCCGCCCGAGAGACGATCCGGCCAAGCATGAGCACGGTCGGCCAGCTTCACCTGCTCGAGCAGCTCCAGAGCTCGAGACTTGCCCTGCTTCGTCGAGACCCCCAGCAGCTCCAGAGGCAAGAGCAGGTTCTCCAGCACGGTTAAGGTGGGCACCAGGTTAAAAAACTGAAAGATGAAGCCGATATGCTGTCGCCGAAACAACGTCCGCTGCTGCTCACTCAGCGCCGTGAGCTCCACGCCGTTCATCCAGATCGAGCCTTGAGAGGGCAAGTCAATCCCTCCCAGCAGGTTGAGTAAGGTCGATTTCCCAGAGCCACTCTTGCCCACAATCACCACCAGCTCACCGGGGGCAAAATGCAGGGAGAGCTCGCGCAAGATCGGACGGGTCTTTTCGCCCTCTTGCACCACACGGGAGAGCTGACGCACTTCCAACAACGGCGCTCCCGCAGGAGCTCCCGAGACAGGCACGATACTCATAGGCTCCTCTTAAGAACTCGACGGAGAGGACACGCTCCGCTGGAGTCGGATAAAGCAGGGAGGCAAGGATAACGTGACCTCCTCGTTCTGACAAGCCAGCCTTCGTGACAAGTCAGCCTTCGTGACAAGCCAACGCAGCCATACGGCGGAGGCCCCCACCCATGCTAAGATGAGCAGGCGCTCGTTGCGTTACGTCTCGGCGTTGACCACCACAGATGCAGGCGAGCCGTGACCGATTCCCGTTGACCGTTCCTCGTTGACCATGAAGTGTAGGAGGATTTGCAGGATGATGAAGCCGCTGCGCAGTCGATTTGTACTTGCGGTGCCCGACCTCCGCCGGTCGGTGACATTTTATCAGGAGGTGCTGGGGCTTCGTCTGGAGTTTGAGAGCCCCGGCTGGGCGTTTCTCGGCCTGGACGGATTTCAGGTGATGCTCGGCGAGTGCCCCGATGCACTGCCTGCCGACACGCTGGGGGATCATTCCTACTTCGCTTATATCACAGTGCAGGAGCTGAAGGCGCTGGCGGAGGAGCTCCAGGCCAAAGGCGTCGAGTGCATTCAGCCGCTGGAGGACAAAAGCTGGGGGATGCGCGAGCTGGGCATCCGCACGCCCGATGGACACCGCATCATGTTTGGAGAGGTCTTACCCGGCTGAGGCTCTCTCCCAGCTCAGCAAGGAGGGATCGTAGTCGGGGGGCGCTTGATATCCCAGGAGCTCCAGCACGGTGGCGGCCAGGTTCGAGAGTCCGGGCTTCTCGAGCTCCCGCAGGTGATAGCCTGGGGCGGGTCGTGCATCCCACAGATAAAAGGGCACCGGGTTGAGGGTATGGCTGGTCTTCGGGAGCGGCTGGCCCTGCGCATCCTGGAGGGGCTTGCCGTTTTTGCCTTTCATCAGCATCTCATCGGCGTTTCCGTGGTCGGCGGTGACGATGAGCACCCCTTGAGCGGCTTTCACCGCTTCCCACAGCCGGGCCACACACAGATCAACGGCTTGAACCGCTTGGATGGTGGCATCGAGGTGTCCGGTATGTCCCACCATGTCGCAGTTGGCGAAGTTGCAGATAATGGAGTCATACTGGCCACCGGTGATGGCTTCCACCATGCGGTCGGTGACTTCTGCAGAGCTCATTTCGGGCTGCAGGTCATAGGTGTCGACCTTTGGCGATGGTACCAGGCAACGCTGTTCACCTGCCCAGGGTTCTTC
>JBJTQF010000026.1:0-5033 GCA_046075485.1 Myxococcota bacterium | reverse complement strand
GGTGCCTCAAGCCTGCCGTAAATGCCGCTGACGGCTGCGCTGACGCGCTCATACACCCGCGAAGATCAGCAGTTAGACTGCTCAGACATATGACTTGAGTTGAGTGTAGTCGGAAGAAGGAGGGATGTCAAGGCGGAGGGCCGAGCTTGGGAGGGGGATTGCAAAGCCATTTCAGTGTGATCAACGTGAGGCAGGAGACCAAGTCATCGTGGCTTCAGGCACAGCGTTTGCGCTTCTTCGGAATGCTTAACTTTTTCTGGTCTGCTGCGGGACTGACTTCAGCAGATTGAGTACTGTCTTTCGACGTGGGATGAAGTTTTCTGCCGCATCTCGCATTCGGACTCGTGCGGCATCTTCGCCAAATATTACATCCAAAGTCCAGTGTAGTTCATTTTTAATTCCCCAATGATTTCTGATTATTATAATGAGTGCCGCTGCTATTTTATCAGGCTTAGACGAGATAATATCAAAATGCTCGGCTCGATATTTCGGAGATGGTATATGAGACAGGATTTCACCCCGAGGCACTGAGGAGGTTCCCATGTCATTCATTGACGATATAAGCTGGTCAGATCCGTTTGAAGACCTCTACGAACAAGCGGCCTCCGTGGTCGATGACGCAGCGGACTTTACCCGCGACGTTGCCAGCGTGGCGGAAGTGATCGGCGATGGGGTCGTCGATTTTGCGGAGAACATCGGAGACGGTCTCGTCACCGCAGGCTAAGGTGTGGCTAAGTGGAGCGTCACCGCGACTGGCGATGCCCTCGACTGGTCCAAGACCTCCTTTGCGGAGGTGGCAGAGTGGACCACCAATGCCGCAGGAGATGTGGCGGGATTCACCGTCGAAGCCTTCAACGAGGCCCGCTCCGCCCTGGAGACGGGCGCTCAGTGGGTGTGGCAACAGCTCGCCGAGTATCTCTACGAGACCCTGCCGGAGCTGGGGCGCGTGGATCCTCAAGCAAGAGAGGTGGCATCCTACCTGATCACCCAGCCGGTGGCGGAGAGCATGGAGCAGCTCTGCAAAGCGACTTACTGTGTAATCACCTTCGGGATCAAGCTGAAGGCACTCTCGAGCCTCTCGATTGGTTTGTACGTCTGTGGTGAGGGGTGGGGATTTTTTCTCGACTCCAGATATTCAGACCTCCAGAAGCTCCTGTCCAACCCAAACTTAATGGTGGGGGTCTCTGCTCAGGTGAGCATGCTGTTTGGGCCGGTCTCGCGGGCCAGTGGAGCCAAGGCCATCAAGCTGGGCTTGAGCATGAAGTCCAATCCCAAGGCCAAGCTCTCGGCGAGTGTCGGGGGCGTGATCCTGATGGAAGCCGACATGCCGCCGCTCTTTCTGGGCTTACGCTACTCGATGGATCTCGACCTGGACCTGTTTGGCAAGAAAAAGACGGTGGACGAGGCTGGCAAGCTCAAGTGGAAGGTCAGCACTCAGACCCCCAAGCTCAATGGCGAGTTTGCCAGCGATGCAGCGGGAGTTGCCGAGCTGGGCTGGGAGGAGCTGACCAGTGGTCTCTCCGGTCAAGCCACCAACTTTGATGCGGCGCTCAGAGCCCAAGCGGATCCAGAACATGCCGACCGCATCCAGGCGACCGCCCTGGCGGGCTCGATGTCTCCTTTTAAGCCGCGTTATTTTGGTGAAGTGCGCACCCTCGCGGGACAACGCATTGTGGGCACCAGCCAGGGTGCTTTGGGCCTGGATCTCTCTGGAGATCGCCCGACGGTCCAGCTTGTGATGGGCTTGACCGATCCCTCGTGTGTCTCGTTTGAGACGGTGGGAGAGCCTCCGCTGTATTGGAATGCCAGCTCGGATGGCTCGATGTCCCTCATCCCCTATGACAAGAGCCGAGACCTGAGTGGCACCACCTTTCGGATGTTGAGGGGTCTGGCGGGTCAAGGAGCGTCCTTCGCCGTCGCAGCGGATGGCAAGAACAACCCCAGGCATCTGGTGGCCACGCGGGTGCTCGGCGGAGTGGTCTTGTGGTCCCCTGTCTTCCGAGCAGAGCGGATGAACCAGACCGAGGGCCCCTCTCCGCAGGATGCCACCTTCATGCTCAATGCACCGATGGAGCAGCCCGAGGCTCTCAGCCCCATTCTCCTGCCGGGGCAGTTTCTGCGCATGAATGCGTTTAAGCGTTCTGCCAATGGGATGTTCTCGCTCTTGATGGCCAACAACGGACGGCTGGTGATGCGTCAGCGTTGGAGTGGCTCGTTGACCTCCCCCACGGCGTGGATGGCATACGAGCCGGGTATGATTCAGGATGAGCAGCATCTGTGGGCTTGGGCCAGTCCTCAGCCTTCGGCGCAGTCGTCTTATTATGCGGTGCTCACCCACGATGGACGGCTGGAGGTGCGAGCGGGTACGGATCCGAGCGTCAACGGTGCTGTGCTTTGGCAGACGGATTTCCGAGGAGCACCGGGTCCATGTTTTATGGTGGTGACCAACCAAGGGGTGGTCATGATCATGCGTGGGAAGCCGGATGCACCGGGTGAAGCGGTCTGGACATCGGTGCAGGGTCCGCTTTACTGGCCGGTCAAGCGCCGCTTGGTGGCTCTCCGGCTCGGTCAGAAGTATATCAGCGCGGCTCACGGTGGTGGCATCCATGCTCCCGAGGCCCTGACTCAACCGCCAGCGGAACCCGTGACCGCCAGCGCGACCTATGGCGCAGGCTGGGAGACCTTCGAGCTTCAAGACCTCTGTGATGGATCCGTGGCGTTGAGGGCTCAGGGAGGCCGCTTCGTGTGTGTTCAGCAGGGCGGAACCGTCCTTCAGTGTGAGCAGGATAAGGTGGACACTCGGGAGCGGTTCCAGTTAGAGCTCATTGGGGATGGAAACGGCTCACCGCAGCGGGTGCGGCTGACTTCGAGGGCGACTGGGCGTTATATCTCTGCCAGTGGGCTCCCCACGCTGAGCGCCAGTGCGGATTTCCTGGGTGCCGCTGTTTTTGACCTGATCGAGCTGGAGCAAGATCTGGTGGCGCACTCGGGACGTCTGTTTCACATCCTCTCGCATCACAGTGGGAAGGCGCTGGAAGTTCCGATGGGACGCAAGGAGGATGGGCTGCCCTTGGCGCAGGGTGCGTTTAATGGGGGGGATCACCAGAAATGGATCATCTCACATGTCGGCGGTGGCACCTTCAGTGTCATCAACCATTTGAGTGGACGAGGGATCGACGTCACAGGAGCGCAGGCTCAAGTGGGCGCTCAAGTGATTCAGTGGCCGTGGCTCAACGGAGCCAATCAGCGGTTTTATCTGACGCCGCTGGCCTACGGTGCCTATGGACTCGTGGCGGCACACAGTGGGATGTATTTGGAGATCAAGCAGGCTTCGCTTTATCACGGTGCTCCGATTGTGCAAGCGACGAAGGGCACGGGGGCTCATCAGCGCTGGCGGATTGTGCCTGCTTCGCCTGTTCCGAGGGCAGCGGATGCGACGGATCCGGTGTTGGTTTCCGGGCTCGACTCGCTCATGCGCTTGGAGCGCGTCCGCCTCCAGTCTTGGAAGGGAGACTACCTGCGCCGGATGGATGGGGCGGCGGGCGTCAAAGCCTCACCTCAAGGGGAGCTCTGGAAGTTGAGCCGACAAGGAAATACCTTCTCCTTGTGCTCGAGCCGAGGGGATTTTGTTCACCGGCCAGACTGGGAGGCGGTGACCACTTCGACCAGTGGCATCGGCAATGAGTGGACCCTGGAGACCCGTGGCTCCAAGCTGCTCCTGCGCTCCTGGAAAGGAGACTACCTGCATCGGATCGATAATGCGGACGGCATCACCGTCTGGGGTGCCACCCTCGGCAGCGAGTGGACCGTTGAGGCGTTGCTGCCCGTGCCTCTGCCTGCCCTACGCGCGCTGGACTCATTTCGAGCGGTGGTGGTGCAAGACGCCGCTCACTTGGTGCAGCTCGGGTCGATTCGCCTCCGCTCATGGAAAGGTGATTACCTCAAGCGTGCTGAAAATGGGGAAGGGGTGACCTCCTCCGCCGGGGGTGACGTGTGGCGTGTCAGCTTCGGGAATGGGAAGCTCCTGCTGTGCTCCACCCTTGGCGACTATCTACACCGCCCCAATGCCACATCAGGGGTGACCACGTGGGGCCCCAGCGGTGGTAATGAATGGATCCTGGAGCTCAAGGGGCCGAAGATCCTCCTGCGTTCGTGGAAAGGGGATTATCTGCATCGGCCCGATAGCCCAGAGGGGATCTCGACCTGGTCGGCCTCTCTCGGCAGCGAGTGGACGGTCGAAGCCCTCTAGTCCCTGTTTCTCTAAACCAAATTACCGGGACAGCGCAGCTCGGGATCTCTTCAGGATGGCCCACTGAACCAGCCCGTGATCGTGTTTCAAGGACTTGTCATATCGGGTTGCCACACGACGATTTTCCTTCAACCTGCCACAGCAACGCTCCACCATGTTTTTCTACGGTACAGCTCCATCGCCAGTTTAGGTGGACGTCCTGGCCGTCGCTGCTTGGGATGTGCCGCCTTCCTTTTTTTCGAGGAATGACCGCCTTTATCCCCTTCTTCTTCAGCCCCCTCTTCTTTAGCCCAAGTCGGATCCGAACGACGTCGTAGGCTTTATCCGCCGCCACCGCTCTGGGACGTTCTCGCGCCCGCCATTTCGGTCTTGATATCTGAACTGGGTTCATCAAGCCCTCCGTTTCTGCCGGACTGCTCCTTCCGCATCTGTAGAGAAGATTGTCCCTTTCCCGTAGAACAGCCAACTCACCATGCACCCCGAGGCAGGAGCTTCCGTCCTTCTCTCGCAGGTGAGGGGGCGGGCGAGCGCCTGGGTGCGGCCCGCATGAGGAGAAGCCTGCTTTGAAACATGGACAATCATACGCTCACGCTCCGCCAGTCGTGACAGCTCAAGAGAAGTTGATTCCTCGCGTGTTGTGGGAGCGGCGTTATTTTAGAAAAGATGAGGTGGCCGAAAGATTGTGCTTATGGGCTTCGCGGATCGAGGCGGTGGCGCCCTCGCGGCGACGTACGAACGCGAGCGCCAGGGTCGCGAGAGCTGCCACGTTCCACGGCATCATGCC
>JBJTQF010000025.1:0-15133 GCA_046075485.1 Myxococcota bacterium | reverse complement strand
ATCGGCTCAAACACGTCCCCATTGCTCCTTTTAATACGGTCTTGGGAGATCCGACCACTCGCTACGAGCAGACCCGTATGTATATGGAAGCGCGCTACAGCCGCGAGCTGAAAGCGGGACGGGAGCTGATGGCCCGCGTCTGGTACGATGGTTATCGATTTGACGACCACCTGCTGACATGGGAAGACGATGCCCCCACCGATCCCACCCAAGACTGGGGCACCTATCTGTTTCGCGACCGAGCCCGTGCCGATCAGGGAGGCGCGGAGCTCCAGCTTGGCTTCGAGCTTGCCAATAGTCCCACCTTACGCGATCAGCTCTATGTGGGCGTGGAGAGCAGCTACGTGGCCACCGTCTCCGAGTCGTTTGTCTCCGAAGGTGCCCAGGAGCTGGACAAGGTCTCGGTGCCTGTGAATGGCCTCTTGGTGGGCGCTTATGCTCAAAACGAGCTGGTGGCCGCCGAGAAGCTGCATGTGGTGTTGGGCCTGCGTTTTGACTACAACCAGAACTTTTTTGATCCCGCTCAGGTGCTGGAGACCTTAAGCCCTCGAGGGGCGGTGATTTATAAAGCCCGCAACGACTCCACCTTTAAGCTGATGTATGCGCGGGGTTTCCGCAATCCCAGCGTGTACGAAGCCTTCTTTGAGGATGGGGCCGACATCGCCGCCAACGACAGCCTGCGGCCCGAGTCGATCCAAAATCTGGAGTTTGCCTACGAGTATCGTCAGAAAAAGAACCTCAAGCTGGGCGTGGGGTTGTACTATTTCCAGGCCACCAACCTCTTGAGACAGCAGACCATCTGCTTGGATGGAAGCCTCGAGCTGGAGAGCTGCACCGAGATCCGGCAGCAGTTCCAGAACTTGGCGCAGGTGCAGGGCCTGGGCTCCGAAGCCACCTTGCAGGTCAACCTCGACAATGGTTTGGTGGCGCGGGGCACTTTGGCGCTTCAGCAGTCCACGGACTTGGCGGACTATCGACCACTGACCAACTCGCCGACCGCCCTGGCCAACCTGATGGCCTCGTATCCGGTGATCAAAGACAAGGGCTCCTTGGCCCTGCACCTGCATGCGGTGAGTCCTCGTACCATTGGGCCGGATGCCAGTGGCGCCTATGAGACCCTCCCGGCCAATCTGTTGCTCAACTTGGTCTTCAACAGCCAGGAGCTGGTCAAGGGTGTGAGCTTGACAACCGGGGTCTATAACCTGCTCGACTGGCGAGTGCCAGATGTGGCGGTCTCCGAAGACATCGTGGTCGATCATACCGACCAGCAAGTCTTAACCGTGCCACAAGATGGCCGGACGTTTGCCTTTCAGCTTGGGTATAAATTCTGACGCCGGGTGGCTGCCGCTTGCATCCCGCTGGAGCCTGATTTAAGCTCAAAGAGGGGTTTTCTGAGCGTGTAAAAGCCGTAGGTCGCGGTCTATGAGGTGGTTTGGGATGCAGCTCCCTGCTCGATTTGGAAAATATGTCCTCCTCAAAGAGCTGGAGCTGGGGGGGATGGCAGCGGTTTATCTGGCAAAAGCGCATGGGGCGGGTGGCTTTGAGAAGCTCTTGGCCATTAAGCGTATTTTTCCGCAGCTCAGCCGATCCGAAGACTTTGTAGAGATGTTCATCGCCGAGGCACGCATTGCTTCGGAGCTCAACCATCCGAACATCTCTCACATCTATGATCTGGGTCAAGAAGAAGGCGATTATTTCATCGCGATGGAGTATATCCACGGCAAAGACGCCTTCCGCTTGCTCAAACGCTGTCGGCAGCAGGGAAGGCGGATTCCGCTGGAGCTGGCCTGTTATATCACCCAGCAGGTGCTTCAGGGGCTCGATTACGCTCACCGCAAGCGCGATCACGCCAATCAGCCGATGGGGATCGTGCATCGAGATGTCTCTCCTCGAAATGTGCTGATCTCTTACGAAGGCAACGTGAAGCTGATCGACTTTGGAATTGCCAAAGCCGCGTCGCAGAACAGCCACACCCAAGCGGGCACCATCAAAGGTAAGATCCATTATATGTCTCCCGAGCAGTCGCTGGGCAAAAACCTGGACGGACGCTCGGACCTGTTCTCGGCGGGACTGCTGCTCTACGAGCTGATCTTTCAGGCACGGCTCTTTAAGGGGGATACCGACGTTCACACCCTCGAGCTGATCCGAGAGTGTAGCCTGCCCGATTTCCGCCAGAAATATCCCGAGCTGCCTGAAGCGGTGGATGAGATCCTCCGAAAATCCCTCGCACGCGACCGCGAGCAGCGTTTTCAATCCGCCAGCCAGTTTATTGAGGCCCTCAACCGCTTTCTGGTGCAGTTTGATCCCATGCCCGGCCCTCCCCAAGTGGCGGAGCTGATGACCGACGTCTTCGGACCCGAGATCGTCGGAGAGCAGCGCGAGCTGGAAGTCTTCCGCTCCGTGCGTGACGATGACACCGGCAGGATACGGCTCACCGATCCTCAGCTCTCCATTCAAGCCGCTCGTCAGGGTGGGTCTGGCATGGTGTCGGGGCAGATTCCCGCCGAAGCCCTGGCTCGAGCACAAGAGCTCAGCGAAGGAGACCTAGAGCCAGGTGTGACCCGCATTGAGCCTCCACCCGTGCGCGACGACGCCAGCAACGATGAAGGCAGTGATGCCCATCCGTTGAGCGCCCATCAATCCCCGCGTTCCTCGTCTGCTCGGGTGGCCCTGAAGCCTTCCGCTGATGAGCCGGTCGCAGCCACCGCTCATGGAGCAGCCACCGCTCATGGAGCAGCTACGAGTGCAGAGCCTCGAGTGCCTGCGCCGATGCTCGTGGGGACACGCGCGCAAAAAGGGCCCTCGTGGATGCTGGTGGGTGGGGTTGCCCTGGGTGTCTTGGCCCTCGGCGGGCTGTTTTTGTCCCTGAATCGTACCGGAGCACCTCCGGGAGAGCCGGTCGCGTCACTCGCCACCCCCTCCACTACAGGCGCGGAGCCTGTCTCAAACCCGATGTCGGGGGGGGCCGCCATCCCTCAGACCGCCGCTCCGAATCCTGAGTCTGAAGCAGAAGCAGGCGCAGGGGCAAGCGCAGGGGCAGGCGCAGGGGCAGGCGCAGGCGCAGAAACGGTCGTGCCACCTGCATCGGTCTCGGCGTCGAGCGCCTCTAATTCCTCGAGTGGAGCCCCTTCCACCAGCGTCAGCAGCACGGTGCCAGCCACGAGCACCCGCACAACATCCTCGACCCCCGTGGCAAAAGTGGTGCCTCCTACGAGTGTCGTTCGGCCTGCACCAGAGCCGGAGGTTCATTCTCCTGCGAAGCCGGAGCCCGTTGTTGCAGCACCTGCCACGCCCGTACCGGTGAAGCCAGTGCCTGCTCCACCAGCGGAAGTGCCTGCCCCTGCGCCCGTTGCGCCTCCGGTGGTGGTGGCGCCTGCGCCTGCGCCTGCCCCGGAACAACGTGCGACGGGCTTTCTCAACATCAACTGCACCATGCCCTGTGTGGTGAGGGTGGATGGGGTAATGGTGGGACAGACGCCGCTTAAGTCGTATAAAATCTCGGTGGGAAAACACAAAATTGAGCTGGAGCGGCTTTCGGACAAAGCCACCCGCAGCTACGACATCGACGTGAAGGCGCAGCAGGTCCATCCGGTCCTGTGGCGAGCGGGGGAGTGATGAGAGCCCATCGGCCAACACATTCCAAACCCACAGAATATACTGAGATGACCCCCTCCAACCGGATGAGGCGTCTCCTGTGGGGCGTTTTTGGCGCGCTAACCCTGTTCTGGCCAAGCGGGAGTCAGGCGGCGACCCTCTTTTGGCTGCCTTCTCCAGAAGCAGGAGGCGAACAAGGCGAGGGCCTCAAAGCCGATGTGCAAGCCACGCTGGGCGAGTGTACCCTTCAGGCGCTGACGATGCCGCTCGGCTCCCCGCTCGTGGCTGGGTTGTACCTGGTGCCGGGTGCTCAGGCCGATGCCCTCCTAAAACAAGGACTTCAGCCCCTGGCGGTGCTGGAGCAGACGCCGATGGTGCTTCCGCCTCCGGGCTGGGTGTTGTTAGAGAAGTCAGGGGGGAGCTCCTCCGGTGCGCGGCGATTGGCAGCGCGAGCCCTTTCCTCCGACGAGCGTTCCCAGGTGCAGGCGCAGGTCTTTCAGCCGGTGCAGTTGAGCTGGGAGGAGGTGCGGGTGGTGGAAGTCGGCAAAGGTCTGGATGTGCTGCTGGCCTTGCGCAACGGGCAGGTCGAGCTGGGGGTGATCCGTGAAGCGGAGCTGGAGCAGGCCCGAAAAGTGGCGCCGCCGCTGGTGCAGGCGCTGATGGTGGTCAATCGTTCGCCCAGTGTGACGGTTCAGGTGCTGGCGGTGCCGGAGCCGAGCCCCATGCTCGAGAAATATCGGGGGCTGGTCCAGAAGCTGTTGGCCCGCCCTGTTCCCACCGGTCTGCGCTGGGTCTCGCGGTTGCCGCTCCCGGCGACGGCTTCTCAGCCCCCTGTTGCGGAGGGAAAAACGCCATGAAGCTCAAGCATGCGCGCGTCCCACACTCGTTTGTCGCGTGGATCTTATGGTCTGGCCTCTGCTTGCTCCCTGCTTGGGCAGAAGCAGGGGTGATTGCGGTGCTCAAGGACTCCAACTTGGCCGCTTATAGTGCCCCGATTGCCGCCTTTGAGAAAGGTGTGAATGCGCGGGTGGTGGTCTACGATCTCAACGGAGATCTCGAGAAAGGAAAACAGCTCGCCCAGCAGCTTGCGCAGGTGCCGCCCGATTTGATCCTGGCCCTCGGCGCAAAGTCGGCTTACTCCGCCAAGAAGTATGTGACCCAAGTCCCCATTGTGTATGCCCTGGTGATCAACCCCGAGAAGTTTTCCCTCGCGCAGCCCAACGTGACGGGCATCAACCTCGAAGTGCCACCGGAGACCGTCTTTACGCAGTATCGGATGTTTGCGCCGGGGATCTCGCGGGTGGGGGTGATTTATTCTCCGGCGACCGAAGCCCTGGTCAATCGAGCGGAGCAGGCCATTGCGCCGCTGGGCATCAAGCTGGTGCGCACCCTGGTGAACGAGCCGGGTGAAGTGGAAGCCGCCTTTGGCCGCATTCAAGGCAACATCGACTCTCTCTGGATGGTGCCCGATTCAGTGGCGCTCACCCAGGATACCTTTCGGCTCCTGCTGGCGCGGACGGCCAAGGTCAAGCTGCCTTATCTGGCGTTCTCCGAGAACTTTGTCAAAGCCGGTGCCTTGATCTCGGTGTCGCCGGATTATGCCGCGATTGGTTCACAAGCGGCGTCGTTGGCGCGTCAGATCCTAGACGAAAAACAAGCGCCGTCGTCGATTCCACCGATGGCCCCCATTGGCACCCACTTGACGGTGAATGTGGACACGGCCCGCCAGCTCGAGCTCAAGCTCGATCCGCTGGTGCTGGACTTTGCCGATGAGCTGATTGGCACGCCGCCGACCCAGGGCAGTGCCGTCAAATCCAATCCCTAACGTGCAGAGGCCGTAAGACACGCTTTATGGATCCCTCCAACCCGCTGCTCCTAAAGCTTGCTCAGCAGCTCGAAGACCTCGCCGCTGCCCTGAGAGAAGAGGCCCTGCCGCCCGCGCGTCTCCCCCGTGCGCTGGCCGAGATCCTGCACACCCTCAACGAAGAACGCCCCCCCAGCACCCTCGAGATGATCGACCAGGAACGAGAAGGGGGAGTGGATGCCCTCGAGGACGAGCTCGATGCCCTCGCTCAAGGACTGCTTCCCGACGAAGATGCCCTCGAGCTGAGCCAGCCGGAGCTTACCCCGCCGCTCGAGACCAAAGAAGCCGATACCTCCGAGCACTCGATGCTCGAGCTGCTGGGCCTGGATGATGATCCCATCTCGGAAGGCTCGTCGCGGATCTCCCTGGTCAGTCCGCCGTCTTTGACCCCTGCACCGACCTCCTCGGAGCGCATCCTGGAGGAGCGGGTAGAAGATCCCCTGGCACCACCGCCCAGTGCTTCGGGAGGATTTTCGGACACCATGCGCGCGCGAACCGTGCGATCCGGCTCCTTTCAAGGGGTGGTGCGGCCCGGCCCTCCCACAAAATCAGGTCACACTGAAAATCCGCGCCGAGGAGACCGCTGGATGCGCCTCCAGGAGCCCCTCAGCATGTTGCCCGCCTCTCGTTACGAAGTGCGTGGCACCCTCGGCATGGGCGGACAAGGAGACGTGCGAGAGGTTTATGATCGGATTCTTCAGCGCACCGTGGCCCTCAAAGCCCTCAAAGAAGAGCTGGTGCGACAAAACGAAGTGCGCCGCGCCTTCTTGAGAGAAGCACGCTTGCTGGCTCAGCTCAGCCATCCCTCGATTGTGCCGGTTTACGATCTGGGGGAGCTGGCGTCGGGCGCTCCAGCCTATACCATGCGCCGGATCAGCGGCTGCAGCTTACGCGACATCTTTCATGCCATGCGCCGAGGTGAGCTCACCAGCCGCGATTTCAGCCGCCGCAGACTGCTGGAGATCCTCCATCAAGTGGCCTTAACCGTTGGGTATGCCCATCATCGAGGCGTGGTGCATCGCGATCTGAAGCCCGGCAATATTATGGTGGGAGACTTCGGCGAGGTGATGGTGGTCGATTGGGGCATCGCCCGGGTGCATGGAGATCATCCTGCCTTTCAAGACGACGATTTCCTGCCCTCGGGAGCGCCACCGATCCGCACCCACTCCGGCCACGAGCCCACCGTACAGGGCACCATCAAGGGCACACCCTCGTATATGGCCCCGGAACAAGCGCGGGGAGACAACGCCTTCATTGGTCCCTGGACCGACGTTCATGCCCTGGGTCTCATCCTGTATGAGCTGCTCCTCGGTGAGCCTGCGCGAGAGACCGGGCTGGCCGAAGAAGTGGTGCTGGCCGCTCAGCAGCCGGTGATCCGCACCCCCGAGCAGCGTCGGCTGGAAGATCGGGTCTCCGCTGAGCCCATTCCTGAAGAGCTGGATGTGGTGTGCATGAAGTGTCTCGCCGAGCCCTTCTCCGAGCGTTACCCGGACGGGGAGACGGTGGCGCGGGCCTTACGTGCCTTTCTCGACGGCCAACGTCGCCGCGAGCAAGCCGAACAACGCGCCGTGGAAGCGGAGCTCACCGTCAAGAAGCTCACCGCACTTCAAGAAGAGAGCATGGCCCTTCGTGCGGAGTATTCGGACCTGCGCGCGCGCATCAAACCCTGGCATACCGCACAAGACAAACGTCCGCTGTGGGAGCTGGAGAAGCGACTCCAGACCCTCGAGACGCAGCGGGAAGAGCTTCAAAATCAAGCGGTGCTCTCGTTTGTGCAGGCCCTCGACGACGATCCCGAAAATGTGCGAGCGCGGCAAGGACTGTGTGAGCTGTATTATCAGCGCCTGCTGGTGGCGGAGCAGTTTGGACGTCTGCGCGATGCGCGTCAGCTCGAGGCACAGATCCGGCGGCTTGACGATGGTCAGCTCAGCGAGCGGCTGGAGGGCCTGGGCAGCTTGAGCTTGGACATCTTGCCGGATCGGGCTGATATCTGGCTCTACCGGTATGAGCAGCGCGATCACCTGCTTCAGCCGGTGGAACCTCAGCGTCTGGGTAAGAGTCCGCTGACGATCAACGATCTCCCGATGGGTCGATATCTGGTGGTCGTGCGCATGCGGGGCGGGCGAGAGCTGTATTATCCGGTCTGGCTGAGACGAAATGCCCACTGGAAGGGCACCCTTCACCTCCGCCCGGAGCTCGACGAGCGTTTTGTGCATGTGCCTGCGGGCCCCTTTATGATGGGTGGAGATCGTCTTGCACCCAACGCGCTCCCCCGTGAAGAGCGTTATGTGGGTGATTTTGCTGTTGCGCGCCAGCCGGTGACCTGCAAAGAATACCTGCAATTTTTGGACAGTTTGCCGCTGGAGAAGGCCCTTCAGCATGCGCCTCGCACGTCGGCGCTTCAGGGCGGTAAGGTGTGGTGGACGGTGGAGGAGCGTCAGATCAAAATCCCGCCCATCGATGAAGCGGGAGGGCGCTGGAATCCGCGTTATCCGATCCGGGCCATCAGCCGACGCGATGCCGAGGCGTATATTGTGTGGCGAGCGCAGGAGGAAGGGCTTCGCCTTCGACTTCCGACAGAAGCGGAGTGGGAGAAGGCCGCAAGAGGGGTGGACGGTCGTTATTTTCCGTGGGGAGATACCTTCGACGCATCATTTTGTAAGATGCGGGACTCTCGACCGGGCAGACCGGAGCCGGAGCCGATGGGGGCCTTTCCGCTGGATCGTTCGCCTTATGGGGTTCAAGACATGGCCGGCAGCATCTCGGAGTGGGTCTCCGATGCTTATGATCGATTTCAGCTCTTGGGCAACCTCAAAGGAGGCTTCTGGCGTGGTGGTGAAGCGAGCTGTCGGCTGGCCACTCGTTTTGCCAGCGATCCCGATGAGCCAGCACCCTTTGCCGGATTCCGGCTGGTCTTGGATTTGGACATCAAACGTTGAAGGGCGGACGTCAGCGGCGCTGAGCAAAAGCCTCGAGCACCCGCGAAATAGCATCCAGTGCAGCCGGATCCTGAATCTTGGACAGATGTTCGATCACCGCTTGAACGGCCTGCATGTGGGGGCCGTTTTCGGGCACTTCCAGCTCGAGCAGCTCTTCCCGCAGCACGGCTTCGATCTGAGGATCGAGCTGAGAGACGGGCACCTCGAGGGCCTGCGCCGCTTTAAACAGCGTGGCCACCGGCCAGGGGCGCTCCCCGCTGAGAATGCGTGAGACGTAACCTTCGGACAGGTCCAAGTAGGAGGCCAAGTCTTTTTGGTCCCACTGCCGACCTTCCATCAGCTCCTTCACCCGAAGAGAGATATTCTTATCGGCTCTCGAGGAGCCTTTACTTCCGCGTGCCATGTTTTTGTTCCTTTCCTGGAGGCCATTTGTCTGCTGGGCACTATAACATCGGGGGCGCGTCTGTCAATTGCGACAGCTTCGGCGGATGAGTCCCCCGTACATCTTGGCGAAGATGCCAAGCGTGCAATGTTATGGTGAAGACTTCCACTCTATAAATACGCTGGATTTCGTATGAGTTCAACTGTCAAAACTGATATTGCAGCAGAAGTTCTCAAGCGGCTGCTGACATCCCTGCCCACACAAGAAGTACCCGTTGACTGGCTGCGAACCGCCTTTGCCGAAGCCCTGAGCACAGTTGCCGGGGAGAGTCAGTCCGCCGAGCCGTCGGTCAGCGCGGGAGAAGTGCCCTCCGCCGAGCCATCGATGGGGGCAGGGGACATGGATGTGCTCTCCTTGCTGGATCTCAGCCATCATGAGCCCCTGCGGAGCACGGGCGGAGGGGTGGCGAACATCCCTCCGCTCTCGCCGGAGCGTTATCGTGATCCAGCCCCGCTGGGAGTCGGGGGGCAAGGCGTGGTTCACTCCATGATCGACCAAGCCCTCGCTCGACGGGTGGCCCTTAAAGCCCTGCGCTTGGAGCTGAGCGCCCATCGTCCCACCGTGGAGGCTTTTTTACGAGAAGCGCGGCTGGTGGCACAGCTCAACCATGCGGGCATCGTGCCGGTTCATGATGTGGGCATGCTCCCGGAAGGCACTCCGTGTTATACGATGCGCCAAGTCAAGGGACGAAGCCTCAAGGAGCTGCTCGCCGCCGGAGCCCTCAGCCGCCGTCGAGGGGTGGAGGTGTTGGTCTCCGCCGCTCACACGTTGGGGTATGCCCATGACCGAGGGGTGATCCATCTTGATATTAAACCCTCCAATTTGATGGTGGGAGACTACGGCGAAGTGCTGGTGCTCGACTGGGGCGTCGCGCTGGTGCTCGGACAGGCGCTGAAGCCGGACGTCGAGCCGATCCAGCTCCATACCTCGGTGGAGGATCTCAACCGAGGGGGGATGTTGCGCGGCACGCCGACCTATATGCCTCCAGAGCAGGCGGCAGGACTCTTGCGCTTGCTCAACCCGGCGGCGGATGTGTTTGCGGTGGGCATGATCCTCTACGAGCTGCTGGTGGGCGCGCCCGTGCGTGAGAGCATGGGACGTGAGCAGCTCTATCAGCGCCTTCAAGCAGAGCTGATCGAACATCCCGAGACGCGACGTCAGACCCTCGGCATCCAGCCGACCCCCATCCCCGACGAGCTCGCGGAGATCTGCCTCAAGTGTCTAAGCCGTCAACCCAGCGACCGTTTCAGCTCGGGTGAAGAGCTGGCGCATGCGCTCCAGTCATGGCTGGATGGCGAACGTCGCCGCGAGCTGGCCGAAAAGCGCGCACTCGAGGCCGATCAAAAGCTCAACCGCCTCTCGACCTTAAACGACACCCTCCAGCAGTACCGGGACGAAGCCCGTATGCTGTCCGAGCAGGTGGAGACGTGGGCACCGCTGGAGCAGAAGCGTAAATTGTGGGGCCGAGAAGATCTCGCTCGTGCCACCGAGGGGCTGATCGACGTGCTGGTGAACGAAGCCTATGAGCAGTTTACTCAGGCGCTTGGAGACGATCCTGACAACATCCGTGCCCGGGCGGGACTGGCGCGCATCTATCATGAGCAGCTCCTGGAGGCGGAGTTCTGGGGGCGGCAACGAGACGCTCGCCGTTATGAAGCGCGGCTACGTCAGCTCGACGACGGCCACTTTCGCACGGCGCTGAGTGGCGAAGGTGTGCTGAGGCTCCAGTCGGATCCGCCGGGGGCGGAGGTGGAGCTTTATCCGTATCTGGAGCGGGATCGGCAGCGTCAGCCTGGAACGCCCCGAGTGGTGGGGACGGCCCCGGTGGAGGTCTCGTTGCCGATGGGCTCCTATCTGGTGGTGGTGCGGGATCCGCGCAATCGGCGAGAGCTCCGGTCGCCGGTCTTTCTCCATCGGCAGGAGGCACGCGAGCTGGTGGTGCGACTGTATCCACATCTGCCCAACAATTTTATGTTGGTGCCAGGAGGGCCCTTCTTGTTTGGAGGAGATCGGGCTGCCGCAGGCTCGCCTCCACGAGAAGAGCGGCAGGTGGATGATTTTGCGATGGCGACCTTTCCGGTCACTTGTGCGGAGTATCTGGAGTTTCTCAACGCGCTGGCGCGTGTGGATGTGATGGAGGCTCAAAAGCGTGCGCCACGGCGTCCGGGAGGGGCTTCCCGAGGTCCGCTGTGGCCGGTGGTGGGGAATCAGCGTTTTCAGATCCCGGAGCGTGACAGTCGCCAGGAGCTGTGGGGGCCCGATTTTCCGGTGCGGTCCATCTCCCGTGACGATGCCGAGGCGTATTGTCGCTGGCGTGCCACTCGAGACCGGGTTCCTTATCGACTCCCCACGGAGTTTGAGTGGGAGAAGGCAGGACGTGGGGTGGATGGGCGCTGGTTTCCCTGGGGCAACGAGTTTGATGCGACCTTCTGTAAGATGAAGGACTCCCGGCCTGGTGCGCCGGTCTCGGAGTCGGTGGGGGCTTTTGCGCTCGACCAGTCGCCGTATGGGGTGCGTGACATGGCTGGAGGGGTGATTGAGTGGGTGGCGGGTCCGTTTGATCGTCACGGACAACTTGCCATTCAGAAGGGGGGCTTCTGGTTGGCATCCGCCGCAAGCTGTCGTCTGGCCAGACGTTTTGGAGCATTCCCCGGTGATCCAGAGCCTTTTGCGGGCTTCAGGCTCGCCTTTACACCGCGCTGGTGAGAGGGTGTGTTAAGATGTCTCCAGGGGCTGAAGCTCGACATAGCCGTCGAGACGTCTTTCAATGGAGGCAGAATGTTACAACGACTCTGGATGCTTGCGCTGCTCGCGTTTGTCTGGATGGCGGGCTGTTCCGATCCGGTGGGGGATCCGACACCGGAGACGCCGGATGTGACCGATAATCCTGATATCACCGGCACACCTGGCATCACCGGTACACCTGGCATCACCGGCACACCTGGCATCACCGGCACACCTGGCATCACCGGCACACCTGATATCACCGGCACACCTGATATCACGGGCACACCTGATATCACGGGCACACCCGAGGGGGTGACTCCGACGCCGATTCCGCCCACACCCACACCGGGGCCGCCCGTAGACAATGACCAAGATGGATATACCGCCGACGTAGACTGTAACGACGCCGATCCCGCCATTCATCCGGATGCGGCAGAAGCCTGCAATGCCATCGATGATAACTGTAATGGCAGTGCCGACGAAGGACTCCCCGACTCGGATGGAGACTCGATTCCCGACTGTCGTGATGCCTGCCCTGCGGATCCCCTCAACGACTCAGACAGTGATGGCGTGTGTGGGGATATAGACAACTGTCTCAACCTCTCCAATCCCGGCCAAGAGGATGCGGATGGGGATGGCGCGGGTGAGCTCTGTGATGCTTGTCCCGCCGATCCCAACAACGATGTGGATCAAGATGGAGTGTGCGGAAACATCGACAATTGCCCATCACTCTCCAATCCCAACCAAGAGAATGCGGATGGAGATGCCCTCGGCGATGCCTGTGATGCCTGCGCTGCGGATCCGCTCAACGATCAGGATCAGGATGGGGTGTGTGGCAATGAAGACAACTGTCCCACCAATGCCAATGGGGATCAATCCGACCTCGATGAGGATGGATTGGGAGATGTCTGTGATGCCTGTGCTTCTGATCCCGACAATGATGCCGATGAAGATGGCATCTGTGGTGAGCTCGACAACTGCGCAGACACGCCCAACCTGAACCAAGCGGATACGGATGGAGACGGTTTGGGAGACGCCTGTGACACCTGTCCCGCCGACCCGCTCAACGATCAAGACCGGGATGGGGTGTGTGGAGACATTGACAACTGTCCGACGACCGCCAATGTTGGCCAAAAGGATACGGACAGTAACGGGGTCGGAGACGCTTGCCAAACAGAGACCTGTGATGGACTCGATAATGATGGAGATGGCACCATCGACAACGGCTTCCCGGACTCTGATGGAGACACTCAGGCCGATTGTGTGGATCGATGTGTGCTCGACGCTCAGAATGACATCGACAGTGATGGTATTTGTGGCAACCTTGACAACTGCCCGACCACTGCCAATGGAACACAGAGTGATGCCGATGGAGATACGCTCGGGGATGCGTGTGATGCGTGTGCGTTGGATGCCAACAACGATGTGGACCGTGATGGTGTCTGTGGCAACCTCGACAACTGCCCCTCCGTCTCCAACGGCAGCCAAGCCAATGCCGACGGTGATGGTTTGGGAGATGCCTGTGATGCGTGTCAGCTCGACGCAGAAAACGATGCGGATCGGGACGGCTTCTGTGGCGATGTAGACAACTGCCCTGCGGTCGCCAATCCTTCGCAGGTGGACAATGATGCCGATAGCATCGGCAATGCATGTGACACGGAGACCTGTGATGGTGTTGACAACGATGGAGATGGGAGCACAGACGAAGGTTTTGATGCGGATGCCGATGGATATGTCTCCTGTTCGGTGGCTGGCAAACCCGCCGACTGCAATGACTCCAACGCTTCCATCAAGCCCGGTGCGACGGAGACTTGTGATCTGATCGATCAAGACTGTGATGGCAAGACTGAAGACGTTCCCGATCCGGATGGAGATGGCATCTCGGCCTGTCGAGAGGTCTTGTGGATCAACTTGAGCAACGGCAATACCATGAGTGCCAGCAATGCTCAGGGAGACTCGAGCACGGAAGCGGCGGCGATCTTGAAGGCGGCGGGTTATACCATCACGGAGTCGAGGGCAGATGCCATCGTCAATACTTCTGCGCTGCTGGCCAATTATCGGGTGGTGATGATCTTGGGTCGAACGGACTATACGGTGACGATGACGGGCTCTGAAGCGGCGGCGCTCGAGACGTGGATCAGGGCGGGTGGACGTCTGCTGCTGATGGATGGATGGGGTACTTCGATTGCGGCCAGTTATATGAATCCCATTGCCAATCGGTTTGGGCTCTCGCATCAGGGGGCGGGTGCTTATAACGCGGCGGCTTCGACTTTTGCCAGCCATCCGATCAACACAGGGATCTCCACGATTCAATACTTGGGGGCTTCGTATTGGTCGGTCTCCAGTCCTTCGACCACCATTCAGACGGCGGGAGGCCAAGCGGCGCTGACGGTGGCCACCTCCGGCTCCGGGCGGGTGTTGATGGTGGGTGATGAGTGGATGTTCTACGACTCTTGGAATGGAACGTACAACATCGGCTACGGAGATCATCGCCGTCTGGTGACGCAGATCTTGACGTGGATCACCGAATATTGATCGATGCCTGCCTGATGGAGTGCCTGCCTGATGGAGTGCCTGCCTGATCGAGTCTCCACCTGATGGAGTCTCCACCTGATGGAGTCCTCGCGTGTGTACGTGCGTGCGTATTGGGACGAATCATGATTCGCCCCTGCGTTGCGTGTGTACGTGCGTGCGCGGGTGATTGTGTGATACCAGTGGTTAAGACTTAGTGACGAATGTGTACCAAGCATTGCAGGATCGCCTTGAATTTAGTACGATTTCATTGTTAATGGAGACGATAGCAGCAGCGATCCTCCGCAATAATCCGGACGTAGCATCTTGGTTATCGGGCCGATTTTTGATCATCTGTTTGCCCAGCCAGGTGATGCGCCGGAGCTGCCTTCAGCAGCCCGGTGAGTCCCTGGCTGGGGAGTCATTCTACTCAGCCATCCAATCGTTGAGACCGACGATGACGGATACGACAGGACAACAGAAGGCCGCTACTCGGTGGGGAGCGCTGGGAGTGGGCGCACTCCTGATCGCCATTGCCGTCTTTTCGGACCCCATTGGGCCGTCTCCTGACACGGGGGTCATAGACCTGGGATCTATGGGGACAAGGCGGCTCTTGGGAATTCTGGGCGGTGCTATGGTTTTTGGGGGAATCTGGCTCTCTGTGCGAGAGAAGCTCTCGGGTTCAGCGTGACCTCAACCTGAGAAACGTCACGTATAATCATGTTGCATCGCGTGATGGAAGGGCGTGTGATCCCCTTCATGCGAACCGACTGACACATGTGTTGTACGGATTGCAGGTCCGTTTCGCACTCTGTATGATGTCGTGGAGCGGTTGGACGGTAAAAGTGCGGGGTAGCTGTTATGAGCTGGGTGTATTGTGGCGCTTGAGCCCCGACTGACATCCACTTGCCTCGCCTCCACGGGGTGCGGAGCCGAGCTCGGCCCATCGTCTTGACTTCCCTCCTGCTTCCGACTACACTCAACTCAAGTCATATGTCTGAGCAGTCTAACTGCTGATCTTCGCGGGTGTATGAGCGCGTCAGCGCAGCCGTCAGC
>JBJTQF010000024.1:0-107599 GCA_046075485.1 Myxococcota bacterium | reverse complement strand
AAAAAGGGAGGAGGCGGAGGTTCCACACAAGGCAGGCTCAGCTCATGCCTTTAAAGACGAAGGGGAAGGCCACGGGGACTGTTTCGCCTCGACGAGGCTCTGGAAACTGCCAGCCCTCAATTTCTTTGACCATGCAGCCTTCGACCTCTTTGTTTTTGAGGGTGGATTCTTTGACCTCGACCTTGTTGACGGAGCCCTTGGGCAAGATCAAGAACTTCATGACCACCTTACCCGCCAAGCCCGGATCCTTCTTAAGCTCTTGATTGTAGCAATATTTGACCCCTGCCATCCGAGCCATGATCGCCTCTTTGATCACCGCTGGATCGAGGGCAGGTGCATTGGGATCCTCATCCTCTTCGACGGCGGCCCGCGCGGGTTGCCCTTCTCCTTCGGCGGCCTGAGCACCCGCTGACGGCCACATCATCCCGGTCAGCAGCAGCATCCCCAGCCCTCCAAGCCACATATACGACCACACGCGCATGCCACGCGAGACAAACAACGACATATCAACCTCATGATATTAAAGGAAAATACTACTCATATCGGGGAAAAGCCAGCGAGACCCCCTCATATCGTAGACGCTTTTATTGTGCTGAAATTCAATCATCCGTCAAGTTTGCAGGCCAGGTTACCGGAGACAATCGAAGCGCACAAAAAAGAGCGTTGTGTTGCTGTAGATCGGTCCTGCACCCCCAGAACCTAAAAAAAAAAAAGGGCTTCTTCCGAAGCCCTTCAACCGCAAAAAAGGAGGAGTGACCTGTGTTCCAACGCTAGGACTCGATTCAACCCACCCAACTCGTCACCCCATACCCCTTTGATAAGCATATTACATGCCAACATTTAGACCGCCTGCCATTCCACGACTGCTTTATACTAAATGTAAGCATACGCAGCACACCGCCGCGTCATCGGCCCCCGCTTCGCATCAGAGAGGAAATTCACGGATGGAAGATACCCTGCTCGCACTTCGCCAGGCGCTCGCCCAGAACTATCCCACCGGGGAGCAGGTTCGCCCACTCCTGGAACTGGCGGGCCTGGATGTAGAGCTGCTCACCCTCGAAGCCACCGGGGAAGCTCTCTGGCGAGAGATCTTTGATGAGTGTACCGTGCAAGGAGAAGAAACCCTGGAAAGTCTGATCGTTGAGCTTCAGGAACGACATCCTCAGCTCCGCGACCTCGACACCCTGCTCCAGCGGCTGTCCCGTGGTGAGCTTCAAGCCCCCCAAGCTGCCGAAGGAGGCGGCTCCCTCACCGAAGCCGTGGTGCGCGATCCCCTGGAAGGCAGCGAGCTGCTGCTGGCCTTCGCCGAGGCCCGAGGCTCCGAGTCCTTGCTGGTGCTTCAGCTCCAACGCTATCGGCAGATTCTGCTGGAGATTGCGGAAGAGCGGCGCGTACACGGGCGCACGCTCGTGCGTGAAGCGCGCTGGAAACAAGCACTGCGAGGGATCTTAGAGCTGGCCCATGAGCTGGAGGCAGGCGGATAATGTCCTTTTTTGACCCATGATTCGTCATACTGTGGAATTTTTCTACGATTCGCAACGTGCATTCATCCATCTTTTGCTGGAAGAGGCTGTCATGCGTCTACTCTTTGGGCTGCTACTCCCGCTGCTGCTGCTCTTGCCGCTGAATACGCTGGCCAGTGGAAAGCTGGAGACGCCCTCCACAAAAGGCAGCAGCGATGGCTCACCCCTCCCCCCTTCGAATGTTCGGGCCGTACTGCGGATGAATCCCGCATATCCGCAGGAAGTAAATCCTGTTGTTCGGATCTTTTGGAATCCCTCCCCGTCTGAGGGTGTCGAGCAATATCAGATCAGCATTCGGAACGAAGGCACCAGCGGTCAAATCGGCTGGGTGTCCGGCACAGAATGGCGCTGGGAGAGTGCTCCACAAGAGCTCACCACCGCTCCCCTAGAGATCGAAGTCAGAGCACAACACGAAGGAAAACTCAGCGCACCCGCAGGCGTCTCACCCGACAATCTGCTGATCGGTCCCACTGCACTTCAGCAGCACTTCTATCCACAGATTCAGCTCACGCAAGCGCAGCGTCTCCCGCACCCCTGCGAGCGCCCATGCTTGCCTGCGGGCACCATCTCGCAGGTACTGGCTCAGCCCGGCTCTCCCTTCATTTGGATTGGGACATCTGGCGGCGGTTTGGCGCGATTCAATCGACAAAAGAACGAGAGTCTCTGGTTTACCTCTCAAGAAGGGTTAGGCGGAGACGATGTGCGAGCACTCTATCTGGATCGTCAGCAAGAGTATCTGTGGATTGTGACGCCGGGGGCCTTAACCCGGCTTTTGGTACGTGAGCCCACACAAGCACCGATGGTTTATCAGCTCTCTGCCAGCCGAGGGGGATTTCCTTCCAGCACATCACCGGATTTTCACACCATTTTAGAGGACTTTCAAGGTCGCCTGCTGCTGGGTTCCACCTATCAAGGACTGTATCTGTTTGATCCCCGTAGTGGCGTCTTCCGGCCCCTTTCTAACCTCACCAGTGAGCTGGGCTCGCTGAATGCGATGGCCACCGATGGGGCAGGACGTAAGCTCTGGATTGCCAGCAGTGAGCGGCTGGTAGGATATCCTCTGACCGGAGATCTCAATAATGTCACGGGAAGGCCCTACACACTGCCCGGAGAGACATCGGTCAGCATCCAAGCACTGGTCTTGACCCCCGATGGCATCCTACTGGCAGGCAATAAGTATCTCTGGCTCTTTGAGACCGTCCACGAACGTTTTACACCGCTGTATAAGTCAAATGAAGAGCAAGTGTTGCCACAAGGAATGGCCTTGATGGGCAGCAGTGAGCTTTGGATGGCAACCAATCAAGGGGTCCGTCACCTGGTCTTAAATCTGAAACAGAAACGAGCCGATCTCCAACCCCTAGAAAGTGCAACAATTCGATGGGAAAAGGATGCCACACAGACACGACGGGCCAATACTCCCCCCACTTCCTTGCAAAGTGTTCAAGAAGCAGATGATCTGAAGACCCTCTCGCAGCTCCAAACGTTGACGGTCGATGAGCAAGGTTATCTGTGGCTCGGCCTACAAGAAGATCGTGGGTTGTTAAGCTATCAAACAAGAACCAGCAGCTTGTCACACTACGGCCCTGCTCGCCACCTCCCCTACGACAAAATCGAACAGCTCAACAATGTCGGAGAGTCGGGCATTATTGTCCGCAGCCGCGAAGGGCTGGTCTTACTCGACCTCAACCGCAAATATGCCCGCTGGTTGCCCGCTCCACCCCTCCCCGCTCCCTCTCGTGGCGATTCCAACGATGTGGCTGCTCAACCGGAGCGCAGCGACCCTCGTTTGGCAGCGGTCCTGAGCTTGCCCGAAGGCTCCTTTTTGGTGGCTTCGACCTGCGCAGACAGCAGCAAATCCGGCCACATTTGTGTGCAGCGGCTGAGTGCAGAAGGAAATTACACACCCTTTTTTGCAAGAGGCGAGCCCGCTTCGTTGGCAGGGCCTCTGAGGGGCATGATGCTGCTGGGCAATACCCTCTTCCTCAAGCTGGGTGACAAACCAGGGCTGCTCTCGTACTATCTGGCAACCGGACGAACGCGCTACGAGTACCTGCTGGATCGGGTGGCACGCAGCTCGAGCTTGGCCCTAGAGCACGATGGCCAGCAGCTCTGGGTGGGCACCGATGAAGGGCTGGCGGCCTATCCGATTGCGGTCTCACCGCCGCCTCAAGGTCGCGCGCCGGAGCCGCTCAACGAGGATTTTCCGGTGGAGCTGAGCACCTCGATCCGGGTGATCAAGAGTCATCCCCCCAACCAGCTTTGGGTGGGAACGGAGCGGGGAGTGTGGTATCGCCATCAAGAAAATGAAGCGGGCCGCTGGCAGCCGGTGGTGCCCTCGGTATTTGATGGGACCATCTACGCCCTCGACCTGGATCCGCAGCTTCGGGTGTGGGTGGCCACGCGCAAGGGGTTGTATCGGACGGCGGCCTTTTCGGATGCCCCTACGGTGCCGGATCGGGCCCCCTCGCTGCTGCTGACCCTGCAAAACATCTCGGCGCTGAAGCTGGATACGGCGGGAGGCGCATGGGTGGGAACGGAACAAGGGCTGGTGGTGGTCCCGCCTCGTCGCACCATCACGCGAGCGGAGAGCACATATTCTCCGGGCATGGTGGTCGGAGCGGCGGTGCTGGCCCTGCTGCTCCTGGGACTGGTGGGCTGGAGAATTTGGCCCACGGAGAAACCGGAGCTCCCCCGCGATCCGTTTTATGACTCCCCTGAGCTGCTGACCTCCACCCCGCTGCCGCAGTTGCCTTCGTTGTCGGTGGAGCTGGAGAGTACGGGGCGGCTGTCTCTGGTGCTTCTGCGCTTGAACATGGATCCCAGTCGTTGGCAGAAGCTGCTCGCGCTGGCTCAACATTGGCCTTCAGCCTTTGTGAGTGCCACCCCGGAGCGGGTCGAGAAGCTGATCCAAGCGCTGGCCCCGCTGCTGGGGGCGGAGCTGGTGCCGATGCCCACGCCCACACGACGGATGCCGACGGAGAACCAAGAAGGCCACGCCCTGCTGCCGCTGGACCCGAACACACAGGAGCCCCTCGACGAGCTGGGACTGCCGGGGGTGGAGGCTCAGGGCCGTGAGGGATTTGATCTGGGCGCTCCGGGTATCCTGGAGCGACGCAACGAGACCACCTCCGACAGTGGTGAGAATGCACCAGCGCCCTCCGCCTTGCCGGTGACACGTTTGTTGGCGATGGATCAGGCCCTTCAGTCGCCAGCGGCTCAGCTCAAGCAGCTCAAACGTTCGAGCCTCTCTGCCGCAGGGCCAGCCCCGGAGCACGAGCAGCCGTTGCTGTTTTTCCTGCGCCTTCCGGCCTTGCCCATTCGGTTGGCTCAGCGGGAGCTGCCGGTGTTGGTGGTGCGCAGTCGGTTGCCGGAGCAGAACCCGGCGGCTCCCCTTCAGCGGATGTTGCGGGAGCATCAGCTCTCGGTGCGTTATGCTTTTGTGCTGAACCTCTCCGATGCGCCGAGCCTGCCGCCCTTAAATGTGACGGGGACTCGGTTTGTGCCACTCAACGAGCGTGAGCTGCGACAAATTCTGTTCTCACAAGATGTTGAGCCAGCATTCGTGCAGCATATCATCCGGCATGTGCGCATCACGGAGGTCAGTCCTTATAGCTCTAAGGGGGAGGTCTCCAATCCGAGCATGTTTATGGGTCGAAAGTTCGAGCAGGACCGGATTACGTTCAGCGAGCGGGCCACTTTTTCGATTGTGGGAGCTCGACAGATCGGCAAGTCTAGCTTGATGGGGGCCTTGAGACGATATTATCGGGATCACGCGCGGCCCGAGGTGTATGCCATCACCTTGACCTTACAGGAAGACCCACCCCGGTTTTATCGGCGCATTGCCATGTTGTTGGGCAAGTCGAGAGCCCCCCGCAGCTCTCATGAGTTTGCAGAGATGCTCGAGCAGCATCATCAGCAGACACGCATTCCGGCGCTCTTTTTGATCGACGAAGTGGATGGGCTGCTCTCGCGGGAGCGTCAGCAAGGGTATCCGGTGTTGACGGCCATGAGACGGCTTCAGCAGCAAGACGTATGCTGGTTTGTGTTAGCGGGTTATTGGGAGCTGATGCGATTGGGCAACGACTATCATTCTCCGCTCTATAACATGTCGGAGGTGATTGAGCTGGGGCCGCTGAAGCCCGAGGACGCCCTCGAGCTGGTGATTTCCCCGATGACCCGCATGGGCCTCCATTTTGAGAACGAACAACTGGCGCAAGACATTGTGCATGTGACCCACGGGCACCCTCATCTGATCCAGTTTATCTGCAACCAGCTCCTGGAGCGAATGACCGCCAATCGCCGCCCGGTCTTTACTCAGCAAGATTGGCAAGCTGTGCGCACCTCAGATGTGCTCAAGAGTTATGTCACCCGCAACTTCAAGAGTAATGCCGGCTTGCTCGACGAGCTGATCGTCTATTCAACCCTCGCCGCTCAGCGTTTTACCCATGAGCAGCTCGAGCATGCCCTGTTGAGCTACGAAGTAGACCTTCCACTGCGGACCCGTGAAGAATCGGTGCGAAAGCTCAAGCTGGTGGGCATCCTCAAAGAAGAACAAGGTCGTTTTACTTATGCCCTCCCCCTCTTTCGGGAGGTATTATATACAGACGACGTGGCCTGGTTCGCGCGCGAGCGGGCGCAGGAGCTGAAAAAGGGAGGATTGGTATGAACCCCATCGCATCCCAAGCGAAGCTGGAGCGGCTGCTCGTGTCCCGGACTTCGCTGGAAGCGGATTTGGTCGAGCTGCTGGAGATCGGCGAGTACGTTGCGTTGCTGGCCCCCGTGCGCTGTGGCCGCTCAACCCTGCTGCGTCAGCTCCGAAGCTGGTTTCAGCACGAGCGCCCCGAAGGACTCTTTTTGATCCTGCGGCCCGATCAGACCCCGGAGCTCTCCCGCGACGTCTTTTTGGATGACCTGCTGCGTCAGCTTCGTGCTCAGCTCCCCCCCAGCCTGCGCACCCTGGTGCTGGCCGACGAAGATCCGTATCTTACCCTCAAGGAGCTGCTTCAGTCGCTGCCGGAGTGGGTGTCTGGTCCGGTGGTGGTGGCGGTGGATGATCTGGGCCGCGTAGACATCAAACACCTACACTGCCTGTTGTGGGCCTTTCGTGAGCTCCACTCCACCCGTGCCGATGAAGGCTGGTCCAGCCCGCTCGCGCGCCTCTCGGTGGTGGTGGCGGGCTCTCGCCGACTGTTTGAGCTGACCATTGGTCATGAAGACCAAACTCTCAGCCCGTTTAATATCGCACATTTGTATCATATGCCGGACCTCACGGGGCCCGAGGTGGAGTCGTTGGTCCGCCGTGCGCAGCAAGAAGGGCTGGTGCAGCTCCAGCGTGATCTGGAGACCCTGGCTCAGCTCCGTCGCCACACCGCTGGACATCCGGCGTTGCTCAAGGGGCTGCTGGGGGAAGTCATTCAGCTCGGAGGACGGCTCAACCCCGAGGCGGTGATGGATGCGGCGGGTCGGATGCTCCAGCACGATCTGACGTTGCGCACGTTGTGGGAGCGTCTGCTCTCGGAGCCCGGCGCAGTTTTCCAGGCACGACGGATCTTTCAAGAAGGCCATCGCCCGCCCGCCAATCTGGAGCTGGCCCCAGAAGATCTCCGCTTTGTCTTCTGGATGGGCCTGATCACCGATCAGAATGGCGTTTATGCGCCACGCTGTCTGCTCATCGAGCAGTTCATGCGCGCACGCCTCGAGAGTTTGGAGCAGAACACATCAGCGGAGGGGACTAATCCGCTGGTTCAGCCGCCGGTTCAGCCGCCGACCCCGAACCAGACGCCGACCCCGAACCAGCCGCCAGCTCAGCTCAACCCGCAAAATCCCACCAGACCGGTGCGGGAGACCGATCCCACCCCTCGACCTTCGCAGCCACGCTTCGGCGATGCGCTGTTTCCAGAAGGACTGCTGCGGGGATTTCGTGCCGGAGATGGTGTACTTTTTGTCGGAGCAGGGGCCAGCCGTGCAGCAGGATATCCGTCCTGGGCAGAGCTCTGTGACGCCATGAAGCGCCGGATCCTCCACACCGCCCAAACGGTGGCTGAGCAGCACCAGCTCGAGCAATATCTCACCTACAACGACGCACTGGCGGCGGCTCAGCTCCTGCGTGAGCGCATCGGCGCGTTTGAGTATCATCGATTTCTGCGGGAGACCTTACGCCGACCGGCCAGTCTGGCACCTGTTCACGAAGCCTTGCGGCTCTTGCCCACCAAACTTGTCATCACCACCAACTATGACAAGCTGCTCGAGCGCACCTTTCGCACGCCCGACGGGGACGATCCGCCGGTGCTCTTCTCGGCCCCCCAGCTCGCCCAGCTCGAGGAGCGTCAGGAGCTGAGCATCCTCAAGATGCACGGGGATATCGATCATCCCGAGACCATTGTGCTCACCGCCGATGACTATCGGACCTATTTTGAGCAACGACGCGCCGTGCGGGACTACCTCGAGCATCAGTTTAGCTATCGCACGGTGCTTTTTGTGGGGTTTGGGCTGAAAGATCCCAACTTCGAGCTCATCTACGAAGAAGCTCGGCGGACCCTGCTCGAGCGCAAACGTCCGGCCTACGCCTTGATGGTGGGCAATAATCCCTTCGAGAGCTTACAATGGCAACGACGAGGGATACACATCATCGATCTGAGCAGCTATACTGAGCTGGCCCCTTATCTGACGGAGCTCTCGCAGCGCATCACACGCAGCTCTGCCCCTTGACCCTCAGCGGACGTGGAACCTGGAAGGAAGCACACAGCGATGGCACGCATTGAGATGACCACCGGCATCCGCAAAAAAGCGGAGGAAGTCAGCCAATACCTCGAAAACCCCCAAAACATGAGCCATTACCTCTGCTCGGAGCGGCTGAGGCTGGATCAACCCAGTCCTCCGCTGCGGCTGGGCCTGCGCCTGCTCGGACAGTGGACGTCGTTAAGCTGGAATCTCACGAAGGTGGATGCGGGCAAAGAAGTGGTCTGGCAAGCAGAAGGAACGGCCAGCTTAACCATGCGCTACACCCTCACCGCTCAGAAGAGCGACCGACGGGGCCATCGTTGTTCGGTGAAGCTGGAGCTGGATTATCAACTGCCGGGGGGACCGTTGGGAAAGCTGCTAGACAAACTGAGGGTGGAGCGGGAGATGACCGCCATCGGAGACGCCATCATTCGAGCCTTGCCCATCGCCTTGGAGGGCCCTCCCCGCTCCGGTCTCAAGCACGAGGAGCCGTGATCACAGACGCTGAATGTCCATGTCCAAGTAGAGATTGCCGGTGACGGTGATGGTCACCCCGTTGACGGTCTCAGAGACCTTGATGTTTTGCAGGGCATATCCCCCTTCACCGGCATAATTGGCAGCCGGATCCACCATGCCTTCAAAGAGGGGCATGAAGCTCAACATGCCCAGTCCACCTTCCACCAGCACCGCGCCACGCAAGACGATGGGCTCAGAATCTTGGGTATCCAAGTCGGTAAAAGCGGCTTCGGAGATGCCGGTACGGGCATTCACCACCGCCAGGGCCAGCTCATCCGGGAGCGCCTCCGCCAGCAGGTTAATCTGATCCACCGCACCATAACAGGCGTCTTCGACCCCTTCCATGATGCGCTCCTCGATCCGCGCCTTCGTCTGAGGACGGTACTGCTCGATGCCAGCCGCCACTTGTGCCACCACCTTGTCCGCCGAGGCGTAAGGAAGCAGCTCATTCTCGAGGGTCTCATCGATGGTGACCTCGATGGTTTTGGTCTCACGTCCGGGGGCCTCAATCTTGACCATCAAAGCGTCGGAGTAAGCGCGGGTATAGAGAAGGTCGTAGGTGCCCTGGAAATCCACCGGAGCTGCCGCCATCGCGAAGTTGATGATCAGGGGCGTCACAAGCGCAGCAAGAGCAACCACCACATGCTTCGTATTCATAAGTGCCTCATCTTTCTGAATATTTCAAAGAGTGCCGACCCTTTATCGGCGTCTCCTATATGCTCATTCGGAGCCTTTTCAAAACGAAATTAGGGAAATCTAAAGATTCGTAATAGACACGCTTGTCAGAGACGCATGGTTATTCAAGCGGAAACTTGGTGAGGCTGGCAGATTACGACACCGGAATGAAGGGCGAGATCGAAAAAAACCTGCCATTTTAAGGAGGTAGGCACAAACCGGCTGGCTGTCTTATAGGGGCATCAGCCCTCGAGCAGCCACTGTCATGAGAGCGGCATCACCGGTCGAAGGCTGAAGTAGAATCGGAAAGGTGCTGCTGAGGGGGGGCTAAGGGTTTAGGAGCCGCTGACCATCATCCGGGATACCAAGAAGGTGGGTGCTCCCACCGGAGAGTGGAAGGTCAGATCGTTGGCCACCACTTCGATGTTGCGCATCATGTCGAGCATGTTGCTGGCGATGGTCACTTCTTGCACGGCATGGGTCAGCTTACCGTCTTCGATCCAGATGCCCTCCGCACCCCGCGAATAGTCGCCGGATGCGGGGTTGATGCCCACCCAATATTGTTTGGTGAGATAAAGCCCCCGCTTGACCGAAGTGACCAGGGATTCCGGGGATGCGGTGCCCGGCTGGAGAAAGAAGTTGGAGGTGCCCACGGTGGGGCTGGAATTATAAGCTCTGACCGCACTGCCGGTACAGTCGGTGTGCAGGCGATAGGAAGAGTAACCGTCGGTCAGGAAACGATCGAGCTGTCCTGCTTCGATGACCATGTGCCGCCGAGATGCCACACCTTCGGCATCAAAAGGGCGAGAGCCCAGCCCGCCTTGAAGGGTGGCGTCGTCGATCAGGGTGATCCAAGGACTGCCCACTTCTTTGCCCAGCAGGTCGGCCAAAAAGGAGTTACGACGATAAACCGAATAACCGGTCAAGGTTCCAAAGATTTGGCGGACAAAATCAGCGGCCATCAAAGGATCAAAAACCACCGGCACCGTCTGAGTCCGCACCGGACGGCCACCCAGCTTTCGCAAGGTACGCCGAGCGGCTTCTTGCCCCACCCACTGAGGAGAGGCCAAGCCCTCAACGCTGTGGGACTGCGTGGTCCAAGCATCCTGCTGCTTGACGCCGTTGTCTTCGGCCACCAAGGTCAGGTTGTAGGCGGCGTGGGTGGCGTCATAGTGCTGACAGAAACCATGAGAATTGGCCAAGGTGATACGCTGCGTGGTGTCTTTCCACCAAGCGTCGTGTACATTGGTGATCCGGCGGTCCTGCTGCATACCCAGCTCTTCCGCTTCGCGCACCCGCGAGACCTTTTCTTCAAGGGAAAGGGCCTCTAGGCCCGCATCATAGACGTCGAGTGGCCCTTCATAGACACCCATGAGGGAAGCCGGGGGGAGCCGATTGGCCGGATGGGGATCGATCACCGCCACCAATGCCAGGGCTTCATCGACCAAGCGGTGGAGGGCGGCCATCGAGAGGTCGCTGGAATAGGACAGGACCACCGCGCCACGGCGGAAGATGCGCAAGCCAAGCCGGTCGGCTCCCGCTTCTTCCAGACGCTCCATCCGCCCAAAACGCACTTCCACAGAGAGACTTCGACGCTGCTCAATGAACACGTCTGCTTCGTCGGCACCTCTCGAGAAGGCTTTTTGCACCAGAGAGGCCGCAAGATCGCGATAGTCGTGCATAGCTCCTCAATTTCAGTGAGTGCGGGTGCCCCCGACCGTGATTTCAGAGATCTTGATGGTAGGTAGGCCCACGCCCACCGGGACGCGCTGGCCGTGTTTGCCACAGGTCCAGATGCCATCGGAGTAACGCAGATCGTTGCCTACCATGCTGACACGGTTCATGACCTGCGGACCATTTCCTACCAGCGAGACGTTCCGCAATGGGGTGGTGATCTTGCCATCTTCGATCAGGTAACTCTCGTTGACGGCAAAGACGAAGTCCCCTTTGGTGATGTCCACCTGACCGCCCCCAAACCGCACCGCATAGATGCCCCGCTTGACGCTGCGCACGATCTCTTCTGGATCATGCTCGCCCGGCAACATATAGGTGTTGGTCATACGAGGCAGGGGCACACAGGCGTAGGACTCTCGGCGACCATTTCCAGTGGCGGCGGTCCCGGTGGCATGCGCACTGATGCGGTCGTGCATATACTCGCGCAGGATACCATTTTCGATCAGCACGTTCTCGCGTGGCAAGTTGCCTTCGTCGTCGATGTTGATCGAGCCGCGCATGTTCTCAAAGTGAGCGGAATCGACGATGGTGCAGAGCGGTGATGCGACGGGCTGACCCACTTGGCCAGAATAATTGGAGAGACCTTTGCGGTTGAAGTCGGCTTCGAGGCCATGTCCGACCGCTTCGTGCAACAAGATGCCACTGTCGGCAGCACCCAAGACCACCACACTGGGACCGGCAGGGGCTTCTTCGGCCTCCAAGAGTAAGACGGTCTGGCGGGCGGCTTCACGTCCCAGCTCTTCAGGCGGTCGCAGCTCAAAATACTCGAGCCCATAACGGCCCCCGCCACCATGCGAGATGCTCTGACGGACACCGTTGTGCTCGGCCACCACGGTCACATCCACCCGCACCATCGGCTGAACGTCTCGCCACAACACCCCGTCGGAGTTCACGAAGAGCAGGTGGCGGACTTCATCGACTAAGGCGCTGTTGACCCGGGCCACGCGGTGATCGTAGGCCCGCGCGGCCCGGTCCATCCGCTCGAGAATGGCGATCTTGTCAGGAACCGCCGCATCCAGGGTCAAGGGCCCCACGGGATAGCGCGTGCTGAGGGCCATCGGGGTGACCGGAACGGGAGCCACCCGCGATGAGGCATGTCCAATCATGGCAGCAGTCTTGGCTGCCCGCAGCATGGCCTCGGTGGAGAGCTCATCGGAATAAGCAAATCCAACCTGGTCACCATGAATGACCCGCACCCCCACCCCCGAGACAATGCCTCGGGAGCTGGAGCGAACGTGATGGTCTTCATACGCCAAGTTGGCGGCAGTCCGATGTTCAAAGAAAAGATCTGCGTATTCAGCCCCTCGAGCGAGTGCCTCGCTCAAGATTCGCTGGCAGATGGACTCATCCGCGTGGAAGTAGTCTTCCCAAGGGATGGGACGCCTGCTCATGCGCGCCTCCAATGGTGGATGATCTGGGTAAATCTGGCTGCAAGAATAGCTCAGGAAAAAGGCAAGCGTAAAGAGAAAAGCCGGACTTCTCAGATAATCCTGAAAATTGCCTTAAGCACTATGCTATCGTCATGGACAAAGATGACAGAGAGGGGGAACAGAGAGAGGGAACAGAGAGAGGCAACGGAGAGAGGCGACACAGCGAAACGACAGAGAGACAACTGAGGGACAACTCAGAGACAACTGAGAGAGGTGCTCCACCGTTCGTGCGTTTTTTTGAGCAGGTTCCTCTCGGATTGGATGTCGTTTTGTTTCAAATTTATATGGAGATCGGCTATTCTGGCACATATGGACGTAAAGATACTGGTCATTGGCGCAGGTGTTGTAGGGCTGGCGGTAGCGCAGGCGGTGTCGAAGCAGAGAGGGCCCGTGCTCATCCTGGAGCAGCATCCCTTTATTGGACAAGAAACGAGCAGTCATAACAGCGAGGTACTTCATGCGGGCCTTTATTACCCCCAAGGCAGCTTAAAAGCGCAGTTATGCCTGGAAGGGAATGAGATCTTACGCACGCTACATACCCGCATAGGGCTGCCGATGAAGCTCTGTGGCAAGCTGGTGGTGGCTCAAGCAGGTGAAGAAGAGGCGCTGGAAGCCCTCATGCAGAAGGCCCAAAATAACGGGGTGGAGGAGCTGCGTTGGCTTTCCTCCGCAGAAATTCACCAGCGTGAGCCCCATATAAGGGCCGCTGCGGCCTTCTTTTCTCCTCGAACGGGCATTTTGGACTCACACGCGCTGATGCGCTGGTATTTGGCACAGGCAGAGGAGCAGGGCGCACAGCTTGTCACCCGCACCCGCGTGACGGGCATCACTCGGATACACGGCGGTTATGAGGTGGAGACCGACGGACCCGACGGCGCTTTTACGATCACCAGTGAAGCGGTGGTCAATGCGGCGGGCCTACAAGCCGATAAGATGGCAGCGTTGGTGGGATTGGACATTGACCGGCTGGGTTATCGGCTGGCGTACTGTCGAGGGGACTACTATTCGACACAGCCCCGCTGTTGGTCGTGGGTACGGCATCTGATTTATCCGGTGCCCTCCCCTCACCTGGCGGGTCTGGGCATTCACGTCACGCTGGATCTGGCGGGCCGGATGCGTCTCGGACCCGACACCACTTGGCTCCAAGACGACGAGCCCCTCTCCTACCGTGTGGATGACTCCAAACGGGCATTATTTGCCGCCGCAGTGCAGCGATATCTGCCTGCGCTTCTGCCCTCTGACTTGGAGCCAGAGCTGGCAGGGATTCGACCCAAGCTCCAACGTCCTGGCACACCACCCAGGGATTTTGTCATTCAAGAAGAAAGTGCTCGGGGGCTGCCTGGCTTCGTGAACCTGGTGGGCATTGAGTCTCCCGGGCTAACTGCTTCGCCCGCCATCGGACGGATGGTCGCGAGCCTGTTGAAGTGATCCCTGTGATGCCGAGCGGATCAGAGCCGATCAGCGGTGAGCAGGGGGAGGATGTTCGTCTTGGACCCGATTAGCCCAGCTCTTCCTTCGGATCCGCTGGGGGTGCTTGGCAGTGCCCGCGCGATCATGGAGCTGTTAAGGCAGCCCAGACCCCTCCGTGAGCTGCTGTGCGCCGTCTGTGCCCACGTCGAAAATGGCATTGAGGGGGTCTTTTGTACCATCATGCTCGTCTCCGAAGACTGCACCACCCTGGAGCTGATGGGTTGGCACAAGCTCCCGGGCGCGGTGATCACAGCCTTGCCCAAAGTGCCCATCAGAGCAGACTTTGGCACCTGTGGACGTGCTGCCGCCCTCCGAGAACCCGTCACCTCCATGATTGCCACCGATTCAGGCTGGCTGGATCCCATCCGTAGTGTGGCGTTGGCCCAGGGCATTCGTGTCTGTTACTCCGTGCCCATCATCGCCCTGGAAGGCCAGCTTTTAGGCACCTTCGCCCTCTACTCCACCCAAGAGGTGCCACCCGAGCCGCATCATATCGATACCGTGCGGCGCATCTCGGACATGCTCAGCCTTTCTTTGGTGCATCAGCGCACACAGACCGCCCTGCATCGCAGCAGCGTGCAGCTTGAGCTGATGAGTGAGTGGCTTTCCCAGGGCCTCTGGGAAGTCAATCTGGAAACCCACGAGATCATCTTTCAGTCCCTTGAACCACCACACGATGCCCCCACCTCCGAGCAGCAGCAGCTCAGCATGGAGGCGTTTATCAGGCGCATCCATACCCTGGACCGGCCTCGTTTAGAAACGATGCTGAGGAACGCCAACGCCCAGCAGCCCTGCTCCGTTCGCACGGAGTTCCGCTACCGCACCACCACGGAGCAGCCCTGGCGCTGGTTGGAAATCCGAGGGCGAGTGGTAGACGCCAATGAGCAGGGACGCCCACGTCGGATGGTGGGGATTCACCGAGATGTGACCGCCGACAAGCAGCTCAGCGAGCGACTGCGCCTGTTGGCCACGGTGGTGGAGCGCATTGGAGAAGGTTTGGTGGTGGCAAAACCAAACGGCATCATCACCTATACCAATAAAGAATTTTGGAGACTAACAGAGCTTAACCAAAACACCCATAAGCTGCTGCCCCACGATCTCTTTATGAAAGAAGGTAGCTCTTTGACCCTCACGGACCTGCGGGAGCGGCTCGGCCCCGATCACGACTGGTCCGGGGAGATTCGAATACAGCGGCAAGATGGCACCTCCTTTCCCGCCCGCGTGAACGTCAGCGGTCTGCACTCCACGATGGGTCCGCTGACCCACTTGCTGATCCTCTTCTCTGACAAAAGTGAGGAGCAGGAGCGGGAAGCCCGGCTGCGACGCGCCACCACCCACGATCCACTCACAGACTTGCCCAATCGCCTCTTCTTACGCGAGCGGGTGGTGGAATGCCTCGCCCGCGCCCGGCGAGAGCACGAGCGGCTGGCCCTGGTGGTGCTTGGGCTGGATCGTTTTCGGGTGATCAACGAAGTTTTGGGGCCGGAAGTGGGGGATCAGTTCCTTCAGGAGCTGGCCCGGCGTATGCGCGCCTCCCTGCGCGAGACCGATCTGGTGGCCCGCGTTGGAGGCGATGAGTTTGCCCTGCTGCTGGAAGGCATCCGGGAGCCGATGGAAGTGTTGGAGATCATGGAGCGAGTGCGCTCGAGTCTCCGCACGTTGGTGCAAGTGGGAGAACATGCGCTGATCTTTAACTTCAGCGCGGGGGTGAGCCTCTTTCCCGACGATGCCAACACCGAAGAAGCCCTCTTCTCCCACGCCCACACGGGCATGAACGGTGCCAAACAAGCGGGGGGTGACTGTTATCGGTTTTTTGCCCCCGATATGGACCGGCGCTCGCGCGAGCACGTAGAGCTTCGCACACAGCTCTTGCAGGCGGTGGAGCGCAATGAGTTTATCCTCCACTACCAACCGAAAGTGTTGGTGCATACCCGCGAAGTGATTGGGGTGGAGGCCCTGATTCGCTGGAATCATCCTCAGAAGGGGATGATCTCGCCCATGCGGTTCATTCCTCTGGCCGAAGAGCTGGGGTTGATCCAGCCCATTGGAGAGTGGGCACTCTATGAAGCCTGTCGGCAGGGAGAGCGCTGGCGCCAAGCGGGGTTACGGCCTCTGCGCATGGCGGTGAATCTGTCGGTGGAGCAGCTTCGAGATGAGCTGTTTCCCGAGCGGATGGCTCAGATCCTTCGTGAGACCGGATTTCCGGCAGAGTGCCTCGAGCTGGAGGTCACCGAGACCAGCTTGACCCGCGATCCTGCCAAAGCTGGACGCCTGCTCACCGCCATCAAGGACCAGGGCATCCACATCTCGATTGACGATTTTGGCGTCGGTTTCTCCAGCTTGACCTATTTGCGCATGTTTCCGATCCATGCCATCAAGATCGACCGATCTTTTGTCTCGGATCTGGACAACGATCCCAACGATGCCACCATTGTACGGGCGGTGATTGGGCTCGGCCATAATTTGGGCCTGGAGGTCATTGCCGAAGGGGTCGAAAACCAAGCGCAGCTCCACTTTTTGCAGGAAAATGGCTGTGACTCCATTCAGGGTTATCTCTTCTCGCCGCCGGTGAATGCACAGCAGCTCCAAGCGCTCTTGGCCCAGCCCATGAAACAGACCGCCGACATTCGACCCTGAGCCTCACATCCAGGGTTGTTGCAGACGCTCCCCGCTGAAATTCGTTGCCCTTCTGCTTGTGTTGGTGTTCGTTTGGCGTTTCAGCCGCATCTTTTTTATGATCACCCCGAGGCCGCTGCATCCGCAGGTGGGCCCCCTTGAACCTCACGCGCAAGGATGATGTTATGTCGCAGTCCTCAGAAGCCGTCACCGAAGTTTCACGCGCCTGGACCGGCACCGATCCGTACTCGGCCTTTCAGATGCCGGATGGTCGTTGGGTGCCGCTGGACAAACCCTGGCCGCTGGCCTCTCAGTTTTGGGTGGCGCTGATCGGCGGCATCTTGCCTGCGGTGGTGATCGCTTGGCTGAATGCCCCGCGCCTCAAACTTTCTGGCGGAGCAAGAGCGGGGGTGCTGCTGCTGGGACTGCTGGGCCTGGTGCTCACCGTGGTGGTGGCCCTGTTTTTAATCGAAGTGCGGGGGGTGGAGCTGCCACGCGGCAGGTTTTTGATGGGCCAGCTCAGCTTAAGGCTGGTGGGGGTGGGCCTCTTTCCACTCTTAGCGGGCATTCAGGCGGGCGCACAACAAACGTATGCCAAAAACGTCGGGGTTTTTGGGCGTCTCTGGGCACCAGGATTGATCGCGGTGGCCCTCTTTAGCCCCCTCTCGGGGTTGTTCGTGGGATGGGTGGTCCAGCGGCTCTCTCACTGAGCGGGGTTCAACGAAGGGTGACACAAGAGACCCTGCGCCTTCGCGCGGTCACGAAAGGAATGGCACATGAACGCAGATCAGGCCGAGCTCGATAAATTTGGTGGCTTCTCCCAGCAGTGGTGGGAGCCGGTGGGAGAGTTTGAGCTGCTCCAGAAAGTGAACCCGCACCGGGTGGGCTTTGTGGATCAGCAGGTGGGGTTGCCGGGCAAACGGCTGCTGGATGTCGGCTGTGGAGGAGGACTGGCCGCTGAAGCCTCCGCCACACGCGGGGCGGTGGTGACAGGGCTGGATTTGGCCCCGGCTCTGATTGAAGCGGCCTCCGCCCATGCGCGGTCCCGTGGCATCTCGGTCGAATACCTGTGTAAAGCGGTGGAGGCCCTGGCAGACGAGCGCCCCAGCCATTATGACGTGGTCACCTGTTTTGAGATGCTGGAGCATGTGCCGCAGCCATCCAGTATTGTGCAGTCGATTGCGCGGCTGCTCAAGCCAGGAGGCCATGCTTTTATCTCTACGTTAGATCGCACGCCACGTTCGTTTATGGAGGCGATTGTGGGGCTGGAGTATGTGCTACGGCTGCTCCCGGTGGGCACCCATGCGTGGTCGAAGTTTATCCGTCCGGGAGAGCTGCGTGGGATGTGTGAGCAGGCGGGGCTCCAGCTTCAGATGCAACAAGGTATTTTGTATAACCCACTCACCGAGAAGTTTAAGATTGGTCCCCGATATTCTGTTAACTACCTGCTGATGCTCCAGAAGCCACGTTAAGGCGCGTGCTCGGAAGATCCTAAATCTCACCGCATTGGAGATAAAGATGAGCAGATCCCCCTGGATGTATGGCTTGTGGTTGGGGCTGGCCGCCTGTCAGCCGACCGAAGAGCCGGAAGATTTTCAGACCCCCACTGTGGCACCGGAGACCGAAGCCGATCCGTTTGATGCGCGTGGAGGGTGGGGCTATCGCCAAGTATTACAGCAGTACGTTCAGCCTCCCATCGGAGATCCGGTGCTGCAAAAGATCGTTGCCTATGGCTTGGCAACCCTGGAGGCCAACCCGGAGGACTCCACCCTCACCTTTCAAGATCAGGTCTGTCTGATCGAGATGACCAAGGTGATGGGCGCTGGTTTTGAGATGACAGAAGGGTATTACCAAAATCCAGCCACCCCTGCCGTAACATTTCAGGTCAGTGCGCTGGCGGTGGGGGGAGTGCTCTCCGCGCCGGAGCAGGTGGAGACCTATGGTGTGCAGCTCGAGCAGCCGCTGACCGATGCCTTGCCCACCAGCCCTGACGATCCTCGGGTCAACGATTTTGACCACGATGGAGATCCAGGCTTCACGATCAACGTGACCACCCCTTCGGGGTATCTGTGGACGGTCAATCGGTTTGTATACGAGCTGGACGGGGTGATCTATACCCCGGACTATATCGCCGGGCTGGTGTATGGGGTGAGTGAGAACGCCTATCTGTACAGCTCGAGCCAGATCATTCCGACGGATACCCAGGTATGGCCATCAGAAGTCGAAGGTCACAACTTTTATGATCTGGTGCGTTTGAGTGGCCAAGAGAGCTGTGCCGCGCTGCTCGAGGCGCGCGAGGAGCTCTTCCCCAGCGAATGAGGAGGGGCACGACGTCGGTAAAAAAGAGCGACGTTTGATGAGAGAAACGCGTCTGGATGGGGAGGTGGAGGGCGAATTTCTCCGCTTCTATCGGTATTTTACCTGCCAACAGCCTTGTATTACTGGAATATTCCGTTATCCGCTGACGATTTCCTTTCCCACACCAGAAGTCACCGAGCAGATTCACCCGCATTGAAAATCTTATAACCTCGCTGAACCTCTTAAGAATCGTGCGTCGTTGTTTTCGGGCTAAACCTCCGAGTGGCGATTCCGATCCATGTAGACAGAGCCAACGGCTTTACATAGATCGGAGCGCCCAATCCGTCGCCAGGGCAGCTCGCGCCGATGCTCTTGATATAGGCGGCGGGGTAAAGGAAGCGGTTATGATGTCGTCTCAAAGCGCATCGGTATCTGACGCGGAGGCGTGGTCAGATCCCTTGGTGGTGGAGCCACAAGGTCGCAGTGGGCCCGCCGTCGCTCCTCCGGCGACGGAAACAACCGACCATTACAACGGTCTGCCGGAGTATTTTGGGCCGTATGAGCTGACCCGGCTGCTGGGCTCCGGTGGAATGGCAGAGGTGTATGAAGCCCGGAAGACAGGTCGGCACGGGGTGACAACCAAAGTGGCGCTCAAGCGTATGCACCCGCGTGCATGTCAGGAGCGCAGTCACGTCCAGATGTTTATCCGCGAAGCGGCGCTGCTGAGCCGATTGCAACATCCTGGACTGCTCCAAATCCATGAGTTTAATGAGGTGAAGGGGCAATACTTTATCGCGATGGAGCATGTGGATGGGTGTGATCTGGGGGAGCTGCTGACCTTCATGCGTCACACGCACCAGCTTGTTCCGACCAGCGTGGTGATGGATGTGATGGTGCAGGTGCTGGAGGCGCTGGCCTATGCCCACGGTCTGAGAGATGACCATGGGCGGCGGCTGGATCTGATCCACCGAGACATCAAGCCGTCGAATATCCTGCTGTCCCGCACCGGCCAGGTGAAGCTGGGAGACTTTGGTTTGGCCAAAGTGCAGGGCGCGCTGTACCAGACGATGACCAACACGCATGTGAAGGGGACTCTTCGATACATGTCTCCCGAACATGTCCAGCTCAGGCCCATCACTCAGCAGTCGGATCTGTACTCGCTGGGAGTGGTGCTCTATGAGATGTTGACCCTCGAGCCCTTTATTGCACCGGACGCCAACCTCTCAACCATCGTGCGGGTGATCACCCTCCAGCCCATCGAGCAGACCCTGGCCGCCGTGCCGGAAGAGTTTGAGCTGCTGAAGTCGGTGCTCTACTACATGCTGCAACGAGAGCAGATCTCTCGTTTTGGCTCCGCTGATGAGATCTTGGACGATCTGCACGCCATGCGGCACTTAATTCCTGCTGGGCCAGATTTGCGACACTTCATGGCCACTCGCTGGCGCGAAGTGGAGCAATTCCGCAAACGCTTGGCCCGCCAATAAAAGCGGAGCCGTCCTCCTGTTTGGGCAAAGGGGGGAGCGCAGCACGCTGCATCCCTCCAGCGCACACCTCATTTCTGCACAGAAATTCTGCACAGAGCCGCTTCACGCACACGAGTGTACACGCACACGCGGGTACACTCACATGCACGCGGATACACGCACATGAATGCGCAATAACACACACGCCGATATATCTCAGACTTTAAAAAATGAGCTTGGATCAAAAGCCCCGGGCGGGTCGATCCGCTGGTCGCTGTAGCCAGTTATCTGCTGGATAATGCGCCGCAGCCTCCACCATGTGTAAGGTATACGCATGGCGGGAGAACTCCGAGCGATTGGCTCCGCTCCGATGAGGCAGGAGTCCGTGGAGCACGATCAAGGTGCCCGCCTTCACCTCCAAAGGCACCGCCCCCGTCTCATTCAGTGGAGTCGGATCGAGCAGGTCAAAACGGGTTCCCCCCGTCGCCGCTCGACAAAAGCGCTTCTTTAACCCCTGCCGATGGCCTCCAGGCACCGCCCACAGACAGCCATTCTCTAAGGTGGCATCCTGGAGCGCAAACCAAAAACCCATCACCGACAGCGGCTCCGTATACAAAAAGGTGGCATCCTGATGACACACCACCTCCCCTCCAATATGCGGCTGCTTAAAGATGTACATCGCCTGAAGGAGCTGAGGCTGCTGGAACCCCAACGCCTCCACGAGCTGCGCCAGCCGAGGTGCCCGCGAAAAAGCCTCAAAGACCGGATCCAGCTCGTGCAAAGCATGGCCCAGCTTGTTAATGGAGAGCGCCTTCGACTGACGAAGCTCACCCTGGGCATCAAAGGCTTCTTCTTCAAAAAAGAAACGGATCTCCGCGCCAGAGCTCAAAAAATAATCGTCCGAGGTGCGGGTCTGCTCGTGGGTAGAAAAGATGGAGCGCACCTCCGACGGATCCCATGCCTCCACCAACGCCCGCGCCCGCTCCATCAAGGCCGCCGCCTCGTGAGGGGAAAAAAATTCAGGCAGGACCAGAAACCCGTCCTGCTCAAGCATGTCCCGGAGAGAAACAGACATCAGAACCTCCAGACAGAAATGATGTTCTAGGCTGCTCGCCCTCACGACGTCACCCAGCCTCACGGCATAAGTTTTCATAACTTTGCATTATGACAATATATACCCCCTTTTTGAGAGAGGCCAGTTTAACATGCTGCAACGGGCAAGCACAGTCTCTCCCAGGCGGCGTAAGTTCCTGCTCAACAGGATACAGTTCCACGCACACCCTCAGAGAAGTGTTTAGCCCGCTCCGTAAAATTCCGACTTAGTTGGAAGAGCGACACATCCCTTCGCACCGTGTGCGTTGAGGACTCCCATTTGTTTCTTCCACACAGGACCATGTTATGAGTGAAACACAGGCAAAGGACTCAAAAGCAGGCGGTCTCGAGCTGGTGGGCGAGCTGCTGACCCTGGCGGAAATCACCCAGACCGCACTCGTCGCCTCCGAGCTGCTCAGCCGCCAAGCCCCCGATGAGATCAAGGTGCGCGTGCGCACGCCCGCAGAAGCTCCCCGGCGTCCAGCCCCCCCTTTCGCTGAGACCCGAAGCAGCATTCCAGCCGCTCGGTCGCCTTCGGCCTCGCCACCTGCGCCGACCGTGGCTTCTCCGCCTCGGCCCCTCGACCCTCACACACCTTCAGGTGCCCCCCCTGGACACGGTGTTGCCACCTCCGCGCCCCGCCCCCCGCTGGATGGGCTGGAAGGTCTGGGCCTGCCCCCGCTGGACGAGCTGAGTGGCACCTTCTGCTCTCCCGCACAACATACCGGCATGGCATCCGGGAAGGAGGGCCCGCTGTCTCAGAGTGCTCAGCCCCTGCCCCCCCGCGCACCGCTGAGTGCTTTGGCCAGCCCTCCGCCCTTTCCCGTGGAGTCGCCCCAGACGTCTGCACCTCCCACACCCGCACCGCATCCGGCAGGGTTAGGACTCAACACGGGAGGAGGCCGCACACCCGCTGGCAACACGTCTGCGCAGCCTTTGCGCACGCCTGCATCTAAGAGCAGTCCGCCCGCTCGCACACCCACACGCGCGCCCACACCTCCACCCACCGTCGAAGAAGGAGGCAACTGGTCTCTCGGCGGGCTGATGGCAAACTCTGTCGTGGAGCTGCCCTGGCAACAAGAAGAAAATGGCCCGGGTTTACCGCTGTCAGCCCTGCCCTCCGCCGGTGCAGAGCTGGTGACCCCGTCGGAAGGCACTCGTGCGCCCCGTCCCAGTCGCCCTGCATCAAATCGCGCCGAGCTGCCCGGCGGTTTGCCGGTGAAGGCACTGCAAGCCGCTTCGCCCAGGACGATGATCCAGCCCTTGCCGCCTCCCGTGGCGGATCCGTCGCCCGAAGTGGAGATGCTCGCCCGGCTGGCCCAAGCGGAAGATCCCCACGAAGCAGGTGAAGACGCCGCCGAACAAGTCAGCGGCAGCACGGTCCATTTTCAGGTCGCCACCGGAACGCTGAGTGTGGCGCAGCTCCAAGCTCAAGCTCAGGCGCTCGACGCGCATGCCCAAGCACTTCCACCCGTCCATGAGGGGGTTGAAGGGGAGGACGCTCCTCCTCCCGTACCGGCTCCGGTTTTGCACGATCTGTTTAATGCGGTCTCTGCTCAGCACCGGATCAGTCGAGCAGGCGCAGGGACGGCCAATGTCCCGCTCACCGTCGAGAAGCCCCACACGGACGCTCTCAGCCGAGAAAGCGCGTCCGGTCGTTCCGAAGTGGGGGCCACAGCACCTGTAACACCAGAAACAATCCCAAACACGACGGCCAAAACATCCCGGAGCGCGAGTGCTCCGCCTGCTCCTCACGGACCCACCACCGCCGCCGTCTTGAGGGCGGGGGCGGAAGGACAAGACAAGTTTGAGCCCACCCCTCACCCGCTCGATGATGACGATGATGACTCCGATCCCAGCTTGATCTTCGCCGGAGGCACCCTGCTGCCGTTGGCGGCCTTTGAGACAGGCTCGCGCACGTCGTCGCCCACCCCCGCAGGAGAAGAGAACGGCGGAAGCAGCCCTCAAAAGGTGGCGAAGACCACCGGCATGGCAGGCGCGGTGGGGAGCTCAGTCCGTACAAAAGCGCCAGCGGAGTCGGCTCCATCCGTAACCGGAACGAAGCTCACCCAGCCGACACTCACGATGGCCGTGCCGCCCCCCCTCGGGCTCGAGGACTTGCCTCCAAATCCACCGCTGCTGAACCTGTCGGAGATAGGCGAAGGAGAGGGTGACTCGATCTCCGCCGCGCTGAGCAACAGCACCCGCACGACCGCCCCCCGGCTCGAGAAAGGGAACTCCGTCAGCCTGCCCCCCTGGGAATCCACCGCCCACGGCACCGCTGAGAAGAGCTCTCCCGGTGCTGAAGGCGGAACCTCCCCCAGCACCAGCAGCGGAGAGGGAACACGCGCTCGTCCTCTCCGAGCCACCAGCGTCACCAAGGCCAATACCAGCCTCTCCAAAGAAGAGCTGCAACAAATGGCGCGCGAAGCGCTGGCACGCCAAAAAGAGGCGCCCGAAGATGAAAAGACCCTCCCAACATCGGTCCAAAGCAGCCGCTGGGAAACAGTCAAGGTCCAATGGCAGGCTCACCAGGCACGCCTACGCCAGCACACGCAAGCACTCGTGGCTGGTCTGTGTTTACTCTCAGTGGGGTTTGCAGGCGGATTTATGAGCGCACAGGCCGATCAGAGCCTACCAGCGCCCCAACCTTCACCCTGTCAACAGCCGGTAGCCGCTCAAGAAAATGTCCTCGGTCGTGCAGGGCTTCGTCAGCTTCCCGCGCCGTCGCCTGTGGCACCCGCATTACGAGGTGAAGCCGCTGGACTCGGGGCGGGGATGGGTTCTCAGGCGCTTTCTCCCGGAATGCCGTCGTATCCAGCACCGAGCAGCCCTTCGTCATCCGGGCTGGCCCTCGGCGATCCGCTGGCATTGCCAAAAGCAGCCGCCGCTCCACCACTCGACGCCACGGCACTGGCGGATCGGCGCACGCTGCTCAACAGCACCATCAACTTGGGAAAAGAATCGTTCCGCAACGGGGAATTTTTGCAGACCGAGCAGTATTTCCGACAAGCACTGGATCTGGCGACCGAGCTGGGAGACGAAAAACAACGTCAGTGGCTACGCTGGCAGGTGGGGCGAGTCTGGATGCAGCTCGGGGAAGAGCAGATGAAAGACGTGATTCTCTCTGCACCGGATTGTCAAAAAGCCCACGACTACTTCCAGCGGGCTTGGGCCATCGGCTTCACCGGAGAACGGAATGCGGAAAATCTCCAGCGGGCGGCGTTGTGTAAGAGTGCATCCGGCTCGCCCTAAATTCCTGCAAATCACAGACGAGAGCGCGACGAGAAGCTACATTTCCAGCGGAGCCGCTCCGTCAAGCTGCCACAGGAGCCGCTCCGTCACGACGACTCACGCTCATCAAGCAGACGATAGAGGGTCTTTCGGTCGATCCCCAAGATGGTGGCGGCTTTGGACTTGTTGCCCCCTTCTTCTTCGAGCACCAGGCGCGCATACCGTCGGCTCAGCTCTTCGAGCGAAGGCCGGTCAGACAAGATGCCATCCACGGAGGCGGGCACATGCACCGCGCGCGACACGTTGGTCGGCAGGTCAGAGGGCAAGATGAACCCTCCACGACACAAAACCACCGCTCGCGCCAGGGTATTTTCAAGCTCCCGCACGTTGCCGGGCCAGTCGTGACGCTGTAAGCAGTCGAGGGCTTCAGGGGTCAGCCCCACACTGCGTCCCACCTCCCGCTCATGCCTTGCCAAAAAGTGCTCCACCAGCAGCGGAATATCTTCTCGGCGCTCTCGTAAGGGAGGCAAGGAGATGCTCACCACGTTGAGGCGATAATAAAGGTCGTCGCGAAACTTGCCAGACTCCACCAAACCCGGCAAAGACTCGTTGGTGGCAGAGAGAATCCGCACGTCCACCAGGGTGGTTCGGGAGCTTCCCACACGTCGGATCTCACCCTCTTGCAGCACACGCAGGAGCTGGGTCTGCATCTTGGGGGAGATGGCATGGATTTCGTCCAAAAAGATGGTGCCACCATGGGCTTCTTCAAAGAGGCCCGGGCGAGGTCCGGTTGCACCGGTAAATGCTCCCCGCTCGTGACCAAAGAGCTCACTCTCGAGCACCCCTTCTGCCAGAGCACCACAGTTGACCGGCACAAAGACCTTCTGACTGCGCTGACTCTCCCCGTGGATGGCTCGCGCCACCAGCTCCTTGCCTGTTCCAGACTCCCCGGAAATCAGCACCGAGACCGTCGAAGGGGCCACACGCGCCACCATCTTGTACACCTCCAGCATGGCACTGGAGCGCCCCACAATGCTGGCCAGGTGGAACTTCTCTTTGAGGGTGCGCTTGAGCTGCTTATTCTCTTGGGTGAGACGCCGCAAGCTGACCGCCCGCTCACACACCTGCTTCAGGCCGTCAATGTGATACGGTTTGGAGAGATAATCGTAAGCCCCTCGCCGGATGGCCTCCATCGCACCGTCGATATCTCCGAAGGCTGTCAGCAGCACCACGGGGGTGTCAGGGCTGATGTCACGAGCATGGGCGAGCACGGCGTAGCCATCGGTCCTGCCCATACGAATGTCGGAGAGCACCAAGTCAAACCGCTCCTGATCGAGCTGGCGGATGGCTTCGTCTCCATCGGCGGCAATGACAACTTGATATCCTTCTTGCTGGAGGAGGCGGTTGAGCAGCTCCCGAGCGGCTTTGTCGTCATCGGCCACCAACACACGGGGCGGAGGATTGAGCGTGGTCTTCATATGTTCTCTTTAAATGCGGGGCTCTTTAAATGCTTCGGCGGAGCGGCGCTCTCACCAGAAGCCGTTTAGAAAATCAAGGGAGCCGAGATGTCATCACCTTACTACGATCCAGCCACAGGCGTCAGGTCAAAAGCTCGAGGTTTAAGTTTGCGGTGCCTTGAGGACAAGGTCGGCTGGAATTGGAGACCTTCGGGCTGGAGCTGAGCTTGTCAGGAAGGTGGAGCACAAAGAGGGCACCAGAGCCCTTGTGAGCGTCTTGCACGTGAAGGGTGCCTTTGAGACCCTGCACGATCTCGCGGCAGATGGCCAAGCCCAGGCCGGTGCCTTTCCCGGGGGGTTTGGTGGTAAAAAAGGGCTCGAAGATCTGCTGTCGCAGCTCGGGTGGGATGCCGGGACCGGTGTCCTCCACCTCGATGCACAGTCCCGCCGAGTCGTGTTGCACCCGTAAGGTGAGTGCGCCCTTATCGCCCATCGCGTCCACTGCATTTTTGATCAGGTTGGTCAGCACTTGCCGCAAGAGCTCCGGGTCCGTCACCAGCTCCGGCAAGCCTTCCGGGACGTCAATATGGACCTTGAGGGCACTGTTGAGATATCCAGGCAAGGTCAGCTCCACCAGCCGCTCTAAAAACGAGCGCAGGGAGACACTCTCAGGCAGAGGGCGTAGTCCTCGTGTGGCCCCCAGCACCCGCCGGATGATGCCGGTCACCCGATCAGCCTCTCCAGCGGCCACTTCGAGCTGCTCTTTGATGGCGGGGGTGATGCTGGGATCCATCAGGGAGAGCTGGAGATACCCCGAGAGGGTGGAGAGTGGGGTTCCAATCTCATGGGCGATATTTCCTGCCAAGTGGCCGAGGGCGGCCATTCTTTCCTGCCTTGCGAGATTTTCGCGTGCTTCGATCAGGGCCAGGTTCTTCTGGCTGAGATCCTGCCGAGTGTCTTCCACCCGCTGCTCGAGCTCCCGGTTAAAGTCTTGGGTACGCTGGATGAGCTGTTCTTTTTCGTCGCGCACGGAGCGCAGGGCTTCCATCATGGTGTGAAAGGAGGTGGCGAGCTCGCCGATTTCGTCGCCTCGTTTGCGCATTTCCAACGGGGTGCCAATGCTCAGATCTCCTTTGGAGATCCGGTGGGCCAGCCGTCCCAGGGCTTGGAGGGGTAAAGAGACCACCTGCTCGGTCAGAAAAAAGACCATGCCCAGCAGGAGCAAGAGCCCCAAGATGGTCACTACAAAAAAGACGTTGCCCAGGCGGTGGGCAAATGAATCCGCTTCCGCAGCAGAGGCTTCAATCAGCAGGACCACCTCTCCGCCTCCCGGAAAGGTCATGTGGGTCTGACGGGAGATGGTGCGCACCATCGGCACCGGATTTTGGGGGAGGCTCCCGTCCGGCATGGTGTAAAAATACTGAGGATTGTAAAAAATCACCCCGCTCCAGTTTTGGAAGGCCCCGGAGGTGTTCATGCTCACCATCACCACCGGAAATTGTCCCACAATGCTCTGAAGCACAATCGCCTCGGCAGACTTCTGATCCAGCCGGTTAAAACGAATATCCTCCCGCTGAATGGTCCCAAAAATTTCCTCGGTCACCAAGTCCATCTGCTGCTCTAGGTCGGCTTCGATGGTCATACGCACCATCCACTGGACCGACATGGCCGCCAGGGACATCATCATCACCAACACCGCCGCAAACAGGAGCGAGACTTTATACTTCAGCGCCACAACATACCTCGTCAGTGCCCTCAGATCCTTCAGAGAAGGTCGCAGACCTTGTGGATATAGGTTAAGATAAGCTGCCACGAAAGAGAAGTCGGTGCGGCATCAACCTCCACCCCCCTCAGCAAAAGGCATGCTCGATGGCAGATATCACGTCCCCTCTTCAGCTTGGACACTGGCAGCTCTATGAGCGGCTGGGTGAAGACATCCTCTTGGAGCGCATGCTCGTGGTGCCTCAGCCCGGTCAGACGCCCCCTTCGTTTGGTGGAAGCACACCCGCCATTTTGACCCGGCTGGCCTCCCCGGTGGTCGGCGATGTGACCTTACAAAGTCTGCTCAGGCAAGAAGCGCAGGTGCTGCACGCCCTCCGTCATCCCGGCTTGGTGTCGGTGCTCGAGCGACTGGAGACCCCACAAGGCCCGATGCTGGTGCAGGCCCTGCCCGGAGGGGTCACGCTCAGCAGTCTGGTGGCCGCCGCCGGGGGCCGTCTGCCCATGCCACAGGTGGCTGAAGTGCTCCGGCAGCTCGCGGAGCTGTGTGAGAGCCTGATCTCGCAGGCGCGCGCGCAAGGGGTGAATCCGCTGCCTGCGGTGCTCTACCTCAGCCCTGAGAATATCTGTATCGATCTCTACGGGGATGTAAAGCTCCTGCTGCCGGGAAGCCTGCTCTTTCCACTGCTTCAGCAACCGGAATGGAAAACACGGGTGCGCTCGGGGCTGTGTGATGTGCCCGAGCTCAGCCTTCCCGGAGGGCTCAGCACGGCTGCGACCCAATATCAGCTCGCCACGCTGGCCTTTAACCTGCTCACCGGCATGTCGCTGACGCTGGAAGTTGAAGCACTCGCCCGGGAGCTGAGTCAAGCCCGTACCACCGGACAACATGGACTGGAAGCCGCTCGACGCGCCCTCCCCTCCCGGTTGTACGAGAGCTTGGGGCAGAGCTCGCCCGGTATGCTGAATACCTTGTCCAGACTGCTGGCGTTTGAGCCCAGCCAACGTTTTGCCAACCTTCCCGAGGTGGCGGAGACCCTTCTCCGGGAAGGCTGGAGTGGAGAGGTTGGGGGAGATCCCCTCGAGGCGCTGCGGGCCCAAGTCGCCGCGCTCCAGCAGGTGCATGCTCAGGTCGAGCAGGAAACCTCTCAGACCATGCCTGCCCTCGGGTTTATGCCCTCCTTTTTGGAAGAACCCCAAGCCGATCCGACCGTGACCGCCACCGATCACGCTCCCCCCGCCGAATCCACCGGCCAGCTCAACTTTTCGGCGCTCGAGCTGGGTGGAAGTCTGCTGGAGGAGCCGCCTGCGCTGTTCGATAAGACCGGCCCGGCCCCGATGTATGCGGAATTCACCGGCCAGACAGGAGCAGTGCCGGAGCTGTCTCAATCGGGCACCTTCGGACTCACCGCTGAGCTGGAGCCGGATGAGGAGGCCGCCAACGGTCCCATCGTCGGAGGGGCCGCGTCGAGCACCTTTGCTTCCGCTGCGACACAAGCGCCTCCCAAAAAAGAGGGCCGAAACACCCCACGGGATGGGCAAACACGGGATGGGCAAACACGGGAGGGGCAAGGCGCTGCGGGAGAAGCCCTCCACACCGGTGGGGCGAAGCAGGCAGGCGCTGAAAAAGCCGCCCAACGTAAACGTATGATGATCGGAGCCGTGGCGCTGATCACCCTCGGGCTGCTGGGTCTGGTGCTGCTGCGGTCCAATACCCAAGTGGGCACGGCGAAAAATGGAGATTCGGGAGAGGTCAACACCGCTTCGACGGACGGCCAAGCCGGAGTTCAGCCCAGTCCCGGCCAAGCCGGAGTTCAACCCAGTCCCGGAGCAGAGGGGGCAGGCGCTGAAGCCGCATCAGGCGCTCCCGAAACCAACGCTGGAGGTGCAGAGCCGGTGGGTGCAGGTGGTATGGTATCCGCAGGTGCCACCGGAATGGGAGCTGCGTCCGGCTCTACCGGATCCAGCGAACAAGTCCCCGCAGGCCCCGCCACCCCACTGCCTCCGCTCCCAGATGAAGATGCTCCACCCGTCGCACAGCTCCAGAGTGCCGGACGTTTGCCCAAAGAAATCCTCAAGCCCTTCAATGGACGCCGACGGCCCGGCACCATCGAGCTGACCCTCGACAGCTCACCACCCGACTCGGTGCTGGTGATCGATGGGCAGGATATCCACCGCACGCCGATCATGATTGAAGGACTCTCTGCCGGAGAACATCAGCTCATCTTCCGCAACGAAGAGTACGGTCTGCGGGATGTGGTGGTGATCGATGTACGCTCAGGAGAACACTTCAGCGGGATCTGGAGCTATCAGAGCAAAAAGTGGATGCCGCTGGATTAGACTCCGCCTGAGCCCTGCCACCTCACGTCCTATCTCTTGATCACACGCACGCTGATCCACTCACGCACGCACGGCCAAATCCGAGACACGCCGACGAGATAAAATGGGTCTTGCCATCGTCGTCATATGTCAAAGTTGCTTATCCTGCCGGAATTTATACAAAAACCCCATTGGTCGGTTACATTAATATTTGGCATCTGTGACACGCCTCTTTAAAATAATTTCAGAGTCTTACGTCGCCACTAAACCCCCGAAGCACAGCGCCGTCGTCAGCTATTGCGGAGGCATCCCATGCTGGACACCGAACATCCCAAACTCGGCCATTTTCAGATCTTAGAGCCCCTCGGTCGTGGAGGCTTTACGGAGGTCATGCTAGCGCGTGATCTCCGCCCGAAAAACTACGGGGGACTGGTGGCGATCAAACGTCTCCGCCCCGGGCTGATCCAACGAGATCCCGTGTTTCTGGATAGTCTGCTGTTTGAAGCGGAGCTGGGCATGCTGATCACTAATCCCCACTTGATCAAGGTGGACTCGGTGTTTGAGGCGGAAGGGGAACCCGCAGTGGTCATGGAGTATGTCGAAGGATATCGTGTCACCCACCTGCTGGCGCTCGCCGCCGGAAGTGGACTGCTCCCCGAGGCCGCCGCAGAGCTCATGCGCCAAGTCTGCGAAGGTCTGGCCGCTCTGCATCGTGCAAAAGATGCCAGTGGCACCCCGCTGCACACAGTGCATCAAGACATTAAGCCGGATAACATCTTGGTGACACGCGGTGCGCTGGTGAAGCTCATCGATCTCAACATGGCGCGGCCTCAGCTCGGAGATCGTCCGCCCCTGTGGATCCGGCAAGGCACTCCCGGCTATCGTTCGCCCGAACAGGCTCGGGGTGAGTGGAACTTAACCCCATCGTCGGATCTGTATAGTGTGGGGGTGGTGCTCTTTGAGCTGCTCACCGGACGCTCTCTGTTCGGTCGAGAGGCGCGTGATGCCGTCCGGCTCGAGGAACGACAAAAACAGCTCTCATTCCAGCTCGAGCAGACCGCGTCGAAGATCGCCCCGCCGGGGCTGGACCTGATCCTTCGGAAGCTGCTGGCGTATGATCCCCAGGAGCGTTTTGCCACCGCGCCCGAGGTGATTCAAGCACTGTCGGAGTGGCTGTGCGCCTGGAATCCCCGCTTCGAGCTCAAAGAATACCTGGTGAAACGTCAAGGGGCGCTCGAGGCGCTGCTGAGCCGACGCAGCTCCGGGGTGGCGATCCACGATCAGGATACAGACGTGGGGGTGCGAAATCCGGTGTACCAAGCAGATGAGCAGGTGACTCCCCTGCCCACAGGCTCGGCGGTGAACGCAGTGCAGGCAAATCCGTTTGAGCCGGTGCGTTCTGGGCCGGGTTCGATACGCTGGACCCCCATTCCACCTCCAAATCCAGCGGTACAGGCGGCATCGTCGGGACTGCCTCCCATGCCTCCCAGCGGCAATACGCAGGCTCGATCTCTGTGGAAAGCCCTCCAGATCTTTGAACGACGCGGCTCTCGCCTCTGAATCCTGCCGAAGCTGCTGACACTTCTCCCGCCCCCGTCTATAATGCCTCCCGTTTTGCACCCTCCGTCTGTTGCTTGAGGTACTCTTTTTATGACCCTGCTGACCGCCAATGACCTGCAAAAACAGTTCGGCTCCCGCGCCGTGCTCGATCATGCTTCCCTTGCGCTCGATGAGGGCGAACACGTCGGCATTGTCGGGGTGAATGGCTCCGGGAAATCGACGCTGCTCAAAATTCTTGCAGGGCTGGATTGGTCGGAAGGAGGGGTGATCGCCCTCAAACGGGGGGCCGTGGTGGGTTATCTGGCTCAGGAACCCGCACTCGACGACTCCCACACCATCAAACAAGAGATGGAGCAGGGGCTGCGCATGCATCGGGAGACGCTCCAGGCATGGCAGGAAATCACCCAGCGGCTGGCGGATCCGCAGCCCGAGGATGATGTGGATGCCCTGCTCTCGCGCATGGAGTCGCTTCAACAGCGCATCGATGGCCTGGGCGGTTTTGATCTCGGCCACCGTATTGCTTCCACCCTGACCCCGCTGGGCATCACGGAGCTGGAGCGACCCATCGCGGGGCTCTCCGGTGGAGAACGAAAACGAGTGGCCATCGGGAAGGTGCTGCTGCAACAGCCAGATCTGCTCCTGCTCGATGAGCCCACCAACCACTTGGACGCCGACACGGTGCTGTGGCTCGAGGATCAGCTCGCTCGCTTTCGAGGCTCGATCCTGCTGGTGACCCATGATCGCTATTTTCTCGACCATGTGGTGAGCCGGATCATCGAGGTGCAAGATGGCAAGCTCACCAGCTTCGTCGGCAAGTATCAGGACTGGCTCGAGACGAAGGCGATGCTGGCCGCGCACGCCGACCGCGCAGAACAAAATCGACAGAACCTGATGCGCACCGAGCTGGAGTGGCTCCGCCGAGGCCCCAAAGCCCGCACCACCAAGTCTCAAGCCCGCATCGACCGGGCTCAGGCGCTGATCGAGCAAGATGGACCTCGGCGAAATGATGCAGCACGTATGGACTTCGGCGAGGCGGTGCGGCAAGGTCATACCATCCTGCGCCTCGAGAAAGTCGGGAAACGCTTCGGCACCCGCACGGTGCTCAAGGATGTCTCGCTGGATCTGGTCAAGGGCGAGCGCATCGGCATCATCGGCCCCAATGGAGCCGGAAAAACCACCCTGCTCAAGCTGATCGTCGGACAGCTCTCCCCAGACGCCGGACTGGTCACGCTGGGCAAAAATACCGTGGTGCTCTACTTCGATCAGACGCGCGAACAGCTCGATCCCCAGAAGACGGTGTGGGAAGAAGTGGCGGATCAAGGGGATTATGTCGAAACCGGCGGGCGAAAAGTCCATGTGGTCACGTATCTGGAGGAATTCCTCTTCCCGCATGAGACCCACCGCATGCAGATCAAAGCCCTCTCAGGCGGAGAACGTAACCGGGTACTGCTCGCCAAGCTGATGAAAAGACGCTGCAACCTGCTGATCTTAGATGAGCCGACCAACGATCTGGATCTGATCACCCTCCAAGTGCTGGAAGCCGCACTCCAACGCTTTGAAGGCTGTGTGCTCACCGTGACCCATGATCGGTTCTTTCTGGACAAGATCGCAACGGCGGTGTTCGCCTTTGAAGGGGATGGCAAGGTCACCAAGTACGAGGGAGACTATGAGACCTACCGCCGCCTGCGAGCTCAAGTAGAGGAAAAAGAAAAGGCACAGGAAAAAGCACAGGAAAAAGCCAAAGCTGCCGCCGATGCCGCTCGACAGGCAAAATTGGCCCCCAACGCGGCCACGCTCCGCCCCAAGAAGCTGTCGTATGCGGAGGAAAAAGAGCTGGCAGGGCTGCCCAGCAAGATCGAACAGACCGAGACAGAACAGGCGTCCATTCAAGGTCAGCTCGGAGATCCCACGCTCTACACACAACCCGCGCGCGTGCGCGAAGTTCAAACGCGACTCCATGAGCTGGAGACGCTGCTAGCAGAGCTCTACGCCCGCTGGGAACACCTGGAGGAACGACGAGAGGCCGCTAAAAACGGAGGGTGAGCGGCTCAGGCAGAGGAAAATGGCTCATTCGGCTGCTGCGATCCGATGGTGCAGGAGTGCTACGGCATCCAGATCAAATCCCGCCGCCGGTGCCGTGCTCGAGACCCCCACCACGCCGCCATCGGTGATGCGCACGTATCGCGCTTCGGCCACCCCTATGCTCGCCAAGTCAAAGAGGTCTCCCCCAGCTTGTGCAGGATCCAAGGGCGAAATCCCTAATTCTAAGTTGGCGGTCACCGGTGTCACCCCGGCACAACCTTCATATGGATAGGCACTCAGCGCACATGGAAAGGAGGTCCAGCGCTCCCCGTCGAGGCTCACGGAGACCTGAGCAGGTTCGGCGTAACTCACGCCTTCGGTGATATAAAACGGATTTTCAAAGACCACAAAGTCCGGGCCGTCTCCATCCACCACACGGAGAATTCCAAAACTCAACACGATCTCACCGCCCAAGCCCAATGAGAGCACGTCCACAGAGCCCTGAGAGACACCGCCGCCCACCGGTGGCCCATACACAATGGTGGGAAAGAGGTCTTGACCGAATCCAGCCGCTTCTCCAGGCTCAAAGGAATCCACCGCTTGAACGTAAGGGCTGGGCGTGGGTGTGGGTGAAGGGGTGAGTTCTTCGTCAAGTCCAGAACAGGCCGTCAAGAGCAGGGGCCAGACGAGAGATCGTGACTCAGAAATGGTGTGTATGACAACAGAACGGCTCAACCGCATAAGGGGCTCTCCAGCACAGCAGGGATTTAGACATGGCTGACACTCGGGATTAAAAATATAGGGCAAAAAGGCTGGTAAGACAGGAAAATGTGGTTCCAACACACGCACACACGCTCACACACACGCTCACACACACGCGCACACACAGGAGCTCAGCCGTGCTCAGTTGGAGATGTTCCGCTCGCCGGGCACGACAATCAGCACCGGCTTTTGACTCAAGGAGGTAGCATTGTCGCCCAGTAGCTGCATGGTGAGGGCAAAGATCTGGTCGTCGGCGTTGGCAGGGACGACTCCTTCAAAGATGACGTCAAAGGAGACGGTGGAGTTGGTGGTGACATTTTCCACCACTACCGGATTAGTTTGAAATAAGAAGCCATACGGGTCATCTTTGAGCACGAGGCTTACTTCGTTAAAACCTCCCCCCGAGACCGCTGAGGTGATACCGGCGATGGTGGCTTGAACCAGGGCTTCAGGCTCGGCAGCGGAGAAAACCAGGGGGTCGTCGGCATTTCCGTCACCATCTTCGTCGTAAACGGCACCGGTGGCGAAGGCCAATGAGCGCATGTGCTCCTCCACACTGCCCGGGCCGTCGTTGCGCGCGTATACCCCCATGATGCGGGTTCCGGTGGCAATGGCGGCAGAGATCACGTCCGTAGAGGTCGCGCGTCGAGAGGTGGAGGGTGAGGGGCATGCGTTGATGGGGATGTCCACACCCGGCTCGTCGGGTACAATGTCACCAATATAGACGATCAAGGGATAGGCTCCAGCACGGAATCCAGCGCCACCCAATCCGCCGGTGCTCAAATCGGTAAGATCCACGGTGTCGGCGGAGGTGCCTCCAAACACATCACCCGGCTCCGAGATAAAGGGAGGGACTTCAAAACCCGCGTCGAGTCTCATGTCACAGTTTTCGTCGTAACCCCGTCCGGTGATGACTTGGTAGAGGGCTTCGTAACCGGCTCCAGACCCGCCGTCGGTCACCAATGCCGCCATCGCCGCCTGCACACGATCCGCATCGACGGTGAGCTGCTGGACCAGTCGATAGGGCCACATGTTCATGGAAATGCTGGCATAATCTTGATAGGTGGCCAGGCCAAAGTTGACGTCAAAAACCTCCGCACGCACCGATTCGACCACCTCCTGAAGCTGATCGGCTAAGACACGAATGTCGTCAGACATGCTCCCCGAGATGTCGATGGCAAATACCACGTCGGCACCTGCCACCAGCAGGCTGAAGTCAAAGGTTCGGCTCGTGCGCGCACGCTGAGGCACCACCAGCCAGGGGATCAGGGGCAATTTTTGACGATCCATGCTGTCAGATCCGGCAAAAAACTCCACCCCGTCAGAAGCGCCGTCTCCGTCACTGTCATACTGATAGGGATCGCTGCCCTGGGTCAGCTCGGCCAAGTCGGTGAGGGCATCTCCATCGGCGTCCAGATCGGCAGCATCCGATGCCCCATCCTGGTCGGTGTCAAACGGAGCACTGTTTAAGTCTTTGTCGCCCGCTTCTTGCTGATCCGAGAGGCTGTCTCCATCACTGTCGAGGTCACGATAGTCGGGGATGCCATCTTGGTCGGTGTCTCGTGGCAGCTCCCCGACGGCAATTTCACCGGCTTCGTCTCGGTCCAGGATGCGGTCGCTGTCACTGTCGAGGTCTTGGTAGTCGAAGATGCCGTCACCGTCACTGTCGAGCGGGACTTGCCCACCGAGCTCAATGAAGTCGGCGATGAGGTCTCCGTCGTTGTCAGGATCCACAAAGTCGGGCAGGCCGTCGAGGTCGAGGTCAAGGGGCTGAGCTGGATCGAGGCCCACTTCTTGCTTATCTGGAATTTTGTTGCCGTCGCTGTCCAGGTCGAGAAAATCGGGGGTGCCGTCGGCGTCGCTGTCACGAGGGTAGGTCTCACGGCGTGTATCACCCGCTTCAACCGCATCGGAGATGCCGTCGTTGTCGGCATCGGGGTCGAGATAGTTGGGCACACCGTCTGAATCGGCATCTTCAGCGCCTTCATGGGCATCCAAGATGCTGTCGTCGTCCTGATCGACCGACTGGAGGGCGGCGTCGGTGGGATCCTGCTCGGTGGCACAGGCGATCAGGCTCAGGCAAAGGCTCAGGCAAAACCAAGCGGAGGGTCGGCAGGTGGATGAGGCTGGACGCATGCGGTCCTCCAAGACATGAGAGGGCTTTCGGCATTTTCGGCAGAAGTTTAACATGGCTGTGGCGCTGGAGCCAGACACTTTAAGGCAAGTGGGCACACGATTCTTACTGATACCAACGCTCTCCTTCAGGCGGCAAGGGCGGGTCTTCGTCTACCAGTTGATAGTTTCGAGAGGGAAGATAGGGCAACACAAAGGTAAAACCCAGCAGGAGTATGCCCAAGACGTTGACCATCAGGCCGGCGCGCATGGCCGTAGGCCGATACTCCAAGGACAGCTCCGAGGGCCCCTCGGGTAAGGCGACAGCCTTCCAGATGCCATCCACGGCCAAGATCGGAGTCTCTTTGCCATTCAGCTCCGCAACCCACCCCGGGGCGTAAGCGTCTCGCACCACCAACAGGGCAGTGGTCGCCAAGTTGACCTTCACTTTGAGGGCCAGCTCAGAGCGCCCCACCGGCTCCAAGACCCCCACCACGGCTGCGGTCTCGTCCGGAGTGGGATCGTCTTCATGGGCCAGCAGACACGGCTTCCAACCCGGTCCAAAATGACCCGCCTCAATCCGACGTGTCATGGTCTCAGGGGTACAGGCTCGCGCACCCCGCACAAGATACGCTCGGGGCATCATCTCATTAATGCCATAAAGCTTCACCGACGGCTCCAAACCGGGCACTGGCACGGTCTTGTAGGAGATCAGCTTTGGATGACGCACCGGCAGATAACTCAACACCATACGCACACCCAAAAAGTGCATCCACCGAAAGGCGGCATCCGAGACCTGCACCTGCCCCCCTTGAGGCTGAAGGAGCTGCATGAGCTGCTGCTCGTCGGCTCTCACGGACGCCAATGGACGCTGAAGCTGCGCGCCCAGAGCATTTTCACGGGCCACCAAGTTGTAGTTGCGCCAGACCACGGCTCGCCGCTCCATAAAAGGCTGCGGATCGTCTCTCAAGGGAGGCGAAGGGGTACGGGTCACGCCTCCAGGCAGACTCAAGAGGCGATAGGAGCCCAGGTTCGGGATGGCTGCTTCAGACGGCAGGCTGCGGAATAAGGTGGTGCGATCCGTCCAGGCCAAGAGGCTCGAGCCGTGATATCCCAGATCTAAGGCGGTCACCCACATACACAACCAGGGCAATGCACCCGCAAAACGACGGCCCAACGGATGCGGATGTTGCTCCAATCGCTCCCACAAAAAGTCTAGGCTAGGAGCGGTCAGCATGGCGAGGGCAAGCTGAGGGAGCATCAAAAATCCACCCGGATATGGCCACCAACGTAAGGGCGGAAAAAGCTGGCTCAAGGTCTCGAGGGGAGGGCCTCCCGAGGACAATAACAAGCCCACGCCAAGCAGGAGCAAGGGCAGGCGCATCCGCTTTTCTCCCTGCCAGGCAAGAAATGGAGCGGTCAGGCATAAGACGAGGGGCAATAAACCCACGTACAAGAAGGTATCGCCAAATCGCTCGGGCTGCTGCCAAGTGCCCAACACCGGAATGCCCAGGGCGTGAGGGGCGATCAAACGAATCCAACCCGATTTTCCAAAGACGCCCAACGCGGAATAGGCGCTCGAGGCACCCTCGGCTTGGGTCGAAAAAGGCAGGTATTCCCAGGTCAGGAGGAGCTGAGGGGCGGCCAGTAAGGCGGCCATACCGACGGCCAAAGGCAGAAGCAATCCCTCTCTCAGATGACGCTTCCAGCGCGGCTCTAGGATCGAAGCACGCTCCCAGACGTGGGGCTGCACGGTCGGACGGGTCAAAAATTGCTCCAGAACGGCCAGGAGCAAGGCCAAAATGATCGCACCTGCGGTCATAAAACTGCCCGAGACGACGGCTAAGGCGATGGGAACACCCGTCAATGCGGCATCGTTGGCCCGCTTGTAGCTCAGATAACGGAGGGCAAACATGAGGGCTAAGGGCAACATGGCCAGGGCTTGTGCATCCACTAAGGAGCGAAGCTGGCCCACCGCCACACCTCCAGCGGCAAAGGTCATGGCACCCAGTAAGGAGGACAGCGGCGTGTGCTGGCGCGCGCGCAAGAGCAAGTTGGCACAGACTAAGTTGGTGATCAGGGCCAACACTTGAGCGACTTGCCACGCGAGGTAAGGAGGCAAATAGCGGAAGAGGATCAGGTTGAGGGGATGCATGGCGCCGACTTCACCGGTGGCCATCAGGGGCTGGCCCACGCCCAGCTTGTGGGTCCACAAAGGAACGACCCCCTCTTCCATGGAATAACCCAACAGATGGTAGAGAGGGTACTCCACGAGCATGGTATGCCCATCTTCGCTGATATAAAACTGACCACGCACAAAGAGCGGAAAGAGCAGCCACAGGATCGGCAGCAAGGACAGCAGGTACGGCAGGAATGGACGCACACGGGCGAGCATGATGCTTCAGGGGCTCCAGATTGAGGGACGTTGCCGATCAGGATACTATATATAATGGTGAAACGCATCTCCAACGATCTCACCGCCAACCGGAGGCCAGATGAAGCTGTGTACGTGGGTGCCTCTCACCCCTTCCGATCAGAACCCACCCCCCCGCTTGGGCTTGGTCCAAGATGCCGAGCATGTCCTGGATATGACCGGACTGGCCCAGGATCCCTCTGTGCGTGCAGCGGCTCCGGCGTCACTCAAGGAGTGGCTCGAGCGGGGCACGTTCGATTCGCTGGCCCAGGTGCTCGATGCCGGACCTCGCGCTTTTGATGGGCTCAAAACCCTGGCGGAGCTGGCGGCTGCACGTCATGCCCCTCCGCATGTGCTCAAGCTGGATCAGCTCCGCTTGTTGGCACCCCTCCCCCGGCCTCGCTCTATGCGGGATTGTATGGCCTTCGAGCAACACTATCTCCAGAGCTTAAGAGGCGGCGCACGGCTCAAATATCCCGCCGTGGCCAAGCTGGATGCCTTCACACGAGCCCTCGGAATGCCGCTGATCCGCGTGCCCAAGCTCTTTCATCAGCTCCCTGTCTACTATAAAGGCAATCCCGCCTCGGTGGTTGGACATGAAGCGGAGGTGAGCTGGCCCAGCTACTCCGAGAGGATGGACTTTGAGCTGGAGGTTGGACTGTACCTGCACAAAACGGGAAAGGACTTAACCCCAGAGCAGGCGGTGCAGCATGTGGCAGGTTACACGATCTTCAACGACTTCAGCGCACGCGACGCACAGCTCCGCGAGATGGAGCTGCGGCTCGGGCCCGCAAAGGGCAAGGACTTTGATACCGGCAATGCGATGGGACCGTTTTTTGTCACTGCGGAGGCCCTCGGGGATATCCGAAGGCTCAGCGCGGAAGTACGGATCGATGGGGAGGTGATCTCTCGAACCGGGCTGAGCAGCCTGGAGTTCTCCGTGGGAAGGATTGTCAGCTATATCTCTCAGTGTGAGACACTTTTTCCCGGTGATTTCATCGGGCTGGGGACCATGCCCAGTGGCTGCGGGCTGGAGCTTGGCCGTTTCCTAAAACCTGGGGAGACCGTCGAGCTGACGGTGGAAGGCATCGGCACGCTCAGAAATCGCTTGGTCAGACGTTAGCGGATCGGACTTGCGCTGGGCCGACGTTCGCTGGGCCGACGTGCGAACCTCATTTCCCTCTATCGTGCCAACACCTGCCATATTCGCTGATCCACTCGCGGCCACACACGATACCCGCACTTATTGGGCAATCCGATACACGCTGGAGACAAAAACCGACGCCTGGGAGGTTCCCTCATTGGAGCTGTTGGCAACGGCCAGCACCTTCCAATAATAGGTCTTATACTTGTCGATGCTAAAACCAGACGGTGCGGGGCCCTCGTTCATATAGTAGACAAAGATCTCAAAGCCCAGACATTCGCGATTTTGTGCCGGCTTGAGAGGGTCGTCGGCACAGGCACAACGCCCCGAGGCGCTATCGGGACACACCACAGGGCTGGCAAGCGAGAGGTCGCCAGTCTTCCGATTAAAACTTCCTGCGCCGTATCGCACCACGGTAGAAGGCACACCGGTATCCTGAGAGTCGTTGTACTTGAGGGGAAACTCATCCACCAACGCTTCGAGGCCCAAGGCCAGAGCTGCATTGGCCACATAATATACTTCTTGGGTATCACGCGAGTTGACGGACAGATCCTGCTGCACCAACGTCGTGGAGAGGGTGGCAACCCCAATCAAGGACAGTGCCACCAGCATCATCAGGGCCAAGGCCAGGATAAAGCCCCCTTCGCGCACACGGGCGGAGGCTCGAGGCTCAGAGGAATGCATAACGTACCTCAGAAGGTTTGGACGGCGTACAGGTTCGGAAGCTGGATGATCACCGACTGAGAGAGACGAGGGCTGCCATCTGCCGGTGCGCTGACGGCGTGATCTTCCACCGAGATGGGCACACTTCCCGAACGGCTGCCCTGCTTGTCGGCCTCTCCACGGGCCACGAGGGTCACACGTATGGCGACCACTCTGTTGTCGAATGAGTTTTGTGCAGCAGACACCCAGTTGGGGGATCCGGGGGACGCCATGCAAGAGGCACTGGCACTTCCCACGTCAACGGCATTGGTGGAGCTTGCGACACAGGCCGCGACTTGGAAATCTTCGATGCCGGTGGCCAAGGCGATGTCGTCGGTGGTGCTGGGATCGGGCATGGTCAAGGGAAAGGTGAGGCTGGCGGAGCGTGCATCCCCATCATCGTCCATATAGAGGGTATCTTCGAACAGGTAGAAGGCCAAGGTGGTCCCGGTCATGTGTCCGCAGATCATCCGAATTGGAAAACTGTCGGTGGATGAGGTGCAATGATTGGAGGTATACGGCACCGCGTTGGCCGCCACGTTGATGGTGCCCGGGGGAGTGCCGTTGCGCTGCCACACCAACACGGGAGCACTCACCTTAAAGATGCTGTAACGTCGAGGCCGAGCGACAGACTCGTCCGAGCAAGCCAAATAATCGTCTTTGAAGAGGCGCATGTCGTTGTCCATCGCCTCTGGGTACTGCAAGATCGGACGATCCGGATAGAGGCGGTTGGTGCCACACAAGCTCAAGGTGCTGTCGAGCTGATACCGAGCCCAGTCTAGCCGGAATTCATAGAGCGGATTCCGATACATCACCAAGAGCTGATCGGAGCCCGCCACCGATCCACAGCTCGTACAATATTGAAGGGCCGGAGCGCCTCGCGCCACCGAGCCCACCAGCGCCGTACCAATGCCATATCCGGCCATGCGCACTTGCCGAGTGATCACACTCAAGGCCATCCGAAGCTGATCTTGCATCAGCGCGCGACTCTCAATGCGGATCGAGGAGCGCTCCTGGCTGTTGAACACCGAAAACATCATACCGGAGATGATGATGGCAATCAGGGAGGCGATCATCAGCTCGACCAGGGTAAACCCGCGCTGAGCGGAGAGGGGCCGCAGGGCAGAGGTCGAACGGCTCCGGATCTCAGGTCTCATCATGGCGCTGCTCCTCATGGGGCGTTTCCGCTGGGGCTTCGCACGGTGGAGAAGGTCACGGCTTTACAGCCGACGGTAGAGCTCACACAGTCGGTCGTGCGCTGAGCGCCCGGGGAATAACGAACCCGCACGACGTATCGATAGAGGCTCGGATTGACGGAATCTTGAGCCACATGCCAAGAGCGGGCAAACTCCACCCGTCCCTGCGCGGCGTTGGTGGTGCCCACCGCATTAACCGCCGACTCCACGTTGCACAGGTTGGCCACCGGATAGGATGGCAAGGCCCCACAGCTCGTAAAATACTTGGCCAGGGTCGGCTCGCTAAAGGTCTTTTCACTGTATGGCACACTCATCAAGCTGTCTTGAAGGGCCATCGCAATGGAGGTGGCTTGGGCCAAGTTGGAGGACTCACCGGAGGTACGGCTGGCTTGGATGTGCAAGATGAAATAACCCATCATGCCCACACTGACCACCACCAAGGCGATCAAGATCTCCAACAGGGTCGCGCCTCTGAGCTCAGAGCGGATAACAGAGCGGGAGTTCATGGTGCTGCTCACCTCAAGGCAATAGGTCAAGGCAATAGATCAAGGGGTTGGGATACTGGCGCCACGATAGCCCTGGATGCGCACATTTCCGGTGCGACCCACCAAGATTATACGGCTGTCGAGCTGGCCGGAGGCGTGTTTGTACGTCAACACCAACCCCACTTCTTGACGAGACGAACCGGCCTGGAAATCAGAATCCGGGTTGAGCGCAAATCCTTCAGGACCAAACTCCAGCACCGGCAGGCCGTTGGTGTTGTGTAAGCTCGCACCGATGGCATCGACTCTAGAGAGGGTCACATTCAGATACTGTTCATCCACATCCAGGCAATACTCCCGCAAGACAGGTCTGCTGGGCAGGAGCAGGTTGGTGGGGCACTTGTCGGTGGGCAATGCGGAGCTGGAGACGTTGGAGAGGTTCATCAGCTCCCAGGTCTCGGCGCCGGTGCTGTCCACCACCCGTTTTTCCACCCGAATAAGTCCCGAACCCGCTCCCCCGTTGGTGGGTGCGCCATCGACGTCCGCAAAAACAACGCGGGCCCGTGCGCCGCGAATAACGGCTGCATATCGTGCCTGCTTGATTAGGTTGACCGCTTCACGGGTGGCGGCGTTCAGACGATAACGACCGGCCATGTCTCTAAAAGCGGGGGTTCCGATGGAAGCCAAGATGCCAATCAGGGCCACCACCACCATCAGCTCCAGCAAGGTCACACCCGCCATCAGGGCGGCACGTCGCTTAACTTTCCGGTGCGACCCAGGCGAGGGCAAGGCCGCCGGCAGGGGCGCGCATTGATGTTGCGAGACACGTAAGGTCTGCATATCCAATCCTTCTTTCAGGACAGAGGGTCATGGCTGAGGGGCTACACCAGCTTCAGCGGGTCGCGGGACGTCCCAGCACTTCCAGCCAGCTATAGGTTCGGGAGGCGCTGTTGGTGGAGACGTTGAGGCCCAAGTCACCGGAGGCCGTGACGGGCTTACCGCCGCTGGCACCATCGTTGACGGCCACATACCAGCTATCATTTCCAACCACCACGCCCGAGGGCACACCCACACCCAAGTCAATATATTTGCTGTCGAAGGCCGTGTCGCTGTCGGATCCGTCCAGCCCTGGGTCTCCACTCAAATACTGGAGACCATAGAGTCGAGCGGTCCCAAAGCGGCAGCTCGTGGAGCTCGGCGTAAAGGTGGTAAAGTAGACGATGCCATTCACAATCACGGGCTCGCCTGCCATCACTTCACCTGCCGAGAGGGTGGGCAAGGTAAATTTTCCGGTGCCCGTGAAGGCCGTGGCCGAGGTGCCCGCACGATTATCCAGCAAGACCTGGAAATTTCCCGTCGGTGAAGGACTGCCGTAAGCACTCAGGGTATCCGGGCTTCCCTGCCCAATGTAGACCAAAAGATCTCCATCCGGCGTGAATGTCACGGCTGGGGCATACATAAAGGGCATCTGCGTCGGGGAGCTGTAAATCAGCGAGGTGCTGCTCTTCCAAGTGCCGGGGTTGGTGTTGTCCAGCTTGATCCGCCACAGCCGACCTTCCATGTCGCCCACATAGAGCCGGTCTGTCAACAGGTCGCCGTTGGTATCCACCGGCACGATCCGCGCCCGCACCCCCAAGTTGCCAAAGTTGTTGCTTGATGAACACCCACTCGATGTCCGATACGACAGGAAAATACGGCTGTCGTAGGGGCTCGGCACCGCCGTCAGGTTATCCAGCGCATAGTTCGTGGCACCCAGAGGCCGCCCTGAGTCCAGATCGATCACATATACCGGGGCTCGACAGCCCACCACGTTGGAGCCAAAGGTCACGGTGGAGCCGCGACCGGCGACAAAGGCCACGTCGCGCACTTCGGTGTTGGCACCGAGCTTCACACGCACGCGCCCGAAGGCTGGCTCGGAGGCGGCATACAAGATGTCACCATAACCGGGGAACTCCCAGAGGGGTGCAAAGGTATAACCGCCCCCCGACTTCACTTTGCTGATGTCTAAGGCGGTGTACCAACCACAATTCCACAGATCGGTGTTGCTGGGGTTGAAGGTGTTGATGGCGGTGTGACACTTGCTGGTGTCTCCGGCAATGCCATCACCCTGCACGTAGAGGGTGATCCAGTTTCCGTTGGAGACCACATCGGAATAACGTCCGGTGGTGTCCAAGAGGATGGGATGAGAATCACCCTTCCAGACATCTTTAAGACGCGACAGGGTATGACGGGGCACATAGGACCAGAGTTCTTTTCCGGTCAAAGAGGAGACACGATCTCCCAACCCGGTGCCCAAGCCCGCTTCAAAGGCGTGAATCATGCCCCCGTTGGAGCCCACCACCAGATAATCAGCTCGAGCAGCCTGAGTGGACTGAAACGCACGATAGGTTGTTTCTTGACGCGGAAAGATCGGCGGTGGCACGTAGGTGGGGGTGGAGCTCATCATGTCGAGCAACCAATAGGACTCTCGGTTGACACGCTCGCCGTTGTAGCTAAAGTCGTACTCTTTGCTGATGTCGCCCAGGGTGAAGTTGATGAGGGTGGCGGCGTCGGCTGTATTGGGGGAGCTGGCGCTGCCATAACTTCCGTCAAAGTTGATGTCATAGGTGGCCCCCACCAGGGCCATACCGTCGTCAAAATAGGCGGCATTGGCGCTGTTAAAGAGGGTCTGCGTCAACTGATTGGGAATCACGCCACTCAGATAAGACGAATATACCTCACGCTGCAAATAGCGGCTGGACGGCGAAACAGCAGGCCAATTCGACGCATCCCAACGGGCTGGGGTCTGGGTGGTGCCATCAGACTTGAGCTGGTAGGCGTAGGAGTGCCCTTTCCAGGAGACTTTCCAGGTGCTGGCGTCTGCGGTGTCGTTGTTAGAGATGCTGAAGGTATTCTGAAACAGCTCATCGTTGGTGATCGCGAGCACCGGCTTTCCAGAGGTATAATCTCCTGCGAAAGTCCCCACCAGGATGGCGTTGAGAATGGCAATAAACTGCTTTTCGTCTTTGGCGGAGCGGGGCTCGCGAGTCTCTCCCGCCACGGCCATCTCTTGAAGACGCTGGTAGGCCAAAGACGAAAAACCATCGTCTTCGAGGTTAAAACCCATGACGTAGGTGGGGATCTTTAATCCATAGGCAAGGGTGAGATCTCGGATCTGCGCGATATAATAGTCCGCATCATCCAAACAGCCGTCTAAGATCGAACCACCTCCACCCGTCACAAAGACCACCACGCGCTTGCGGTCGTCTTTACAAATGTCTCCCGACAGTGAAGTGGTGATGGCGGACTTAGCTGTTACGAATCCGCCCTCATAGTCCTTTAACTTGATGGGGGTGGAAGCGGTGCCGGTGACGGTGGTATAGTAGGTATCCAGCGCCGTTTGAAGGGCGGTGGTGCTGGATCCGATGGTGGCCATTTGGGAGCCTGCCTTACAAACCGGTGGCAGGATCGTGGTGCTGTTGGAGGTGCGCACAATGCCAAACCGAATGCCCGTGGTCGAATAATCCGCCACCAGCTTCTTGAGCTGCTCCTTCACCAACCACGCGCGTGAATACGAGAGTGGGTTGCCGTTGGCGTCTCGCACCTTCGCGTTCATGGTGGGGGAGGCATCCAAGACAAAGATGACCTCGGGGGATGATCCGGTCTCCGCAAAAAATGGGATCGGATCCTGTGCTGCCGCTTCTGGACTGAACCCGAGGGTGGACATGGCGGCGACAACCATCCCCAGCATCCGGTACCCTTTTCGTCGTACACTCATTGGACCTCACCTCTTTTTTTGCGCATTTATACACAATCCTCCACGTTATCAGGCTAACATGCCCACGTCTCCTCCGCAACTCTTTTTTGGATCTTCCACCGCTGCTCTCAATCGCTCATGCCAGCTTTGGCACACTTTTCTGATGCCACAGTCTCCCCGTCCCCCTCGATTCAGACCGGGCAGTTTTTTCTCTCTTGACTCCATTATTTGGCTCTATTGTTTGGCTCAAGATCCTCCCCTTTTTTACACCCGCTGGAGGGTGTTGCCCTCTTCTACTCTTCTCCCTTTGGAGCCTTGTGTAGACGCCCCGCTCCATCACGGACGAGGGGATCCGTCGATGTCTGGGTTTTCCACGTTTCGGGGTTGAAAACCCCCGCACTTCTCTCTACATTTCTCCCTCATGCATCCACTCGGATGCACCCTTGTGATCGTGGGAGGCGGAATGGCGACTGTTTTGGTCTTTGGCTCCGGCTTGGCTGGTCTCTCGACCGCGTTTTACCTGCTTCAACGTGCCGTAGAGCTGCGCCGAGGGCTCACCCTCAAGGTGATGGACACAGCGCATGCACCCCCCTCTGAGCTGGCCAGCGAGCAGCTCGGGGAGGTGGTGCTTGAGCATGGTCCCAATGGCTTTTTTGATGGAGCGCCTCACACGCGCGCGCAGCTCCAGCGCCTACGCCTGGAGCATAAGCTGATGTCGGCGTCTCCCGAGGCGGGGCCTCAAGCCATTCTGCATAAAGGAAACCTTGAGCGGCTGCCTTCTTCCCCCTCGGCATTGCTCAGCTCACCCCTGGTCTCTACCCGCGCACGCTTGCGGGTGCTTCAGGAGCCGCTGATCGGGGTGCGAAAAGGGGGGGCCGATGAGTCGCTGCTGGCTTTTCTCACGCGACGGGTGGGAGAAGAGGCGGGAACCCTCGGGGCGGAGCTTCTGGCGGGCACTATGTTTTTTGGGGATCCCGCTCGGTTGAGCGCCGCCGGTGCCTTCCCCCGTTTGGTCGCCCGCGAGCGTTCAGAAGGAAGCCTGGTCCAGGGCGTGCTCAAGTCTCGCCTCGAGGCTGGCAATCAAAAACGGCTGGCTTACCTCGCCCTTGAGGGAGGGATGGGGCAGTGGCGAACGGCGTTGTTGGATCAACCTCAGCTCCAGCGGCGGGTGTTCGACAAGGTGCCGCTGCTCTCGCGGGTGGGAGGGCAAGCGGGTGCCCTCCGGCTCCACGCGGATTCAGGTGCCGAAGATCAGGCGGATGCGGTGGTGATGGCCTTGCCTGCTGCTCAGGCGGGTGAGGTGGTCCGGGCGCTTGATCCAGGCTTGGCGCAGCTTCTGACGACCTTTCGGACGGCGTCGGTGGCCTCGATGCACTATCTGTTTCCCCTCAAACAGCTCAAGGAGCCTCAGCGCATCTCTGGGTTTGCCGCTCCCAGAGGGACACGCTCGCCGGTACGCATGGCGGTGTTGTTGCATCAGCTCTTTCCCGGTTCAGTCCCCGAAGGACATGGGCTGGTGCGGGTCTTCATCGGTGGGGGGGGCGAGGAGGAACGGCTGCAACGCTCCGACGAGGAGCTGCTGAGCCTGGGCTGGAACGAGCTGGCAAATGTTATGGGCATTTTTGGCAAGCCTTCGCTGCAACATCTGCACCGCTTGAACTTTCACCAGTATGAGCTGGGGCATCCGGAGCGACTGGTACAGCTCGAGCAGACCCGGCTGCTTCACCCGCAGCTCTTTTTTACGGGGGGCTCGTATCGGGGGATCGGACTCAACGAGCAGGTCAAAGACGCCTATGAGACCGCTGAGCAGGTGATGACCTTCTTACGCGCCCAAGAAGACAAGTAGTGTGCTCTACACCCGATAGTGAAGATAGGCCGCACAAGCACCCTCGGCGCTGACCATCGTGGCCCCCAGGGGATGATCGGGGGTACAGGTCTGGCCAAAATGGGGACATTCGGGAGGCTTTTTCCGACCTTGCAGGACGAGGGCGCTGAGACAGCCTCGATCCAGCGGCTCCTGAGTGGGGGGAATTTCAAATCGTCGGCGGGCATCGAGCTCCGCATAGGCGGCGGAGAGCTCCAGTCCACTGGCGGGCAGCTCCCCAAAACCGCGCCACGTTCGAGGGGTGACTTCAAACACTTCAAGCAACAGCTTTTGTGCCACCGGATTGCCGTGGGTCGGCACCACCCGCGCATAGGCGTTCTCCACTTCTGCCCTGCCCTGCTCGAGCTGTAAAACACAGCGGCGGAGCCCCTCCAGCAGATCCAGCGGCTCAAAGCCAGTCACCACCACCGGCACACGATACTTATCTACCAGTGGCTGATAAGGCGTTATGCCCATGACGGCGCAGACATGGCCTGCTGCCAAAAATGCTTGCACGCGACAGTCCGGCGATGCCATCACCGCTTCCATCGCCGGGGGCACCAAGACATGGGCCAGCAGCAACGACAGATTTTGAAGCCGCTGCCGTTTGGCTTGATAGGCCAGCATCGCCACCGCAGGGGCTGTGGTCTCAAAACCCACTCCAAAGAAGACCACCTGCCGCTCCGGTTGAGCTGCGGCCACCGCGAGCACATCCAGAGGCGAATACACCGCTTGGATTTGAGCCCCTCGCGCGCGCGCTTGCGCGAGACTCCAGGAAGAACCCGGCACGCGCAACATATCCCCAAAGGTACAGAGCAGAACACCCGGTGTCAGGGCCAGGGCCACCGCTTCGTCGATGCGTGACTCCGGTGTCACACAAACTGGACACCCCGGACCATGCACCAGCTCCAGCGACGAGGGCAGGAGCTGCTCCAATCCAAACCGCAGAAACGCATGGGTCTGTCCGCCGCAGACCTCCATGATGGTGTGTGGACGGGTGCAGAGGCGCTCGAGGGCCTGCGCCAGTCGGCGAATGGCGCCGGGATCACGGTATTCTTGCTGATATTTCATCGGCCACACTCCGGGGAAGGTGGGAGCGTCTCAGACGGTGAGGAGGCAGATTTATCCGGCGACACAGGACAAACTTCCGCCTCAGCAGGATTTTGTACCTCCTCCAGCGCGCCCAGCGCATCGAGGGCCTCAAAAACCCGCGCTGCTTCCAGCGGATCTAAGCGGCTGATGGCAAAACCAGCATGCACCACCACAAAATCACCGACCTCCGCCTCGGGGACAAAGGCCAGGGAGACCTCCCGGGTGAGGGCTCCAAAGCGCACCCGCGCCCGCCGCATCATCGGATCTTGATCGAGCAAGGCTTCAACACTACCTGGGACAGCCAGACACATGGGTTTATCTCCTGTTTTGTCGCGCTGAAGACTCCGGCGAGAAAAGTGGTCCACTCAACCCAGAGCTCGCCCGTGAAGGGCCGCCATGAGCTGACCCACCGCCAAACCGCCGTCGTTGAGTGGCACTTGTTGCGGCACCTGCACCCGCCAGCCGCGCTGTTCCAAACCCTGCCGGGTGAACGCCAACAGCAGCCGGTTCTGAAAACATCCCCCCGTCAGCAGGACCGGCAGCTTCTTCGCCTCCGTCTCTTGCGCCTTTTCCACCAGCCACACCAGCCCCTGCGCCAGCGCCTGATGAAAATGAAGTGCCAGCCTTCCCACTTCGGCGGATATTTGGCAATCACTTGTCAGCGTTTTGGAATAGTTGATCTGCTCGAGCACCTGCGCCATTCCCTGCATAACCGGAAAGGGGTCCAGCCACAACCCGCCGTGACCGCGCTCGAGCACCCGTGGCAACACCCACCGCTCTTCCGAGCCCCCTTCCGACGGTCGTGACCGTTCGAGCGCCTGTGTCGCCAGACCCTCCAGCCACAAAGCCGCGTGTCCTTCGTAGGTTTGAGTGCCTTCAAACCCCAGCAGCGCCGCGACCGCGTCGAAGAGCCGTCCTGCACTCGAGGTCTCCAGCCGATGAGCGGGCTGCTGACCCAGCTTCTCGAGCGCCTCCGCCTGAGCGGGCAAGCGAGCGCGCACCCACGCGGGAAGCTGCTCCCGTCTCGCCTCCATTCCCCACACACCCAGAAGGCAACGCCAGGGCTGGCGAAAGGCAAGAGCGCCCCCCACCAGATAATAGGGACGGAGCTGGCCTCGCCGCACACAATCCGCTCGCGTTACCTGCAACAGCTCTCCCCCCCAGAGGGTGCCGTCGAGCCCATATCCGGCACCATCCAGCACCAGGGCCAGCGCCTCCGAGCACTGTGCCTCCAGCATCGCCGCTCGAGCATGGGCCTCATGATGTCCACAGCGCCGGGAGGTCGTCCCCAGCCCCTTCACCGTCGCCGCTGTTGCCGCCTCTGGATGGGCGTCCTCCAGCACCACCGGATCGTTCACCCCGTGACGCTCGAGCAGCTCTCTCGCCCCCTCGAGATGCCGCTGGAGGGCTTTTTCTGTGCTCAGCTCCCCCACATGCGGCCCAAGCTGGAGCAGCGGTGCAGCCACGCCGTCCCCGCTCAGCACTGCTGGAGCCGCTTTAAGCTGCCCTCCCAGCGCCAGCATCCCCCGCTGAGCCATGCGCATGGCGTCCAAATTTCCTTCGACACTGGACTTTTGAGTCCCGCACCCGCCCCACACGGACGCTGGCACCTCCATCGTCCAGGGAGAAGCCCCTCGCCCTCGCCGCAGCCACTGAGCCTGCTCCGAGCCTGACGCTCCCAATACCACCTGGACAACCGAGTCATCCAGGGGTCTCAGCAGGGGGCGATTGTGGCTCAAGAAGAAGTCCGCCACCTCCCCCAGGGCTTCCAACGCCTCGGACAGCGTCAGGCAGAGCGGCTCTCCCGCACGATTGCCCGAGGTCACCACCAGCGGCCCACCAAAATCCCGCACCAAGAGCGCATGGAGGGGCGAAGCGGGCAGCATCATTCCCAGCCAGGGCAAGTGCATGTTTACCCTTTTGGCAAGTGTCTCCTCCGACCGTACCAGGACAATCGGCGCCGCCGGACTCTCCAAGAGCTGCCGCTCGAGCGGCGAAAGTCGGGCCAGCCGCTCCGCCTGCTCCAGCCCTGCCACCAGCACCGCCAACGGTTTGTGCGGACGATGTTTGCGCTGCCTCAGCGTCATCACCGCCTCTTCCGAGCGCGCATCCACCAGGAGCTGAAAGCCTCCCACCCCCAACATCGCCACCACTTGGCCGCGCCGAAGGTATTCCAGCGCCTGCTGAAACGCCTGCTCACCGTGCCCCACCCGCTCACCCCCCGGTAGATGGCCCTCGAGCTGCGGTCCACAGGCTGGACAGGCGAGCGTCTGCGCATGAAAACGCCGATCTGAGGGCTGAGTGTACTCTTTCAGACACGCGGCACAGAGCGGAAAGTCCACCATACTGGTCCGCTCACGATCCCAGGGCGGAGCCTTCTGAATCGAGTCTCGGGGGCCACAGCGAGTACAGGAGGTAAACACATAGCCGGAACGGCGACCGGTTGGACTCAGCACTTCGTCTAGGCAAGCAGGACACGGGGCAAGATCCGGCAGCGACTGCGGCAATCCTCCACTTTCCATCTGGCTGGGCAAGATCAAAAAGGACCGCTGATCCTGCACCTGCATCGGCTCCACCGTCGGAACACGCCGAGACCCCAGCGGCGGAAGCTGCTGCTCGAGCTGCTCCAAAAAAGCAGGCAAAAAACCGGGCGGGCCTTCCAGCTCCAGCCTCACACGCGCGCCGAGGTTGTAGACCTCCCCCCCCAGTCCTTGCGCCTGCGCCAGCCGCGCCACCAAAGGACGAAATCCCACCCCCTGCACCAGCCCTTCAAAGCTCAGGCGAAATCGGACGGCTGCTGTCATATGCCGTCGGGAATGTCCAGCTCCAGCGAGGTCAGATAGAGCTGCTGCGCGTTGGGATGATGCAGGTCGTCACTCACCTCCAGCTCGAGCTGAGCGCCAGCGGCTCGAGTCTCCGGCGCGGTGTGCTCGAAGTGCTCGCGGAAGTGCTCCGGGGAGATGTGACAGAGCGCCCCCAGCCAGACCGAGACCTTACGCACCCGGGTTGCCCGATGTTGCTCCGCCGTGGTGTTGATCTTCCGAAAGAGATCGTTGATCAAGGCATGCTCGTGCAAAATCAGCTCCTTCTCGTGAGGGCTTCAGCGGAGGGAACCGCTGCCCTGGTGTCCTCAGACATCTTTAACAGCTCAAGCTCGTGACAAAAAAGCTCTTGAAAAACAGGCACTCACGGCGTAAACGACGCCCATCAGCGCACAGCGTCGAGTGCATCTCCGAAGTATGGATCCAGCAGTTGGGTCAGGGCATCCAACAGTGCCGGAATTGCAGCTTCCACCGGAGGGGAGAGCCCTTCTCCATGCCCCGACCACAGCGCCTCCACCCCAAACACCCACACCACCGGCGGGAGCTGATCCAACATACGCGCCAGCTCGAGGGCCTCCGCGACCCCCAGCGCATGGGTGGAAGCCCCTTTGAGGGTGGTGGGAAGGGGCTGAGTCGAACAATCCCGCACCAGCAAGGTGCCCGGTGCCGTCCCGGAAATCAAGGCGTCGATCACCACCAGCCCCTCGAGACCGGGCAACAGCTCCAGCAGGCCCGCCGCGTCTCCCCGCATCACCTTCAGCGGCCAGTGAGGACGCAGGCGCTGAAGCTGCTCGATCACCCTCGGACCCAGCCCATCATCCTGCCGCATCGGATTTCCCAGGCCCACCACCCAAAATGCACCCATCTCAGCCTCTCCCGGCACCCAAATCGTTCAGTGTTCATCCATCGTGAGGTTCAAAAAGTGGGTGGAGCAAGAAATGCAGGGATCGTAGTTGCGCACCGCCTGCTCACATTGCCAGGTGAGCTCTTTTTTTGGCAATTTCCAGCGAGGGGTGACAAACGCACGCAGATCCTGCTCAATCCGTCCCTGATTTTGAGAGGTGGGCGGAATGATGCGGGCATCCAGGATACGCCCATCGTCGGCCAGCTCATAACGATGATACAACATGCCTCGAGGCGCTTCAGTGGCGGCATGCCCCACACCCGCTCGAGGCTCCACCGGCACCGCCGGTTCTGACGGACGCTCATACGCATCGATGATGCGAATGGCCTCATCGAACGCAAAAACCGTCTCCAGCGCCCGCACCACAATGCTCTTAAAGGGGTTGAGCACGGGAGGCTCGACCTTCAACGCCACCGCCAGCGCCTGAATCCGCGCCGGGAGCTTGTCAAAGTTGAGCGCCCATCGTGCGAGTGGTCCCAGAAAATACGACCGCTCACCGTCTAAGACCGAGTGTAAAGCCGTCGAGTGAGGCCGATGAACCTCGGTAAAATGCTCAGGATACGCTGTGACTGGAATGTCCAGCCCTCGATTGGAGACCACGCGCCCCTCATTAAAAGGATATTCGTCGGGATGGCGCAAGGCGACAAACTCATAATCTTGCTCAAAGTCGGCAAAATGAAGGGTGGCACTCCAGCGGGCCACAGCCTCCGCCTCCTCCAGGGCCCAGGCCAGCTTTTCGCGGAGTGGGGCCAGCTCGCTGCGGGTGGGGACTCGATAAAATCCACCTACCTTGACGTTGATGGGGTGAATTTCGCGGCCACCGACCGCTTGAACGATCTCATTGCCGATTTTTTTAATGGCCAGCCCCCGTTTGACCACCGCTGGATGCACTTTTGCAAGCTGGATGGCGTCCTCAAAGCCCAAAAAATCGGGGGCATGCAGCATATGAACGTGGAGCACATGGCTCTCGATCCACTCACCACAATAAAGCAGGCGACGCAGGGCCCGCAGTGGACCCTCGAGGCGCACCCCACAGAGAGACTCGAGCGCATGTACGGCACTCATCTGGTAGGCCACCGGACAGATGCCACAGATGCGGGCGGTGATGTCCGGCGCTTCGGTGAATTGCCGCCCTCGCAGGAATGCCTCAAAAAACCGGGGAGGCTCAAAGATCTTGAGCTGGACGTCTTCGACCTGCCCTTGTTTGACCACGATGTGGAGCGCCCCTTCACCCTCGACACGGGCGAGGTAATCGACCTTGATGGTCTTGGTGACGGACTTTTCGCTCATACTTCGAGCCCCTTTGTTTGTGCGGAGGCGGCAATCGCCGCTTCAAGCTGCGCGGCCACGGCTGCAAAGGCCGGCGCTTGGGTGTTGTAGGTGCGGAAGGCACGCAGCAGGCTCTCGGGCGCTTGTCCCGAGGCTTGAAGATGTTGAACCAGCGCGGGGGCATTGGCACTGTCCATCGGACCATAACAGCCAAAACATCCCCGGGCAAAACTCGGACAGAGGGCATCACAGCCCGCATGGGTCACGGGCCCCAAGCAGGGCGTGCCATGTGCCACCGTCACACACACATTCCCCTTGAGCTTACACTCCACACACACCGCATGGGAGGGTGTGACTGGCTTTCGCCCGATCAAAAAGGCACTCAGCACCTCGATGAGCTGCTTTTTATTGATCGGGCAACCGTTGAGCTCAAAATCGACCTTCACATGGTGCGCGATGGGCGTTGATGTGGCAAGGGTGTGAATGTACTCCGGGCGCGCATACACGATGGAAGTGAAGGCTTTGACATCCTGGAAATTACGCAGCGCCTGCACCCCGCCTGCGGTGGCACAGGCCCCGATGGTGATCAAGACCTTCGACTGTGCCCGGATCTGTTGGATGCGCTCGAGGTCATGAGGCGTGGTCACCGAGCCCTCGACCAAGGAGAGATCGTAAGGGCCCTTGACCACTGCACGAGAGGCTTCGGGGAAGTTGGCAATCTGCACCGCATCCGCCACGGCCAGCAGCTCATCTTCACAATCCAGCAGGCTGAGCTGGCAGCCATCACAGGAAGCAAACTTCCACACCGCCAGCTTGGGACGTCGCTTGGAGGCCATTTTTAAAGCTCCTTGATGGCGAGCAGCTCTTCGATGCGGTTGAATGCAAAAACAGGGCCATTTTTGCACATAAAATGAGGGCCCCACTGACACCGGCCACACTGACCAATGGCGCACTTCATGTTGCGCTCCATCGAAAAGTAGATGTCCTCTTTTTTCATGCCTTTGGCAAGTAAAGCGCGGGCAGAAAAACGCATCATGACCTCTGGGCCGCAGGTCATGGCAATCGTATGATGGGGATCAAACTGAGCATCCTGCACCAGCGCGGGCACCACACCGACATGACCGGTCCAGCCTTCCGCCGCCCGATCCACCGTGACTTCCACCTGCACCCCTCGCAAACCGGCCCAGCGGGACAGCTCGCGGGTAAAGAGCAGCTCCTTGGGCGTGCGTGCGCCGTATAAGATCACCAGCCGCCCAAAGAGCGCCCGCTGATGCAACACCGCGTAGATCACCGGTCTCAACGGAGCCAGTCCCACCCCACCCACGACCAACACCACATCTTTATGCAGGGCCTGCGCCATCGGCCAAGGCACCCCGAAGGGCCCTCGAAGGCCCACCACCTCGCCCCGCTTGAGCTGGCCCAACGCTCGGGTAGTCGCTCCCACCACTCGAATGGTATGCACCATCTTGTTGGGATCGTGCGAAGGACCACTAAACGAGATCGGCACCTCCCCCACGCCAAACACATAGAGCATGTTAAACTGGCCAGGCTGGAAACCAGGATGAGGGCCTCCACCCACCGGCGCAAGCTCCAGGGTAAAGTTGTCGTCGTTCTCTTGCCGACGGCTCAGGATCTGATAAGGCACCGGCACCATCGGAGCAGCGAGGGCGGTCGGCAGGTCTTGGGTCCAGGGCTGAGCAGGCACTTCAAACGTCATGGGATGCCTCACCGTTTTTCGTCATAGAGATCCAAGAGCTGGAGCCGAGCGGCCTGCAAGCGGGAGCCCATCTCGAGCGCCAAACGACGCATCAAGGTATAACCCAGGGCCGGATCCTGCTCCATGATCTGGATCAGGTTCGGCGCATGAAGGGTGAGGGTCCGGGTGAGCTCCTGCGCACGCGCATCAAAGAGCCAGCGCGGTTGAGCCTGCATCCACGACAAGCCCAAGACCTCCCCGGGCCGTAAGGTCTGAAGAAGCTGCGCCCCACGCCCCGGCACCACAAGCTGAAGTGCCACGCGGCCAAAGCGCACCAGATGCAGCACCTCCGCCGCTTCCCCCTCGTGAAACAGATATTTCCCCGGCTCGAAGCTCCGCAGCGAAGCGTGCTCGGCCACCCGCTGGGCCTGCTCAGGGGTCAGCCCCCGAAAGAGGGCCTGCTCCAAAATAAGGGTGGGATCGATCATACGATATATCCTCTATCTCTCACGATGGATAAAAAAGAGGGGCCCTCACCTCAAAAAGCCCCTCGAGCCCGTCACAACAGGGCGGAATCCAATCAAACCGCCGAAGTAGGACGGGCCAACGACGCCAAGCGAAACCCCTCCGCCTCCTGGGTGATGTCGATGCCCACCGGACACCACGCAATGCAGCGGCCACACCCCACACAACCAGAGCTGCCAAACTGATCAAACCAGGTCGAGAGCTTGTGGGTCAACCACTGTCGATACCGTGAAGCCCCCTCCTGCCGCACACCGCCGCCGTGGATATACGAAAAATCCTGAGTGAAACAGGAGTCCCAGCGCCGCCACCGCTCGGCATGCTCACCGGTCACGTCGGAAGTATCCTCCACCGAGTGACAAAAACAGGTGGGACACACCAGGGTACAGCTCCCACAGCTCAGACAACGCTGAGCAATCTCCTGCCAGCGAGGACTGTTTGCCTCGGCGCGTAAGGCTTCCCGCAGCCCTTCGGTGTGCAGATGCCGAGTCTGAGTCCGCGCAGCCTCCACCACCTGAGTTTTGGCCTGAAGCTCCATTTCTTGTGTGCCCGGAGAAGTCAGTCCCTCCACCAGCGCCCGCCCCCGCTCGGAGCCCAGCTCCACCCAGAAGAAGTGCCGATCTACTGCCAGATATTCGGTGAGAGCCAGATCGTAACCGGCGCGCCGCTCGCTCGAACGCGCGAGCCCTTCCACCGAGGGGCCCGTGTTCATGGAGGTGCAAAAACAAGTGCCACCGGAGCGGGTGCAGCTCACGGCCACCACCAACGCCTGCTCAAGGGTCTGAGCGTAGGTGGGATCGGGCTGGGTCGCACTGGCAAAAACAGCGGCCTGTTTTTCCATCGCGTGCAGATCACACGCACGAGGCCCCAAGAAGGCATATCGGGTCACGGGAGGCCGACTCGAGGTGATCTCAAAACCTTGTGGGGTCTTCTTGGCCGAGAAGAGCTTCAGCCGAGGGGGATGCAGGTACTTTTTCCAAGCGTGTGGGCCTTGAGAAAATCCAAAATAGGTGGGCGTCTCCAGACGATGCAGCCGATACTGACCCGCATCTTGTGTTTCTTGCCAGCCGATGGGCAAGTCATCTACCCCCTCGAGGGTGTCCAAAACGATGGCCCCTTCCCGCACGGTTGGGCCGACCAGCGTATAACCCGCCTCGCGGATGCGGGTGAGCAGGCGGGCAAAAGCAGACACGGAGAGAATCCCCGGCTCAGGAGGAATAGCAGCACTGGCAAACACAAGCACCTCCCACCACGGACATGGTTCATTCCTATGAGGACATGGAGATCTGTTATTAACATGCCTCTTGCATGAACGCATCCAAAAAAGACCGCTGTTCTCTACCAAGCTCTGTGCTATCGTTCCAGCGCTTGCCGTACATTTCCGGTCGTAACGGCAAGTTGGAGTGTCTGAGACGGTGAGACATCAGAGAGAAAACGATGAGACACTTCTGAGACATCACGAGACACCCCGCTCGAGACATTCGCAGCACTGCATGGCAGCTCGCGGCGCATAAAGTGTACGCGGTGCCGGAGCTCGACCATGAGCCTGCACCTGGCAGCTCGTGTTGACCGGAGTAACGATGTCACGGGCCCTTGCGGCTTGAGCGGCACACTGCTTGCATAGCAGCGGCTGGTTTAAGAGGGCAGTCCTCGGCACCTCTACTATCTGTGCATAACCCATCTTTAGGTTGAGACCATGATGAAAAGAAATGTTGCTTTATCGGCCCTGATGGGGGCCTCCGTGGGCGTGATGGCCTGGCTCCCCAATGCGGCACATGCGCTGCCTGCCTTTCCGGCGCAAGATGAGGATTGGGAACCGCTGACCCACAAAGGACAACCCCTCACCGATGTGACCGGCGACTATGTCGATCACCGCGACATTGTGGGCAGCTCCAGCGCACCCAGCGTTTACGCCTATCGGGATGCCGACTTTTTGTACTTTCGCATGCGCTTGGATGCCGATCCCCAGCTCTCGAGCACCAACTTTAACGACTACGGCTGGGGCGTGGAGTTCGACGGAGATAAGGACTCCGACGATTACGAAGCGATTGCCACCCTCAACGGGTTTGCCTCTCCTGATCAGGTGGAGCTATACGAGAATCTGATCCAAGCCACGCCAAATTCGCCACGGGATCTGTCTGAGAGCTTTATTGCCTCATTTGTGGCAAGCAAACATGCGCGGGTGGAGCTGGCGGACAGCTCCATCAACGGTGATGCGGACTATTTTGTGGACTGGGCCATTCCGCTCCGCGAGCTGGGTTATACCCAAGTGGATATTGCCAGACCCTTGCGGTTTGTGTTTGGCACCACGGAGCTGGTCAATACCCTCTCCCGCGACCTGCTCAACGGCACCAGCACCCGGATTGAAGACAGCATCTCGGACTATCTGCTCTGCACCGCGCTGGGCTGCGTCCCCTATGACAACGATGGTGATGGCCAAACAGCAGCCGAAGGTGACTGCAACGACGACGAAATCACCATCTTTGACGGGGCCGCCGAAGTGCCTTACGATGGCATCGATCAGGACTGCTCAGGCGCGGATCTCAACGACCTCGACAACGATGGTTATCCCGGTGGTGCCAGCGGAACGGACTGCAATGACTCCAACAATGCCGTGCATCCGGGCGCAACCGAGATCTGTGGCAACCTCCTGGATGACAACTGCTCTGGCGGAGACGCCGTCTGCGAAGTGGGGGACTCCGACCGCGATGGCTTCACCATCGGCGAAGGAGACTGCAACGATCTCAGCAACAGCATCTATCCGGGCGCACCGGAGACCTGTGGCGATCTGATCGACCAAGACTGCTCCGGGGCCGACCTAAGCTGCGCCGATCAAGACAACGACGGGGACGGGGTGAGCGAAAACGGCGGCGACTGCAACGACCGAGATGGCAAAATCTCGCCCAACGTGGCTGAAATTTGTGGGGATGGCATCGATCAAAACTGCTCCGGCGGCGATCTGAGCTGTTTGGAGGTGGACAACGATGGAGACGGCTTCACCGAGGTGCAAGGAGACTGCGATGACAGCGAGGCCAGCACCAAACCAGGAGCCACCGAGGTCTGCGGCGACAAGCTGGACAACAACTGCGATGGCATGGTGGATGCGACCGATTCTGATCAAGATGGATTCCCGATCTCCACGGTATGCAATCCGATTGGCCAGACCGACTGCAATGACGCCTCTGACGCAGCCTATCCAGGTGCCACCGAGAGCTGCGATGACATCGACAACGACTGTGACAACAATGTGGATGAAGGGTTCTCCAACTTCGACGACGATCCGTATGCGGACTGTGTGGATGCCGATGACGACAATGATGGCTCGGTGGATGTGGCAGACTGCGACGACCTGAACCCCGAAATCAGTCCGCTAGAACAGGAAATTTGCGATGGCATCGACCAAGACTGTGACGAAGCAATTGACGAAAACTTCGACAGCGATGACGATGGATTTTTGTCAGCAGCCGACTGTAGCGCGCTGGGCGGAAATGACTGCGATGACGAAGATGCCGCCATCAACGTGGATGCGACCGAGCGCGAAAACGGCAAAGACGACGACTGCGATGGCTGGGTAGATGACAGCTCGACCTTCGATTCCGACGAAGATGGGCTGGACAATACCACCGAGTATGAAGCAAACTTGGACCCGTTTGTGGACGATACGGATGAAGATGGTCTCTCTGACCTGGCAGAGTATGGCGGTGGCAACGAAGCAGCGGACTCTGACGATGACGGCACCATTGATGCCCTCGACAGCGACAACGACGGCGTGCTCGACAGTGTGGATACCTGCCCGACGGTCAAGAACGTCGATCAAAAGGATCTCGACCGTGATGGCAAGGGGGATGCCTGCGATGCTGATGACGATAATGACACGATTGTGGATGCGGATGACAACTGCCCCAGCCTCAGCAACACCGATCAAGGCAACGTCGATGGAGATAACCTCGGAGATGCCTGCGATGGGGATATCGATGGTGACAAGATCGCCAACGAAGACGACAACTGCCCGCTCAACAGCAATGCAGATCAGGCCGACGACGACGGTGACGGGAAAGGCAATGTCTGCGACGATACCGACGACGACGCCGATCAAGATGGCGTGCTGGCAGCGGAAGATAACTGCCGTGATGTCTCCAACCCCGATCAATACGACTCGGATCAGGATGGCTTGGGGGATGAGTGTGATGAGCTGCCATATGACGCCCTGGTCATCCAGGGAACTGGCTGCTCGATGACAGGAGCAAACTCGGGGAGCAGCACAGGCACCTTTGCGCTGGTGGCTGGTCTGCTGGGGCTGATTTCTCGCCGCCGCCGCACCTCTCGTGGGGCCCAGGCGTAAGCAATAGGGAGGAGGCTCGGTGCAGCCGCAACCTCTCCAAGCCAAGAGGATGAACATGACACGCAAATCAATGATCCTGGCCGGTGCATGTCTGGCCTTGACCAGCCCTCTGCCTTTGCTGGCCCAGACGGTGCCATACGAAAATGTGAGCATTCAGCAGTTTCAGCCGACCGGTGGCACCACGCTGAACTTTAACCATGTGTCCGGTGCTTCGACACTTAAGCATCTGCAACCGTCCGCAGGACTGTGGCTCAACTATGGCCATCGCCCGTTGGTGGCCACCAGCACAGCCGGAGATCTGGAGCAAGCACTGGTCGGCCCTCACCTTGCAGCGGACTTGGTCGCCAGCTTGGGCCTCTTCAACCGCTTACAACTGGGGCTCGCCCTGCCCGTCTCTCTGCTTCAAGTCGTCGATTCAGAAGGGTTTTTCCCACCCCCTTCTTACGCCAGCAGCACCGTGGGGGATGTGCGCCTTCACGCGCGTGCGCACCTGCTCAAGCCCGAGGATAAGGGCCTGAACGTGGGCCTGGAAGGTCAGTTTGGCCTGCCCACCGGCGATAAGCTGAGCTTTGAAGGCAATGGCAACCTCACCATCGAGCCGCGTCTGCTGCTGGAGTACACCACCGAGAAGGTGCGAGTGGGTGCCAATGTGGGCTACGTGCTGCGCACCGATGCCGACCTGTACACCCTCCCCATCGGCAATGAGCTGAGCTTCGGTCTGGGTGCCGCATATGCCCTGATGCCCGAAAAAGTGACCCTGCTGGCCGAGCTCTTTGGCAAGGCAGGGGTGGATGCCGACACCACGGCACAGCTCGATGCAGAAAACAACGGAGAGTATGCCGCCCAGCTCGTGCCGCTGGAGGCCAATATCGCCGCACGCTTGACCCCCATGCCCGCCCATGCGCTGACAGTGGGTGTGGGACCGGGGCTCTCAGAAGGATATGGAACGCCGACGTTCCGGTTCTTCGTGGGTTATTCGCTCACCCCCGCTGCCAAAGCACCGCCCAAAGATACCGACGGTGATGGCATCATCGACAAGGACGATGCCTGCCCGAAAGAAGCTGAGGACAAGGATAAGTTCCAGGATCAAGATGGTTGCTCCGATCCCGACAACGATCAAGATGGCATCTTGGACAGCATGGACGTGTGCCCGGATCAGCCTGAAGACAAAGACGGCTTCAAGGATGAAGACGGCTGCGACGATCCAGACAACGACGGCGACGGTGTGCTCGACAAAGACGATAAGTGCCCCGACTCCCTGGAAGACCGCGACAACGTAGCCGACAACGATGGCTGCGAAGATCCCGACAACGACGGCGACGGTGTGCTCGACAAGGATGATAAGTGCCCGATGTTCGCCGAAGATAAAGACGGACTCGGCGACGAAGACGGCTGCCCCGAAGATGACTTCGATAAGGACGGCATCAAAGACGCCGCCGATCAGTGTCCGCGTAAACCGGAGACCATCAACGGAAATAAAGACGAAGACGGCTGCCCCGATGAAGGCAAGAGTTTGGTCCAAGTGACCAAAGACCGCGTGGAGATCTTGGAGAAGGTCTACTTCGACACGGGTAAGGACTCCATTCAGACCCGCAGCTTTGGCTTGCTCCGTCAAGTGGCTCTGATCATCAAAGCCAACCCGGAGATCACCAAGATCCGCGTCGAAGGCCACACCGACAACGTCGGCGATGATGCCTCCAACCTCGAGCTGAGCCAGCGCCGCGCCAATGAGGTGGTCAAGTTCTTGGTCAACCTCGGCGTCGATGCCAGCCGCCTGGTGGCCGTGGGTTATGGCGAGACCAAACCCGTGGCCGACAATGCCACCGCCAAAGGTAAGGAGCAGAACCGCCGCGTGGTCTTCACCATCATTGAGCTGGACGGCAAACCCGTCGAGACCCATGTGATCGAGAAGACCTCCACCGAGACCACCACCCCACAAGGGGTCGAGAAGAAGACCGAGATCAAACCGGGTCAGTAATCGATCCAGCACGAAGGGAACATCCACTTTTCGTCAGTGGGTGTTCCCTCCACGTCTCCGCTTTTACGCCTGCCGTCCTGCGCCGCCTAACGTTTTCCCCCTCAGCTCCTTCAGCCCGGCTCAGCGTGGCGTATGATCGGAGCCGGTATCGCGGGAGCCCGTACTCAGCACCCGCTCGATGCGCACCTTCTCCAGCGTCACCGGCGTGAGGGGTGTATCGGCCTTATCTCGCTCCACTTGGGTAATCTTCGTGACCACCTCTTGCCCCTGCGCCACCTCTCCGAAGAGGGTATGCCGGCCCTCCAAATCGACGGCGGGCCCATCCAAGATAAAAAACTGGGAGCCGTTGGTGTCCGGGCCGGTATTGGCCATCCCCACCCAACCGGCGCGGTCGGGATGCCGTCCTTCGACCAGCTCATCGGGAAACTGATAACCGGGTCCACCACTGCCGTCGGCTTTGGGATCTCCCGTCTGGATCATAAAACCCGGGATCACCCGATGAAAGGTTAAGCCGTCATAAAACGGACGCCGGACCTGCTCGCCGGTCTTGGGATCCCGCCAAGCACGCGCTCCTTCTGCCAATGCGACGAAGTTCTGCACCGTGTAAGGGGCTTCTTTCCAGTCCAATCGGATTCGGATCTCTCCCAGACTGGTCTTGAGGGTGGCAAAGAGCTGGGTCTCCGGATCAGGAATGCCCATGCGACTGGCCACCAGCTCGCTGCTGCGCTCGCGGAGCAGGCGTCGCAGGCGGGTACTCTCTCGCTGTTCTGCCACGAGCTGTTGTTGCAGTTTCCGGTTTTGGCTCTCAAGCTGAGACTGAGCGGCTTTGAGGCGCTCCACCTCTTGCGGCAGCTCCAAATGGCAAGCGCTGCTGAGCAGCAGGAGCCCAGCCAGGCTCTTCCGATACAGGCCCCCGACGTGTAGAGGATGCCAAACGTTCATCGGCAAATCCCTCCTGTGTGTATGTTCCCCCGGCTGCGGAAGGTGCTTCTTGACATTTTGGGTGTATTCGCTCAATACTTTCACCATCTTGCCTTTTTCTGCCTTCGGAGTGGGGTTCATGTTGACTCGGATCCAACAACTGCGGTCATACTATACATGGTCTTCCACGCGGATGCGCATGCATGTGTGCGCCTGCTTGGGAGTCCTCTTCTTGAGCGTGTGCTGTTCCTCCGTCCCTGCGTGGGCCAACACGGAGTGTAAGCCGCTCAAAACCGATGGCCTGCGAACGCTGGTCTTTCAGGCCGAGAGTAGCCTGCGAAAGTCCCCCGCCGCCGCCTTGGAGACCCTTAAACAAACGGAAGCGTCCCTGGCCTGTTTAGAGGACGTGCCACCGGCGGAGCTGTTGCGGAACCTCTTCCGCTTTCGGGCCATTGCCCACCTGACGCTCAAAAATCGTACCGCCTCGGCGGATGCCTTCTATCAAGCTGCGGTTCAAGACTCCTCGATGGACTGCGCTGGCTTGGTCGAAGGTTATGGCAACCCCACCCTGGTCCGCGAGCTCAACGCACTGTGTGACAAGGCCCTGATCGAGGCGCAAGATACCGAAATCCGTGCCCGTTTGCTCTCCACCAAGACAGCAGAAGCAGTCTTTGTGGATGGTGTCGATAAGTCCGCACCCGGAGAAGATCTGATCTCCCTGCGGTTGATCGCGGGATTTCATCTGCTTCAAGTCAAGAGCAACGGCACCCTCAAGAGTGCATGGCTTCAGATCAACATCCCAGAAGCTGAAAATGCCCGCTTCACGGAGCTGGATTTGAAGGCCCTCAAGCTCGTCACGGTGGTTGAAAAGCAGGTCTTAACCGGCACCCTCCGCTTGGATGGCCTCGAGCCCGGCACCGAAGTGATGGTGGATGGGCGCACCCGCCGCGATCTCCCGGTGCTGCGAAATGTCGAAGCAGGCGAGCGCCACTTGTTGATCCGTACCCCGGATGGCTCGGTGATGGGCGTGACGGTGATGGTGGCTGCCAATGAAGAGACGGTCTATAAAGCGCCCGCCAGCAACTTGGCACCGGGCGGAGCAGGGCTGGACTTCAAGAAGCTGGCCGGATTTGGCTCGTTGGGTCTCTCGGGTTTGGCCCTGGTGGGTTCGGGTGTTACCCTGGGGATGTCTACTCAAGCCTTTGCCGGTGCCTCTACCGCCTACGACAGCTATTCCGCCGCCACCGGTCCCGATGCGGACTATAACGGCCTCTGGTCGGAGGTCTCCAGCCAGCTTGACGCAGGACGTCGGTTGCGTTCACTGGGTTTTGTGCTGGGTGGGGTGGGTTTGGCTGCCGCTGGAGCCGGGAGCTTTTTTATCCTCTCCGGTGGGGGCGGAGAGCTGAGCTTTGTGCCCTGGATCGCCCCTGGCATGGTCGATGACACCAGCGTAAGCCATGATTCGACCGAGGACTCAAGAGCTGGCAATGGAGTACGAAAAGCGCAGTTTTCGCTCGGCCTCTCCGGGCGTTTCTGATAGAGGAGCTTGTTATGGTGCGGAATTCCGTGGGATGGAGCCATCGCCCGCTTCGAGTGCGCGTGGGGTATTCCTCCTGGCTGACCCTCTTCTTGAGCGGGAGCGTGTGGGCGCTCAGTGGCTGTGAGCCTGAAGTCGCGCGTGACAATCCGTGGGATCTCGCAGCCGAAGGGGTGGTCGATGCCGACGGCGACCGATATCCTGCTACGGAGGATTGTGATGACGACAATCCCGAAATCCATCCCGATCAAAGTGAGCTGTGTAACACCCTCGACGACAACTGTGACGGCACAACCGACGAAGGGCTCCCCACGGCGACCTATTATCAGGATAATGACGACGATAATTTTGGGTCCAGCGTGACCCTCACCGCCTGCGGAGGAGAACCTCCGGCGGGATATGCCAGTCGTGCAGGAGACTGTAACGACAAAAATGCCGACATCAACCCCAACGCCGAAGACTTCTGTGACGGCAAAGATCAGAACTGCAACGACGAAGTAGACGAAGATGCCGACTCCATCACCTACTACGAAGACCGTGACAAAGACAAATTCGGAGATCCCGCCCAACCTCAAGAAGCGTGCGATCCTGCCGAAGCGGATAATGAAGGATGGGTGGAGAACAACCGCGACTGCGATGACGACGACGACCAGATCTATCCCGGGGCACCCGAGACATGTAACGGCATAGACGAGGACTGTGACGGCCTCCCCGACGCTCAGGATCCCAACGCCACCCCCAAACAGACCCTCTATCCCGACGCCGATGGTGATGACTATGGCGACAAAGACGCTTCTCCCATCCAAGCCTGCCCTCAAGAGGGTTATGTGGCGGTCTCGGGAGACTGTGACGATCAAGACGACACCGTGTATCCGTTCGCGCCCGAGCTGTGTGATGATCTGGACAACGACTGCAACGGGAAGGTCGATGAAGGACTTAACAAAATCACATATTATCTGGACGCAGACGACGACGGTTATGGGTTGACCACCAGCACCGCGGACGACTGCGCCGCACCAGACGGCTACAGCGCCTTTCCCGGAGACTGTGACGACACCCGCATCACGGTAAACCCAGACGCCCCCGAGCTCTGCGACGGCCTTGATAATGACTGCGATAAAGAGGTGGATGAAGGGCTCAGCCCTCTGAAATACTACCCCGACGCCGATGGAGATGGGTATGGCGACCGTGCCTTCGCCAGCGCGCCGACGGAGTTTTGTGGCCCCGTTGAAGGGTATAGTCCAAACGCCCAAGACTGCAATGATGGAGCAGCCGACATCAACCCTGCCGCCAATGAACGCTTTAACATCAAAGACGACAACTGCGACGGGTTGATCGACTATCAGATTCCGTCGGTGGAAGAAGCCGAGCTGATCCTGGAGCCCGAAGGTTTGGCCCTGGGCGCGCGTCCTGTGGCCGTGAGCTTCTCGGAGCAGATCGGGGTATTGGCCAGCTTGGGCAGCACCGCCGAGCCCAGTGGTGCCGTCTTGTGGCGGATTGACGTAGCTGGCAAGTCCCTGAGTGATACCCAAGAAGCCACCTTCGACTTGGGTGTCTCCGGCGTCGGCACACAGGTCACGTTCGCCCGTATGCGGAGCCCTCAGCTCGACGATGTGGTGTTGACGGCTTACGATGCCGATACCGGAACTTCAAGCGTGCAGGTCTATCTCAACGACGGGACGCATTTTGTAGCCGCTGGTGCGCTCAGCCATAAGGCAAACGCCGTACTCTACGAAAGTGAGGAGCTGACCGCACCGCTGGATGGAGTTGCCACCCTTGACATGGACGGGGATGGAATTCAAGAGCTGGCCCTGGCCTGCGCTCGTTGCCAGAACAGCCAGGGAGATACCGGCGCTCAAGGGCTGGTTCTGGTCCTGAGCTTGACGAAAGACACCTCTACCAATCCCGTCAGTTATGGCTGGAAGGAGCGGGTACGCATCGAAGGCCACGATGTCGGCTTCCGCGTGGGTGAAGCCGTGGCAGGCAATGAGGGGGCTTTGCTGGCCCTCACCCTGGCCGTGGATGACGTCTCCGCTCAAGAAGTGCGGGTGTTTAATCTGGCCCGACAGAGTGGACTGCTCACCACAAAGTCAGAGAGCCTGCTCTACACCCTTACCACCGACTCCACCGGCGTCTCCAGTGCTCTCAAGCTGACCTCCATCGGTCTCAAGCTGGCTTTTGCCGACGACATCAACCAGAACCTCGAGCCGGAGCTGGTCTTGAGCGCCACCACCTTTGACGGGAGCAATGCCGTGGGTGTGGTGGACATTCACAGCTCCTACGCCAAAGCGGGGCTCTACGTGGCAGGTGCGGTGATGGTGGGCACCACTCAGTCGGTCTCTCTCGGCGAGCAGGTGGCGGTAACTTCCGACTTAACCGGAGATGGCATCTCAGATCTGCTGCTCACCAGCCAGCGAAGTGTGGCAGGCCAGCGTTATCTGGACACCCATTTGCTCTCGGGTGCCGCCATTCCGGATGCCGACAACGTGCGGGATGTGGTCTCGGAGCAGCTTGCTTCTTTTACGGTTCCCGACTTGACCAACGAACCCGCGACCATCATCACCGGCTTCAGCCTCAGCTCGGTGAAGAGCGGGCTGATGCTCTGTACCCCCGGTTATGAAGACAGCAGTGGCCCTGGTTTTGTGGGCCTTCACCCTAGCCCGTACCTCCAGTGAGCTTCGCCCTTGAGCGATAGAGGAGCCTGATCGTGTCTACCATCTCCAGTGCTCAGCAGCGATTTGAGCAGTTTCTGCTGAAGACCCGCCATGCCATCCAGCAGGCATCCTCGGAAGCCAGCCTCGTTCAGCAGCTCTGTCACGGCATGGATGAGCTGCTTCAGGGAGCGCTGCCACTCGAAGCACCTCCGATTGCCCCTGGCCAGTACGAGGGGCGCCTGATCTTTGAAGATCCGCAGACCGGTTATATTGCAGTGTTGATGGCGTGGGGTCCGGGTGCTGTGACCTCGATCCACGATCATGGTACGTGGGGCGTTTTTGGGGTCTGCCAGGGAGCGCTCGAGTTCACCAACTTCATGCAGGTGAGTGGCCAGCATGTTCGTCCGGTGGCTCAGGTGCTGGCCCATCCCGGAGACGTGAGCTACGTCATCCCTCCCGAGCAGGAGATCCACCGCATTGAGAATCCGACCCCCTCCCCGGCCTACTCAATTCACTTGTACGGTCGGAATATTGGTTTTTAGGGCAACGGCCCGCCTGCCTGCAGGGTCATTTCGGACCTTGCCCACCTGGATTCTCCTGCTGTTGTCTTGCCAAATCTTACTGTATATAACCCCAACATTTGCTTCTGAGCCCCCTGCCCTCCTCACCGTCTTCTCTACCCTTCCGGGCAACAAGCTCCAGTCGGTGCGCTGTAGTGGTGTCCCCTTACCCCTTCATGCGCGGGTTTATGCGCCGGAACAGCTAGAAGTCAAGACCCTGACGGGAGAGCCGGTGCCCTTTTCCGCCGAGCCACTCATGCGCTGGGGAGCGGTGGAGGCAAGTGTGACCCAAGCGCCCCTTCGTTTTGTGCGCCTGTGTGTGAAGGTGGGAGAAATACGTCCGCCACATTTTGAGCTGTCTCGACGGGATAAAATTCCGGCATTGCAAGATAACAATGGAGCAGCCATCACGCCGCTTGCTTCTCGAGTGCGCTGGTCTTCGTTACAGGCGCTGGATGAACGAGGCCGTGCGCTTCGGATCTTACCCCGTGGCACTCGTATTCTGTCGGCATCCCCCTTAGAGCAGCGGGTGGAGCTGGAAGCGTTGGGGACGTTTGATCCGTCGGCGGGCCCGGAGCACGTCGATGCGCCTCCTCATCCGGTGCCAGCCATCCGCCAAGCGGCGTTGCTGCACAGCCTCCGTCGTTGGCCCCTTCAGCTTCGTTTGGTGCTCCGAAGTGTCGCCGGAAGTGACACACTCCAGCTCAGCCTGAGTGTGCTGAACCGCCAGCCAGCGGGACATCCAGGCAATGTGTGGGAGCTGGGGGCGAGTGGGGCTCAGCTTTTTCGCTCGTTGAGCTGGCATGCGGTTTCACAAAGCGCGGAGAAGCTCTTGCTCTCGCCGGAGCCGGGGCTGCTCCATCAGGGGCTCGAGCGCCTGGAGCTGGTGCAGTCCACCGCCAGTCCTGAGCAGCGGGGGGAAGTGCGGCACCGCGATGCACGAGGACAACTGCCACCCTTTTTGGGATATCGTCTCTGGCAGGATGCGCTTCAGCTGTCGGGCGCTCAGGCGGAGCCGGTAGCAGCACTGGAGCAAGACAACACACGTTACGTACTGGTGCCAGATTCGTTTTGGCAATACTTTCCAAAAGGACTGCGCATCTCACACACGCAGGGTCTCACCCTCGAGCTCTTGCCGCCCTTCGGTGATCCGGTGCCGATCTTGCATGAGCTGCAAGGGGGAGAGCAGCTCACCTATCGCTGGTGGCAGGCCGTGGAGCCGAGCCATACCCCTTTTGAGCCGGACCCGTGGCGGGAGCCCTCGCCGGAGCTTCCCTTTCAGCTCTCTCCACGTTATTGGGCGGAGAGCAACGCCGGATTCCTGCCCGACACCCCCTTGGAGCAGGATGTTCAGCGTGGCATCGAAGGCACCCTGCGCAGTGCTTTTATCCCGACGGGCGCCAATCCACGCACCTTTCAGAGTGTGGCCATGCGCCATGAAGCGGTGGGGTGGCGCGATGTGGGAGAGCTTCAAGCGGACCATGAGACCCGCTGTGGACAGCAGGCTTATGACGATCCGACCTTCATCTCAAACTACAACAACCAGTATGATCCAGCATGGGGCGCTTGGCGGCAGTGTGGGCGACGCAGCCACCTGGAGAGCTGCGCGCTGGCCTTGCGCATGAGCCGTCATCTGGCGGACATCGACGTGTACCACACCGAGGGAGATCGGGCTGTCTACAATGGAGGGCAGTTTTGGCATACCACCCATGATACCTCAGCGGGACTCTCCAGCCATCGCTCCTATCCGCGCCTCTCCGACAGCTCACGCTGTACCCGCTTCACCTCGGGAGGTCCGGGACTGGGCCAGCTCTATCTCGAGGGGCTGGTTCAAGCCTGGCTGTGGAGCGGAGAGCAAAGCCTGCATCACGCGGCGGAGACCCTCGGCCAGTTTATGCTCAACCGCTGGCGGCTGGATCCACGAGATCGAGAGCCACGCGCCAGTGCCAATGTCCTGCGCTCCTCGACAACCCTCTGCGGATGGCGTGGACGACAGGAATTTTGCCAGCAGGCGGAGCGGGTGGTGCGTGAAGGCCCCCACAGTTTTGCCAAAATTCCAACATGGCAAGAGGCGATGTATGGGCAGGCGCTGGGGTACTGGCTGGAGCAGGTGCGCGAGCGGCGACGGGTGGGGCTCAACCCCCCGGATGCGGAGACGGTTCGGGTGGCGCAGCAGCACCTCTCACTTTTGTGTGACCGGATTTCGACCCAGCAGCAGGCGTTAAACGTGGGGGTGGACATGGCCCGTTATGCCGATGTGCTGGCGTTTGGGCTCGAGCACGGACTCTGTCCGGCATCGACGGAGCAGGCCCTGCTCACCCTCTGGACCCGGCTCGACAAGGGTTATTGGGCGGCTGGAACCTACTCCAACACCAAGGAGCTCTCCATTCTGTTGACCAGTGGTGGTGTGGCGCGGCATCAGCTCGCCCGGCTCGGTCTCCTCTCGCCTTGAACTTCTTGTCTGATGATATGAGACATTTATAGCAGATGTCTCACTTAACAATTTTACTAAAATTTTTTTATGTCTTTGTTGTAATTACAAGATTTGATGCTATGCTTGACAAAGGTGAGGGTTACGACGTAGGCGGGAGGGTCGGCACAAGAGTCTGCTTTCAACAGAAGGGACGCATATGCTGAACATGAAGTACATCGATCAAATGATTGAGGCGCTCTTGGCTCATAACCGAGAGCAGGCCATCTTTATGGTGCAGGAATTCACCGGCAGCAGTCGGCGGCATGCGCTGGAGGTCGTGCAGGTACTTCTTGAGGAGCTGGAGTCAGCGGATCAGTGGACGGGAGAGCTGGTGAGTTTATGATCTTCGTGGGCATGCGGTGATATGAAAATGGCCCGACGACCTCTCACACGTTGGAGCGTCGTCGGAAGAGCAACGGCGTGCGCACTGGAATCACACGCACCGCTGCTCAGACGTTTTGATGCTCAGCTCCCCTGAGTGCCCACCACCGACTTGATATGAAGGTCTTTGAGCATGGTCGCGGGAGCCGGATTGGGCGCATCGGTCATCAAACACGTCCCCTTCTGGGTCTTGGGGAAGGCCACCACATCGCGCAAGGACTCCGAGCCGGTGGCGAGCATACACACCCGATCCATGCCGAGGGCGATGCCACCATGCGGAGGCGCGCCGTGCCGCAAGGCTTTCAGCAGGAAGCCGAACTTCTCTTGAGCCTCTTCGTCGCTGATGCCCATCGCCTTAAAGACTTTGGCCTGCACATCGGGGTCGTGCAAGCGCACACTCCCACCACCCAGCTCAAAGCCGTTGAGCACCACGTCGTAGCGATAGCAGCGCACCTTGCCCGGATCGGTGTCCACGAGGGAGACGTCTTCGTCATACGGGCGGGTGAAAGCATGATGGGCCGCTGCCCACACATTCCGCTCCTCATCCCACTCAAAGAGCGGCGGTGCTACCACCCACAGGAACTGCCACTTGCCACCATGTCCACTCTCGGGGATATACCCCAGCTTTTTCCCCAAGTGCAGGCGGAGGTTGGCCATCACTGTCTGCACCAGTGACTCTTTGCCAAACTGGAAGAGGATCAGATCGCCTGGCTTTGCGCCGGTCGCCGCATTCACGGCCAAGCGGAAGCTGTCGGTGACACTCTTAGCCAGCGGAGACTGAGTCCAAGTGCCATCCGGGGCGACCTTCGCCCGCGCGAGCCCCTTTGCGCCCATGCCCTTGACAAAATCTTCCAGCTTGTCGGCCTCCGTCCTTGAGAAGTTGGCGTCTGCGGGCACCACCAGGGCCTTGACGATTTCCTGTGGAAGATCGCGGCGATAGGTGCCTTTTTTGAACTTCTCGGCAATCGGTACAAGAAACGGGATGCCACCCCCGTCATGTTCAATGGTCAGGTCCGTCAGGTCGATGTGCTGCATACCAAACCGGAGATCCGGCTTGTCGTTGCCATACTTGTCCATCGACTCTGCAAACGGCATCTGGGGGAACCGCCCGGAGGGATACAAGTCCAGCAGCTCCACCCCCAGCACTTCGCGCCACAGCTTAAAGATCAGCCCTTCGATCTGGCGGAAGATGTCGTCTTGGTTGACAAATGACATCTCGACGTCGATCTGCGTAAACTCCGGCTGGCGATCCAAGCGCAGGTCTTCGTCTCGGAAGCAGCGCACGATCTGGAAGTACCGGTCAAAACCCGCCACCATAAAGAGCTGCTTGTAGAGCTGTGGGCTCTCGGCGAGCGCGTAAAACTTCCCGGCATGAATGCGGGAAGGAACCAAGAAGTTGCGCGCGCCGCCTGGGGTATATTTCACCAAAAAGGGCGTCTCAAGCTCCAAAAATCCGGTTTCGTCAAAATAGCGCCGCGTCACCTGGTTGATCTTGCTGCGGGTCATCAGGGTCTGCTGAAGCCGAGGACGCCGCAAGTCCAGATATCGATACTCCAGGCGCAGCTCTTCGCCAGTGCGCACGCTGTCTTCGATCTGGAAAGGAGGGGTGAGGGCCTTGTTGAAGACCACCGCCTCGAGCACCGCCACTTCAACCGCACCCGTGGCAAGACGGGGGTTGCGCATGGTGCCTCGATCTCGCACCCGCCCACGAATGCCAATCACCCACTCCGAGCGCATGGACTCCGCCAGTGCGTGACTCTCGGGGCTGATCTGCGGATCAAAGACGATCTGGGCCAGACCTTCACGGTCTCGCAGGTCGATGAAGATGCAGTTACCGTGATCTCGATGGCTATGAACCCACCCAAACAAGACCACTTCTTGACCGATATGCTCTTCACGGAGCGCCCCGCACCGGTGGGTGCGTTTGAGTTCTTCGATGAACCTGCTCACAGGACTCCTCACGATCTTAGGGGATAAAAGACGAGAACTAAAGCCCGGGCAGTCTAGCATGCCGTCCTGTCAAGAGCAAGTCACGCACGCACGCCGAACGCGCCTCCGTGGGCACTCACGCGCCCGCGAGGGACTGATTAAGGCGCCCCCTTCGTTTGGGTACGCACTTGAGCCGCCAGATCCTGCACCGCCGGGGGAATCCAGGCCGCCCGATAACGCTCACAGTCCGAAGGCTGAGCTGCTGCGTCCAGCTTCAGCTCAGAAAAACCCAGCGCTGGCTCCAGGTCGTAGCGCAGATCTCCCATCACCAGCGCTTCACCCTCCACCTGCCAGAAAGGCATGCGGGTAAAGAATAACATCGCTTCCACACGACAGTCTGTCTGCGCCTGCTTCAACAGAGGTTCGAGCGGCAACCGCACGCCTCCCAGCCATTGCAGACCTTCCATCGTCGGCTCACGGAGCGGCTGAAGCTGCACTGTTCTTGCTTCACCGGTACGAAATGCACAGGACTCCGCCTTCAGCAGCCCCACGTTGAGACTCAGATGGCCCAGACGCTGCACCACCTCCTGCTCCGGGGTGCGCGACTGCAATACAAACTGCCAACACAGGGGCATGGCAGGCACCGGGGTCAACGAGAGATCCACAAAGGTCTCGCGGGGAGCAATGGCGGCGTGATGGGCCACGATGCGCTGCTCCGCCGTATGAGAGCCCCACCCGAACATCGAGAGCACACTCAGCACCATGATCAGGGCCAGCTCCGCTGAGCGTTGTCGCGCCTGCACGCCCACACTCACCACCGTCAGCCCCGTGGTCAGCAGCGCTGCCAGGGTGGTGAGGCCCGGCAAGGTCCAGAGCACGCCCAAGATGCCCAGCATGGGCAAGCTCCAGCCCAGCTTTCCCCAACGACTTGAAGCGGTCCAGATGGCGTATGGCAACATCACTGCCCACAACATCGGCTCAATGATGAAGATGAAGTCGCCATAGATCCAGTCAGACCAGAAGGGCCAGAAGGGATGCACCCCATAGTTGTTCCAAGCATCGGCCCCCATGTGCAGCAGCACACTCACGATCCCCACACTCAGCAACGCCCGCCGCGCGTCGGTGTCGAGCTTGGGCCAGCTCAGCCGACCGATCAACAGCCCTGCCCACATCGCCAGCGGCAAGAGCAGGAGCGCCACCGGAATGGTGTGGGTATGCCCTCGGTGATGCACCAGATATCCCAGCTTGGCATCTTCAAAGAGGGGATGGGTCACCAGGTCGATGTCCGGCAGATTGGAGGCCAACACGCCGATCCAGGTGGCAGCGGTGCGTAGGTCACGGCGCTTCACCAACGAATGGGAAATCAACACACCGATCAGGGCGTGGGTCAGGTTGTCCATGCTCAAGGCTCCTTGCTCAAGATGATTGCCAGGAAGAATGACATGGATGCACCCGCCTGTTAAGGCGTTGTCCCACTTTTACAAGCGACGGGGCAGGAAAATTCAGGCAGTGTCAGAAATTTGGGAGAGACGGGTCCGAGAAGGACTCAGATCCCGCATCACACGCGCGGATGGGCAGCGGTCAAAACACGGGCAGCAGTGCAACGCTCACGGAATAAAGCTGTGATGATACGCCGCCTGCTCGATGCCCAGCGCAAAGGGAGTCGGCTGGAGCGGCTTAAAGGTGTCGAGCATCACCGCCAGCTCTTCGGTGCGCTGATGGCCAATGCTACGCTCGTATGCACCCGGATGAGGTCCGTGCGGAACACCCGCCGGATGAAAGGACACCGAACCCGGTCCTACGCCTCGACGACTGGTAAAGTTGCCGTGACAGTAGAAGATAAACTCGTCACAGTCCACCGACGAATGTGGATAAGGACAAGGGATGGCCTCGGGATGGAAATCCACCATACGGGGCACAAAACTACACACCAACGCCCCACGCGCCGCAAACGTGCCGTGCAACGTGGGTGGGAGATGCACCTGGCCCGCTCTCGGCTGGAAGTTGAGGATCGGGAAAGCCCACGGATACACCGTACCATCCCAGCCCACCTCGTCCAGCGGGGAGTGCAGGGCTTCATAACCATGAAATCCCTGACGCTTGACCACGATCTGACGGATGCCTTCGTCCATCGGCCCTTGAAAGGCAGGCCGAATAAAGTCCCGATGGCAAAAAGGCGCATCCATACGAAGCTGGCCCACATCGTTGCGGAACTGACGGGGGAAGTGTAAGCCGCCGAAGAGCTCAAAGGAGAGCCAGTGCTGAGGGATACCGGGGGTGGGAATGAAGCGATGCAGGATTCCCTTTGGCACAAAGACATAATTCTGTGCTGAAAATGTCACATCCCCCAATATCGTGCGGAGAAGGCCGCCCCCTTCGTGGATATAATACAGATCGTCGCCGTCGCCGTTGGCATAGTAAAAGGCATCCGGTTCCGTCGGAAACAGGATCCCAATCACCACGTCCGGGTTAAACAGCAAGGGCACGCGGGTCTGAAAACTGTCCCCCTGCTGCTGCGCTTGGGCCAGCTTCCCCGTCAGATAGTGCCGCCGCGCCAGCGTCTCCGGCATGGCCAGCTCCGGCAGCGGAAACACATGCCGGGTTTTCTCCAGCCGGGGGGTGTGCGGCTCGTGCTCGTGATAGCTGATGGTATAGGGTCCATCAAATCCTTCACGGGTGATGCAATGCTCAAAGCGAAGCTGCCCGTCGGCTCCACGAAAAACCAGATGATGTTTGCGGGGCATCTCCCCCAGACTCATGCGGTCAAGCATCGTTAGATCCGTCCTTCGCGCTTGTGCTGGGTCTCAATCGACTCAAACAGAGCCCGGAAGTTTCCACCTCCAAAGCCCTCATCGCCTTTACGCTGGATCAGCTCAAAGAAGAAGGGTCCCGCCTCGGGCCGACGATAGAGGGAGGCCGCATCTTTCATAAAGATCTGGAGCAGATAAGAATGGTCACGGTCGCCATCCACCAAGATCTCCAGCTCCCGCAGGACGTTGATGTCTTCGTCGATCTGGTTCACACCGATCTTCCGCAGACGCTCCGGCATGGCGTCATAATAACTTCCAAGCGTCGGCATAAACTCAACGCCGGTTCCACGCAGGGCCCGAACGGTCGAGATGATGTCTTTGACGGTCAACGCAATGTGCTGTACGCCATCACCCCGATGATCTTCGTTGAAGATGTTGATCTGGCTGGACTTAAAGAAGGGCCGATATGGCTCGTTGTTGGCAAACTTGGTGCCAGAGCTCGGATCCCACATCACCTCCGAGCGCAGGCCCGAGCCATGATCGGCACCACTGGCCACGTCTTCGGTGTGAAACTCAATCTGCCAGTACTTCTCGAACCCCATCACATGCTCCATCCACAACAAGGCAGGTCGCATGGTCTGGAAGTTGGATGTGACGTGATCCACCGCACCAATCCCAAAACGATTCTGCCCGCCTCGAGGTGTCTCGTAGTGCTCCACGCCCGGAAACAGCGGCTTATATCCCGTGCGCTGCACAAAACGGAACGTGGTATCTCCAAATGGGGTGGTGATGTTAAACACCGCAAGCTGGCCATGCTCGTCTTCAAAACGCATAATGTCGGAGATAAAGGTCGCACCTCGTTTATCCAGCAGCTTAAACGCCCGCTCGATCTCGTCCACTTCAAAGATCAAGGTGCCAATCCCCGCCGGATGTTTCCGCAGATATCGCGCCGCCCGCGACCCCTCTCCCAAGGGCTGAGAGCAGATCATGGTCAGATCTCCCGCCTGAAAAATCGCCGAGCGCTGCTTGCCTTCGGCCTCCAGTGCGGGGGTTGAGTGGCCGATCTCTGCGAAATCCAACTTTTTGGTGTAGAAAGCGCGGCTACGCTCCAGATCGTGAACATAATAGTGAATGGATTCCACTCTCTTGATGCCAAGGGATTCTTTTGCCATGTCTCACTCCGTTTCAGCCTGATCAGAGGATGTTCCGAGGGCTGCATTTCAGGGCCTACATTAATAACTGCGAGCTCAAAAGGTCCAAGCGGCGGCCATTCATTCCCTTCCAGCACCGGCGGAGCCCCACAGAAAGGGCCTCAAGCGTGGTGCGGAGGATGGCACGCGGCTCAAACTTCCGCATCCACCTGCACGGCGGGATGGGATTTCTGAAAGGACTCGAGGGCTTGACAGCGCGCTCCGATGGCCACCAGGGTCGGAAAAGGGGTCAAGTCCACCCCAAAACGCTGCGAGGCACCCAGTTGAGGCACCAAACACGCATCGGCCAACGTCACCTGATCACCGTAACAATACAGGCCAGCGGTCTGCTGCACTTCCGCTTCCAAGGCTTTGAGCCCCCGCGCCACCCAGTAGCGGGTCCAAGCGCCCGCATCTCCTTGATAATCTTCACGCACTTTGGCCATCACCGACAAATTCTGAAGCGGCTGAATGCCGGAGTTGATGGTCTCCACGAGCTGACGCACCACCGCTCGCCCCCGCGCATCGGCAGGCAGGAGGGCAGGCTCAGGATGCTGCTCCTCCAGGTATTCCATGATGGCCACGGACTGACCGAGCAAAAACCGCTCCCCGGAAGGCAGGCGCTGCTCCAACGTAGGCACCTGCTTCATCGGATTGAGGGCCTCGTACTCCGCTGAGAACTGCTTTCCACCCTCTTTTATCAGATGCACCGACACATATTCAAAGGCAATGCCCTTGTGGTGAAGCACAATCCGCACACGCCATGAGGCGGAGCTGCGCCAGTAATTATGAAGGATATACACCGAATCTAGGTTTTGGTTCATCGCCGCACCACCTTCTGCTGAATGTGTCCAAAGATGTCATGTCCTTCACGGTCGTGAACACCGATCTCGATCCGATCTCCATACTTCATAAAAGGAGTGGAGGGCTTGCCGGTGTCGAGGATCTCCAACATCCGCCGCTCCGCCAGACACGAGATGCCCCGCGACCGATCCCGGTTGGACACCGTTCCCGATCCCAAGATTGTGCCCGCACCAAAGGCGCGTGTTTTGGTGATATGCTGAATCAGCTCATAAAACGAGAAGTGCATCTCTGGACCCGCTTCGGGATCACCCACCAGCTCCCCGTTGAGCCAGCTACACATCCGCAGATGCAGCCGACCGTCTTTCCAGTGCTCACCCAGCTCGTCGAGGGTCACAGCCACCGGTGAAAACGCGGTCGCAGGTTTTCCCTGGAAAAATCCAAACCCTTTGGCCAGCTCATCGGGGATCAGGTTCCGCAAGCTGACGTCGTTGGCCAACAGCACCAGACGCACATACGACGCGGCATCGCTGGCCTTCACCCCCTCGGGGGTATCTCCCAAGATCACACACACTTCCGCTTCAAAGTCACAGCCCCAGGCTTCATCTCCCAGAGGGATGTCGTCGGTGGGTCCGAGGTGTGTGCTGCCTCCGCCTTGATAGACCAGCGGATCGGTCAACAGGGTGGCAGGAGGCTCCGCCCCTCGTGCTTTGCGCACCAGCACGATGTGATTAATATAGGCCGAGCCATCCACCCACTCATACGAGCGCGGGAGGGGTGCCATCAGCGCAGCGGGATCCAGCGGGTGGATCTCTCCCTGTCCTTGCGCGAGCTCATCCGCGCGCGTGAGAAGGAGCGGCTCAAATCGCGCCCAGTCGTCGAGGGCCGCTTGAAGGGTCGGCGCCAGATCCTGCGCCGAGGTATAACTCTGAAGATCTCGTGAGACCACGATCAATTGACCGTCTCGAGACCCATTTCGTAGTGTGGCCAGCTTCATACGTCTCCTTTAGCAGATGGCTGGTTTGTAACGTAAGTCTGGACGAAGCTCAAGAAGGTTCTGTAAGGTAAACTACAATTTTTTTGAGGTACGCGGGATTTTATCGCTGCGTGTGGGAGGGGCTTTTGAGGGATGGAAGGCCCGCTGTTGACCGAAGGGGTCTGTTGGCACACGGGTGTGAGCTTCTAGCAACAAAAAACGCGCTCACGGACATCACAGTCAGATCGTTCTATATTATTCATATGTCAATGTCTCACTCAAATCGGACTGGGAGATTGACACCAGCTTTTGATCCTGCTACCTCTTGCATGTCTTGATTTCTTTCGCTTCTTCCGTTCACACCACGGGAGCCTGCTCATGATCCAAGCGTTGGTTGCCCACGGTCCACTCCCGCTGTTTTTTATTCAGGCAATCATGGTGGTGGGACTTGCCCGAATTCTGGGATTGGTGGCCAAGCGCATCAACCAGCCGCTGGTCATCGCGGAAGTGGCGGCGGGCATTCTACTGGGGCCCTCCCTTTTGGGCTGGCTTTTTCCAGAGCAAGCCGCGCTTATTTTTCCGCCTTCGTCAATGCCGGTGCTGGGACTGGTCAGTCAGCTTGGGCTGACCTTCTTTATGTTTTTGATCGGGCTGGAGCTTGATATCAACCTGCTCAAGGGGTTGGGCAAAAGCTCGGTGGCGATTAGTCAGTCGGGCATTGCGGTCCCGTTTGCCCTCGGCGGAACGCTGGCCTACCTGATCTATCCATCGATGGCCAGCCCGGACGTACCTTTTACCTCCTTTGCCCTCTTTATGGGGGCGGCCATGTCCATCACCGCGTTTCCAGTGCTCGCGCGTATCTTGAGTGAGCGGCAGCTTCTCCAGACTCGAGTGGGGGCTCTGGCTATCACCTGTGCGGCGGTAGACGATGTGACCGCGTGGTGTTTGTTGGCGTTTGTGGTGTCCATTGTGCGCTCGGCGGGGGTGATGCAGGCGGTGTGGACCACCCTGCTGGCGCTGGGGTATATCGCGGTGATGTGGGCCGTGGTGCGGCCCTTTTTGGCAAGGCTGGCGGCTCGGACCAGCTCCCGCGAGAGCCTGACGCAAAATGCAGTGGCGGTGACTTTTCTGCTGCTGCTGCTCTCGGCGATGGCCACGGAGCTGATCGGCATCCACGCGCTCTTTGGTGCGTTCTTGTTTGGGGCGATCATGCCTCGTCAGGGCGGTTTCTCCGAGGCGCTGACCGAAAAGCTCGAAGACTTTGTGGTGGTGCTGCTGCTGCCCCTCTTTTTTGCTTACAGTGGCTTACGCACGCATGTGGGACTGCTCAACGAACCACAAGACTGGCTGGTGTGTGCAGGCATCATCTTCTTGGCCTGTGTGGGAAAATTTGGCGGAAGCACCCTGGCAGCGCGGCTGACCGGCATTCCCTGGCGAGAATCCAGTGCCATCGGGGTGCTGATGAATACCCGGGGACTGATGGAGCTGATCGTGCTCAACATCGGGCTCGATCTGGGGGTGATCACCCCCAAAGTATTCACCATGATGGTGCTGATGGCCCTCTTCACCACGGTGATCACCACGCCGCTGCTGCGCTGGATCTATCCACCCGAGCTTCAGACCAAAGCCTTGCTGGAAGCGGAGGACAAACAGACTCCACAGCCAACACCCTCCAACTTTACCCTGCTGATGTGTGTGGCCTATTCAGGCTCGGGGCCCAGCATGGTCTTGTTGGCCCGTGCGCTCAGCGGCGAAGGTCAGGCGCGTGCGAGACTTTACGCCCTCCAGCTCGTGGTGCCCACCGACCGCACTTCGTTTTATCTCAACTCCGACTCGGTGGCGGAGCAGGCGTCGGCTGGCTTTAAGCCCCTGCTCGAGCGGGCAGCCACTCTGGGCTTGGAGGTGAGACCGCTGTCATTTGTCTCCGCATCTCCGGCAGAAGACATCTGTAACGTGGCAAAAGTGAAAGGGGCCGATCTGGTCCTGCTGGGATGGCATAAGCCCGTGCTCAGCCAGACCGTGCTGGGCGGAACGGTCTACGATGTGATGCAAGCCGCCCGTACCAACGTGGCGGTGCTCATTGATCGGGGGCTGGTGCAGGTCAAGCGGGTGCTGGTGCCGTATTATAAGAGCCCCCATGATCGTGCAGCCCTCAAGCTGGCCCATCAGCTCCACACCTCGACCGGCGCGCATGTGGTGGTGCTGCACATCGTGGAGCCCGAGCGGGTGCTGAATCCCGACGAAACCACACGGCATCCCACGCTGGAGATCTTTGAACAACCGGCGGAGCACGGACGGGGTCCAGTGGAGCTCAAGGTGCTGCGTCATCCGGATCCCCTCGAGAGTGTGCTGGAAGAAGCCAGCACCGGCTACGATCTGGTGATCATCGGGGTGGGAGAAGAATGGGGCCTGCCTCAGCGTCCCTTCGGCGTGCGTCCCGAGCTGCTGATCCAAGAATGTCCCACCTCCCTGCTGGTGGTGCGAGAGTACCATCCCCCCGAACAAGAAGCCTGAGCCTCACGCGCGTATGCCCGCATCACACAAGGACTCCGGCCTAGAACGAACACCAGCCTGGAACGAACACCAGCCTGGAACGAACACCGGCATGGAACGAACACCGGTCTGGAACGAATACCGGTCTGGAAGCCCTCTCCGTTTTACGCCGCCCCCAAACAAAAACACCCTCAGCCGATGGCGGAGGGTGTCTCTGTTCTGATGAAGGTTCACCACGGCTTACGGGAGCGCCCGCCCGGAGATCAGATAGACCTTACCCACATCTTCTACCGTGGTGTCGAAGTAGGGGGTGCTGATCAGGATCTCAGAACACATACCCGGATCCTGCGTTTGTTTGTACAGCTCACCGACGAGCGCAACCCGAGTTCCCACGCGGTCGCTGTTCATGGGATCGCTGGCCACCGCTGCCCCTTGAGTGCCTCCGGCGAAGGAGGCATCCAACGACAGGCTGAGCAGGAAATCGACCTGGCGAAGCTCATCCCCGCCGAGCAGGAGGTAGGCCCGGCCTCGGAAGCTGGTCTGGGTCCATTCCGGCGTGCTCCAGCCCGGAGCGCCGATCAGGAGATCCTCCACCCCATCGCCGTTGACGTCTTGCCCTGCCGAGAGGCTGCTGCCCAGTTGTTCCGGCTGCAAGTCTCCTTCAATGGTCAGCTCTGCGTAGAACAGATCCACCGTCGGAGGCAGGCCCGCCGAAGAACCAAACACCACCGACACCCGCCCGGAGGAGTACGAAAACAGCGAGCCATCGTAACTCTGAGCGTCTGGCGCACCCACGATCACCTCGGCAAAGCCGTCGTCATCGAGATCCGCCAGGGCCACTGCCGCACCCACTCGGTCTGAAGCCTCTCCTTCGAGCAGGGCATCGGCTTGGCTCACCCCCACCAGCAAGCGCGTGCTGGAAGTGCCAAACGATTTCCGCCCGTAGAAGACATAGGCCCGCCCACCTTCCACGGGGTTGGGCGCACCCATCACGAGGTCTGCAAAACCGTCTCCGTTGACATCCCCGCCACGATCCGCCAGCGCCGTCCCGAGGGTATCATATTGACGTCCCTCGAAGCGCACGCTCGCGTTGACCAAGCTCATCATGGCTGGATACGGTTCTCCGGCGTCGCGCAACATCACCCGACCTTCTGGCACGGTGCCCAGCCGACCCGCTTGACCCAGCACCAGGTAAGCAGCCCCTGCGTTGGGATTTTCCACCCCTTGCCAAGCTGGAGCAGCAATCAGCAGGTCTTTGAGCCCATCCCCGTTGACGTCTCCTGCCGGTGCCAGCGCCGAACCCGCCAACCCCGAGGCTTGTTCGCCCTGGAGCTTCGAGTAGCGGGAGGTCACCAGCTCTTTGGGATCGGGCCTTGTGGTGCCGCTGCTGGCATTCACACTCACCGGCTTAAAGCAGCTTACGTCCGTCTTGCTGTCGCACCCGTAGACCACATAAACGGCACCGGTCATTGCCTCGTTGGGGGTAAAGATGTCGCGGTTGTAGCGCGCACCCACCGCAAAGTCGGCACTTCCGTCTCCGTTGATGTCACCCAAGCCGACGATGGAGGCGCCCAGCTCATCTTCTTGCAGCTCCCCGGTGAGGTACACCGAAGCGGACTTCAAGTCACTGGTGCTGGGGACTTTTTTCCCGTCGCCGAGGAAGATGTAGACCCGTCCGTTGCCGGTGGTGCCCTTGGACGACTGCTGATAGACCGTGCCAAAACGAGGGACACCGATGGCATAGTCGAGGAAGCCATCTCGGTTGACGTCACCGATGCCGGCCACCGCTCCCCCTGCAAACTGTCGTTGACCTTCACCCACAAAGGCAGCGTCGTAGGCCACTTCGATGAGCACGTTGTCGCGCTCCCCGTCGCAGTTGTTGTCCTTGCCGTCGAAGCTCTCGGTGAGTCCGGGTTTGACCGTCACGTCCTTGTCGTTACAGTCGTTGAGGCAGACCGGCACCCCATCTCGATCTTGGTCGTAGCTGGGATCGGTGTCCACCACCCCGTCACAGTTTGAATCCACCCCGTCGCACTTTTCGGTCGCTCCAGGGTAGATGGAGGCATCGGCATCGTTGCAGTCTCCGGGTTGGTTGTTGACAATGCAGGGTACAAAGCCATCGTTGTCGCGATCCAGTCCATCATCGGCCACCCCATCGCAGTCGTTGTCTCGTCCGTCGCAGACCTCGAGCGCGTCCGGCTTTTTGCTCGGGTCGTCCGCGCATGCGGGCTCCTGACAGTTGAGCGCACCGTCTCGGTCGCTGTCCAGTTCATCGGGAGGCAATTGCCCATCGCAGTCATCATCCTTGCCATTGCAGAGCTCGGGATGACCGGGATAAGCACTGGCATCGTCATCACACGCCTCCGCGCATGCGGGAGACCCGTCTTTGTCGTTGTCTCGTTCGTTGTCGGGGATGGCCCCGTCGCAGTTGTTGTCTTTGCCGTCACACAGCTCCACATTGCCGGGGAAGCGGCTCGGGTCGGTATCATCGCAGTCTTGGTTGCAGGCGATAAAGCCGTCTCCATCGGCGTCGATGGCCTCATCGATGACCCCGTTGCAGTTGTTGTCAATGCGGTCGCCACACACTTCCTGCGCAGCCGGATGAATTTGGGTGCTCTGATCGTTGCAGTCGCCTCCTTCGAGGGTGTAACCGCTGATGGGAGTACACGAACGCACCCCTTGAGCACTGTTGCCAAATCCATCTTGGTCGTAGTCCCGATACCAAGTGGGGGCATCGATGGCACCTTTGTCGATCTGGTTGTCGCAGTCATTGTCCAGCCCATCGCAGATCTCTGCTTGACCCGGATTGACCTTGGGATCGTCGTCGCAGCCCGGCTCGCGGCAGCTTGAGTATCCATCCCCATCGGCATCCACACACGGACGCACTTGGATGAGCACCCGATCATAGGCGGTCAGTCCTTGAGCGTCCGTGCCATAAGCATAAATCGAGAAGGCATCCCCCACCGGCAGACGAGAAGCCACCACCGAGCAGCGATACTCGTAGGCATAAAGCCCCTGCGGACTGATCGCGGAGCTCATCAGCGCACAGGCTGCATCGTCGAGGGGCACCCCTCCCCCGAGGCTCAAGAACGTGGCCAGCGGCGAGGTATCCTGCTGATCCCGCACCACCACGTTGAGCAGGAGGGTATCCTCCTCCGTCACCACCGCACCATCTCCCAAGTCGGAGGACGGATAGGTGATCTCCACCTCGGGCGCGGAGTTGGGCGGCAGCACGTTCAGGGTGCGCCGATCTTCACAGAGTGACCCCAGCTCATCCTGAGCGGTCAGCGAGAGCAAGACCGATCCAGGCGGCAAGCCGTCGGGCAGCTCGGTGGCCACATAACCGGACGCCGAAGGGGAGCCGCTGGCCACTACGGTCTGCCCAATCGTCCAGGTGAACGTCAGGGTATTGGCTGGCTGATCGGCATCCTGCACCAGGGCCTCGAGCAGCACCTCATTGTTGGCCTGAAGCACCATCTCTGAGCTGGGTGCCAAGATCTGGCAAGGGTTCGGCGGGGTGTTTGCGGGCCCCACGTCGAGCCAATCCCGGAGGATCACCTGCTTGCCGTACCCGTCGATGACCTCGAGGGCCAGCTCCTGCCGACCTTCCACAAACTGGAAGGGGATGGTGACTCGAGCATCGTAGTCCGAGGTCTCGGGGATCACGGCGGGTTCGACCTCTTGAAGCACTCCATCCACCCAGAGGTTGAGGCTCCAGGTGTTGAAGGGGGTCTCGACATCGCTGACCCTGAAGTCCAGCTCGGTCTCCCGCTCCGCGTAGACGTGGGTGTCGGCGCTGGGGCTGATCAGGCTGACGTCAGGCGCCACGTTGGGCAACAAGTCGATGGACGCCATCGCCGCTTTGGTATCCGTGTCGTTGTACGCACGGGTGCCCGAGAGGCTCACCACGTAGTCACCGTCCACGAGGTCTTGGGTGGGCAGGCTCAGCCGCACCGATCCATCGGCCTCGGGATGACCGGTGACGGCCACGGTCCCGAGGGTCGCTGTGACGGTGACTTCCTCGAGGGTGCTGTTGCCGCCTGGATTGGGATCGGCGATGCGGCCTACCACCTCCACCACTTGGCCTTGATAGTAGTCTTGACCCGAGATGGGGGTGTTGATTTCCGCCTTGAGGGGTACACGCACCACGTCAATCTGCGTGTCTCCGCAGGCGGTCAGAAGGCCGCTGATCGCTAAGATCGACGGGAATTTCCATATATGATAATGAGTATGAGACCCTCTCATAATGATCTCCTGATGATGAAGAGGGAACACGAACGATCATCATGAGATCGGCAGGACGCAGGGTTAACTTGAGGGACTTTGAATCTTGACGCGGGTTTAGGGGCAGGGGCTTGGATCTAATCACAACCGGCTGAGGGCTCAGGGCTTAAAATCCAGGCTCAGGGCGTGCCCGTGGAGGGCAACACCCGTGGCACGCGCACTTGCAGCGGATGATGACGGATCGACAGATAACGCCTTACCAGCTCTGGAGAATATTTCGGCATGTGGTAGAGCACACTGGTCAGATAATGCGTGCCTTTGGTGAGCCCCTTTAGATTCCGCACTTCATAGCCCAGATCGCCGACTTGTCCGGGTGTGCCTTCGGGCGCGTCTGGCTGCTGCACATTATCCCGGTAGTACAAGTACGGATCAATGGGCGTATTCGCACCGATGCTCAGCCGATTGAACCAGCCCGCCGAGTCATTGGCGCGGGTGCCGTGCAGCACCGACCACGTATAAGGCTGGAGATCCAGCTTGGCTTCAGCGGCGGTCCAGCGTCCATCGATGGCCACCGGCTCCGGGTTATGCTCGTTAAAAAACACGCGCCGAGGGTTGCCTTTGAGATCCACCGAGATCCGCAGGGTGGCTTCACTCAAGAAGGCATCCAGATCCATCGGGAGTGTCACCGAGATCGGGAACTCAAAGTGGGTGCCATAAAAATAGTTGTCTTGGATGGCAGAGGGTGAGGGGATCTTCCACCAGATGATCAGGCGATTCCGCGTGCGTCGGAGCACCCTCACCGGACCATCCAGGTAGCCGATCACCTCACTGGTATAATCCGCCTCGGTTTTTTGGATGGAGATGGTGCCCCACACTTTCGCATCGAGCCGGATCTTCATGCGATCCACCGGATTGGACCCCTCCCCACCTGCGCCGGTTTTGATCGACAGGTGATCAAAGACGATGGGCGCTTCTTTCGAGAAACGAAGCTGATACGTGCTGGCGTCCACCACCTCCGAGCCAGGAATATAGCGGACATAATCCACACTTGAGCATGGTGCAGGCCCTTCAAAAGCGCCGAGATACACCCAGGCGAGCGCGCCATCCAGCGGATCCCTCAGCTCCAGCTCCAATCCTTGCACCAGACCGGCGGGCCAGCGGGGTTGCTCCACCTTTCCGCCTGCGTCACTGGCCACAAACACCAGCTCATCTCGAGCGGAGAGCTTAAGATCAGAGTCTTCCGGGTTTGAGTCCGGTCCAAACGGAAGCACATACGCGCCCCGGGCCGTGCGCTCATCCACCTGGCAGGGGATCGGCTCCAGCGTGCCATCCAGGGAGGTTTTGGCACGAAAGCAGCCCAGTTTTTCGAGGGGGGTCTCCAGGAGCGACGGCAACATCGCACCAGACACCACCAGCGGATCGAGCTGGCGTTCCAAGCTGCGCGGCTGTGCCATCAGCCCGTGACAGAGCAGGAGTGGTAGCAGCCACACAAAACGGCTGTGGAAGCACCACCTTTGCAGCCGCTGGTGGGACAAAATGGGCGTCATATCTCAACCTGTCAAACTTGACAATAAAGGGTATCGTTATATCAGCGCCTCGCACGCGCGCCGCTCGAAGCAGGGAGTATGTAACGAATCAGGTGCGCTGAATCAAGGTTTCTCCGCGAAATTTGCGTGTGGTGCTCATACCGGCAGCTCAGGAGACTGACGACGCAGCACCAGCAGCGCGGTGGCCCCTCCCGTCTCGCGGTTTTCGAGGGTCAAGGTCGCTCCGAACGAGAGCAGGAGCTGCCGCGCCAGATACAGCCCCAGACCCGTGCCTTGCCCCGGGGGTTTGGTCGTCGCAAAGGGCTCAAAGAGCCGTCGCCGAATCTGAGGGCTGAGCCCCGAGCCTTCATCCATCACCAAGACCCGCACTTCTTCGGCTTCTTCTTCCACCCGGAGGGAGATGCTGGAGCCGGGCGGAGAGGCATCCACGGCATTACTCAGCAGGTTGACCAGCACTTGCACCAGCCCATCCGCGTCCACATAAGCGCGTGCGGAGACCTCCGGCACCTCAAAGAGATGCTGCCGCCGAGAGCCTACACTGACCAGCATGACCGCATTTTGGATCAGCGGCTTGAGCTCCTGCACCTCTGGAAGTGCGGCACCGCTCAGATCTCGCCCCTGGAGCAGCCCTCGAGTGATGCGTCCGCAGCGTTCCAGCTCCCTCAGCGAAATCTGAAGGGACTCGTTGAGATCCTCCCGTAAGGCGGACGGCACTTCCGCCGAGGCCCTCAGCGCCTCCACCGCATCCCGCGTCAGAGTCCGCACCGTCGAGAGGGGGGTGTTGAGCTCATGGGCCAGCCCTTGTGCCATCCGGCCCAACGACGCCAACCGCTCCGTGAGCCGGAGCCGTTCTTCTTCTGCCAGCCGACTGGTCTCATCGACGTACAGGTGGACGGTCTCGGCGAGGGCTTGTTCGGAGACCCGCCAGGTAAACTTCCGGTAAACGCGGTCTTCTTCATCCAGATGCACCTTGACCAGACAGGCGTGATGATTGTCCTGCTCCGGCATGATGCAGTGGCCTGCGCTGTCCTCGAGCGCCCGATTGCAGCTCTGCTGAGCGCCGGGGCACACCCACACCTCCCCGACTTGACGCGAGCGGATCCGGTTCATGGCCGCATTTTGCCAGATCACCTCCCCATTTCGCACCACCTCCACCGCCACCGAGAGCCCACTGACCACCCGATCCAGCACCGCTTCGCGCAGCCTCACCGCCGTGCGTGCTTCACTCAAGCGGGCCTCACGCGCCTGAAATCGGGCTGAGAGCGCCCCAACGACCGCAGAAATCGACACCGCATCCACCAGCAGGGCCAGCAGATGCACCGAATCCGCGAGAATGGGCGGAGGCTCAAACGCACCGAGCAGCAGGTTTTGTTTGGCCAGCACATGCAGGAGCACCGCCGCGCCTGACGCCAGCCCTCCCGCCAGCAGGACGGAGGCCCGAGATCCGATCAGCGCCGCCACCACCACATGCAGCAAAAACAGGTTGGAGAAGGGATTTGAGACCCCTCCACTGGCCCACAACAGCCCAGACAGAGCCGAGATATCGAGCACGAGCTGGAGATAATAGATCGACTGAAAGCTGTCGGGATTGGGCACCACCGGAAGACTGGAGAGCATCACATTATAGGTGATGCCCAGCCCCACAGAGATCAGCAGCGGCGTCCAGGCCAGCCCTTGAAACTCCAGCCACCACGCCAGCAGCAGCACCAGACTCACCCCCGCGAGCGCGTACCAGCGCAGGAAGATCAGAATGCGCAGGCGTGCATTGTCCAGTCGATGGGCCCGCTCCAGCCCCATCACCCATGCCGAAAAATTCATCACGAGCCTCCCTCAACGGCCCAAGCACCGTCCTTGAAAGCTGAACCAAGAGATGCTAGAAGATGTAGTTTCATTTACCTTAGAAAGCTCGGCAAGCGAAGCACTGATTATCCTCATCAGGCCCTCGCGTGAAGCGTTACCCGCTCAGGAGACGTTGATGACCCCGGAAGTATCCCTTCGTGGACGGCAAATGCCGGCCTCACCCATTCGGAAGCTGGCCCCGCTTGCAGATGAAGCCAAGCGCCGAGGCACCCATGTGATCCACCTCAACATTGGTCAGCCTGACCTGGAGACCCCCGAGCCGATGCGTCGGCGGCTGGCCTCGTTAAAGGACAAGGTGCTGGCCTATTCTCCATCCGGTGGCACCCCGGAGTATCTGGGCTCGTTGGTGGAGTATTATCGACGTCTGGGCATTGTTTTACATCTGAATCAGCTTGTGGCCACCACTGGCGGCAGTGAAGCGGTCCAGTTTGCTTTTTTTGCCTGTACCAATCCGGGCGACGAAATTTTGGTGGTGGAGCCGTTTTACACCAACTATCGCGCTTTTGCGACCGTGGCGGGTGTGAAGCTGGTGCCCCTGCTCAGCCGAGGAGAAGACGGATTTCATCTGCCGCCACAGGCGCAGTTTGAAGCGGCCTTGACCCCGCACACGCGAGCGGTTCTATTGTGTAATCCTAACAACCCAACGGGCACGGTCTATCGGCGTGACGAGCTGGAGCGGGTGGCGGCCTTTTGTAAAACGCATGGGCTGTTTTTGATCTCTGACGAAGTGTACCGCGAGTTTGTGTATGATGGCCGTGAGCTGGTCAGCGCCTTGACCCTCCCGGAGATGGACGAGCATGTGATTGTGGTGGACAGCCTCTCGAAGCGTTACAGTGCTTGTGGCATTCGTTTGGGCGCGCTGGTGACACGAAATGCCGAGGTCTATTCGGTGGTGATGCGGCTGGCGCAGGGTCGGCTCTCCCCGCCGGGGTTGGCGCAGCTTGTCGCCCTGGGTGCCACGGAGCTGGACGAGCGTTATACGCAATCGGTGGTGACGGAATATCAGCATCGCCGGGATCTGCTCTACGCGGGCCTGCGGGAGATTCCTGGGGTGTTCTTGCAGCAGCCGGAGGGGGCTTTTTATTTTATCGCGCGCCTGCCCGTGGACGACTCCGAAGACTTCGCCCGCTGGCTGCTCGAGCAATTTTCGTTCGACGGGGCGACGGTGATGGTGGCTCCGGCACCGGGATTTTACGCCAGCGAAGGCTTGGGCATGAGCGAAGTGCGTATTGCCTATGTTTTGGAAGCGGCGGAGCTGAGCCGGGCCGTGGCGGTTTTGCGGGCGGCGCTCGAGCAGTATCGACAGGTGCGGGGGCTGCCTCCGGTGGGGGCGGGGGTGGTGCGCACGGACTTTCACACTCCAGACAATAGCTGAGGCGTGGCTTGGATCAGCTTCTGACATACATCCCATTGGCGGTGGGGGTGCTGGCACTGCTGACGACCTTAACGGTGCTGATGGATCGGCCTGGGCGCACGGCGCGTCTGGCGGTGGTCTCGGGCCTGATGGTTTTTGTGGAGCTGGTGGTGGCAAGAGCCCTGGTGTACAGCCCGGAGCAGTGGTCGGATCCGAACAATCCGCTCCCGCTCAATCTGGGCATTCAGCTCCTGAGTGCGTGGCTGTTGGTGATGGTGGCCACGACCTATCGGTGGTTGTGGAAACGTTCGCGCTGGCCCTTATCGCAGGCGCTTGTGGGAGCGGTGCCGGTTTTGGTGGGCGCGCTGGGCCTACGGGCGCTGGAAGCGTGGCAGTCCAATCGTCTGCCGGTGTTGTATACGGGCTTGCCCTATGATATCGCCCTGGGCGTGGTGGGTTATCTGGGGCCGATCCTGACCTTTGAGTTTCTGGTTCACAGTGAGTTGTGGCGCTCCCGAGGGCTGGAGTAACCCGTTGGAGTAACCCGTTGGAGTAACCCGTTGCGGAGTGTGTGCGGCGTTTTTCGCGCCCTTCTGTGTTGTCATCCTGCCGTCCGTCATCCCGTGTGACTGGATTTGCTCTCTCCGCGTGCATCCCTTTCCGCCTTATATATCTGATATGGCTTCATTTTTCGTATTTTTCGCGTGACACATGTCTTTGCTTGAGCCCTCAGCCCGATGAGTTTCCAATGTACCTACGACACTGGATGTACCTACGATACTGGATGTACCTACGACACTGGATGTAACTACGACACTGGATGATCCTGATCTTCCTGGTGGGAGTGGAGGGGGTCTCTGCGCATCCCTCGCCCTCGGAGGTGCTTCCGAATGAGTGTCCAGGCAGCAGGACCTTGGGGCCCCGTTTGGCCCGGAGCAGCTTAACGTGGCTGCGGCAGACGGTGGGCACGCTCCCGATTCGTGCGCTGGAGCAGCCGAGTGTGCAGCGGGTGCTGGAGGAGGTGCAGCAGGCGCATCAAGCGCAGTCCCTGCCTCGGCTTGCCAGCTCAGATCCAGCGGTTGATGATGCGTTTGATCGAGCCATAAAACGCTTGCCAGACTTGCTCAGCACCTTGGACGTGGAACAGCCTTCTCTGAGCGCGACCGCACTACGGGCGGGCGTGGAGCATACCTATCTGATGCACTTTCAGCTACCTGCCTCGCTCGCGCTGCCTGCCGAGCTGAGAGCGGAGACCTTGTTATTGTGGTCGGCCCAGCATTTTCCGGGGGGATTTCGTGTGCGAGTGGCCTCTCCGACGCGGGTGGAGGGCTGACCCCGGGAGCTGTCCCTGGGAGGAGGAGATCGAGTTGAAGTACGAGCACGCTGGGATGAGGGCACCCCGGGAGAGGTGGGAGAGCTTCATGTCTTTCATTTTCGTACTCGAGCGCCACACACCCTTGAAGGCAGTCTCTTTCATGGCGTGTGGCATGGCGCTCACGGCTGGGTGATCTTTCGGCTGGGCGTGGGCCATGCCCCGACGTTGGAGGCGGACGAGCGTGGGCTGCTGGACTGTTTGAACAACGGCTTGGGGCCGACGAGCTGGTTTTTAGCCGATCTGGCCATGCTGGAGGCGTGGGCGGGGGAGGAGGTGCTGGAGCAGGTGCTCCGGGGGGTGTCGGAGGGGGAAGCGGAGCCGCTCACGCGGGAGCGACTGCATCACCAGCAGGTGCGTTTTGCGAGGGTGACGCGGCTGGGGGGAGCGATGACGCGGGGGAGTTTGAGGCCGGTGCTGGAGGAGCTGTTGAGGGGAAGCGTCTGGTATTTTGTGCCGACGTGGTGAGTGGGGGGAAGGAACAGCGGTTAGGGAGGAGACGACATCTCGTTGAACAATGTAAAATAGATAGGAAGAATCTAGCCTAAGATACCTGCCATTTTTGCCGACAAACAGCCCGCCAAACGTTATAAATCCTTGATTTCACACAGGTATTTTTCTTGACGATCCGCACCCGATGACCTATTCTGCGAAGTGCATGTGATGCAAAGCGGCGGCATGCGCAGGTTCAAGAGACGCACAGAAGTGGATCACACCCGCTTGAGAGGAAGCCAATGTCAGCACAGTCAATGTCAGCACAGTCAATGTCAGGACAATCAGGGTCAGCACAGGGGAAGCTCAAATTAGTGTCATGGATGTTGCTCTCGACGTTGAGTCTGAGTGCCTGTGACACCTCGGAAGACGACAGCAGCAGTCCAACACCGGAGGAGACACCTCCGACCTTCCAATTTGTTGAGCAGAAAGTGTTGACCCTCTCGTGTGATTTCAGCGGCTGTCATGCGGGCTCGAGTGCCAGTACGGGGTTGGATTTTTCTGAAGCCGATCTGTATACCCGCATTGTGAACGTCGCCAGCGTGCAGCGCACAGAGCTCATGCTGGTCAAGCCGGGAGATGCGACCAGCAGCTATTTGGTTCAGAAGCTGACGGATGCAGAAGGGATTGTGGGTGACAAGATGCCGCCAGATGGAGAGATCGAGCCGGAGTACCTCCAAGCAGTGATCGATTGGATTGACGCTGGAGCCCCCAACAATTGAGGAGAGACGTATGAGCTGGCGCAAATGGAGTGTGATCGGTCTTCTGAGTTTTGTGGCCTGTAGTGGTGGGTCCGGGGACACGGAGAGCCCAACACCTGAGGGTGAATCAACCCCAACACCTGAAGCCGCAACCGCCACACCCGCTGCAACACCCACCCCTCAACCGGTGGCAGGAGAAGGACGGTTGGCCCTTCGATTTAAGCTCCAAGAAGATTGGTATGACTATCTCAACGACCGAGGTGAGACACCCGCAGGACCGTTCTGGGGTGCGGTCTATGGTGGTACGGTGGGTGATACCGGCCCCGGGGATGATTCGGTCATGTTGGCTGATGTCTACGTAGAAAATGTGACATTTCTTCCCAACGATGGTGTGACCGAAGTCCTCTTGACCACAGACATTCTTCCCACCGGCGTGGTGTATGTGTTGGGGTTTGTAGACTCCGATGGAAACGCGGATCTCTCTGCACCTGGACCGGATGGAAAAGATCCTGTCACCGTCCCCAGCGGGAATGCCTTTACCGTAAAAGCCAATGAGACTGTCGAGATTGTGGTCTACTTTGACATGCTCTTCCCATCGGGACAGTAATGTTATGCAGTCTGTGAAGTGAGAGAGCCTGTCATGTCATGGCGCAACAGTGCCCACGACATGCTCCACGTCTTGGCATCATCAGAATGTTGACCTGAACACCTGAATTTAGCGGTCTGAACGTTGAGAGCCCGAACCTAAACCTGCATGGAGGTCTTGTGAAGAAGTACGCTGTTGGAATTTTAACCTTGGGCCTGGTGGCCTGCGGCTCGGATGACACCGAAGAGTCCCCCACGCCCACCGAGACGGCAACACCTGCCCCCGAAGTGATCGATCTGAGAATGCCCCTGCCTGCCATTCCCGAGGGTGGTATTCAATTTTACACACCAGACCTTATCATTCCTGCTGGAGAAGATAAGCAGTTCTGTTACGTCACCACCTATACCGGCCCTGATGTTGCAATCAATAAGGCAAAACACTATCAATCTGAAGGGGGTCATCATGTGATCTTGCTGGGCACTGCGCTTAGCCAAGAACAGTATCCTGATGGCACCGTCTTTGACTGCACCGCCGCCAATGCGATGGCAGATGCCGAGCCCATCTATGTGGGGGGCGAAAACATTGAGGGAAGTTATGGGGAGGATACTTACTTCTTAGAGTATCCTAACGCAGAGATGGCCACCAAGCTGAACTCGGGAACTCGTATCTTTGTACAGGCTCACTACATCAACACCCGCTCCAAACCGACCCTCGTTCGCGACGTTGTGAACTTGGAGCTGATCCCGATGGACACCGTCAAAGAATGGGTGGCACCTCTGTCATTCGTCTCGGTCGATTTTTCTATTCCTGCCACCTCCAACTACGAAGTCAAGGTGGAGTGTGAGTGGAACGACGAGCTTCCCACCCGTATCCTCTATTTGGGAGGTCACCTCCACGAGTGGGGCAAATACTTCTATCTTGACTATATTCCCGCTGGTGCGACGGAGAGTGAGCGCATTTATGCCGTGGATGAGTGGCTGGCGGAGTATCGTGATCGGCCCATCGTCAATCGATATGGTAAATACTACGAAGAAGACGACTTTGTGGTGCAGAAGGGAGACCGTTTTATCACCACCTGCGGTTGGTATAACGACACTGACCGCGCCCTCACCTTCCCCAACGAGATGTGTGCCACCTTTGGTTCTTATTACTCGGCCAAGACCCCGTGGATCTGCGTACCCAACTGAGCACATCACCTGACGATAAGCCTTAAGCCGCCGGACGATTTTTCCCTCGCCTCTCCCGTCACCTCAACACCCGCTTCTTCATCCTCCCCCACCTCACCCCATGCGTGAGGCGGGGCATTGCATGATTTTCCCGCATGCCGCTTGAGAGCCCAAGCCCTCATCCCGACGCAGGATTTCCCCCCTCCTCACCTCGGAGCCGTGCTACAGCATGGATCAGCAGCAGACCCGGAATCGCCAAGAGCCCACACACCACAAAAAACAGCGGCCACCCGAGCTGCTCCACCATCCAGCCCGTGGGCGCGGAGAGAACCGTGCGCGGCAACCCCATCAAGCTCGACAGCAGCGCATATTGAGTCGCCGTATAACGTTTATCGGTCAGCGACGCCATAAACGCCACAAACGCCGCCGTCCCCATCCCACTGGAGAGATCCTCAAAGGCGATCACCGCCGTGAGTGCCGTCACATGGGGCCCCACCAATGCAAGACTGGCAAAAGCCAGCGTCGAGCCCGCCTGAAGTACCCCAAACGTAAACAAGCTGCGCACCATGCCCAGCCGCACCAAGAGCAGCCCTCCCAGCAGACTTCCGCCCAAGTTTGAGAAGAGACCAAACGTCTTGGCAATGGCCGCAATCTGATCCTTCGTGAAGCCGGTCTGGATGTAAAACGGCGTGGCCATCGCCCCCGCCATCGTATCCCCCACCTTGTAGAGCAGCACAAAAGCCAGGATCAGCCACGCACCCTCTCGCGTCAGAAACTCTTGCAGCGGTGCCACCACCGCCTCTTGCAGAGAACGGGGCGGCAGAGACTCCACCTGCGGCTCCTTGGCCAGCAGCGTCACCCCCATCGTGAGGCCCATAATGGCCGCCATCACCAAGTAGGTCTCAGACCAGCCAATCCGCGACGCCATGCCCAGTGCTGCCGCCCCCGACACCAACGTGGCCACCCGATAACCGTACACATAAAAGGTCGAACCCAACCCCAGCTCGGTCTCCAGGAGCGTCTCCCGTCGATAGGCATCGATCACAATATCTTGTGTGGCCGAAAAAAAGGCCACCAGCACCGAAAAAAAGGCAAGCTGCGCCGTTTGTTCCTTCGGATCGGTCAGCGCCATCCCCACAATGGCCCCTACCAACCCAAGCTGGCTGAGCAACATCCAAAAACGTCGCCGCCCCAGCAGCTCCACCGAATATCGATCCAGCAGCGGCGCCCACACAAACTTAAGATTGTACGGCAGCCCCGCCAGGGCAAAGATCCCCACCGTCTTCAGATCGACGCCCACCTCCGTCATCCACGCTTGAAGGGTGCGGATGGTCAACAGCAGCGGCAGGCCCGAAGCAAATCCCATCAGCAACGCCATCAGCATGGGAGGCTTGAGTAAGACCTGCCAAAGGGGGATGCGGGGCGCTCGCGGCTCCGACACTCCGGCTGGCGGCGAATTTTCTGACATACGTTGACTCATAAGCTCCTCAAACTTCTAATACCTTCAGCAAAATCGCTTACAATCTAAGATAATTTTGATCAGAACGCACCCTCGAGGACGCTTCAGCCATCATAATATCGGATCAGGACAGATTCTGAGTCGCCTGGACGAAGTGAGATCGGTTAATATGAAAGAACTGTGAATTTTACGGACATAAATAGAAGCTCCCTCACTCTGGGGCTTCTGTCAGGGGATGGGGGAGAACATGGAGATGACCTCCGTACAGGACACACGTCAGACGATACTACTTGTGGATGACACTCCCGAGAATGTGATCATTCTGGGGGCACAGCTCAAACAGTTTTATCGCGTTCGGGTGGCGAATTCTGGCCCACGCGCCCTGAAGGTGGCCCTTTCCCCGCCCGTTCCAGATCTGATCTTACTCGACATCATGATGCCCGACATGGATGGTTATGCCGTGCTGGGTGCCCTTCAGCGTGATCCTCTCACCCAGAAGATTCCCGTCATTTTTGTGAGCGCCCTGAACTCACCTGAAGAAGAAGAAAAAGGTCTGGCCGTCGGTGCGGTGGACTATATCACCAAGCCCGTGCGTCCCGCCATGCTCCTGAACCGAGTTCAGCTGCATCTCGAGCAAGAGCGTCTTCGTCGGCTGGTGCAGGAATATTGTACACGAATGGCCAGCGAGAGCGCCCGTCGATTGTCCCTTGAGCAACAGGTCGAACGTGTCACCCTCCGAGCCCTCATGAGCTTGATCGAGATCCAGCATCCAGACAGCTATTTACACCTAACACGCAGTGCAAACCTCCTGGAGATGCTCGCCCGCAGCTATTTTGAAAATCCCTGGCCTGCCGACGCACACCTCCGTGACCATGTGCAGGAGCTCACCCTCGCTTCGGGCATGCACGACATCGGCATGGTGGCGGTCCCGGCCCAGATCGTGTCCAAGCGTGGCCCCCTCACCCACGAAGAACATCAGCTCTTGGAGCGTCACTGCGAGCTGGGAGCCCAAGCCATTGAGCGGGCCATTGCAGAGCTCGAGCAACCCAGTCCTCTGTTATACATCGCACGCGACATCGCAGCGAGCCATCACGAACGCTGGGACGGGTTGGGTTATCCTCGCGGACGTGCTGGCCTGGAGATCCCTTTGGGAGCACGGCTGATGAGCCTTGCCGACAATTATGACGCGCTGACCCATGCCCGCCCTTATCAGCCCTCCATGGATCATCACCACGCCGTTGAGCGACTCCAGCTTGATGCCGGTACACACTTTGATCCGCGCATCTGGGAGGCTTTCCTCAAGATTGCGGATAGGTTGCCGAACGTGACACATATACCTTCCCGATCCATCCCCAGCTCACCTCTCCATTATAAGGCAGAGGATGAGTCTACTTCGGAGAGTCCAGAGGTTCAGAATTAGGGGGCGCTGCCAATACAGCCGGACCTCCGCTGAGCTGAACCTTCGCATAGCCAAGGAGAAGCGCATGTTTGCCGTGCGTGCTGAGTTTAAGCTGGCCTCATGCATGAAGCCCGTGATTTCGACACGAACCGACCAGACCTTCTCCCAGCTCCTCAAGGCCCTCGAGCGCACGCCCGAAGCGCGCATCCTGCTGTTCTCTGAGGCCCATGTTCCGCTGGGAATGCTGACAGCCCACGAGCTGGATCAGCAGCTTGACGATAAACTTCTGAGCCTGCCCTTGGCGGAGCTTAAGCCCGTCGCCGCGTGTGGACTGCCCGTGACGGCCACTCCCGATGAAGCCATCGAGTGTCTCAAGCACTCTGACTATGAGCTTATGTGGCTGTACGACGAAGGTGGCGCGCCCGTGGGAAGCCTCTCTCGAACCGAGCTCGAAGCGGTGGTCGCTCAGCGCCTGCTCATGCGTCACAGGAGGCACCGCCATCCGATGTCCACGAGTGTGCGCACGACCGAGCCCCCCCCACGCCCTCAACGCCTCCCCCCTGCGGATGCTCGAGCACGAACGCCTCCGCCTGCGTGCGACCTTGGAGAACGCCCCCAACGTGGCGGTGCAGTGGTTTGACCGCAAAGTGACTGTGCTGTACTGGAATCATGGCTCTCATCTGCTGTATGGATGGGCACCCAGCGAGGCGGTGGGCAAGACCTTGGATCGGCTCATCACCACCGAAGCAGAGGCGGCCTCCTTGCATATGAGCTTGCGTCAGCTTGAGGAGTCGGGTGGGTCCATTGGCCCGAAGTTGTACCATGTCCATCATCGTAACGGCGAACCTCGGCACATTATGGCCACCCTCTTTCCGATCCCAGGCAATCAGGATGGACCTTTTTTTGTCTGCATGGACGTGGACATTACCGAGCAGCTTCGAGCTCAGCAGGCCCTTCAACTGGAGCGTGACCTATTTATCGGTGGGCCGGTCGCCGTCTTGGTCTGGGAGATGCAGGACGGCTGGCCCGTGAGTTATGCCTCGACGAATGTACAGAGCATCTTTGGCATCAGCGCCGCCGAGATGATGTCCCCCACCTTTCGTTACACCGGCTGCATGTATCCGCCGGATCTGGAGCAGGAGCAGCGTCTCGTTCCCGGGTATATTCGGGAGGGGCGCACGAGCTGGGAGTGCCGTTATCGTATTATCCGGCCAGACGGGACCATGCGATGGCTCTATGATTTTACCACCGTCGAGCGTGATCAGGCTGGAGCACCTGTTAGAATGAGGGGTTATGTCCTTGACGATACCGAACGGCACATCGGCGAGCTGCGCTTAAGGGCCTCCGAGGATGCACTCAACGCGGCACAACGGGTTGCCCAACTTGGAAGCTGGGAAGTGGATCTGACCACAAGCCGGGTGCGCTGTTCGGAGGAGCTCTGCCGCATCTTGGCCCTGCCCGCCCATGATGAGTTTCAGCTCGAAGTACTGGTGAGTCGAGTACATCCCGACGATCTGCGTCGATTGAGGCACTTGTGGCGGTCAAGCATGTCAGAAGGACACTTCGAGCTGGAGCTCCGGCTGGTGACAGGCCCTTCTCCAGTCTGGGCGCGCGTGACAGGACGTTATTACTATAACGAGAAAGGGGTGGCATACGCCAGCTATGGCACCTTCCAGGATATCACCGCTCAAAAGCAGGCAGAGCTGGAGCTCCTACAGTATCGAGAGCAGCTCGAGGAGCTGGTCAAACAGCGGACCTCCCAGCTCGAAGTGCGTAACACCGAGCTGAAGACCGCCCGCGACCAAGCGGAGGCCGCCAGTCTTGCCAAAAATGCGTTTCTGGCCAATATGAGCCATGAAATCCGCACTCCGATGAATGCCATCTTGGATCACCCCAGAACAAGCAGCCCGCCTATTTGTACCCTTTGAACAGGCAGATTCTTCTACCACCCGGCGTTTTGGCGGCACCGGCTTGGGGCTGGCCATCAGTCAGCGCCTCTGTGAGCTGCTGGGGACGCAGATCCGACTCGAGAGTCTCCCCGATCACGGCTCGACCTTCTATTTTCTGCTGCGCACTCAGCGCGTCCAGCCACAACGGACCCCTGCCCGAGCAGAAGAGGGCACCGCCGAGCATGGTCCATCACTTCCCATACGCTTTAAACCACTGGTGGGCTCGTATCAGGTGCTCCTCGCCGAAGACAACGCCATCAATCAGGAAGTGGCACAGGCCCTGCTCGAGTCGATGGGCCTCGAGGTAACCTGCGTGGAAAATGGGCTTGTGGCCCTCGAGCGTGCGCAAGTGGAGCCCTTTGACCTGATCCTGCTGGATGTTCAGATGCCGGTGATGGATGGGCTCGAGTGCGCCCGGCGACTGCGCCAGCTCCCGCTCCACCAAACAATCCCACTGATCGCCATGACCGCCCATGCTTTTCCCGAAGATCGCGTGCGCTGCCTAGAAGCAGGCATGAACGATCACCTCTCAAAACCGGTGGAGCCGGAGACGCTCACCCTGCTCCTGCAACGCTGGCTGCTGAATGCGGTCTCACCGGAGGCCGGCACCGTGTGCCCACCAACCACTGATTGGAGCCCCGACATACAAGGCCCCGAAGCGGTGAGTAGGGCTTGGGTAACGTCTGCCCTGCCATCGCCGGAGGTGCTGAAGGCGCTGCTCACACTGCTGGAAGCGGGGGATCTGGGGGTGCTGGAGCTGGCCTCTCAGCAGGAGCAGGCCCTTCAGCAGCTTCTGGGCAAGGACTTTTCAGAGTTCTGGCGGGCACTCTCCGGCATCGACTTTGAGAAGGCTCTCCTGAAGCTCCGTCAGCACCTCACCCGCATCGAGGGTTGAGGAGGTCTTCGTGGGCAGTTGCCGGAAGGTACAAGACTCTTTGGTGATGTGTAGGTCGGCAGCTTCCACCGACGGCACCAGCAGCCCCACCAGCTCCGACGCCTTGAGTGTGCCCTCCACCGGGGTCAAGATCTCAAAACGCACCTGCCGATCCTGGACCTGAATCCAGTTGACCAGCGGACGCACGTTGAGGGTCTGGCGCTTCTTTTTGAGCAAGACCTCCGATGCAGCCAAAAAGTCGGCCACCGCCTGCTGAAGGGTGAATGGCTCCACCTCCACCGGAAGTTGAACGGAGAAGATCACCTTTTCTTGCCCATTGATGGGAAAATCAGGTGCCAACGCCCGGACAATCACCATCCCCTCCGGGAGCTGGCGATCATTGAGCGTCGAGACCAGCCAGTCCAGCGCCACCGGCCCACCGACCTCAGCGATGTCCAGATCCACGTACTCCACCCAGCTCTCCACCCCGATGGGCAACGGATTGCTGAAGTGGATCTTCGGATGGGGATGGAACCCCTCCGAGACCCGAAGCTGAAGCCCCATGCGGCGTAACGCCCGCACAAAGATCTGACTCTGCTCCAGATGTCCCACAAAACGCGCCGCTCCGGTACGGGTAAACTGGAGCCGAACCCGCTTCCAGGGCAGCGCATTCACCTGCACCACCGGATTGGACACACTCGGCGAGCTCTCATCAACGTCCGGCAGACGCACGGCGGGATGACGATAGGTCCGCCCTTCTCCCGCCGGAATATCGATAGAGCGTCGCGGATCCTGCCCATCGAAGGTAGTGACCTTCACCTCTTTGTGGCAAGCTCCACAAGGAGCGCAGGTTCCCCACCGACAGTCTGGAATGGTGAGGGCTTCCAGATGCCGCTGCCACTCGCCCTTCAGGAATTTTTTGGTGACCCGTGCTTCGATGTGATCCCAGGGCAAGACCTCGTCCAGCTCCCGGGCGCGCAGATACCCGTGGGGATCGATCCCCGCTTCCTCAAAGACCTGCTCCCAGCGGCGCGGGCTGAGCACTTCTTGCCAGCCATCAAAGCGGCAACCGAGGCGTTGTGCCACCTCGAGCAGCCGTGCCAGTCGGCGATCTCCTCGACTGAAGATGCCCTCCAAGAAGGTGGAGTAGTCGTAGTGATAGCGGAAGGTGATGTGACGGTAGGGCTTTAGCTTGTCCAGCAGATACTTTTGTTTGCGCAGGGTCTCGGCGCGGCTTACCTGGGAGGCCCACTGATAGGGCGTAAACACCTTGGGCACAAAGGTCGAGACATTAACGGTGATGGAAGGGCGATTGTGAATCTGCCGAGCGGTCTGATAGGCCAACACACCCAGATGCACAATACCATCCAAGTCTTCGTCGGTCTCACCGGGCAGACCACACATAAAGTAGAGCTTTACGGACTGTCCGCCATTTTGGAAGATGGTCTGCACCGTGCGCACCACTTCCGCATCGGACACGTCTTTATTAATAGCGTCACGCATCCGCTGGCTTCCCGCTTCGGGGGCGATGGTAAAGCCCCCTTTCCGCACGCGGGCCACTTCAGTCGCCACTTCGGGGGTGAGGGTCTTCACGCGCAGGCTGGGGACCGACACGGAGACCAGCTCTTTTTCGTAGCGGGCATTGACCGCCTTAAGCAGCGAGTTGATGCAGGAATAGTCACCACTCGACAACGAGTTAAGCGACAGATCTTGATAGCCGGTGTTTTTGATGGCCTCGTCGATGATGTTGAGCACGGTATCGGGGCTGCGTTCGCGGGTGGGGCGGGTGATCATACCGGCTTGGCAGAAGCGGCAGCCTGCCATGCACCCTCGGAAGATCTCCACCGCATACCGATCATGCACGGTCTTGATGGAGGGCACCACCGGCGCTGTCGGATAGGGGGTGGCATCGAGGTCGGCCACAATGCGGCGAAGGGTGCGTTTGTAGCTGGGTTTTCGGGGGCGGATGGCTTTGATGCGTCCATCGTCGAGATACTCAGGCTCAAACAGGGCCGGAATATACAGTCCTTCGACTTTGGAGAGGGCTTCCAAAAGCGCGCCTTTGTCGAGACCAGCGGCGCGGCTCTCCGAGATGACCCGGGCGATGTCGAGCACCACTTCTTCCCCTTCACCGACCACAAAAGCGTCAAAAAAGTCGGCAATGGGCTCGGGATTCATGGCAACGGCGCCACCCCCAATCACCAGGGGATATGAATCGTCCCGATCTTTGGACCAGAGCGGCAGTCCTGCCAGCTCGATCATATTGACCACATTCGTCAAGATGATCTCATAAGGAATGGTGAAGGCAAACACGTCGGCATGGCGTACCCGCAGGCGGCTCTCGAGGGTAAACAGGGGCACCCCGCGAGCACGCATCACCTCTTCCATATCGATCCAGGGCGCAAACACCCGCTCGCAGGCTAAGTGCGCCTGGCGGTTGAGGATATTATACAGGATCTGCATGCCCATATTGTTCATGCCCAGATCATAGGCATCGGGGAAGGCGAAGGCCCAGACCTGCTCCACCGTCGAGAGGTCTTTGACGACCGCGTTGAGCTCTCCTCCGGCATAACGTGCGGGGCGCTCCACACGCGCGAGTAAGGGATCCAGCTCATCTCGGCGCAGACAGTGGGGGGTATATCGATCTGAGCGTGTGGTGACTTCAGACGTCAGCATGGCAGTCTCCTCTCAAAAAAGGGCTCATCATACCCTCAGCGGGTGTCTTTAGCACCTGTAAACGTCGGAGCTGTGAGCCATTTCGCAGTTTGTGAGGGACGAAAGGCCATGCACGCTCGAGCACAAGGCTTAACCCCGTGGGGAAGCGCAGGCTCGCGTGCGTGTATGCGTGTATGCGTATGCGTATGCGTATGCGTATGCGTATGCGTATGCGTATGTGTGTATGCGTGTATGCGCGTGTGCGAGAGACAAAGGACAACCGCACTCACCCGGTAGGATTTTGCTGTTCTCTTGCGGAGGCTCCGTTAGAATGTCCACCGGAATAGAATTCTCATGTGAGCTGGCAACGGCTGGAGCTTCAAGGAGTCAATGCATGTCGAACGATGAAAATTCCACGAACGGACGGGCCGCTGAGGTACGAGAGAATGGCGTGCGTGCCTATGAGACCCTGGGCGCTTTTTTGGAGAGTGATGGCTGGCATCCCCAAGCCAATGCCGAGCGGTTTCTCTATCGTATGATGTTTGCGGGTCAAAATGGCGAGTTCCGCTGTTACGCTCAGATTCGAGCGGATCTGGAGCAGTTTATCTTTTATGCGGTCTCGCTGATGAAGGTGCCGGAGCATGCCCGGGCCTCCGTTGCGGAGTTTGTGACCCGTGCCAACTATGCCATGCGAATTGGCAATTTTGAGCTGGATCTGGATGATGGAGAGGTACGTTTTAAGTCGGCGCTGGACTTTGAAGGAGAGCCGCTCTCGTCCAATCTGATCCGCAATGCCATTTCGCCAGCGGTGCAGACATTGGATCGATACCTTCCGGGCATTATGGCGGTCTCCTTTGGTGGAAAACCGGCACGACTGGCCGTCAAAGAGATCGAAGGATGAGCATCGTCTCTGCAACGTGTCTAAATCGCTGAAGTTCGAATGTGCTCCAGCGACCTCAGACCTATGCGGCGCTGGACCCTGCGCATCTACTTGACGCCTATCCGTTGAGTGCCATCTCCAGCCCCATCATCGCCAGTTCTGAGAGGGGTGAGCCTGCCTGTTCTACCTGCTCCGTGCTAGCCAGCCCGTAAAGAATATGCTATCCTGCCCGCGTTTTTGCGGCTCCCACTTGAGTGGAGCTCGCATGTATGCAGACAGGAGCTTCGTATGAACAATCGTCTTAAAGACAGCTTTGGAACTCGCACTCAGCTTGAAGTCGCGGGTAAAACCTACGACATCTTTGAGCTGGGGCGGCTGGGGCCGGATCTTTCTCGCCTGCCCTACTCCATCCGCATTCTGCTGGAGAACTTGCTTCGCAACGAGGACGGCCTGCGCGTTCAGCGTCAGGATGTGGAAGCGCTGCTGAGCTGGAGCCCCAGCAAAAATACCGAGCAAGAGATCTCGTTTGTGCCTGCGCGCGTGATCTTGCAGGACTTTACCGGGGTGCCTGCGGTATGTGACCTGGCGGCCATGCGCGACGCGATGGTGGGTTTGGGCGGCGATCCCAAGAAGATCAACCCCATGCAGCCGGTGGATCTGGTGATCGACCACTCCGTGCAGGTCGATCAGTATGGCCATCCGAAGGCATTTGACAACAACGTGGCCCTCGAGTTTGAGCGCAACCAGGAGCGATATGAGCTGCTGCGTTGGGCACAGACGGCGTTTCAGGGCTTCCGCGCGGTGCCTCCTGGTACGGGTATTGTTCACCAAGTGAACCTGGAGTACTTGGCGCAGGTGGTGTTCAGCCGGGAGAGTGACGGGGCGGTGCTGGCCTATCCTGATACCCTGGTCGGTACGGATTCTCACACCACCATGATCAACGGAGCCGGTGTGGTGGGGTGGGGCGTGGGAGGCATCGAAGCCGAAGCCGCCATGCTTGGCCAGCCCATCACCATGCTGATCCCCGATGTGGTGGGCTTCAAGCTGACGGGCCAGCTCAAGCCGGGCTCCACGGCCACCGACTTGGTGCTGACCGTGACCCAGATGTTGCGTAAGAAGGGTGTGGTAGGCAAGTTTGTGGAGTTCTATGGTCCGGGGTTGGACCACCTGACCCTCGCCGACCGTGCCACCATCGCAAATATGGCACCGGAATATGGTGCCACCATCGGCTTCTTCCCCGTCGATGCCGAGACCCTCAACTATCTGCGCTTGTCCGGTCGTGCCGACGAACAAGTGGCGCTGGTGGAGGCTTATTCTAAGCGTCAGGGTCTGTGGCGGACTTCCGACTCGCCCGATCCGGAGTTCAACGACTCCCTCTCTCTGGACATCTCCACCGTTGAGCCGTGTCTGGCTGGCCCGAAGCGTCCGCAAGATCGGGTGCTGCTGAGCAACGTGCAGAGCAACTATCATCAGAACTTGCCCGGTTTGATGGGGCAAGCCGCACCCAACAGCGAAGCGCAGGTCGAGTACAACGGCCAGTCCTTTGCCCTCAAGCATGGTGCGGTGGTGATTGCCGCCATTACATCTTGTACCAACACCTCCAACCCCTACGTGATGTTGGCGGCGGGCATGTTGGCCAAAAAAGCGGTGGAGCGTGGGTTGAAGGCCCAGCCGTGGGTGAAGACCAGCTTGGCCCCGGGCTCGCAGGTGGTGACCGAGTATCTGGAAGCCAGCGGACTTCAGAAGTATTTGGACGAAGTGGGCTTCAACTTGGTGGGGTATGGCTGTACAACCTGTATTGGCAACTCTGGTCCTCTGCCAGAGCCGGTGTCGGCGGGTGTGAAAGACGGCAACTTGGTGGTGGCGGCGGTGCTCTCGGGCAACCGTAACTTTGAAGGCCGTGTCAATCCGCAGGTGAAGGCCAACTACTTGGCATCACCTCCTTTGGTGGTGGCCTACGCCCTGGCCGGTACGGTGGATCTGGATCTGAGCAAAGATCCGCTGGGAACCGACCGTGAAGGCAAGCCGGTCTATCTGTCGGAGATCTGGCCGACCTTGCCGGAAGTGGCGGCGGTGGCGAGTGCCTCTGTGACCCGTGATCAGTTCCAGAACCGCTACGGCAATGTGTTTGCGGGCAACGAGCACTGGCGGGCATTGGTGGTGCCGGAAGGCGACCGCTTTGAGTGGAAAGATGCCTCTACTTACATCCGCCTCCCCTCGTTCTTTGAGAACATGACGGCGGAGCCTTCCCCGGTGAAGCCCATTCGAGGCGCTCGTGCCCTGGCGGTGTTGGGTGACTCCGTGACCACTGACCATATCTCTCCGGCGGGCAATATTGCCAAAGACGGCCCGGCGGCGAAGTACCTGACCAGCCACGGGGTGGCTCCCCGCGACTTCAACCAGTATGGCGCACGTCGTGGAAACCACGAGGTGATGGTGCGTGGCACCTTTGCCAACATCCGGCTGAAGAACTTCCTGGCACCGGGAACCGAAGGGGGGGTAACGCAATATCTGCCGGAAGGCCAGCAGCTGACGATCTATGATGCCTCCATGAAGTACCAGGCTGAGGGCACTCCCCTGCTGGTCTTTGCGGGCTCGGAATATGGAACGGGCTCCTCCCGTGACTGGGCCGCCAAGGGCACCATGTTGTTGGGGGTGAAGGCGGTGGTGGTCAAGAGCTTCGAGCGTATCCACCGCAGCAACTTGCTGGGCATGGGGGTCTTGCCGCTCCAGTTTAAGGAAGGCGAAGACTTGGCAGCCCACGGTCTTACGGGGCGTGAGTCCTTTGAGATCGCGGGGGTGGAGGGCTCCTTGAAGCCGGGCCAGCCCTTGACGATGATTGCCACTGCCGATGATGGCACGGAGACGCGCTTTGAGGTCAAGTGCCGCATCGACACGCCGCAGGAAGTGCTCTACTTTGAGCATGGGGGTGTGTTGCCCTACGTGGTGCGTCAGCTCCTCAAGAGCTGAGCTGAAGAGCTGAGCTGAAGAGGGCCTCGTGTGCGCGCCTGAGCGGGTTGCGTGCGTGGGCTCACGCACAGGGTGGTGAATGCTACCCGTGAGAGAGGAGGAGCGGCTGTTGTCGGCTCCTCCTTTTTATTTCTTTGTAGGCGAAATATCACCTTGACGCTGCCGGTGTCTGGGGCTATTATAAGCGCACTGAACACGACGGAGCACTGAGTGTTTCTGACTGTTTGGGCGGTGTATTCCTGTCGCTAAATGCTACCAATCATCAGGAATAAAAGAGAAAATGACGCGGGGTGGAGCAGCCCGGTAGCTCGTCGGGCTCATAACCCGAAGGCCACAGGTTCAAATCCTGTCCCCGCAACTTTTTTTCGCCGGTTTGACGCGGGGTGGAGCAGCCCGGTAGCTCGTCGGGCTCATAACCCGAAGGCCACAGGTTCAAATCCTGTCCCCGCAATTTATCCCGGTTTGACGCGGGGTGGAGCAGTCCGGTAGCTCGTCGGGCTCATAACCCGAAGGTCGTAGGTTCAAATCCTGTCCCCGCATCTCTAAAGCCATCAGCAATGAT
>JBJTQF010000023.1:0-67553 GCA_046075485.1 Myxococcota bacterium | reverse complement strand
CAGTTGTTGTCGATACCATCACACTGCTCCGGACTGCTGCTGTTGATGTCTGGATCTTGATCGTCACAGTCGAGTCCACCCACTTCGAGCGCATCCTCTCCATCCAGATCCACATCTGTTTCATCGAGGTTGTCACAGTCTTGATCGATGCCATCATAGGGAATCTCCGTGATGCCAGGGGCAATTTGGGCATCAGAGTCGTTGCAGTCCGTTCCTCCCACTTGAGCAGCTGTACTACCATCTCCATCGACATCGATCAGGTCTCCATTTTGGCAGTCTTGATCAATTGCATCGTAAGGAATCTCTGTTGCTTGGGGAGAGATCTGCGGATCCGTGTCCACGCAGTCTCCTTGTGCGGGAGAAAAACCATCGCCGTCCGCATCCTGCTGGAGTGGATCAGGGGGGGTGGCGGTCGGCTGAACGGGAGGGGTGGCGGTAGGCTGAGCGGGAGGGGTGTTTGTCGTGCTGGGATCAGGGGTTACAGTGGGTGTATCGTCGGTCGGCGTTCCCAGGGTTGGGGTGGAGACCGTCGGTGTGGCGGAGGCATCAGGGGTCTGCTGCTCGGGGCTGGCGCTTGCCGCAGGACTATCACCGGGCAGCGTGCTCTCGGGAGAGGGCGCTGGGGAAAGATCGTTTGCCAGCTCTTCAAGCGGAATCGCCATACATCCCGAGAAGGCAAGAAACATCAGCATGAACAGGGAGCGGGAAATGCGCATGTGAGCTTCCTTCCTGAAGGACCGGCCAGCAGCAGGAGAATGTGTTAGGTTCTTCGATATTTACCTTAGCTGGGAAGTGTCAAGAGCACAACAGACTTTCTGAGCGAAGGCAGCAGTTGACCCTCCCCTGTGAACGGGTTATCTTTCCCCGGTGATAAAACACAGCTTCCGATGAGTTTTTGAGAATTTGGATTGCATTTCGGGCCCGTAGATGGCCCAGGAGTCAAACACGACATGAATCAGCATCATAAGGATGTGTTTGTCAGAGCCTTGCTGTTTGGGCTGGTCTATGCCTGGGCAGATACCGCATTTGTGTTTAAGATGTCGCAGCTTGTGATGGAGATGAACTGGAGTCCCTTCACGGTGGTGACTGCTTACCTTGCGTTGTTCTGCTTCTTGTGGGGATTCTTGGCTTGTCTGGTGGTGGGACTGCTCGGTGGAAAACGTCTGGAAGGTCGCGCCGACTTGCATGTGCATCTCTCGGCGGGTACATCGATTGTGATGGTGTTTTTGGCATCTCCTCAGCTCGATCAGGTGCTGGCGATGGGGCTGGGTGGGGTGGGCATCACCCACGGGACCATGTTGCTGATCAATCGGCTGCTCACATGGAAACCTGTCACCCTGCTGCCGCTGGCGATGGCCCTGGCTGGTATTTGGTACGGTATGGGCATTCAAGGACGGGCTCCAGAGCTCCACGACGAAACGCTGGCGTCGCGCCCCGTGCCCCCCTCGGGCACGCCCAATGTGCTGTGGATTGTGTTTGATACTACTCGTTCTGATCATCTCTCGACCTATGGTTATGAGCGGGAGACCGATCCCAACCTCAAGGCATTGGCCAAAGAGAGCACGGTCTTTGAGCGGGCCTATGCCACTGCCCCGTGGACGATGGCTTCACATGCATCGATGTTTACGGGGTTGTATTCGGCCCAACACTGGTGCAATCACGAGCACCTGTACCTGAACGCCGACCGCACGACCTCGGCGGAGATCCTGCACGCGGCGGGATTTGAGACGGCGGTGTTTGCGGGCAATCCGTGGTTTGGGGACCACTCGGGGCTGACACAAGGATTTTCTGATCCGGCTCCGGCTTGGCGAGAGGGCACCCTCTATAATCTGTTTGCAACCGGACGCTTGCGCATGATGTTGTCGCTGGAGGGGCTGGATAAGGGCGGGCAGCAGGTGGTCTCGGGCTTCAAAAATTGGGTGACATCGGAGCGGGATCAGAAACGGCCCTTTTTTGCATACCTGAACTTCTTGGAGGCCCACGCGCCCTATGATCAGGTGCCGTATGAGGACGCCAAACAGTTCCTCGAGGAGGGGGTCAGCTACTCGGATGCAAAAGACATCTCTGAGCTTTATATGCGCAAGATGATGTTTGCCACCGATTTTCAGGCGACGCCGGATCAGCAGCGCATCATCAAGCAGCTCTACGATGGGGGTATTTATAACGTAGACCGTCGGCTGGGAGAAGTGCTGGCCTTCATGCGCGAAAGGGGGATGTTGGATAACACACTGGTGATCGTCAATGCGGATCACGGGGAGCTCTTCGGAGAGCACGATATCTATGGACATGATGTCTCACTCTACCATCCGTTGGTGCATGTGCCGCTGGTGGTGCGTTATCCGAAGGTCTTTCCAGCTGGGGTTCGCATCGACAACCCGGTGCAGCTCACGGATCTGTACTCGACGGTGCTGGAGGTGACAGGTTTGAGCGACAAGGCCGGGCCGGATGTGGTGGGCCGCTCGCTCTTGGAGCACCTCAACGGAGGAGGCGATCCACAACGACCCGTTTATGCGGAGGAGTTCCGCACGCTCATGCGTCCGCTCATCAAGGAGATCGAGCGGATGGGATTTGATCCTAAGACGTTTAAGATCCACAGCGTGCAGGTGCGGGATGTGCGTATGATCCGATGGCCCAAGAACACGGAAAAAGTCTTTGATATCTCAACGGATCCAGGCGAGCTGACCGACATTAAGGAGCAACGCCCCGAGGTGTATCAGCAGCTCAAAGACCTGATGGATGCCTTCGAGAAGACCTATCCACCTGCCCGTGATGCAGTGCTGGCGTCGCCCGGCATGGATGAGGCCACCAAAGAGAAGCTCAAGGCGCTGGGGTACGTCCAGTGAGGGCGGAGCTTAAGGCGGGGCGCAAGCGGCGGAGCGGAAAGCGTGGCTGGATCGGCTGGGGATTTCTGCTGCTGCTGGGGCTATTGTGGCCTTTCATGCGGCTTGAAGCGCATCCCTTTGGAGCCCGTTACCTGGCTCATCTTACGGTGCTGAAAGTCTCGCCAGACCGGATTCAGCTCGACTACATGGTCGAAGTCCCGACCACGCTGATCATGCGCGAGTTTTACCAAGCCCTGCGCGGTCGAGAGCCCAGCAAAGAAGAAGACGCACGGTTCACGCAGCTCAAGCTGGGCCAGTTTGTGGAGGGGCTCAAGCTCTCCGTGAACGGGCAGCCGCTGGTGTGGACCAACCGAACCGATCCGGCCATGCGCAATGGCATCGGGAATATGAACTTCTTCACGTACAAACTTCAACTTGAGGCAAGCTGGATGCCGGAAGTCGGCTCCGTTCAGACCCTCACGCTGGAGAACCGCAACTACCTGGATTATGACCCGATTGATACGGGAGAACGTCCGGTGGATCCCCGCGACCGTGGACGGTTGGAGGAAGGTGGCTCATACTTTTCACCTCAGCTTTGGGTGTCGGATGCGCTGAAAGTACAAGACTATTCTGCTTGGCAGCGCATGCAGTCAGGAGCTTCACTGGATGTCTCGGGGGCTTGGTGGAATGAGCCTCGCCTGCGCACGCAGACGATCCAGCTCCAGGTATTGGCTCCTGCCGGAAATGCGCCGGTGGTGGTGCCACTGCCGGGACGTGCCATGCAAGCGGATCCGGTCCAGATGGAGACCGACAAGAGCCCCTATCAACCTGGGCTGGCAGGGGTGCCGCTGCTCAACTATCTGAAGGATGCCCCACAAGAGCCGTGGTTGGTGCTGACGGCGTTGCTGGCAGCGGCGTTTTTTGGTGCGGCGCATGCCCTCTCACCCGGACATGGCAAGGCCCTGGTGGCGGCCTATCTGGTGGGGAGTCGAGGGACACTCCGGCATGCGCTGTGGCTGGGACTGTCGGTGACGGTCGCTCATACCTCTAGTGTGATTGTGCTTGGTTTGGTCACGCTGTTTGCTTCAGAGTTTATCCTGCCGGAGACGCTGGCGCCTTATCTTGGGCTGGTGTCTGGTGTGGGGATCGTGTGGATCGGCTGTGTGCTGCTCTGGGATCGCTGGAAGATGCGCCATCAAGGGCTGGTGGAGCGGCAGTCGGCGGCTCTCGCGCAGGTCACGGAGGCTCAGCCGGGTGCTCACAGTCACTGGCGAGCGGGTGATGAGACGCCTCACGCGCATCTGGAGCTGGTGCCAGAAGAAATCAGCGTGAAGCAGCTTCTAAAGCTTGGAACGGTGGGGGGCATCATACCGTGTCCCACGGCCACGGTGGTGCTGCTCACGGCCATTGCACTCAACAAGGTCTTGTTTGGGCTGGGGCTGGTGCTGGCGTTCAGCGTGGGGCTGGCGGCGGTGCTGGTGGGCATCGGGATGGTGTTGGTGCTGGCGGGCGGGTACTTTTCGCGCTTTACCGGAAGTCATGGACTGCTGCGGTATCTGCCAGTGCTCTCGGCGCTGGTGGTGGTGGTGCTGGGCGTATGGGTGTCAGCGGAAGCACTCCAGGGGTTGGTGCAGGGCGGACGCTTGCCCGTTTCGGCCAGCTCGACGGAGTGATGAGGGACTGCTGACGTTCAGAGGTTGCGAGCAGAAGAAAAACAAAGAGGGGTAAGATCGGCGGATCTTGCCCCTCTGTGCGTTTGGCTTCCGGTGCCGGAAGTATCGGCTCAGCCCTGCTTGGCCAGCCAGGTATTACACCAGCCTTCGGAGGCTACCAACTTGCCCGGGAAGATATTGCACTTGCCCCAGCCTGCTTCATTGCCACCAGCCACAAACTGCGAGCAGTTCGAGCACTTCTGGCTGGCACCGTCGGCTGCGCCCTTCTTGGGGAACTTCGTGACGTCCACCTTGGAGGCGTCATGCATATAGCCGAGGGCCTGAGCAGTGGGATCGGACTCTTCGAGCTTGATGAGGTTTTCGGCACCACCGGCAGGGGCTGCTTCGGCAGGCGCAGCGGGAGCAGCAGCGGCGGGTTCGGCGGGAGCCGCAGGTGCCGGCTCGGCAGGAGCTGCGGGAGCCGCTTCTTCTTTGTTGCCACACGCGGTCAGGGCACTCAGCACCGGAAGGGTGGCCAAACCTGCCACGACTTTCTCAAGAACTTCACGACGATTCATCAACATGGGGTATCTCCTACGATTGAACAGCGATTCAAGAGCACCACTTTTCTGATGCCATACGCCCAGCGGCGTTTCATGAATGGGGCAAGATTAGCACCGAGGTGGGCGCATGACAAGTATCATTTGAAGAGAAGAACAATTCCTGCATCCGTAAGATGCAGACAAAGTAGAAGCTCAACCGTCATCATGTGATATGTGGAGAGGGCGTAAAGCAACGGGAGAAGCCGACAAGAGGGCGGGGCAGGCTCAGCTCAATCGACCTGCTGCCCTTAAAGCGGCTTCTGCGACACCGGCGAGTTGTTCTTGTTGATCGAGGGTCTCAAGCACATCGCGCAGGAATTTATCTTGCTGAATTGGAATGGTATACACCCGACCATTAAAGCGGATGTTCTGCGTGCCGGTCAGGCGCTGCTCCTCTAGCTGCTGCACCACCGCCGTAAGCTGCTCAAAGGCTGGCTGCTGCTGAAGATATTGATGCCAAAGCTGCGCCATCACCTCGAGGTCCGGCTTTCCGTCCCGCTCCATGCTGCCAAGAGAGAGCAGACGATGCTTGAGATGCACCTTCCACGCGCCTCGACCTCCCATACGCTTCTGACGGCGCCAGTCGGACATGCGCATCGGATGTTCATGCCATCCCACTGCACTGGCCTGAAACAAGACCGAAAGGCCATAGGCACGCTCAAGACGGATGCCGAGATCGATGTCCTCGTGGCTGGGCTCGGTAAAGTGCTCGTCAAAAGCCCCGACGTCTTTCACCAGCTTTACAGGAATGCTGAGGTTGCCAGTCCAGAAGGCTGGATGGCCATAATAGGCACCCTCCATAAAATGACGGGTGGTAATGGTGAGACCCAGGTCTTCAATGGTACGTTGAAAGAGTGACTGACGCAGCGACTGAGGAAAACAGAAGGCCCCCAACACCGCTATAGGGCCCGGATGATGGGCATGGGCTTTAACGTGAGCGGTCAGCAGGGTCGGCTCAGGCCGGAGATCGTCGTTGAGAAACAACACCAAGGGGGCGTTGACCCGCTCAAGGGCTCGATTGCGGCCATGCGCCGGGCCTGCTTTGGGCAAACGCAACAGCTCCCAGCGGTAGGGCAGGTCCAGGGAGGCCAGCATGGGGGTGGCGTCGGTGCTCGAGGCATCGTCGGCAATCCATACTTCAAACTGATCCGGGGGAAGCTGCTGCTGACGCAGGCCCTCCATGAGCTGGTGGAGTAGATCGGGGCGCTCATGGGTGGTGACAATGACGCTGAGCTGGGGCTGCTGCATCCACTTCTCCTTTTCCGCTGCTGCTGGTAAACAGAGGCCGATGCTAAGGCTTCGTTAAGCGGTCGAATGGGTCTCCGGCGACACAAGGACGCTGACGCACGACTCGGAAGCTCAGCGATGGGTGAAGCTGCCCACACTCAAGCCCGTGGCTGCGCGCACGTCCGCCATCACCTCTCGCGCGACCGCACGCGCACGTGAGGCACCTTGCTCGAGCACAAATTCCACGTAGTCTCGGTCGGCAGCCAACGCCGCCCGCTTTTCGCGAAGTCCTCCAAAACGGCGCAAGTATGCTTCATGCAACCGTTTTTTTACTTCACCGTAACCGATGCCTCCCGCGAGGTACGAGGGTTCAAACTCGGCAGCCGCTGCTGGATCGAGCAGGCGGTACAGCACCATCAAGGTGTCTTGTGGATCTTTAGGATCGGCCACTCCCTTGCTGTCGGTGACGATGGAGGCGAAATAGGTCTTCCATGCCTGCTTGTCGGTCATACCATCCGGCAAGAAGATGGGAATGGTATTGCCATAACTCTTGGACATCTTCTGTCCATCAATGCCAGGCACCACCGGCGCTTTGGAGAAACGCCAGCTTGGTTTGACCAACGCTTGGGTGTTAAAAGCAGCATTGAAGCTCTGAGCGATGTCTTGGGTCATCTCCACATGCTGTTGCTGGTCTTTCCCAACAGGCACAAGGGTGCTGCGGTATATCAGAATGTCAGCAGCCATCAGGATCGGATAACTGAAGAGCCCCATCGAAGGCTCAATGCCTCGCGCCACTTTGTCCTTGTAAGAGTGGGCGCGCTCTAGGAGACCACGTCCCGCCACACAAGAAAGAACCCAGGCCAGCTCACATACTTCCGGGACGTCGGTCTGACGGAAGAAGGTGGCTTTCTGTGGGTCAAGACCCAAGGTCAGATAGTCGAGGGCCACGTCTTGGGTCAGGGCTCGCAGACGATCAGGCTCTCTCAGGGTGGTGAGGCTGTGAAAGTTGGCAATAAAATAGAATGCTTGATCCGGCCCTTGGACCTGATCCTGAAGCTCTATGTGCTGTTGAATGGCCCCATAATAGTTGCCCAGGTGGAGGGCACCCGAGGGCTGGATGCCAGACAGAACGCGGGTCATATGGCTGCTGCTCCTCACAAAACAATTTGAGAATGACTGATTGCAAAGCAGTTACTTGCCGCTCTTTGTGTCCGAACGGTCATCACTCGTGTCGGATTTTTTACGTCGTCGGGTCGAAGTCCGCTCGGCAGGAGACCGCTCCGGCTCAGCAGCCCGCTTCGCAGGGGAGGGCTGCTCTGATGTCTCGGTCAGCCGAGTCCGTCGCCGAGGTGGGGTGGGCTCTTCTGAAGGCCCGGTCAGCCGAGTCCGTCGTAGAGGCGGGGTGGGCTCGTCAAGCGCCTCGGCCAGTCGAGTCCGTCGCCGAGGCGGGGAAGGCTCCTCCGAAGGCTCATCCAATCGAGAGCTCCGCCGCCGCCGGTTGCTGCTGGCGAGGCGCGCTTCTTCCGCTGCTTTTTGCTCCGCCCGCTGACGCTCGAGGTTGGCGGTGGCTTCGGCCACATCTGCTGGGGTCATCTGACGGTAAACGGCAATGATCCATCGCTCGAGGGCCTTGTCGGGGAAGTCGATGTCTTCTGGGCGAACTTCGAGCACCCGGGCAGCGGTCTGTGTCCGGATCAACTCCAGGCCCAGGGGAAACTGAGCAAACCGCTCACGCAAGAACTTGTCGATGCGCAGGTTGGCGGCGACCGCCCGCTGAGCTGCCAGCTCGGCTGCTTCGGGGGTAAAGGCAAGGCGCATGCCCATGCGGGCCTCAAATCCTGCCACATAAGCGGCGAGCTCCCAGCGGGCCGCTTCGAGCGCCACGTCTTGGGGATGGGCCAACACACTCTTGAGGCGGGCGTGAGGATGGCGGATCAAGTCTCCAGTCACCACCAATGCGGGGATATAACCACCCGCCAGCTCGTACTTGAAGATGCGCAAGCTCCGCTCGAGCACGGTCATCAGTCCTCGCGCACCGGTTTTCTCCTGCTCCGCCAGTGTTGCCACCGCGCGGTAAGCGTCGTCGGTGAAGTAGAGGTCTACGCCATAGGCTTTAAAGGCCGCCACATACTGCCGGGCAATAGAGCCTTTGGAGTCCTTCAGGATCGCATAAAGCTCGTCCACGTTGAGGTGATGGCAGGCCACACGCACCGGTACTCGACCAACAAACTCGGGCTCAAAGCCAAACTCCACCAAGTCTTGGGTGGCCACATGGTGGAAGTGGTTGAAGGTCTGGCGTCGCGCTTCGGCAGCTTCAAACCCAACCCGGCTGCGGTTGAGCCGCTTCTCGACGATCTCCCGCAGGCCGTTAAAAGCACCGCTGAGGATGAAGAGGATGTGGCGGGTGTTGAGGCGCTCCTTGCCCCGACTGCCCCCTTCCATCGCGGCTCGAAGCTGAGAGGTCAGGTCAAAGGGAGAGCGGGCCTCCACGTCGGTGTCCTCCAGCAGCTTGAGCAGGTTCATCTGAACCCCTCGCCCGGAGACATCTCGGCCAATCAGGTTGGGGCTGGTGGCAATCTTGTCAATCTCATCCAAATAGACGATGCCATAGGAGGCGAGGGTGAGGTTGCCTTGAGCCTGGGTGACCAGATCGCGGACGAGATCTTCAACATTTCCGCCAACATAACCGGTTTCGCTGAACTTGGTGGCGTCGGCTTTGACAAAGGGCACGCCAATCTCACGGGCCAAGCTCTTGACTAAGTAGGTCTTGCCCACGCCGGTGGGGCCCATCAGCAGCACATTCTGTTTGGCGTAGTCCTCTTTGATCAGCTCGGGATCTTCTTCGGTGGCCATCACCCGGTTATAGTGGTCGCAGATGGCTATCGAGAGGGCGATCTTCGCGTCGTCTTGCCCAATCACGTATTGATCCAAAAACTGCTTGAGCTGTCGAGGCTTTCGATCAAACTTCAGACACTCTTGGGTCTCATCTTCGTCGTCATCGTCGTCCATAAAGCCTGGAGGGGCAAAGATGCGAAACCGCACCCGGTCTCCAAGATTCTTTTGAAGCCGGTCCAGCTCCCGTTTGACGTCTTCAAAGGTGGGATTGTCTTTGCTCACCGGAAGGCTCCTATGGTGAAGGCCGCGTATGGGCGGCATGAATTTAACGTTGGTGGCTTGATGGCTGCTCAGACTCGTCTTGCCAAGAAATCAGGCTTGACGTGGATCCGTCACTTTCAGCCAAGCCCAGATGCTGCACGGAAACCAGCTCCACTGAAACCCAGCCGACTCCCTGCCGTCTCAGCCGACTGACGCTTGTGTTCGGAATGTGAAAGCCGCTGAGCAAATGTTCGGTCTCGTTGGCCAACAAACGCCGAAGAAGGTTGCGAATGACGCCGCCATGACTGACAAGGCACACGCACTCTTCTGCATGGTGCTGATCCAGATATTGCAAAAAATCACTCAGGCGCTGCTCCACCTGCTGACGACTTTCGCCTCCGCGTGGCGCATAATGCTGAGGACTGACCCCCACCGCCGCCGCTTCCCGCTCCAGAATGTCATGCACGTGATCCCAGTCTTGGCCCTCGTAGATGCCAAAACCACGCTCGCGCAAGGCGAAGGTCTCTCTCAGGGGCAGCTCCCAGCCTGTGGAGAGGGGCAGGGCGGTGTCACGCGCCCGTCTCAGATCGCTCGAGTAGAGGGCAGCGGGTGGAGCCAGACGAAGGGCCCAGCGGCGGAGTGCTTCCACTTGCTGAAGGCCCTCGTCGGAGAGGCCCACGTCTTGATGTCCTTGAAGCCGGCGTCCCTTGTTCCAGAGGGTGACACCATGTCGAATCAACACCAGCTCGCGTACCATCGGGTGCCTCACGCTTGGGATTCGGCCAGCTCGAGCACCACCTGCACGCCCAGGAGAGCGCCATCGGGGGCCGCGCCAGCGCGCAACACGAGGGCACGCGCGCCGGTGACTGCGCACAGATCCACCCGCGAGGCTTCAAGTGCCGCCAGACGTTCCGCCTCTGCCACTACTTCCAGTGAAGCAAGGGGGGTTTTCATGCTCACTTTGGCATCCCCTTTCGCTTTCCGCACCGCCTTGAGCACTTCTACCGCCAGCTCGTAGGGCAAGGTTGCAGCACTCTCGGAACCCAGCTCGGCTTCGGTTGGCCAGGGGGAGGTATGAACGGAGGCCAAACGCTCCGGTCCTGCAAAAGAATGGCTCCACAGCTCCTCGGTGATATAGGGCACAAAGGGAGCAAAGAGCCGCAGGATGGCCGAAAGAGACAGCTTTAAGGTGGCCAGGGCAGACAGGCGGCCAGGGGTGGCTTCCGCTTCGTAGGCCCGCAGCTTCACCATCTCGAGGTAGTTATCACACAGCTCTGCCCAGAAGAACTCTTCGATCACCTGGAGGGCTCCGGCAAACTCAAACACCTCGAGGGATTCGGTGGCGCGGCGGATCACCTTCTGCAAGCCCGCCAGGAATGCGCGGTCCAGCGGATGGCTCACCTGCTCCACACTCAGGCTGTCGAGGGTGACTTCTTTAAAGGTGCCCAGCACAAAACGAGCAGCGTTGAAGAGCTTGGTCACCAGTCGTCGGCCATTGCCAAACACGGTCTCGTCGTATGCGGTATCCACTCCCAAGCGGGCACGCGCTGTCCAGTAACGCACGGCATCGGCAGAGTTCTGCTCGAGCACGCCGATGGGCGTCACCACGTTGCCTGCCGACTTAGACATCTTTTTACGATCCGGATCGAGGATCCAGCCGCTGATGATCACATGATGCCAGGGCACTTCGTGATGGTGGAAGAAGGCTTTGGCAATGGTATAAAAGGCCCAAGTCCGAATGATCTCGTGGGACTGGGGCCGGAGATCCATCGGGAAGAGCTTGTCGTGACGCTGGCCGTCGATGGCCCAGTGGCTCTCGATCTGAGGGGTGAGGGAGCTGGTGGCCCAGGTGTCCATCACGTCGGGATCGCCCATGAATCCGTTGGGCTGGCCACGCTGGGATTCGTCATAACCGGGCGCGGGTTGACCGAGGGGATCGACCGGCAACATATCCGCTGTGGGCAGGATCGGATGGGCATAGTCCGGCTGGCCGAGGGCGTCAAGTTTGTACCAGACCGGAAACGGCACTCCGAAATAACGCTGACGCGAGATACACCAGTCAAGCTGGAGTCCTTGCACCCAGTTTTCGTACCGCTGCCCCATAAAGCTGGGATGCCACTCAATCTTTCGTCCTTGTTCGATCAGGGCTTCTTTGTGCTCCAAGAGCTTGATAAACCACTGACGGGTGGGGATGATCTCCAGCGGGCGATCTCCCTTCTCATAATACTTGACCGCATGCTCGAGGGGCTTCGGAGGCTCCACCAAAGCAGTCCCCAAGCCGGGCAAGGCTTCGCCGTCGGCTTTGGAGAGCAGCTCGACGATGGCTGCTTTGGCCTGTTTGGTGTTTTTTCCGCTGACACTGGCGTAGAAGGCGTTGGCGTTGGCGGGATCGAGGCTCTCCCAACCTTCGGCTCCAAACTCGATGGGCATCAAGCGGCCATTTTTGCCAATGATCTGACGCAAGGGGAGCTTATATTGCCGCCACCATTCGACGTCGGTGGCGTCGCCGAAGGTACAGACCATCAGGATGCCCGTGCCTTTTTCGGGGTTGGCACGCTCGTCGGGCAGGATCTTCACCGGAACGCGAAAAAGCGGGGTGATCGCGTTTTTGCCAAACAAGGGCTGATAGCGGGCATCGTCAGGGTGGGCCACGACGGCCACGCAAGCTGGCAAGAGCTCAGGGCGGGTGGTGGCAATCACAAACGAACCGCCTCCCTCCACACCAAAACGAATGTGATGGAATGCGCCCGGGGTCGGACGATCTTCGATCTCGGCTTGGGCCACCGCCGTCTGGAAATCCACGTCCCACTGGGTCGGGGCATACACGGAATAGGCGTAACCCTCCTCAAAGAGCTTCAAAAAGCTGAGCTGAGAGGTCTTGCGGCAATGGGTGTCGATGGTGGCGTACTCAAGAGACCAGTCCACCGAGAGGGCCACACGCTGGAAGAGATCTTTGTACGCCTGCTCGTCATGGGCCGTCACTTCGGCACACAGCTCAATGAAGTTCTGGCGGGAGATGACCTCGGGGGCTTCCTTTTTCAGGTTCTTGGGCCGAAATCCCGGAGCATAGGGCAGATAGGGATCACAGCGCACATTAAGATAGTTCTGAACACGACGCTCGGTCGGTAGCCCGTTGTCGTCCCAGCCCATCGGATAGAAGATGTTCATCCCCTTCATGCGTCGATAGCGCACGTTAATATCTTGATGGCTGTAGCTGAAGATGTGGCCCATATGAAGGGAGCCGCTGGCCGTGGGGGGCGGCGAGTCCACCACAAAGGTCTCATGCCGTCCACGGCTGGAATCCCAGCGATACAAGTCCGCACTTTGCCAGTGTGAACGCCATTTTGCTTCGACTTCCTGAGCGTTATACTGCTTTGGGAGTTCCATGCCATTCCTCAGAGATCAGGTCAGCACAAGGCTGAGCCGGTAGGGGATGAGTGTCGTGTTCGTCGGATTTCGGATGTTATCAGAGAGTAGGGTAATTTAATCGCGCTTGTGGGCGTTGACAAGGGTTATAAGGCCCGTCTCGTGGTCTTGTGAGGATGGAGCGAACAAAAAAGGGGCGCCACGACAGATGCAGGGAGTTACCACCGGCCAGACAAGAGGATGCCGAGGGTTCCCGGAAGGGCCAAAGGCAGGGCAGAAAAAGATGCCTCGTCCTCACCGCCGCCGCCGAGCTTGAGTACACCCGCCGCATGCAGGGCGGAGACCGTGGTGGCTGCCGCTCCCACGACTGCACCGCCCAAAAAGACCCCCGAGAGGGTGGAGATCTGCTGGGCTTCGGCTTCATTTTCGACGGACTCCCCGCCGAGCACATACCGGGCATACAAGGAACCATATCCCGCCGCAAAACCCACGGTGGCGGCTCCGATGGCACCGGTACGCACCCAGGGCAAGGGGGATGAGCCAGTGGAAGCCGTGCTGGAAGGGGGCTTCGTAGTGGGCTTGTCAGCAGATCCACTCGAAGGTGGTTTGGTCGCCGAGCCAGTCCCGCTGATGGGTGTGCTGGCGCTGGCTTGAAGCACTCCCGGTCCCAAATAGAGGGCGGCTGCTTCTCCGTTGTTGATCTTGCCCGCCAAGACCAAATAATCCGCTTGGTTCTCACGCGCGAGGCTCAGCAGCACATTGACCAAGAGCTCATCCCCCCCCTTGTTGCGGATGAGGTTGGCAAGACGCTCGCGCAGGCTGTTTTCGTCAAGCGGACACAGCTCCGAGGAGGGCCAGCGCAAATCTTTGGGAGGGGTCTTGAGCTCCAAAGTGCGCGCACCGATCAAAACACCCTGGGGAGTGGCCCACTGAATGATGTGCGTTCCTGCGGTGAGCTTGAGGGGCCCCGGTGGGATACTTTTGCCATCCACCCATAACTGAAATCCCGCCGCGACGTGCTCAACCTGCACTTCGAGCTGAGGAGGGGAGGCCAGCTTCTGCCGGGCTGCACGAAAGCTCTTCCCCACCTGAGCAGGCCAAGTGGTCGGCTCGGGATAGTCCGGTCGAAAAATCAGCGCCTGCTCAAAGGCGAGGGTATTGTTGACGCCACTGTAGAGGTCCAACACGCCGCTCAGAAAGGCCAAGCGGGCCAGCTCTGTATGAGGCAGGGGAGTGGCACCACACTGGAGATGCAGACGGGCAAGGGTCAAGACCTCGCGGGCACGATCTTTTTCGACAAAATCAAGGGCGTCGGTGGCTTGGTTCAGCAAGTTGGCAAAAGGCGGAAGATCTCCAGGACAGGGGGCACCTCCTTCAAGACGGCGTAAGGTGGCACGCAAGAGCTCCTGCTGAAGGGGGACAAGACCGGTAACACCCTCCATACGCATGGTGCGAAAACCAGGGGGACGCGGTTTTCGAGCCGTCGATCCCGGCAAGGTTAAGGTGCTGGCAAGCCGATCCATCACCCCTTCAGGCAAGTTGTCGAGGTTCCACATCCATCCGCGTGGTAAGGTATTACTCGGCGAGCTGGCGGCCACTGTGATCACGGAAGCAGGCAGTACTTCCGCTTCGTGTGCCCGCGCATGTGTAGGCAAGAGCAGTGCGCTGCTGAGGGCGGCACACACAGATATATAAAGTCGAGGTTTGGACATCTCTTCCTCAAGTAGATTCAGAAGGCCATGCTTGCACCAACGCTCGCCTGAACCACCAGAAAAGCAGGCAGCTCCGCGCTGGAGACCGATGAGCTCTCGTCTTCGAGCAGTATGGTATACCATGCACGTAAGCCGACCAAAAAGGTCAGTCCTCGCGCTGTTCCGCCGAGGGTAAAGTCTGCTCTCAGCTCGGGGCCGTGGGCCACTCGGTTGACAAACGCCTGTGTGCCACTTCCATCGGCGGCACAAGATAAACTTCCGCTGCTCTGCTGAACGCAGAAGAGCACCTGCACGGGACTCAAACCTCCCCGATAACCAAGCCCCGGAAGGATTCTCAGCGGTCCAACCTCCAGAGGATAGAGCACATATGCGCCCATATCCACTGGAAATACAAGGGTTGTGCCACCATTGACAGAGAACAATTGCGGATGAAGGGAGGCACTCACGCCAGCGCGTATCATGGCCACAGAATGCCCGTAGTTTAGCTCAAGTGCGGCCATAGGAATGGCTGCGCCTCCACCCTGGTAAGAACCTGCGCCCACCCGTAGGCTGAGGGCGGAGATCGCCTCTACATCCTCCACGCCGGAGGGCGAAGAACGCCCGGCACGCCCTTTTTTGAGAACGGGCATGCTGATGACGCCCGTCTGGGTGTCCACCCACCAAGCCATCGGAGCCCCCTCGACGGTATATCCTACCAGCAGCACCCACGGATGGTTTAACGCACGCCCCATAGCAGTCAGCTTTTGAGAGAGTGCCTCATCCGCTTGCTGGTTCACCACCATATTGTGCATACGCTCGAGCAGAATCTCGACGGGGGCCAAGCGCATCGACTCAGGCGGCAGGATCGGCGAGCTGCCATCGGATTTCAGCTCGACCATGCGAGAGGCCAGCAGGACTCCATCGGAGTTGACCAATTGAACTAAATGCTGTCCCGGCAAGACCTTAACAAGCTCCCCCAAGACCTTCTTACCATCCACCTGAAGGCTCAGCTCGGGGTAGTCCAGCGGCAGCACCTTCACTTGAAGCCACTCCTCCTGTTTCATGCGTGCGCGTGCGCGTGCGAAGCTGCGTTGTACCTGCGCTTGATAGGAGGTGGGATCGGAGAGGGTGGGCTGAATGGCCAGGGCCAGCTCAAAATAACGGCTGCCCGCATTGTTGGCGTACACCTCCAGCACCCCGTTTAAGAACATATAACGGGCTAAGGAAGGCTCATCGATGATGGTCTGGCCACATTCCAATGCCACCCTGGCTTGGAAGAGCATGTTACGAACCTTGTCTATTTCTACAAAGTCGAGGGCTTCTTCAGCCTTGCCCAAAAGTGTCAAGAAGGGAGGAAGGTCGGAAGGACACGTCCGAGCGGTCCCGTCCGACTGGATGGCGCGTACAAGCTGAGAGAGCCGCAGCGGACCCATCACCCGTGCATCTTCGGCCTCCATGATGGAAGGCATGGCAAGCTCACGCCCACGGGGACGGACTTGATCCACGACCTTGAGCGCCTGTATCTGAGAGCCTCCCTTGAGATAGAGCACCAATCCTGTCTGGGCGGAGGCTTTGGGTGTCAGCAAGAACAGACTGAGCAGGAGCAGGCCCGTTCTTAGAAGAGACCTCCGGGGTGTCTTCGTGGTGGAGCGCCAGCGACGTTGCAAGAGCGGGAGGATCAAGAGCATGGCCGCACCCAGCCACGGTTTGGGCGGATTGGCACCCGTATTGCAAGAACAACTTGCGGTTGTATCGTCCAGCACCGGCGGCAGTGTGGGGGTCTCCACCGGTGGCTCACTGGGGCTCGGCGGCTCCGTGGGGGTCGTGGTCGGCGTATCCTCCTGATGCGGCGTGGAGGTCTCTGCTGGTGTCTCCGTGGGCGTGGGCTCTGGCGTGTCTGCGGGTGTGCCCGTGGGGGTGGGCTCCGGCGTCGGCTCAGGGGTGGGAGTTGCTTCATCCTCGCCGTCACAGTTCTGATCGATGCCATCTCCCGGCACTTCCGATTGATTGGGGGAAATGCTGGCATTGGAGTCGTTACAGTCTCCAGCACAGACGCGGAATCCATCTTGATCGGCATCGGCTTCAGAGGTCAAGCTGAGATCGGGCACAATACCATCACAATCGGTATCGAGGCCATCACAGGTGGGCTCTGCGTTGGGAAAACGAGTGGGGTCGGTATCGTCACAGTCTCCACTGTTGGGAACTTCCGATACGGAGCAGAAGCTGGCGGAGGTATAACCATCACCATCTTGATCGAAGTCTTCATCTACGGCACCGTCACAGTCATCATCGGCGGCATTGCAGCTCTCGGTGGAGGTCGGGCTCACTTTGGGGTTGGCATCGTTGCAGTCTCCCTCTTCTTCAGTGGCGCCATCACCGTCGTCGTCGAAGAGAATGGTCCCTTCGTCGGCTTGACCATCGCAGTTGTTATCGACGCCATCGGGGAGCTCACTGGCCGCAGGATTCACATCCGCTCGGGTGTCGTCACAGTCTCCATCGATGGGGGCATAGTCCTGCGGGGTGATGCAAAACTTCTTGGACTCCGCTTTCAGACCGTAACCGTCTCCATCTTTATCTTTAAAGGCTTCGACGGCCCCCGTGATCGATTGAGAGGAGGATTGAATGGCAGGATCTGCGTCGTCGGCAAGGGCATTACAGTTGTCGTCTATGCCCCCATTGCAGATCTCGCTCTTTCCGGGGTTTACGCTGGCATCGTTGTCGTTACAATCACCACTGCGTGAGACATAACCAGCGGGTGTGCTACAGGTTAATGCCTCTTGGCTGCTGTTTCCATAGGTGTCTGCATCGGCGTCTTTGTACCAGCGACCCTGCCCAATCACACTGGGATCGGCGTCGTCTGTCAACAGATCGCAGTCGTTGTCTAAGCCATCACAGAGCTCCACTGCACCGGGGTTGATGGCCAATGATTGATCATTACAGTCACCGCCGCGCACCGCATATCCTCCGGGCTGATTGCACTCCCTGACGGTGGAGCTGCTCTGGCCGTATCCATCTCCATCCACATCCTTGTAGTAGGTGTTGGCATTGGAGGCGTTCAGATCGATGGTGCCGTTACAGTCATTGTCTTTGCCATCACAGATTTCCGTGGCAGACGGGTTGATCTGAGCACTGCTATCGTTGCAGTCGGTGCTGTTGCCGATATAACCAGGGGGCTGAATGCAAGAGGTGGTCTTGACGTTGACGTTTCCATAACCATCTCCATCGGCATCCTGATAAAAAGTGCCTTGTACGGCCCCATCGTCGATGATGCCGTCACAGTCGTTGTCCTTTAGATCACAGAGCTCGAGGGCTCCGGTATAGACGGTGTTGTCGAGGTCGTTGCAGTCGTCTTTGCTGGTCACGGAGCCTGAGGGGGGCGCATTGGGGCAAGCAGTGACAGGGACGCCGATGTTGGCACCGTGGTTGTCTTTGTCCACATCCGGGTAATATGTGCTGGTGCCTGTCACATTGGTGTCGGCCATGTCGATCTTGGAGTCACAGTCGTCATCTATGCCATTACAAATTTCAGGGGCAGACGGTTTAACGGCGGCGCTGCTGTCGTCGCAGTCGCCGCTGGTGCTCGAATAACCGGCGGGTTTGACGCAGGCGTTTTTCGTCGAAGCGGTCGCGCCAAATCCATCCCCATCGGCATCGAGATACCAGGTGGTCGTGCCTGTCACTGGGCTGTCGGCATCATCTGTCTTGCCATCACAGTCGTCGTCTTTGCTGTTACAGCTCTCGGTTGCCGCCGGGTTGGTGTTCTTGTCACTGTCGTTGCAGTCTAAGTTGTTGGTGACTTTGCCAGCGGGGGGGGCGGTGGGACAGGCGATCTGTTTGGTGGCACTGCTGCTGCCATATCCATCGGCATCCGCATCGGTATAGTATGACGCTGTACCGGTCACAGATGGATCGTTGATGTCGATTAAACCATCGCAGTCATCGTCCTTGCTGTTGCAGCTCTCGCTCGCCACAGGGCTGATGTTTTTGTCCGCATCGTTGCAGTCTCCTTCGTCCTCCGTGTAACCATCACCGTCATTGTCGTCCAAGTTGGCATCGTACAAAAACTTGTGCACATTAGTGGTGGTGGTGACGACTATGGTGAGGCCGGTGGGTGAGACATCAATTCCACCATAGTTGAGGAATGGAACTCCAGAGATGACAGTGCTGACTTTGCCCGTGGAGGGATAGACCGCTTTGATGGTGCTGGTGCTTTTGTCATGGATCAAGAGGCGATCCAAACGGGCATCATACGCAATCCCTGTTGGACAAGCGATGGAGCTGGAGGTCGAAAGCAGGGCCAGATCGTTGACCTTATTTCGTGAGTCATAATAGAGGCGATAGATGGCGCCGCCATTGCATGTCTTGGTGTCCAAGAGATAGATAGAGTCGTCGGATATGGCGACATCATAGACATCTGTTAAGGTGCCATCATCGGCCATGAGAAGGATTTCTCCTTCCGCCGTGCTGGTGACAAACCCCCAGACATCGTCGGGACCACCGTTGCCTCGATCCGCGACCAGACCAGCTCCTTCCGGCATGATGCCACTCGAATGACCGGAGGGTGCAAAGGTCAATCCATAGGGATCATCGTCGGAGTCGGTGGGTTCCAACGTGGTGCTGTTGAAGCCACTGACCCACAAAGACTTGGTCCAAGCGGAGTATGCCAGCCGATAGACACCTCCACTATAGTCTTCACTGAAGTACAGGTTTCCCGCCAAATCCACCGCAAGACTGGCCGGATAGGTGGCGGAGGCGATCTGTGTGACGCCTCCAGTGCTCGAGAGCCGATAGACACCATCCGCCGAGCTGAAACGCTTGAGGGCGTACACGAACCCATCTTTGGGGTTGTAGATCGCACTGGCCGGATCGTCCACGGTCCAAGTGACGGAGAGCTTGTAGCCCTGCTCCACAATGGTCGGAGCTGCCACCGTCGGCAGCGGAAAACTCAGCAGCAGCATCCAGAGGCAACGTTTGATGAGGTGCATAACCGCTCCAGTTGAAAAGTCGTCGAGCTGCACGAGGTGCAGGCACAGGCTGGTAAGGCGCTGAGGGGAGAGAGCTGGAAAAGGCGCTCAGTCCTGCGTTCGACAGCGCACATAAGGTTGATCCAGCTCCACACCGCTGGCGTCCGCAAAACTTGCAACACAGGAAACAGAACCCCCATCGGGAATCTCCACCACCGTCTCCGCAGGTTTCTGCTCAGGCCGGGAGAAGTAGAGGGTATGTTTGCCAGCAGACAGCGGAATATTCTGGATGGGCAAGCTGCCGGCTTTGGGTCTGCCGTCGATCATCACCGACGATGAAGGCCGAGAGTTGACCGTCAAGAGACCCGTACCTCCCCGGGTAGGAGGTTTGGCAGGGGTCTCGGTAGGACGTGTGACGGGTCTGAGATTGTCTCCTCGGCCATTATTACGTCCGTCCGTCCTGCTGGTGTCCGGTACAGGGGTCGGGCGAAGCGGCTTGCCATTATTGGAGGCGGTGGTGCCTTTTGTTGTGCTGCCATCGGAAGGCGGATTGCCTTGAGCCTGCTTGCCGTCGTTTGAAGCCGCAGGTTTTGGCGTGGGCGCGGGCGTCGATGGCATGGGGGTCGGCACCACGGGGGCTGGGGTGGCTGGAATGGCCACCGGTGTTGCGGAGGGCTTAACTTCCACTTCTTTGGGGCCACGCATGAAGGCAAAGGCCAACACTCCCACCACCAGCAAAGCACCTCCCCCCAGGGCTGGCAACATCCAGGCAGGACGTCCCGACTCCGAGGGCGGCGCAGGCACCGGTTTAGCCGGAGTCTCAGTCGGTCGGATGGGCTGCACAGGTTTCGTTGCTGAACGCTCTGGCCGATCCAGCTCCACCGTGCGCTCTTGAGACGGCCCACGCTCATGGGTCGGCGGACGCGAGGACTCGTGTGAGAGTGCGTACAGTGACTCTGGGGGCCGTTGATGTTCCGGTGGCGCCTGAATTCGCACGGTAGGCAGTGCGGGAGGCGCAAAGGTTGAAGGGTTTTGGGTCTTTGCCTCCGCCACGCCGGAGGTCCGTACCCGATTGAAGACCTCTTCGGGGGTCTCCCCCATCAGAGATTGGGGTGCGGGCTCCACGGCGGCGAATTCCACAGGCGGACGCTGGGTGGGAAAAACCGTGGTGGCGCGCACATCTTCGGGAAAATCATGCCGAGGCATGGCCTGAATCCCCGGCTGAGAAGGCATCGCCCGAAGTCCCGGCTGTGAGGGATGCGCTTTAAGCCCCATGCTCGACGGGGTGGAGGGCACATTCACCGGAATGCCCGGCTGAGAAGGCATCGCCCGAAGTCCCGGTTGTGAGGGATGAGCTCTGAGCCCCATGCTCGACGGGGTAGAAGGGATACCCACCGGAATGCCCGGAGTTGAAGGCATTCTGCGCGGTCCAGAGGGCTCTGAAAAGGCCGGATGCGCTGGAAACTCTGGGCGAGCTGCGCCTCCTGCCAAGTTCTGTTGAGGCAGCGGAGTGCGTCCACTCTGCGGCAGCAAATGGGCGGGTGGAGGCATGGTGGCATCGGAGACCACGGGCATCGGCTCTGGGGGGACCGCTTGCGCGCGTGAGAGCGAACGATTGGCCATGCGCGCGAGCACTTCAGGGGAGGGGGCCACTGTTGCATCCGATGAAACCGGAGATCCTGCCATACTCTGCTGGGCCATACTCTGCTGGGCCATACTCTGCTGAGCCATACTCTGCTGGGCCATACTCTGCTGGGCCATACTCTGCTGGCCGATACTCTGCTGGGCCATACTCTGCTGGCCGATACTCTGATGAGCAGGTGGCACCGTCCGGCTGGCGTGGCTCTTGAGGCTGGCGTCGCTGGGCAAAGATGCACCGCCCGCGCTCGGAGAAACGGCCACACCCGCCTGCGGCTGCGGCTCTTCAAAACGGTTCAGCCAACGTTTGAGTACGGGACCACGGGGGAGGCGATCCACCATGTCTTCGAGGGCCGTCAACATCTCGCGGGTGGTCTGAAAACGTTGTCCCACGTCGCGGGCGAGCGCACGCTGAAAAAAGGATACAAACAGGGCACGCTCGGGAATGTGGGCGGGAATGGCCTCAATGCGTGGGCCCACGTTGGCATCTTGTGCCATCCGCAGCAGGCGTTGAGGGTTATCCCCTTCATAGAGGGGCATCAAGGTGATCAGCTCGTAGAAGATCGCCCCCAGGGTAAAGATGTCTGAGCGGCAGTCGAGATCCAGGTCGCCGTATGCCTGTTCAGGGGACATATAACGAGCGGTCCCTTTGGCTTGGCCCGCAAACATGGTGCGGTTGTCGTTGCTCTCCGCTCGAGCCACGCCAAAATCGCAGACCTTCACCAGTCCACCGGAGGTAAACATCACATTTGAGGGCTTGAGATCCCGGTGGACCATTCGCAGCGGCTGGCCGTTGGCATCACGCGCTTCGTGGGCGTGGATCATGCCATCACATACCCCCTCCATGATCTGGATGGCAATCGAAGGTGGCATGTACTCTTGCTGACGCCGCAGAATGTTGAGCACTTTGTGCAGCGAGGGGCCATCCACATACTCCATCGCCAGATAGAGCATGCCCTCTTGCTCTCCAAAAAACTGGGTCTGCACGACGTTGTCATGGCGGAGCAGTCCACCCAGACGGGCTTCGTCGGCGAACCACTGGCGCAGCTCGGGCTTCAGCAGCGCCAAGTGAGGCTGGATGACTTTCAGCGCCACCTTGCTGCGAAAGCCTCCTTGTCCTTGAAGCTCTGCCAGATACACAGTGGCCATGCCACCTTCGCCCAGTGGCTGTAAAATGTGAAGGTTGCCAAAAGCACCCGTGTTGATCGTCTGAAGATTGGGATCCATCATTGCTCCATGCTCGCCCGCATCCAGCGGTGAGGTGGGGTCATTATGCTTCTATTACGCGGACTCTTGGTCCTCTTCTTGAGATGCTTCTTCACGCTGAAGTGAGAGGGCTTGAAGCTGATCTTCTTCCTCAGCGGCGGGCTCACGCTGAAGTGAGAGGGCTTGAAGCTGATCTTCTTCCTCAGCGGCGGGCTCACGCTGGAGTGAGAGGGCTTGAAGCTGATCTTCTTCTTCAGCGGCGGGCTCACGCTGAAGTGAGAGGGCCTGAAGCTGATCTTCTTCCTCAGCGGCGGGCTCACGCTGAACACCATCACCAGACGCGATGCCGGTCTGTTGCTGCACATGGGTGAGCTCGTGGGCCAGCAGTGCTTGCCCAGATTGAGTACCCGGCGAATAAGCCCCTTCGCCCATGAAGATATCACTGCCCACGGTGAAGGCTTTGGCGTCCAGCTCGCGGCTGAGGCTGTGGGAAGTGGTGTCGTTGTGAACCTTCACTTCACCGAGATCCCCGCCAAAAAATCCTTCCATCGTCCCACGGTCTTGGGAGGGCATAGGAGCGCCTCCACTCTTGCGTTGCTGGACTTCGGAGACCATCTCTTCTTGAGAGAGACCGACCAGCCGTCCCGATTCACCCGGACTGCCCACCAATCGTTGCACAAATCGGTTGCCTTGAGCGGCTTGAAGACGGCTCACCACCGCCGAGCGCATCCCGGAACCTGCGCGTTGTAAACGCTGGGCCTGCTGAGCTGGCTGATTGCCCATCGACTTCAGAAACGCATCCGACATGGCCTCTGCTTCGGCCTCTCCTTCGACTTCTTGAAACTCGCGGCTGACCCGCTGAGGGCCTTCTGCATCTCGAGAGACTTGGCGTTGTTCGATGGCCATGGGATACCTCCTCAGCGCACAAACTCAAAATAGGGTTCAAAGTCTTGGGGCACCAGTAGCTTGCCCATTTTTTGGAACTCGTGACTGGCTGCTCGAATCAGATGTCGCATCGCAATGGGTTGCTGGTGGTCGGCGGCAATAAAGGCGGCACCCAGCACGATGTTGCGAATATTGCCACCCGCCAGCTTAAACTTGCGGGCCATAAAGCCTAAGTCCAGATCGGAGGCCACCGGTGCCTGACTGGGAAAGGTGCGTCGCCAGATCTCCAGCCGCTCCTGTTCTTCTGGCATCGGAAAATCCACGGTGAAGTGGAGCCGTCGCACAAAGGCTTCGTCTAGGTTTTTCTTGAGGTTTGAAGCCAAGATCACCAGCCCGCTGTACTCTTCGGTGCGTTGGAGTAAGTAGGCCACCTCCAAGTTGGCATAACGGTCATGGGCGTCTTTGACCTCCGAACGTTTGCCAAACAGCGCATCGGCTTCGTCAAAAAACAGGATGGCGTCGGTATCTTGCGCTTCACTGAAGATGCGCTCCAGGTTTTTTTCGGTCTCACCAATATATTTGGAGACCACGGAGGAGAGGTCAATTTTATACAGCTCCAGCCCCAGCTCTCGCGCCAAAATGCTGGCCGACATGGTTTTACCTGTGCCCGAGGGGCCCGAGAAGAGGGAAATCACCCCCACGCCGTGCGCCAGCTTTTTGTTAAAACCCCAGTCTCCATACACCGTCGAACGTTGGCGCACGGTGGAGCACATCAGCTTCAACTGATTAAGCTGCGCTTTAGGCAAGACCAGATCATTCCAACCATAATGAGGCTCAATCTTTTTGGCCAGGTTGGTCAACCGATGTTGCGCCTGAGCACGACATGCGGCATCCACGTCGAACAGAGAGATTTTACCCTCTTGAGGATCGCGGGCGAGCGCCAGCGTCTGCGCGCGCATGAGGGCATCGCGCACCTGTCCACCGGTGATGCGAAAACGACTGACCAGGGCCTCCAGCTCCTCATCACTCAGCGGAGCCCGCAAGCTCTCCAGCCCAGCACTCCAGAGCGCCTTACGGGCGGCATATGATGGTGTGGGCATCTCCAGCCTGACAAAAGGACGCTGAGAAAGCTCGCGAGGGGGATCCCAGCCTTTTTCGCTGAGCAGAAAGGCGGGCACTCGACCCTGACGCAGCCCCTCCAGAAAAGCCTGAGCCTCCGGTTCCTGCTGCTGAGAGGGGTTTAATAACACCTCCGCTTGAGTCCAGAGGATCAGCTTTCCGGTCAACAATGCTTCGCGTTCGATGAGCTTCATGCCCGTGCGAATGCGCAGCTCGGAGCTGAGGAGGGCCGTCACACTGACCGTCAAAAGGGGGAGCTGGAGGAGCTGAGCCAGCCGTTGAGCCGCTTCTCGTCGTCCCGTGCCATACCGTCCATACAAGAGCACGAGGGGAGCGCCTTGCTGAAGCAGCCGGGGCCATGCGGCACTCAGCGCCTGAAGTCGAGGCAACATGCCCGAGGGCAACAATCCGTGGGGGCTCTCTGTACTTCCGGCCTCCAGAAATCCCAGCAGACGTGCGTCCGGCGCTTGTGAGCCCAACAAATAACCCGCCACCCGCTCATCCAGCCGCAGCAGTCGGGAGAGCAGGGCGGGTTTTTTCTGGGGCTGTTCTTCGGCCAACGTGATCAGCTCCCAATGCAACAATCGGGAAGGCGCTTCAAAGAGCTGACGTCCGGCAAACCGTGCCTCCAAGTTGGGAAAGAGCAGCTTGAGCGCCAGATCGACGCTGGGACGCTTACGATTTACATCATCTTGGAGGTAGGCAAACAGACGTTCATACTTTAAGTCTACCTCGGAAGCCAGCGCAATCAAAAGGATATCACGTTCTGCATGCGAGAGTCCAAGCAGGCGACACAGACGAGAGAGGGGGGCTTCGGGATGTTGAGCCTCAAGCGTTTGAGCCCGTTCGTGAGCGGCGACGATGCCCGCGTCAAGACCCCGTGCTTCTTCTGGCAAGGGCATCTCCAGCCAAGCCGCCGATGGACGGGTGGGATCCAGCAGGGCATCCACCTCCGCTTCTGAGACGTAGAGCCCTCGAAAGTCTTCGTCGTCGCGCAGTCCATGACCGCTGCGAAAACGAATGACTTCACGGCGCAACATCAGATCAATGCGGAGCATCTGTGCCAGAGTTGTGCTGGGAATGTACTCAGGGCTCACCATAAAGCCACTTCAAATCCGTCTGTTGAGGAGTGTTATCTGTCGTCGTACCCACTGCATGAAAGTTTGGCTCATGAATGATACCCCTGTCTAACTGCCATTGCAACCGCGAAGGGAGCAGCATCACGCAGCATCACAATGACAGACATCCGCTGAAAAGATGGCCTGTCTGAATGCGCGCGGCCTGCCTCCGCCAGATTTTCTTTTCTGTTTCCGTTTTCATTCGGTTCTAATCAGCGTAGAACAGGGAAGCGAGAGCGTATGCTTCACCCTTCACCTGCTGGATAAAACGATGACCCTGAACACCGCTGAAATCCATGAGCTATACGCTCGTTATGGGGCGCTGGTGTATCGGCGCTGTCGAACCCTGCTCGGCAATGAGCAGGAAGCACAGGAGCTGATGCAAGAGGCGTTCTTGCGCCTGCTGGTGCATGCCGAGGTGCTCCGAGGAGAGGCTTCTCCTTTGACATGGCTGTACCGTGTGTCCACCAACCTGTGTCTCAATCGCATGCGGGATGCGCGTGCGCGCCAGCGAAAGTTGGATCAAGGGGTGGCCGAAGCCGCACCCGTGCCGGGACAAGGACAAGGCGTGTCCAGTGATCCAGAGCTGCGCCAGCTCATCCTGCACCTGCTCGACAAAGCCGACGAAGAAACCCGTGCCTGTGTCCTCTATTATTACGTCGATGACTTGACCCTCGAAGAAGTGGCCGAGCTGGTCTCGCTCAGCGTGCCCACGGTTCGAAAGCGACTGCAACATTTTCAAGGTGTCGCCCGTCGCACCTTGAGCCTTGAACCTGCCGCATCCGGTGCCGTGCTGCTGCTCTCGGGGGGAGGGGCGCTGGTCTCGATGTTGCATCAGCTTCTCAATCGAGCGATTTAAGTTTATTTAATGCTGGAGCATGGTTATGAACCAGATCTTCATGTCAAAACTCAAGACTCGACCCCTGGATGGCTGTCCAGGAAAGCTCCTGCTGGAGCGTATGGTGGCCCGAGAACTTCCGGTAGAGCGAGAGAAAGCCCTCCGTAAGCATGCCGCATCTTGTGGCCTCTGCCAGCCGCTCCTCGCCCAGCTCGAAGCGCAGCAGGTCGCCTTTGTGCAGTCTCCTCTCCTCGAGCGGAGTGTGGCCGACTTGGTGACACGCCTCCCCAAAGCCGATGCCCATGCCCTGCGTGCTGAGGTAGCCCCCTGGTTTAAGCCAGAAGCCCTCCTTCGTGAACCCTACGAGCTCACCCTTGAGGGGGTGTCAGAACGCGATGGTGAGCGCCACTTTGAATCCATCCCCGAAAAGGAGACCGAGACCGTCTTGCCCACGGGTCGGCGTCGCGTCACCCCTTCCACACAACCGCCTCAGCAACGTCGGATTTTTGAGTCTGTCCACTTTCGGCGGGCGCTGATGGCCTCTGTTGGGCTGGCGCTGTTGCTGGGCGTGCAGGTGCAACGTTCGGGCCTGCTCACCCCTGAAGCGCCAGCGGAAGTCCTGACCCGCTCCAGCCATCGCCTTCCCGGGCCGCTGGAGGTGTTTGTGCTGCGGGATGGTCAGGTGCGCGCCGCTCAGAATGGAGATACCTTCTGGGCCGGAGACAAACTTCAGGTCACGGTTCGACCCGGAGGATTTCCGTTTGTGCATGTGTTCAGCCTGGACGCTCAGGGGCGGCTGACCTCCTTTTATGCCGAACCGGATGGATCCAGCTTGGCCCTCCGTCGAGACGCCGAGCAGCTCCTCGAGCATGCCATCGTGCTCGACGACTATAAGGGCCTGGAGCGCATCTTTGCTTTGTACTCCGATGAGCCCTTGCCTTTTTCAGCGGTTGAAGCAGGTACGCGCGCCTGGCTTCAGCATCGGAGCTTGCCGCTGGCGCTGGATCGCGTCACCGAGCTGCCCATTTCCGCCACCACACAGGTCTCCTTTTTGCTGGTGAAAGCATGAGCCTTCGCCGCTGGGGGGTGCTTCTGGGAGCCCTGCTGGGGTTGAGCCTCCCGGCCACCCTCTCGGCTCAAGAGCTCCGTCGATTTGGACTTTTTGTGGGCCATAACGATGGAGGGAAACAGACCCGCCGACTCCTCTATGCCGAAGAGGACGCCCGCCGCATGCAAGAGACCCACGAACGCCTCGGCTCGGTCGAACGTCGTTACAGTCGTTTGCTCAAAGCCCCTTCGCGAGCGCAGCTCCTGGCGAGCTTAAATGCGCTTACCAGCCAAGTCCAAGCGGCTCAGCGACAAGGGGCAAGGGTGGTGCTCACCTTTTATTATGCCGGTCATGCCGATCAAGATGCGCTCCTGCTGGCGGGCGTGCGGCTCGAGCGGGAGCTCCTGCTGTCGGCGTTGCGTAAGACCGGTGCGGAGCTGCGCCTGATCTTCATCGATGCCTGTCAGAGTGGGGCTTTCACCCGTGCGCGAGGGGGTGCGCGTGCGCCTGCATTTTTGACCACCGTGGAGACCGGCGAGCAGCTCCAGGGGGAAGCCATTGTCACCTCCAGCACCGCCGATGAGCTCTCACAAGAATCCGATGCGGTCGGGGGTGGATATTTTACCCATCATCTCCTGGTGGGTTTACAAGGTGCCGCAGATTCCAGTCGAGACGGACAGGTGACGCTGGATGAACTGTACCATTATGCGTATCACCAGACCCTCTTTGAGACCGCTGGCAGTGTGACCGGTATTCAACATCCCTCCATTCAGACGGAGCTGAGAGGGCATGGCAGCCTGGTGATTTCCCATCCCGCTCAGGGGCAAACCCAGCTTGTGCTGCCTTCGGGACTGCGAGGCCAGACCCTGATCTTCGATAAAGATCGGAAGCGACTGGTGGCGGAGCTGAACCTCAGCGGTGCGGAAGCCCATCCGTTGTTTTTGCCTGCCGGTCGGTACGTGATTCAGCAGCGCGAGCCTGACCATCTGCTGGTGACAGAAGTGACCCTTACCCGGGGGAAGACCCATGAGCTGGACACCACGACACTCACCCGCGCGGGGTTTTCGGCGGATATCTCACGGGGGCTGGCTCAGCAGCATCGCCAGAGAGGTTGGCAACCGGAGCTGTCGTTGGCCGTTCAATCAGGCTATCAGCAGATGTTTGCCCAGCCTTCTGGCGTGCCTCTTTATCCCGATCTGCCGTGGATCGGGCTGGAGCTGGCATTCCGTGCGCCGAGGCTGGAGCCGTTGCAGCTCAGCCTGGATGGGGCTTGGGGCGCTCAGCAGACGACGCTTGAGGTGGCGGGATATCAGCTTCCGCTTCAGTATCGGTTTCAGCGGTATGGGTTGGGGCTGCGTTATGGCCTTCGTTGGGAAAACTGGAGCGCCTTTGCGGGGTTTCATCTGGAGAGTTTGATCTTCGAGCGGCGGGATCTGAACACCCAAGATCCGGCGGAGCTCTCTTGGACCACGGCCCCGGGGGTGCAGCTCGGAGGTGCCTATGCCTTCTCGCCTCACTGGAGTGTGGGCCTCCAAGCACAGGGTCACTATCTGCATTACCTGACGGACACGGCGTCCTTGAGCCTGGGACACCTCGATTTTATGGTAAAGTTTAACCGGAGCTTTTAATGTATAATATATTGAAATATATGAATTTATTAAATCAGAGCTTGCACAGAATTCGAGGCGGATGTATCCCTCTCGGATGGCTCCTCTTTGCCTCACTGGTGGGGTGTGGCCCCGCTTTTCAGAACGAGCTGTACGAAGCGGATGAAGCCTTTCGACAGGCGCTTCCCCGTAAAGAGCAGCTAGAGCTGGCCTATGAAGGGAGCAGCAGCACCCAGACGACGCAGCATGTTGATGCTCAGAGGTCTTCCCGTGAGCGCGTGGAGGGCTGTCCATTTGCCTCGTTGGGAGCCCGTCGCACGCCAGAAAATGCCTCAGATCCGGCGCTGAGCTGCACACCCAACGCCTACCAAAACCTCACGGAGCAGGTGGTCTGGTCGGTGAATGTCACCCTGGACGAGCTGCTTTCTTTGTTGGACCGGATGCGAAGTGCGCCCCCTTCCGCTCGGACGGCCCTCAGTCGGCAGTGGGGGCCCTATGTCGTCGGTGAAGACGCCAATGTCTATCTGATGCTCGAGATGGTCTACGACGAGCCGCTGTATCAGTATGAGCTCTGGGTGGGCTCCAGCCCGGACTATCTGCCAGACTTGGCCATGAAGGGGCATTATCTGTATCTGATTTCTCCCGATGAGGGCTCCGGTGCGTTCTGGTTCGATGCGGATGTGCGCCAGAAGTATTTCCCGGAGTCCACGGCGGGAGGGCTCTATGGGGCTGAGTACACCTTAACCCCGGAGCTGCGGCAGGTGGTGGTGGAAGGCAATGGTCTCACCGATGCGAGCCACAGCATCCCGACGGATCAGGTGGTGGCGTATGAGCTCAGCCCCAGCGACGGAGGCCGGTTTTATTTTGATCGTCCTTACGATCTCAACGACAACGATGGCCAGGTGGAGCGCATCAGCATCTGGACGCTCTGGGACGGCAGCGGGCAGGGGAGGGCAGACGGATCCTATTATTTTGAGTCTCCCCGCGAGCCACTCCAGGCAGGCACCGAGTGCTGGGATGCCAGCTACACCACCACGTATTATCAGTATTATTGTGGCGAAGGAGGCGATCCCAGCCTGTGTATAGAAGATGCCATTGGCTGGAACGAGACGCCTTAGTTCCTAATCCTTGAGCGGCAGCTCGAGGCTGTCCAGATCGGCGGGCAAAAACGAGCCTGGGAAGTGTGCCAAAGCCTCCGAGAGCAGGAGCCCCATGCCCTCCGCATCCTGATGACGTTGGCTGATGTGGGTGAGCGCCAGCCGCTCCACGCCGGCTTTGAAGGCCACCTCCGCGGCTTCTAAGGCGGTGGAATGTCCTCGGTGAACGGCTTCTTCTTGTAGGGCTTGAGCAAACATCGCCTCATGGATCAACAGGTCTGCCCCGAGTGCCAGCCGGATCATGCTCTCACAAGGTCGAGTATCACCGGAATAGGCGACCGCACGTCCGGGACGACTGTTGCCGACCACCTGCCCTGGCTGAATGCGCCGTCCCTGGATCATGATTTCTTCTCCGGCCACCAGCTTACCGATCAGCGGGCCGGGGGGCACTCCGAGCGCCAGAGCCTTTTGGATGTCTACTTTTCCGGGCCGAGCATCCTCCTGCACTCGAAATCCGAGGCATACACCGCCATGATGTTGCACCCGAGCCACCTTGACTGAATACCCGTCGCATCGGATTTCGTGATCCTGATCCACTTCCACCAGCGAGACCGGATAACACAGGCGCTCCAGCGGCCCGATGAGCTGCACGACATCCTGGAGACTCCCGACCGGTAGATAGATGGAAAGGGGGGCTTCTCGTCGGAGGAGATCTTGCGTCCAGAGCAGTCCGGGCAGGCCCAGCGTGTGATCCATGTGCAGGTGTGAGAGGAAGATCCGGTCCACCTGGAACTGATGGGTACTTCGTCGAAGCTGCTGCTGGGTGCCCTCGCCGCAGTCCAGCAGCAGCGTCTCACGTTGGACGCGGACGACGTGGGCCGTTGCATTGCGGGTGGCGGTGGGAAAAGCGCCGCTCGTACCCAAAAAGGAGATCTTCATCGGCAGCTCCTGCTTCAGCTTCGGTCGGGAAGGGCGGCGAAGATATGGGAGAGCTCAAACCCTCGAGCCCCTAAAAATCGGCGAGCGCGTGCTAAGTCGGCCAGGTCGGGGGTCTCATCATCTCCCAGCTTCTTTTCCAGCAGGAGTTTGGCCCGTTCTGTCCAGTTGATGTCTTGCCCCAGCGTCTCCACCACTTGTTCGGCAAGAGAACGTTGGACACCGTGCTGCACCAGCTTCTCGATGATATAACGAGGGCCGTGTTTGCCCCCTTCGATCAGCAAGGTCGCGTTGTGTTGTGCGAAGCTCTGATCGTCCAGCCACTTTTTTTCGGTGCAGGTCTCGAGGGCATTTTCCACCGCTCGAACGGTGAAGCCGCTGGCACGTAACTTTCGACGCAGCTCTTGGCGTGCGTGACTGCGCCGGGTGAGCAGCTTCATGGCTGCCACGGTCGCCTCGGTGACGCTGTCGGGATCCTTGGGCCCTCGTTTTTTGCGCGGGTGTGGGTCCAGTGTATCATCCATAAAGCCTCCTCAAGCCACTCGGAGCACAAAGCCTTTGAGGTGGCGCGACTCAGGAAATCCGGGCAGCCAGGGAAAATCCATCCCTGCCTGGAGCAGCTGCACGCCCTGAAACGAGCGCCGTGCTTCGATCCCGGCTTGCCGCACGGCCTCCAAAAAGACCTCTTCCTTCATGTGGGCGTAGTTCGAGAACGTGACCAGCAAGCCTTCGGGCTCCAGCGCATGGAGGGCGAGTGCATTGAGCTCGGTGATCCGTCCGGGGGACCAGGTGCTTTCCCGACTGGTGGAAAAAGTCGGAGGATCCAGCACAACCACCCCATAATGGGTGTCAGGATGGGTCAGGAAAGCAAAGGTATCCTGCGCGAGAAAACGATGGGGGCTATCACCCTCAACCGGGAGCTGGTTAAGCCGGAAATTTTCCCGTGCCTGCTCCAGCACTTTGGCGCTGAGATCGAGCGTATCAACCTCCGCTCCATGAAGGGCGGCCACCACTGAAAAACCACCGGTATATGCAAAGGTGTTCAGCAGTCGTTTTCCGCGCGCGAGCTCCGCCACGATGCGCCGATTTTCTCGCATATCCAGAAAGAGTCCGGGGCTGAGCCCATCAAAGGGTGAGACGCGAAACATCACCCCATGTTCATGTACCAGCAGTGATTCCGGCCCAGCTTCCCCGTGGACCCATTGACCGGGGGTCTCTGGTCCTTGCCGACGGTCACGCGGCAGGGCCTTGAGGTAAGCCCCTTTAAACGTGCCGGTCTTCATGAGGGCATCCAGTGCCAGCTCCCCGAGCCTTTGAGCCGCCGGTGTGTAGAGCTGCGCCACCAAGTAGTCGCCAAAAGCCTCCACCGTGAGACCGGGCAGCCCATCCGCTTCGCTGTGGATGATGCGATAGGCGCTCGAGTGCGCGCGCACGGATGCACGACGGGCGAGGGCTTGCAACACCCGCTTGCGCAGCGTGTGATCGTCGAGCACCTCCTGGCGGTTGCGGCTGATCACGCGAGCCACCACTCGAGCCTCGGGATCGATGAGCGCCTGCGCCAGCCATTCCCCCTCCGGTCCTACCAGCGAGACCACTTGACCGGGGCGATAGGGATTCGTATCCCCCAGCTCCTTGTCGCGTGTGACCCAGCCGTGTCCTTGCTGGAGGTATTGAGCGGAGATCTTGCCTACCTTGAGGGGAGGGATGCTCTGATGCTCAGACGTCGAGGCAATGCCTTGTCGCCCTTTTCCGGTGTGGGTGGTGTGCGGGGGCACACTCTTGTGTGGCTTCGGAGCGTTCTTGCTGGGCTTGCCTGCGCTGCTGTGTTGGCCTGTGCTGCTGTGTTGGCCTGCGCTGCTGTGTTGGCCTGTGCTGCTGTGTTGGCCTGTGCTGCTGTGTTGGCCTGCGCTGCTGTGTTGGCCTGCGCTGCTGGGCCTGCCTGCGCTGGCGTTTTTGTGGGGCTTCGGGGGATTTTTTGGGCTGCTCATGAGACTCTCGCGGTTGACCCGTCGAAGGCACTTTTGCGCGTGAGGGCTGCAAAGGGCTGGACGACAGTAGATGAGGCGCGTATGTATAGCCCCTGCCGTGTGCGGATGTCAACGCCGCGCCAACACTCCGCTGTTGAAGATGAGGATCTTTATGTCAGACAACCGCCGCTATTGGCTCTTTAAGAGTGAGCCGGACGTATTTTCGTTTGGGGACTTACAAGCAGCACCCGCTCAGACCACCGGCTGGGAGGGTGTTCGTAACTACCAGGTCCGTAACTATCTTCGAGATCAATGTAAGCTCGGGGATCAGGTGCTCTTTTATCACAGTCGCATCGAGCCCATCGGGGTGGTGGGCATCGCCGAGGTGGTCGAAGAAGCGACGCCCGATCCAAGCCAGTTTGATGCGACCAGTGAGTATTTTGATCCCAAAGCACGGGTGGAGGCTCCGCCGTGGCTTCAGGTGCGTATCCGAGCGGTGCGGGCGCTTGCGCGAGTGGTGACGTTGGCCGAGCTCAAAGCGACTCCCGGCTTGGAGAAGATGGGGGTGGTGCAGCGAGGCTCGCGTCTGTCGATCACCCCCGTGACGCCTGAAGAATGGTCGATTGTGCTGTCATTGTCTGAGCGCCCCGCCTAATAGCAGTCATAATCGTCACTTGTGCTTGCCAAGCGTGACATAGCTGCCTCTAACACCCCCGCCTTTCCGCTGAAAAAATCTCTGCTTAAGGCCGATGGTTGCCCATTCTTTGGATCGATGCTACATAAGAACGAGATGCCGAACGAGGGAGGTCCATCATGTTCAGCCGATGTATCAGGGGTGCCGTGTTTAGCCTGGGATGGCTGACACTCAGCGCCTGTTATCAGGAACCAAGCCTGCCAGATATCAACATTATCATCCCGACCCCGGAGCTGGATGGCCCTACGGTGACACCCACCCTCACGCCCTCCACGCCCACCTTACCCGGCGAGACCGAGACCTCCTCACCAGCGACAGGAACACCGGCGACCGAGACGCCTCCGCTGTGGACACCTTCTCCCACCCCGACGGAGCCGACCGTAGGGCCTACGGCGTTTCCGACCTCCACCCCGGAGCAGACCCTCACCCCGCCACCCACGCCTGAGCCGACTCCCACCCTGGTGGTGGATGAGGACTTGGATGGATTTCCGCTTCAAGACGACTGCAACGATCAGGACGCCTCCATCAATCCAGGAGCCGCCGACGTCTGTGATGGCCGAGACAACAACTGTAACGGGCTCATCGATGACGGTTACGATCTGGATCGAGATGGTTATGCCACCTGTTGGGGATTGCCAGCGGCGCTCTTCGACTGTGACGATGGGTTGCCCTCGGTGTATCCAGGCGCACCGGAAGCCTGCGATGGGCTGGACAATGACTGTGATGGGGTGGCCGACGACAACGCTGGGCTGATATTTTACCGCGACGAAGACGGCGATCTGGTGGGAGGCGCTCAAACCTTGTTGGCCTGTTCTGCTCCTGCCGGATATGTGGCCATCACCGGCGACTGTAACGATGCCAATTCGACCGTTTATCCGGGTGCGCAGGAAGTCTGTGATCGGCTTGACAACGACTGTGACAGCCAGCTCGACGAAGGATTTGATGCCGACAGAGATGGTTATTCGAGCTGCGCGTATCCGGTGGCCGACTGCGACGATCAGGATCCCTTCGTATATCCAGGCAGGCCAGAAGTATGTGACGCACGAGACGAAAACTGTGATGGCTCTGTCGATCAAGAGTGGCAAACAGGCTGGGGGCTGGGTGTGGTGGTGCAGGCCACCGCCAAAGCAGAAGGTGCGGATGGCACCACGGCTAAGCCGTTTCCTCTGATACAACAAGGGCTTGGAGCCGCAGGTGCCGGATGTCTCAACGTGTTTGTGCTGGCAGGCACCTACAACGAGAATCTCGACTTTATCGGCCTCGAGGTCCATGTAAAGAGTGTCTACGGCCCCGAGAGCACCATCATCGATGGCGGTACTCGTGACAGTGTGGTGGAGTTTACGGGAGGCGAGCTGGAAGGGGCCGCGATCGAAGGTTTTACCCTCCGCAACGGACGGGCGAGCTTAGGCGGCGGCATCCGCTGCATCGACAGCCAGCCGACGGTGATCGGCAACATCATCCAGCTCAACACGGCCACCCAAGCGGGAGGGGGAGCGTATCTCGAAGACTGTGACATGCTGCTTCAAGATAATGTGTTTAGGACTAATACTGCGCGTGCTTCCACCGGAACGCCACTGGTCGGCAGTGGGGCTGGCCTATATGTCGCGGGTGGATCCCCCATCTTGATCAACAACACCTTCCAAGACAACCTCGCCGCTCAATATGGAGGTGCCATCGCGTTGGTCAGTGGGGCCAGTCCGTGGATCGAAGGGGGGGTCATGGACAACAACGCCGCCTCCCCCTACTCCTTTTCTCAAGGAGGTGCCATCTACAGCGTCAACGCGCAGCCACGACTCAAAAAAGTGCGCCTGCTCAACAACAACGCCAATGACGGCGGAGGTGGAATCTATCTGACCGGATGCGATGACAGCACAAACCCCTGCGAGCTGGAGGAGCTCTACTTGCAGAACAATCGAGCCGTGACCGGCAGCGGTGGTGGGCTCTATGTCGCCGGTGGAGACCAGCTCATCATCTCCCGCTGCACCTTCACCAATAACTCAGCGGTCGTCGGTGGGGGAGGCGCGAGCATTTTGCGGGCCAGCCCCCGCATCAGCAACTCGCTCTTTCACTGCAACAATGCGACCAGCAACGGGGGGGCATTGTATCTCGAGTCCAGCTTTGGAGTACTGCTCAATAACACGATGTTGGAGAATACAGCGGGCAGCTTCGGGGGGGGGATCTACTTCACCGACTCCAACCCATCTTCTACCCGAGGCTTGACGGTTGTTAACAACTTGATAACGCGCAATCGAGGAGGGGTCACCCACGCGGGCAGCCAGACCGCCTGGAGCTTCCGCTACAACGATGTCTTCAGCAACACCCTGGGCACCTCGGGCAGCAACTATGTGGGGATGAATGACCCCACCGGCACCAACGGAAATATCTCGGCGGATCCCCTCTTAAACAATCATCGGCAGAACTGCGATGTCTCCGATGACAACCTCGAGCCCATCAAAACCAGCCCATTGGTGGACTACGGCGAAAACACGGAGCTGCGAGGGGATATTCGAGGGCAGAGTCGCCCGCGAGATGGAAATGAGGACGGTACAGCCGCCTACGACATCGGCGCTTGGGAGAGATAGTCTTCAATCGGCGCGTTTGAACTTGCCCACCAGCTCCAAGTGGCCCGTCTGAGGAAAGAGATCGACGGGCCAGAGCTGCTCCAGCTCCCACCCCTGGCTCTTCCACAGGGCGGCATCTCGACCCAGGGATGCGGCATGACACGCCACGTAGAGCAGGCAATCCGGTCTCAGGTTGCCGATGGCTTTGGCCGCTTTTGGATGCAGACCCACTCGAGGCGGATCCACCACCACCGCTGCCCCCTGCATCTCACCTGACAGCTCGTCCAGCGCATCTTCCAGCTTGGCTGCGCGATAGCGTGCGCGGGTGATGCCGTTGCGCGCTGCGTTTGCATGGGCATCCAACACGGCACCAGCCCATTCTTCCACACCCACCAGCAGCTCGGCATGCTTGTGCAGGTAGAGCCCAATCGAGCCCGTCCCACAATATAGATCGTAGAGCACCCGATATCCTCGGCCCAACGCCTCCCCGATGGTGTCGTAGAGGACTTGCGCGGCGCGTGTATTGGTCTGGAAAAAAGCATGGGCGGAGAGCCGATAGGAGATCTTGCCCAGCCGCTCCTCCAGCCAATCCTGCCCGACCAGTGCGCGGCGCGTGCCCCAGGCCACATCCGCCACCCCGTCGTTGAGCTCCCACAGCACCCCCTTGAGCACGTATCCCGCCGGGAGTGTGGTCTTCATCAGCGCGGCCATCACCCGCTCAACGTCTAACGTTTGCCCTTCGGTTTTGGGTGTGGTGGTAAACAGGCAGACCAGCAGCTCGCCGGTGGCTTGACCTTCGCGCAGGAGCGCATGACGCCAGAATCCCCGACTCTCGCGAGGCTCCCACAGCGGCTCCTGTGACGCCTCCAGAACCAGCGTTCTCAGGGCCTTGACCAGGGCGTTGATCCCTTCGGACGCCAGCAGGCAGGTCTCGATGTCCGCCACCCGATCAAATCGCCCCGGTGCGTGAAAGCCCATAAATCGCCCCTCAAGGGGCCAGCCCGCCGCCTTTTGCTCGTCCGAGACAAAACGCCAGTGGCCAAAGGATAGCTCAATCTTGTTGCGATAATGATAAGGTTGAAGATCCCCTCGGCAGGGATGGATCTGGACCTGAGCGTGGAGCTGCTCCAGGGTCAATCCAAGGGGTGCCGCGACTTGGTTTAGGGCGTACTGGACCTTCAGCGTGCGTTGGCGCTCCAGGGGAATTTCCTGCAAGGCACAGCCGCCACACACGCCAAAAGCAGGGCAGGGGGGCGTCACATAATCCGGAGGTGGCTGGACCATGCTCAGCCGACGCCCGTGGACAATAGCATCTCGCCGTCCCATCGGCACAATGTGCAGCACCGAACCAGGGGGCCCCGGTTTGACCTGAACCAGCTCACCGGCAGGAGCTCGACCCGTGCCACATCCACCCGGTCCCAGGGCTTCTACCTGCATGTCAAAAGGAGGGATAAAATCGCGTCTGCGTGACGTGCGCGCCATAACTGCTCCTGAAAAGGAAATCGAAGATCACGGTATCCGAGAAGAAGGGGAGGGCCAGGGATGTCCAAGCGCCTCAAGCTGAGCACGGACCGCTTCAAGCCAGCCCCGATTGGCCGCCGGACTGGCGGGGGACGGATGTAAGATCGTGGCCACTCTCACCGGAAGCTGCGCCTGTTTGACCACCCGCGTGGCCTGCTCTTGCGCCCACTTGCCCACCCCAATCACCGTGTGCGGCTCGAGCACCCGAAGCAGGGTCTCCAGGTGGGCATCACAGAGCACCTCCAGCGACTGCCCATCCACCCGCGAGAGTTTATCAGGGGTGATATTAGCGCCTGTTTGAGTCTGAAATGCCAGCGGACAATAGTTTGCCACAAAAAATCGGGCAAAAAACGCCTCCGGCTGGCCAAAACACTGCTGAATGCCTCCCCAGAGGCGCTGTCCACTGACCTCCGTCCGAGGCGACTGGAGCCCAAGAATCGGACGGTCCGGATGAAATAACCGGGGCACCGTCACCGAGGCATCGAGCTTCAAAAAATCCCGCACAAAATCCGGCGAGCCAAAAGGCACCCCGGTCTGCGCCATCCCCCACGGTCCCGGATTCATCCCCAACAGCACCGCCTCCACCCGATGACCCTCCGGCGCATAACGGCGCACGTATTGTTCATACGGCGCCCAGGCGTACTCCAGCGGATTTAAGATCCAGGCAATTTGCCCCAACGGCACCCGCTGAGGCCAGGAAATAAGCCCATCCCGTAACGTCTGCGCAGCTTCGACCAGGCGCATGTTCAACTCCTGTTGAGTGGCCAAAAAGCATAGGGTGGCTGACTCATTTTGCTAGAAAACATTCGACCACTCCGATATACGAATAAGGTATCAAACTTATGTGCTGAGTACATACTATGTGTTAAGTGTGGATCAGCGTGTTCAAGGGCCAGTATGAAAGGAGCCCCCATGTCTGGCAATACCTCAGATGACCGTGATGCCCTGCCGATGAACTTCACCTACTCCTTGGAAGAGAAGCTGAGAGGCATGGCCGGTGCGCCTGCATTTGTGCGACGCGCTCGCCGCTTAGAAGTGGATACGGAGCTCTTCTGGAAACGGGCGGAAGAACTCTACAACAACTTGAAGGTCGAAGGTCCAGCCGCGCCAGACTTTGCTCGGCGCTGGCGTGCCACCGCTGAGGGCCTCAACTTCTCTCATCTCGAGGGGTTGGTGGCCGACTACAACGCCTATTACCCCATCGAGGCCAATCTCCCCATTGATCCGGTCATCGGCGACTTTACCTTCTTAGGAAAACGCTTTGAGCGAAAGACCGCCCCCACCCTCCAAGAGGTGCTGGAGCGATTTCCGGCCAGCCCTCGCCCCAGCAAACTTCACTGAGTTTTGTGTGCTCACGATGACGTGGGCAGCTCGTAGGCATCCAACCTAATCTGCTCCACTGAGACCGGCTCCAGCGAGACCGGCTCCAGCGAGACCGAATTCAGCGAGACCGGCTCCAGCAAGACCGAATTCAGCACCAGCTTGGAGCCTTCAAGCTCCAGCACCATCATCGAAGGCTCGAGCTTAAACCGACGTGGCCCCGCACTGCCGGGGTTGAGCAGGAGCTTACCCGCCTCCCAATGCACTCGTCGCTGATGGCTATGTCCGCTGATCACCCCATGCCATGTGCCCTGCTCAAGCTGCTCCCGCGAGAGACGGTGCAGCTCATGCAGCACCAGAAATTTCCAACCCCTGAGCATCACCTCGGTCTGGAGCGGGAGCTGCTCCGCCCAGGCCCCTTTGTCGTTGTTTCCGCGCACGCCCACGAGCAAGCGTGTACCCGCCCGCACGCGCAGGAGCTCCCAGAGCTCGAGGCGGCAGATATCTCCGGCGTGGATCCAGATTTCACAGCGTTCCAACACCGTCAGCAGGGCAGGGCGCAGCAGGTTGTGGGTATCCGAAAAGATCGCCACGCGGAGGGGCATCAGGGCGAGCTCGATGCAGGAGCAGGGGCTCCTTCAGGAGCGGGTGCCGAGACTTGTGCAGGGGTCAGCTCTACCGGTGTTTGAGCGACGGAGGCGCTGGCGAGGGGCATCTTCACCTCAATGGTGCTGTTTTCGCCATCAAAAACCTCTGCCAAGAAGTGGGTGGCCTCTTGTCGAGCAGGTGCAGCGGAATTCAAGGTCTGCTCGAGGAACATGCGCACCGCCACTTTGGTCAGGTCATGCTGGGTATCAGGCCGGATGGCACGGGGAAACTCCTTTGCCTGACAGGGGGCGGATTCTGGACTCATCGGTTGCAGCCCCACGCTCATATCCCCCATGAGCTCGTGAAAGGCCAGCTTTTCCGGCAAGTTCCGTTCAATCTGGAAACAGCCCACCGGCTCCGGGTTGTTGTGCCACCGAAACAGAATGGAGGCCACATCCGCGAAGTTCACATGCGTGCCTCCCACCAAACTCACCAGGGTGGCTTGTGGTGCCTGCTGCTGAATCGGGAGCGCGTGATGCGCATAAGGCACGATGACGTCCAACGTTCCGCCGATCATCATAAAGGGCACCGACGCATGCTGAAAAAACGTCGGGGTGAAGATCGTTGAGGGGCCTGCCATACTCACCACCGCCTTCACACGCGGATCCCGCAAGGTGGGGTGAAATCCGACCAGGGTGGAGGTGAGCCCTCCGAGGGACAAGCCCACACTGCCGATGCGCTCCGCGTCCACCGCCCCTTCAAAGGGGTGATCTTTCTGCCCATTCCAGCTCAAGGCCGTGCTGATCAAAAAAGCCACATCTTGCGGCTGATGGGCCACGTCTGCCAGCTTGGGGCCTCCCGGTGCAAAATAGTTGGTGAGGGGGAAGTTTGCCGCCATCACCATATAACCGTGGCTGGCCAAATGCTCCGCCAGATAGGTTCCTTCTTCTCGAAAGCTCATAAAGCCGTGGCTGTAGATCACCAGCGGAAAGGGCTCCGCAGCTTTGGCAAGAGGCGCTTGACCGGGACGCACCCCCTCGAGGGCTCGAGGCTCCGCTGGATACCACACCGTGGTCTTGAGTGTGCGGGTGGGGGCTCCTTTATAATCCTTGTTGGACTCGGTCGGGCGTGAGCTGTCTTCGAGGGTCAGCTCTTCTCGACCCACGGCGTAAGGACCGGAGGCCATGAGCTTTTGCGTGACGGGTCCAACCTCAACGGGGTCTGCATTGGCATGCTCGACGGCTGGGATCGTTCCGGCACTCACAAGTAAGGTTCCAAACAAAAGCCTCTTCATCGGGGGATCCTCTGATGAGAAGAAAAAGGAGGGCTTAACTCTGGTACAGGGTAGTCTCGAGTGGTCGATGCGTCAAGGAAAGCTGTGCAGGGTTGCGAGAGGATAAAAAAAGTGCAGCAACATCAAGCGGCTCAAGCTCTGAAGGGCCGTGGCATGCCTCTGATTTGGCTGTTCACGCACGGATGTTTTATTCTGGCAAGTCGAGCGGTGCCATAAACAGCGCCCCTTGATCCAAGCCCAAGCTGTCGGAGCGGTTGGCACCCACTCCCAACCATGTGGTGCCGTCGTTTTGATAGGTAAAGATCCACTCCCCAAAGCGTCCATCGGCTGGTGCGGTCTCTCCCGCAAAGATCACACTCGGCGTTGAGATGAAGGATGGATTGCCTTCTACTGAGATGCGATAGAGCGTCACCCCGCCCGAGAGCACCGTGCCCGAGGTGGCTGACTGAGGCGCTCCCACTGCCAAACCAGCTCGGTTGCCACCACTGAGCCCATCCACCAATGTGACCGCTCGACCAAACTGATCTTGATGTCCTACGCCGGTGATGCGCAGTGCGCCCGTGCCGATTCCAAAACTTCCGATGGTATAACTGCCGCCGTCCACGATGGGCTCGGGGGTCAGCATCGCCAGATTTTTGCCAAACAGGATCCATGCCGCTCCCACGTTGTTGCCATTCAGGGGCAGGTTAAAACCGCCCACCGCGAGATCGGGCCGCCCATCGCCGTCCACGTCTTTGCCGCCGGAGAGGGCGTATCCCCCGCGTCCTTCTGTATCGCCCGAAGCAATCACCGCCATGGCAGGAGAGGTCCGGCAGCCACTTCCGCCCCAGCCATAGAAGAGGTGAATTCCACCTTGGTTGGAGTTTGAGCGTCCCAGGTCTTCGGTGGAGCCCCCCACCGCCACTTCATCGCAGCCGTCTTTATCCAGATCACCCGCAGAGGCTGCCGCCGAGCCCAGCCCTCCACTGGCCTCAATCCCCACGTACAGCAGCTCGGGGGTACAGATCACCGTGATCTTATTGTCTACCGAGATTGGACGCCCGGCAATCAATGCAACACCTCCTGCATCGGACTTGTCTGTGCGATCCCACGAGGTGGAGGTTACTGCAAGGTCTTTGCGTCCATCTTTATTGTAGTCAAAGCCGCCTGAGACCGCATAAATGAGCTGGCTTGCCTGTGGTCCGTAGTAGACAAATGAAGGCGAGGTTGGAATGGTCTTGTCCGCTCGACCTGCAAAGATGTAGACCGCGCCGGTGTCCGCGAGGGTTCCGGGGCATGCGGTGGAGTTCGAGTATAAGGTGGAGCTGAACGACGAAGGCCGATCTTCGGCACGCGCGACCACGGCAAAGTCATCGCGTCCGTCGCCGGTGAAGTCCCCCAGTGGGGTGATCCAGTAGCCGAGGAAGTCGCTTCCGCTGTGACCGGTGAAGTTCACCAGCTTGGCGGCGGGCTGGCTGGAGGGCCCGGTGGGACTTCCGCTATAAATCCACACCACACCCGCGTTGATCTGAGTGGTCACCACCCCATTGGAGACCGTTCCGAAGTCGGTATTGTATCCGCCGACGGCGATCTCAGGATATCCGTCTTGGTTGAGGTCTCCGATGGTCTGAGCGGCCCAGCCGATCACCTGCCCCGAGCTCTGAGCGGGCATCTTCATGTTGACCCACGGCAGCGCCGTATCCGACGAGATCAGATAGAGTCGTCCGAGATCCAGTCCTTCGGAGTCTTCGCGGGATGCATACACCAGCAGCTCTGGTTTTCCGTCTGCGTTGGCATCGGGATACACGGCCAGCGCCTGCCCAAACAGGTCATTGGTATTTTTTCCCAGCAGCAGGGTCGAGGGGGTGGTCAAGGGGAGCTGTCCCATCCGACCATTGTGGATGGCCACACCTCCCAGATTGGTGGTGCCGGTGGAGGCTTCTTCAAACAGGATGCCGATCAGCAGGTCTTGCAGCCCATCCGCGTCCATGTCGCTGATGGCCACGTTAAACCCGAGCTGATCCGAGCTCGAATTCCCTTCGATGATCAGCTCGTTTTCGTCGGCGGAGGTCAAACTCAGCAGGCTCTCGGGCCAGCTCGTCTTTCCTTTATAGATGCGGATTGCACCCACATCCGACTGAGTCGTACCCGACGAGTTCTTATTGTCGTGCCCATTGTGGGTGATGGCGATGTCTCCCAGCCCGTCACCGTCGAGGTCTCCGATGGCGACGTGGCGACAGAATGCGCCTGCCAAGTCCAGATCGTTGAGAGGCGTCCAGCCCTGCACGGGCTTGCGGGTCAGCATGTCTTCGTTTTCGCCCCCGGGATTTCCGAGAAACAGCACCGCAGCGCCGGTGGTTGCGCGTGAATTGCGGATGAAGTTGATGGCGCATCCCACCAGGTCGGCAGCGCCATCCCCGTTAACATCCCCCACACCTGTGTTAAAGCCCAGCTTCATGTTGGTGACGCCGATCCAGCCGCCCTTACCATCGGGGATCTCTCCAAAGCGTGTTGCGGAGGGTTTGGAGGCCAGGCCATTTGGACCGCCCGCGAAGACAAACAGTGCTCCCTGACTGGCGGGAATCGTGGAGAGGGTATTGTCTTCATCTTCGGGGGCTCCGGCCACCAGATCGGGAAAGCCGTCGTCGTTGAAGTCGGCGGCGTTCAGCGCGTACCCGAGCTGATCTCCGCTGCGTTCCCCCGCCATGAGCTGAATGGCATCGGGGGCAAAAAAGCCTTCTGCAACACCCTTGTAGAGCCGGATGATGCCATTGTCGCTGGTGGTATAGTCTCCCAAGATCGCGCCTACCACCAAGTCGAGCAGGCCATCTTGATCAAAGTCAGCCACCGTGGCGTAACGCCCAAAGTTTTCGTTGTAGGTCAATCCTGCGATGATGCGAACGGGCTCAGGCTCGAGCCCCTCTTCGTTGCCCGCGTAAATGTATAGGGCACCCGCATTATAATAGGACAGATCGGCTTCGACATTGCCCAGCACGGCGTCGTTGTAGCCATCGCCGTCGATATCACCCACACTCACCACTTGGATGACGCTGGATTGTTCCCCTGAGACTGGGAGGTCTTCGGCAGGGATTTGTTGTGCAGCGACCACTCTGACGGGCAAGCGGGTGGTCAGCTCTGAAAAGACGTCGGTGATCAGCACGCTGGCGTCTCCAGCGGCTTCCCCATAGAGCGACATGCCGTTGATGGCGAGTGGGCCAGACTCGAGGGTCAGCTTAAAGGACTGACTTCCGCCTTGAACAGCGAGGTTGTAGCTCCCCCCTTTGGGCAAGATGAGCAAGTCGGTGGGGGTACGGGGGCCGCCATCTGGCCGCACGGTGATCGGCAGGACATAACTCTCACCGGTGCCGATGTCGAGCACTTTGAGCTGATCGGTGCCCGCTACACTTCCGGCGTGATAGGTGCAGTTCTCCGTCAGCGTGCCACCCGTAGGCGCACTCACCAATTTACACTCATACAGTCCAGAACCCAACAATATAGAGGGGGTGAAGGTGCTGTCAGGCTTCAGATCGATGGCCAGCGGCAACACCTCAATGGGGCGTACCATGGTGATCTGGGCGGTGGCGGTGCCCACACAGACCTTATCGATCACGGTGACTTCATCGAGTACCCACTCGGGCCCACCTTGCTCCAGCTCCAGCTCGAAGTCTCCGGCGATATATACCCCGGTGCGTTCGTTGAGCGCGGCCCCGGACTCATTTTGGGTCAGGCTGAAGCGATAACTTCCGGTGCCTCCCTCCCCCACAAACGTGACCATATCGTAGGGCAGGAGGTAAAGATCGCTTGGGAGGATCTCCAGCTCCGGCTCACAGTATGGAATGGGGGTGGGGCTTGGGGTTGGCGTGGGCGTGGGTATCGGGGTGGGAGCGAGGGTTGCTGTTGGCGTAGGTGCCAAGGTGGGTGTCGGGGTCGGGGCCCACGTGGGCGTCGGCTCAAGCGTGGCGGTCGGCTCGAGCGTAGGAGGTGGTGTGGCGGTCGGCGTGGCGGTCGGCGTCGGGAAAGGTGTCGGAGCGGGTGTCGGCTGTAACGTCGGAGTTGCAGCCGGGGTCGGCAGGGGGGTGGTGGACTCCGTCGGCTCCGGGGCTGTGGTCGGGCTCTCACCGATGGGCGGTGTCGGAGAGAGCTCCACACTTCCTCCTTCACACCCAGGCAAGACAAGAATGGCAAGTGTGGCACCTGAAAGACACCACTTTGAAACAGGCGAATGGAGTGGAAGACCGGCCATTTTTTCTCCTTTATCTTGAGCAACCACGAGCGCGATCAGATGCTTGTGTGCATGCTTGACTTCCCTCACCATACTACACAAACACCAGAATATTCAAAGGAAAAATAAGATCTTACATGACTTCATGTGCGGCGGCGTATGGCGCAATTTCCGTCCATGTCTGCCGCTTTGTATGGAAGTGTATGGCGGTGTATGGCGCTGGGAGCAGGCTTAAAGGCTGAAGAGATGCAGCAGGTGGAGGCAGATGTCCGTGTCCTCATTCTTGCCAATCTCGTCACGAAGGACGCTGGGAAGGCAGGCTGGGAGGGCTGGCCGGCTTTTGGTTACGGCCCCGAGACGACAGGCACCATAAACAACGCTCCCAGATCCACACTCTGCACGTCTGAGCGGTTGGCACCCACACCCAGCCAAGTGGTCCCGTTGTTTTCATAGCTGAAGATCCACTCGCCAAAGCGTCCATCGGCAGGCAGGGTCTCCCCCGAAAAGATCGTGCTCGGCGTTGAGATGATCGACGGTGTTCCCTCCACCGAGATGCGGTAAAGATTCACCCCGCCAGAGAGTAAGGTGCCAGCGGTCGCCGCTTGAGGCGCTCCCACCGCCAATCCCGCCCGATTTCCTCCGCTCAGCCGAGGCACCAGGGCCACCGAGCGGCCAAACTGATCCAGGTGGCTCACCCCTGTGACTCTGACCGAGCCTGAGCCCACCTCGAAGCTACCGATGGTATAACTCCCACCGTCTACGATAGGCTCTGGAGTGAGAATGGCCAGATTCTTGCCAAACAAGACCCAGGCTGCCCCTGCATACACGTTGTTGACTGGGAGGTTAAAACCACCCACCGCCAGATCCGAACGTCCATCACCGTCTACGTCTTGCCCTCCCGAGAGGCTAAAGCCGCCTCGTCCTTCGGTGATGCCGGAAGCAATCACCGCCATGGCCGGAGCCGCTCGACAGCCTGTCCCCCCCCAGCCATAAAAGAGGTGAATCCCCCCTTGGTTGGAGCTGGACCGTCCCAGATCTTCGTTCGCGCCTCCCACGGCCAGCTCTTCGCAGCCGTCACCGTCCAGATCTCCTGCCGGGGCCACCGCTGAGCCCAGGCCACCACTGGCCTCAATACCCAAGTAGGTCAGCTCGGGGCTACAGATGACTGTGATCTTATTGTCGAGTGACACCGCACGTCCTGAAATCATCACTACCCCACCTGCATCGGTCTTGTCCGAACGATCCCAGGTGGTGGAGGTCACCGCCAGATCCTTACGCCCATCTTTGTTGAAGTCAAACCCGCCAGAGATGGCATAGAGCGTCTGGCTTGCCTGCGGCCCGTAGTATACAAACGAGGGTGAGGTGGGGATTGTCTTGTCAGCACGGCCTGCAAAGATATAGACCGCGCCGTTGTCGGTGATACTTCCGGGGCAGGTGGTGGGGTTCGAGTACAGGGTCGAGCTAAACGACGAAGGCCGATCTTCTGTGCGCGCCACCACGGCGAAGTCATCTCGTCCGTCGCCGGTGAAGTCTCCCAGCGGGGCGATCCAGTATCCCATCAGGTCAAATCCGCTGTGGCCGGTAAAATTGACCAGCTTGGCGGCGGGTTGGCTGGAAGGGCCGGTGGGGGTTCCCGCGTAGATCCACACCAAGCCCGCGTTGATTTGAGCCGACACCACACCACTGGAGACCGTCGAAAAATCTCCGTTGTATGCACCCACGGCGACCTCAGGATACCCATCTTGGTTTAAGTCACCTATGACGTGCGCGGCCCACCCCAGGGCTTGCCCTGCGCTCTTGGAGGGCATGCGCAGCAGCTCCCATGGCACGCTGGTATTCGACGAAATCTGATAAAACCTGCCGAGATCCAATCCGTCGGCGTCTTCTCGTGACGCAAACACCAGCGTTTCCGGTTTCCCATCCTCATCGACGTCGGGATGGACTCCCAGGGCGACACCAAACAGGTCACTGCTGTTTTTGCCCAGCAACAAGGTATAGCCAGAGGTGGAAGGAAGCTGTCCCATCCGCCCATAGTAGGTGGCCACCCCTCCCAAGTTGGAGGTGCCCGTGGAGCCCTCTTCAAACAAAATGCCGATCAGCAGATCGCTCAGCCCATCTGCATTCATGTCACCGACTCTCAGGTTAAAGCCGTATTGATCGGAGGACGAGTTACCTTCGAGCAGCAGATCATTTTCATCGGCGGAGGTTAAGGTGAGTAAGCTGGTGGGCCAGGTGGTCTTTCCTTTATAGATGCGCACCGCCCCTACGTCCGACTGAGTGGTCCCGGAGGAGTTCTTATTGTCATGGAGGTTATGGGCGATGGCGATCTCTCCCAGCCCATCACCGTCGAGGTCTCCGATGGCCGCAGCACGACAGAAATTTCCCGCGAGATCCAGATCATTGAGGGGGGTCCAGGCTTGAACGGGTTTCCGGGTGATGATGTCGTCGTTTTCACCGCCAGGATTGCCCAGAAAGAGCACGGCAGCTCCCGTACCCGTGCGTGAGCTGCGGATGAAGTTGAGGGCACAACCGACCAAATCCGCTGCGCCATCACCGTTGACATCTCCCACCGCCGAGTTAAATCCCAGCTTCATGTTGGTCTCTCCCTTCCAGCCGCCATTACCATCGGGAATTTCGCCGAAGCGGGTGGCGGAAGGTTTGGTGCTCAGCCCATTGGGGCCACCGGCGAAGACAAACAGGGCGCCTTGACTGGTCGGCACGGTGGTGAGGGTATTGTCTTCATCCTCGGGGGCTCCAACCACCAAGTCAGGAAAACCATCGTCGTTGAAGTCGGCAGCGTTGACGGCATAACCCAGGGTGTCACCGGAACGTTCTCCGGCGAAGAGCTGAAGGGGGTCCGGGGCAAAAAATCCGTCGGCCACCCCTTTGTACAGCCGGATGACTCCGTTATCGGTGGTGCCATAGTCGGCCAAAATTACACCCACCACCAGATCCAGCAGGCCATCTTGATCGAAGTCTGCCACCGTAAAGTAGCGTCCCAACAGCTCATTATAAGCCAGTCCTGAGAGGATGCGGGCTGGCTCCTCCGCCAATCCTGCTTCGGAGCCCGCATAAATATAGAGCGCCCCCGCATTAAAGTAGGTCAGATCTGCCTCCGAGTTGCCCAAAATGGCGTCGTCATAACCATCCCCGTTGATATCTCCCACACTGGAGACCTGATACGTGCTGCCCTGATCGCCTGCCAGCGGGAGATCTTCAGTGGGTACTTGCTGCGGGCTCACCACTTTGATGGGCAGACGGGTGAAGAGCTGCGAATAGGCATCGGTGATCAGCAGGCTGGCGTCTCCAGCAGCCTCAGCGGTGATCTGAGTGCTTTGAACGGAGATCGGGCCGGACTCCACTTTGAGCGTAAACGACTGACTCCCCCCTTGAACGGTCAGCTTGTAGGTCGCGCCGACGGGCAGGATCAGCACATCCGAGGGCGTCCGGGGGCCACCATCCGCTCGCACGGTGATGGGCAGGGTAAAGCTCTCTCCAGTGCCCACGTCGAGTACCTTGAGCTGATCGGTCCCACTTCCTTCTCCGGCGTGATAGGTGCAGGTATCTTCCAGCAGGCCCCCCGAGGGCGCACTCACCAGCTCACAGGCGTACAGGCCGGACCCCAGCTCAATGGAGGGGGTGAAGGTACTTCCGGGTTTGAGATCCATGGCCAACGGCAACACTTCGATGGGACGCACCATCGTAATCTCGGCGGTGGCACTGCCGACACAGACCTTGTCGAAGAGGGTGACTTCATCATGGACCCACTCCGGCCCACCTTGCTCGAGCTCGAGGTCAAAATCACCGACAATATACGTCCCTGTTCGTTCGTTGAGTACCGCCCCCGACTGATCTTGCGTGAGACTGAACCGATAACTGCCGGTGCCGCCTGAGCCCTTAAAAGTCATCATATCGTAGGGCAGCACAAAGAGCTGTTGGGGGCTGATCTCTAGGTCTGGCTCACAGTACGGAATGGGCGTCGGCGTCGGCGTGGAAGTTGGAGCCACGGTTGACGTGGGCGTGGGCGCGAGGGTCGAGGTGGGTGTGGGTGTCAGCGTGGGGGGCGGCTCGAGCGTGGGCGTGGGAGCCTCGGTTGGGGTCTCGGTGGGTGTGGCCACGGGAGTCGGGTTCGGTGTCCCTGTGGGTGTCGGAACTGGAGAGGGGAGGGGTGTCGGCAGAGACGTGGGGGTTGGAATCAGTGTTGGCAAGGGTGACAGACCGGGCTCCGTAGGCTCTGGAGAGGCTGTCGGACTGGCTCCCGAAGGAGGGAGCGTCGAGAGCTCTACCAGACCACCTTCGCAGCCGGGCAAGACAAGAATGGCAAGTGTGACACCTGAAAGACACCACCTTGGAACATGCGCAGGGAGTGGAAGACCGACCATTTTTTCTCCTTCATCTCGAGCAGCAGCAGTCATGCGCAAAAGGATCGACAGAGGGCTTGACACGTCCTACAGTACTACACTATCGTAGGAGTATTCAAAAGGAAAATTCAGACCTTACACGACAGCGATGGGTCAATTGTATGGAGAAGCTGTCTTGTATCTGTATGGATTTGTATGGCACTGTATGGATATGTATGGGGGCGGCGGCTGAGCATGAAATACACGGATGTTAAACGGGTAGGGGCTTATGTGACGCCGTGGCTTCTTGCCAATCTCGTCATGGGATGCGCATCAGGTGATGCTCCGGAATCGTCTCCGAGTCCAGAGCCAACCATGACCTTAGGGCCCTCCCTCACCCCTGTCAGTGATACCTCAACACCGGACATTGATCAGACACCGGTGCCCTCCCCCACGGAGGTGCCAGAGCACACGGGCACTCCCTTGCCGACGCCATATCCGACCCCCACCTCAACACCGGGTGGGACCGAAACGCCCGCGCCGACACCCACCCCTCATGCGGAGCCCACTTCCACAGCGGCCCCCACTCCCACTTCGACCCCTCAGCTCTTGACCCTCCCGGTAGGCGCAGCGGAGCCTGTTTTGCAGGAGTATCTGGTGGATCTGCCGCTCTTAAATGCCTTGCCGTTGGCCGATGGGCTGGTACTCTTGCAGGACGCCAGCGGGTTGTGGACTTGGGATGAGCTCGGCCATGTGCGCCTGCCCCTCTCCGATGTCACCGGGACGCTCCATCAAGCGGCAGTGTTGCCTAACGTTGGAACGCTGGTCTGCATTGGCAATCAGCTCTATGTCTTTGATGGGGTTGAGCTGTCGCTTTCACCGCTGAGCACCTCTGTGGCTTCTACGACCCCGATTGTGCTTCAGACGGTGGAAAACACCTCCGCCACCGATGTGTGGTTGGTGGCCAGCTCGGGTTTTTACCTCTACCGAGGCACAAAGCTGTATCGTCTGGAGCTGGGCAGCATCTTTGACCCTGGCATGAAAATTGCTGCTGGTCCAGCCGTGAATGGTGTGACCACCCTCTGGCTGGCGACGTCACGCGGCCTTTATTCGCTGACGGAGAAGGGGGGCAAGGTCAGCCTCACCCCTCAACATCCGGCTGTGCTGGATGAGCTGAAAATGACCGATGCGGGCACCTTGTATGGTCTCACCGATGGTATCTTGCTGCGTCGGAAGTCCAATGCAAGCTGGCGTTGGATGAGCAGTGTGGTGCCCCTGGAGAGCCTCGCCCCTGCTCAGGGGGATGCCTTGTGGTTGCTCGGACTGGAGCAGCTCTTTTTGTTGGAGGGAGATCGCCTGCTGCCTCAAGCAGCGGCAGACGACACACTCTCTGGCGAAGCGGGACCGTTGCAGGCCCTGCTCTCGGAAGATGCCTGGGGACGTCCTCAGGTGTTGGATGACGCGGGCCTATGGCGGTTCAGTGACACACTGGTGTTGGCCTGGAGAGGCATCAACACGGGGCAAGTGATCTCGATGCCCTTGGACGTGAAGCTCTTGCCTGCTTTTCCGGCGAGCGTAACCTATCTGTCAGCAGCTACTGAATCAAACTCCTTCTGGGTGGATCCTGCCACGCAGAGCTTGACCCTCGATCCCATCGAGCTGGGCAATGGAGCCCATACCCTACAATTTGGAGCCGAGTACGGCAGCCGCTTTACATCGGTCAGCTTTAACGTTACCGTCTCACTTCCAGTTCCCACCTGGGGGGAAGAAATTCTTAACATTTATGATGAGCACTGTGTCTATTGTCATGGCCCTGAAGGGGGAGCCCATCCGCTCTACAACCCCGAACAATGGCAAAATGAGATAGATCTCATCATTGGAGTCACCGCCAGCGGTTATATGCCTCTCTCGCGCCCCCCTCTGACCGAGGAGGAGGTTTATACCCTCAGAGCATGGCAAGCCGCTGAATTCCCGGAGTGAGGTTCATGAAAAAGATCGTGCTGCTCACCCCTGCACTGGCACTGGCCGGACTGTTGTTGACTCCCTTTTTTACCGGAGTGGCACTGTCGGGTGAAGTCCAGAATGCAGATGATGAAGCCTGTCCGCCGGTGCAAGCCGAGCTGGACAAATATCGTTACCTTCGAGCCCTCAGCCTTGACCTGCGTGGCAAGTTGCCGACGCCTGAAGAGCTGCTGGCCCTCGAAGACCTCGACGACGTGCCCGAGTCGCTGATCGATCAGTGGCTGGCCTCGCCTGAGTTTGCCGCTCGCACGGCCAGACTCCATCGTGCTCTTCTGTGGAATAATGTCACCAACGTGACCCTGATGGCGGCCTCCTCCAGCTTTACGGTCACCAGTGGGCTGTATTATCGCAGAACCCCCGGCACCATGTACCGAGGTGGCACCGTCCCTTGCAACAACGAGCCCGTCAGCTACGACGCCAATGGTCAGATCAAGACCACCGTGGCCTCCGACGGAACCCGTCGTGAAGGGTACGTCATGGTCAACCCATATTGGGCGCCGACCAGCAGCATCAAAGTGTGCGCGTTTGATGCACAAGAGCCCCTTGTCTCGCCCACGGGCACCGCCTGTTCCACTCGAGACGGGCTCGACGATCCCCTCTGCGGCTGTGGACCCAACCTGCGTTGGTGTGCTTATGGCACCAGCCAAGCAGCCGTCGCCGAGGGGTTTGCGGGTGACATCGACCGTCGTGTTCAAGACATGGTGGCCAACAATCGTTCTTATTTGGACCTTTTCTCCAGCCGCACCGCTTACGTCAATGGTCCGACGTCGTATTTTTACAAGCATCACACAGAGTTCTTTGCAAACGTGAAGTTTACCCCCGTGTCTCTTGACGTGAGCAGCTTGCCCAACTTGGACTTCACCGACAAAGAGACTTATGTCCCCGTCACCTTACCGGAAGGGCATGCGGGTATTTTGACCAGCCCGGGTTTTCTAATCCGTTTCCAGACCAATCGTGCGCGCGCCAATCGTTTCTACAATGCCTTCTTATGCCAGCCTTTCCAGCCGCCCACGGGAGGTATTCCTTCCAGCGGTGACGAAGTCCCCACCATCGACTTGCAGCAGCGTGATGGCTGTAACTATTGCCACACCGTGCTGGAGCCTGCCGGTGCATACTGGGGCCGATGGCTCGAGCAGGGGGCAGGTTTTCTCAATGCTAAGGACTACACCCCGTTTAACAGTGAGTGTCAACGCTGTGCTCTCACCGGCCAGGGCTGCTCGGACATGTGCAAACGTAGCTATGTGATCAAAGCCCTCACCGAAGAGGAAGATCCCTGGCTCGGTTACTTTAAGCCCTACGAGTTCCGCAAAGACGAGCACAAAGACCATGTGGAGCAGGGCCCCTGGATGTTGGTGCAGCTCGGCACTCAAGACGGTCGTCTGCCCGAGTGTGTCGCCAAAACCGCCGCCCACTGGCTGCTCGGGCGTGAGCTCACCACCGACGAGAGCACCTGGACCGATGAGCTGTCCTATAACTTCGTGCGCTCTGGCTATAAATATCGTGCGCTGGTGAAGGCCATTGTGACCAGCCCCAGCTATCGGAGGGTGGAGTGATGCGACAACGCCATCAGCAGGGGTCATCTTGGGCCCTTCCCATATTCGGTCTGGGCGTACTTGCGCTGTCTGCGTGTTCGCCCTCAGCCTCTCCCGAAGGAAATGCTCAGCTCGACGTCACCCTTCCGGGAATGGAGGGACATGTCTCCATCAGCGGCGGAAACTCGGCCTTGCCGACCCCTTTTCCCTCGCAAGATCCCATCAGCGTCTCCCTCGACGATCAGGGTTACGTGGAGGTGGTCACCCTCGACGACACCTTGGTGGTGGGCCGAGGCCGTCAGCGGATGGACCTCGACCAGCTTGATGCCGCCATGCGTCAAGTCACCAACGGCCTGACCTGGACCGAAGTCAGCAGCACCGGCGTGGAGACCGAGCTCTTCAAGAGCTTGTCCTTGACCTTGGGCAAGCCCGACTTGATCCAGATCACCGACGAAGATCGCAGCGTCAGCCTGCTCTTCGAGAAGTTCTTGGCCGACGCCGCCAACAACGTCTGTCGAAAGCTGGTGGACAAAGAAGTCACCCAGCCTCAAGATCAGCGCATCCTGATGACCGACGTGGAGCCCGAGGACACCATCTACGACAAACCCGAAGCGGTGGAAGCCAACCTTCGCCACTTGCTCTTGCGTTATCACGCCCGCTACGTGTTGCCTGGAGCCCCCGAGCTAGACCCTTGGTTGTGGCTCTTTGAGTCTGGTTCTCACGTTGGACAGTCTCCAACGATGGGTTGGCGTGTGGTGTGTGTGGGCCTCTTCACCCATCCTGACTTCTATTCATATTGAGGGAGGACGTTCATGTCGAACTCGCATTCTCGACGGAGCTTCCTGAAGCTCTTGATGATGGGGGGAGGGGCTGCCGCCATCGGGGGGTTAAACCCTCTCATTCAGCTTGCCCAAGCCGAGAGCAGCAGCCAGCCGCCTCGCTACTTTGTGTTTGTGTACTTCAGCGGAGGCTGGGACATCTTGCTCTCGCTCGATCCCCGTGATCCGGCCTATTTTAACGACGAGACCAAAGGCAAGACCCAGATCGAGCCGGGATACGACCTGCTCGAGACCCCTCCTTCGACGGGACCGTATCCGATCATGCGTGATGGCATGATGCTCGGGCCCTATATCGGAGAGCTGGCGCGGCACAGTCAGCGCCTTGCCATCGTGCGGGGGATGAGCATGGACACCTTGACCCACGAGGTGGGCCGTCGTCGGTTTATTACTGGCAAGCCCCCTTCGGGTTTGGCCGCTCGTGGCTCGAGCATCCCAACTTGGTTGAGCTCTAAGCTCGGCTCGGGTGAGCTGATCCCCAACTTGGTGGCCAAAGTCGAGGCATATAACAACAGCGGCCTTCCCAACTTTGCCACGGCCTTGAAGATCAGCTCCGTCAACGACCTGCTGCGTGTGTTGCGTCCGGGTGCGGATGGACTGCCGGACAAGCTTCAGCAGCAGGTGGATGCCCTTCAAAAAGAGCTCTCCATGTGTGACAACGCCACCCGCAGCGCCCTTTGGCAAGCCGCTGAAGAGTCCCGCGAGTCCATGCAGGAGATGCTCAAGAGTCAGAAGTCTGCCTTGTTTGACTTCCAGGCCAACACCACCGAGATGAAAGCGATCCGCGACCGTTTTGTCTTCCCGACCTCGGGTGACATTATGGGCTCACCGGAGGCTCAAGCGGCGATGGCGGCTCAGGCGCTGACCAATGGTCTCTCCCGCTGTGTTTCTTTCCAGGCCAACGTGAGCACCTTGGATCATCACTTTGTGGAGTGGGCCACCGATCACGGTCCTACCCAGATGAGAGGCTTTAACGCTGTGGCGCGGTTGGTGGACGAGCTGAGCGCACGCAGTCATCCCAACGGCGGAAGCTGGATGGATTACACCACCATTGTGGGCTTCAGCGAGTTTTGCCGCACGGCCATGTTGAATGCCTCGGTGGGGCGTGATCACTCTTTGACCAACGCCTGCTTCCTCTTGGGCGCGGGTATTAAGGGTGCCACGGTGGTGGGGCGTTCCTCTGACTTGGGCATGGCGCCATACGGTATTGACTTGGTGACGGGCGAGCCTTCTGAGTTTGCTGACTTGGTGCGTCCCGAGAACGTGTTGCGGACCCTCTTCTACGTGGCGGGTATTAAAGAAGACATTGCTGACCTGCGAGTGGAGCCGATCTACGCCCTCTTGAGCTGACCTCTTGAAGCCCTCCGAGCCCCTGCCTTGAGCCTGTGATATTTCCTGCTTGTTCATGGAGCGCCCGCAGTTGCGTAAGCCAGACCTCCCTCGTCGTGTGCGTGCGAGCGTGTGCGCATGCGTGCGTGATGCGTGCGTGCGAGCGTGTGCGTATGCGTGCGTGCGTGCGAGCGTGTGTGCGCGCGTGCGTGAGGCGATGCTGCCGATCTTTCATTCGTCGATGGCAAAAAAAAGAGCTTTATGCAAAGCACATCATCAGCCACACCATAGAATCAACCCTTTTTAGAAAGTTGGATATGAGTTGTTGAAAAAAGTGAGCTTTTTGAATTCCCAAACATTTGGATGTTGGAATGAAAGTAGGGTTGTGAAAAAATATGCACGACTTTGACATAAATTTCGCAGATATGATTGAAAGGTTGTTGACATACATGGCACGTCTCTCTAGTATGGAACTATGCTCAATGTCCCACATCTTGAGTGACGAGCATGTCGAGACTGGATCAAGAAGCAGCCGCTGTGTGCAGACAATAGAGCTGCTCTAGGGCAGAGTGGAGCTGCTCCAACGCTCCCATCTGTTCTGGAATGGCTTGGGTATCGGCGTGAGACTGGAAGGTTGAATGTCGATGCGGAACTGAAGAGGAGGAGGAATTTATGCTCGACCACGTCAAAGAGGTCCTCGGGATCTTTGTAGACACCGTGGTTTCTCCGGCACTTGCGCGTACCGGTGAGATTGATGAGGTGGTTCGAGCGCTCAAGCAGGGGTTGGTCAAGTATGTGGTGGAGCGTCATGGCGCTCCAAAAGACGTGATTGCCCGACATCTGGGAAAGAGCGACCGCTGGCTTTATCGTCAGCTTGAGGACTTTGAAACAGCACGCAAAGAGCCCTTGGAGCCGCATGACGGTTACCGGTTGCTCTGCGATGTGTTGAACTACTATACATCATTGGCCCCCCAGACCGCTGGTGTGACGGAGTGTGCGCGGCACCTTCGTGCCATCAAGTGGAAAATTTCGACCCTCGAGCTGGAGCCCTCCCTCAGCCTGTATGCAGGCATGGGATATCTCGAGCGGGTGGAGTCGGAAGCTGGTGGGGAGGCTCGCTTCAGGGCGGTGTCTTCGACTTATACTGTCAAGGCAAGCGGGGAGCAGGAGCGGTTGCAGCTGTTGTCGCGGCATATGGGGGCAGTTTTGCCCATTGCGATTTCCTATCTGCGCGGGGATGAAGTGGCTCGGTTCAGCATGTCTGAAGGCGAAGTCCTGGAGAAACACCTGATAGCAGCCGTCAGGGATATCTGGCAGTACCAGGTTAAGCGCCTCAACCAGGCCGTCGAGGAGTCCATCAAAGAGGATCCCGACGAAACAGGACGCAAGGTGAAATACCGTGCCATGCTCTTGTATGGTCTGGGGCCATTTTTTGATGATCCCAGAGGAGGAAATTCATGATCAGGAGGACTGTTTTCGGACTCTCGGCAGCCGTCATGCTCTTTGTCACCCCCACGGCTTCAGCGGGTTACTGGACAGGGCATGCTGAAATCATCCGAACCATAATTGAGAACTGGATTCTCAACCACACCATCATTGCGCCTCGCGTGGAGGTTCCCCCACCTGTTGTTGCACCCGCAAAGCACGGTGTGTCGGCTCCCCTCTCGCAGCGTCCGCAGAGTCCCGCCCCCCTTCGTTGATACCTGCCCATCCTTCGTTTGGGTTGTCGGTCGCCCGGTGAGAGCCTCATCGGGCCGACTGCTTTACTTTTTCCCCTTTAGATGCTACCCATTTTCAGCGTAAAAACCAAATCGAACGTCTTCCGACATCCTTCAGTGCTCAGTGTGTTTTGGAGCGCCATTTGTGAGTGATATCACCTCTTCCGAGTATTCGGCTGAAGCGGCTTCCCTGCATGCCAAAGTGCGGGCTCATCTTGCCCAGGCCGATCTTTCTCTTCCCATCGACCCTGCTTTTGATGAGCTCGCTCTGGAGGTCGCTCGTTTTCAGCTTCGTTACAACCTGCCCTATCGTCGATATGCGGCCCTCAAGGGGATGACCCCGGAGCGGTTGACCCACTGGCTTCAAGCGCCTCCGGTGCCCACCGATGTCTTTAAAGCGGTGGCCTTGCAGACCTTTCCTCCTGAGCTCACCGTGCGCACCTTTTTAACCAGTGGCACCACCCAAAGTAAGCGTGGTCAGCATGCTTTTTGTTCTCTGGAGCTCTACGATGCGGCCATTGAGGGGCCTTTTCGCCGCTTTGTATTGCCTGACCTGACGCCTGAGGGCCAGCTCCCTTTTTTGGCCCTGGTGCATACGGCAGCGGAGCGTCCGGAGTCTAGTCTCTCGTACATGGTCGAGAAGCTCATGCCAAGTGTGGGAGGGCAGGGCTCCGCCTATTTTATGCGTGCCGACCGGCTTGAGTCACATGCGCTGGCCTCCACTTTGGAGACACTTGCCGCCACGGGCCAGCCTCTTCTGCTGATGGGAACTGCCTTCGCCTTTGTTTATCTGTGTGATGACCTGCCTCATTGGAAAGTGAAGCTGCCGGAGGGCAGTCGGTTGGTGGAAACGGGGGGACTCAAGGGCCGTGTGCGAGAGATCTCTCGCGAAGCCCTCTATGCGCTGCTTCAGGAGCGTTTGGGTCTTCCCAAACATGCGATCCTGGCCGAATATGGCATGACCGAACTTTCCAGCCAGCTCTACGACCGTTGCCTACGCGATCACCAGCTCGGAGTGGCACCCTTACGTCGTCTGGTGCCACCACCGTGGTTGCAGGTCTTGGTGGTCGATCCCGTCACCTTGGAGCCTTTACCTTTTGGCAAGCGTGGCTTGATACGGTTTTTTGATCTGGCAAATCTGTATTCCGTGGCCGCGGTACAGACCAGCGATCTGGGCATCTGGACCGACGAAGGACTGACCCTGCTCGGACGAGCACCCGGTGCTGAAGCCCGGGGGTGTTCATTAACCATTGAGGAGCTTCGTCACGTGGAGGCCAGCGGATGGCAACGCTGAATTCTCTTCCGAAGCTGGAGTTTGAATCTTCGCCGAGCTCACCGACCCCCTGGGACGTTCAGGCGATTGCGGCCCGCCTTAAACATGCGGGAGTGGCCCTTCGGCAGCGCCCGTGGCAGCAACGTGTGCAGCATCTGAGTGACTGGCTGGCCTGCTGGCGAGCACCGTCCTCTCCCTGGTGTGCTCAAGCCGTGCAGGTTTTGGCGCAGGAGCGGGGGCATCATCCAGACGCGGTGGCCCGTGCTCTTGAGCGACTTTTTGAGCCATACCATCCGGATGCCCTGCTTGCCTGGATGAAGCGTGAACTTGTCACCCCTGAAGGGGCTGGCCATCCGTGCAGTGTATGGACCGCACCAGAGCTGGTAGGGGTGATCTTGGCGGGAAATGTCCCACCCCCTGCACTCCAGAGCTTGTTATCTTGTTTGTTGGTAGGCGCTCCCGTCTTTTTGAAGCTCTCCTCTGAAGCACCGGCATTTCCTCAGCTCTTGCATGCCTCTTTGAAGCACCAGGATCCGCTCTTCTACGACTCGGTGGCCGCTGAAGTCTGGTCGGGGCCGGCCATTCAGACCGACGCGCTCCTGCGCCAAGTAGACGTGGTGCAAGTATATGGAGGAGAAGCCACCGTCCAAGCCATTCGGATGCGTACCCCTGCGCGCACCCGCGTACTTGAACATGGTCCGCGCGTGAGCCTGACCTATCTGACCCGTGAAGCCCTGGCGCTCGCCCCTCAGTCCCGGCTGGCCGACCGGGTGGTGGAAGATCTGATCCTTTACGAGCAGCAGGGGTGTCTTTCCCCGCACTGGATCATGGTGGAAGAGAGTGAAGCCCATTCAGCCACCGAGCTCTGCGAGCGCCTACAGCAGGCCCTCATCCGCTCCGTTGAGTATTGTCCTCCGGCGCCGCTTGAAGAGTCCCAAGCCGCAGCCCAAGTGCAGTTAAAGGGGGTGCATGCTTTTTTGGGCACCCTCTACGAGACCTCGGCGGGGAGTATCTGTCTGGAGCGAGAAGGCGACCTGAACCTCTCGTGTTTGGGGCGGCTGCTGTTGGTGCGTCCTGTGCGTGACGAACACGAAGCCGCTCAGCTTCTGAGACCGTGGCGAGGGCTGCTTCAGGGATTGGCCCTGGAGTGTCCGCCTGAGCGCCGCATGCACCTGCTGGAGCGGTTTTTGCCCCTGGGTTTTTCGTATCTGTGCCGACCGGGAGCCCTTCAGCGGCCTCCGGCGAGCTGGCCTGGCGATGGACGCCGTTCTCTTGCGGAGCTGGTGAGCTGGGCCGTCTTGGGCGACGAGCTCTGACGAGACCAGCGTGGCCGAACGTCCGTCCTACTTCCTGCCCTGTGCGACACCCTGCGCTCTGCGACGATCTAGAATTTGTGCAATCCTGCGGAGTTTCCAGTTGACGCCGCTTCACACACCGGCTAGGTTCAAAATGATGAGCTGACGACCTGAAGCCCCCCTGCGACTGCTGCCTAGAAGACCTCTGCGACCTGCGCTTGCTGCCATTGCCTGTGCTCCCCCTCAAACCCGAGTATTTCCGCGTGTGTACATGTGGCGGAAGCCGAAGATTAGGAGAGTCGCAAGATGGCGCCATATCCTTCCCCAGCGGAGCGATTCCGTCGCCTGCTGGCCGTGACAATGCCGAGACGCGCGTATGTTTCGTCCTCCTCCCAGCGTGGGCAAGCGGCGGTTTTGATTGCATTGGGGATGTTCACCCTGGTGATCTTTACCGCCCTGGCCACCAACATGGGCATCTTGGTGAACGAGCGCATCCGCATTCAGAACACGGCGGATTTGGCTGCTTATTCGGGGGCTTATCAGCAGGCCACGCGCATGAATGCGATGGCGGGCCTTAACCGCGCCATTCAGGGGGTGGTGCATTATTGTCGAGCCCGGCTGACCTCTGGCGGGGGGAAGTTCAGTTTTGGACCGGTGAAGATCTGGAACCAGTGTCTGCCGGAGGGGCGTCCCCCCTCGCTGAACGAATACGACGAATACGAGATGTTTCCCTTTGAGCTGATGGCGCAGATTGGCGCGGCGCCACCGGTGCATCGGCTCTATCCGCCGCCCTATGCCATGACGGGGTTCCCGATCCCATCAGAAGATAAGCAGTGCCTTTCCGACTATGACGACCGTGCCAACGAGCTCATCATGTGGTGTGCGGACACCATTAATTATTATGGGCAGCTCCTGTACGATCTCAACGACTACGACTCCGCCTATTTTGGTACGGGAGGGGGCAATTCGATCATGGGTGCCTCTCGTAAGGCCATCTTTAAAGCCGTTCAGAATACGGCCCGTGCCAACTATCCCAACGCCTCCGTCGAGATGTTGGATGCCCCTCGTATTTCCCCGGTCAACCGGGGACGTTTTGTGCAGGATGGGGTCAGTCCGGTGATTCTCAACCCCGGGGGGGGTGAGTTTTTGTATTCGGAGCCCAGCTACGACCGTCCGGTGGATGACCGTCCCAGCATGGTGCCCATCAGCAAGTACGAGACCCCTTTTAACTACATGTTTCGGTGCTGTCGCATCAACCAGCGCACCAATCCGTGTGGGCCTCCTCAGTGTGGTTTCCCGCGAGGCGTCGTCTTGCCCTACATCGGGCCTGCCAACTATTATTATGGGGGTGAAGATGGTCCTGCCCCAACCTTCGTGAGTGTCAGCTCTGTTGCATCATTTGACATCATTCGAGGCTCCTTGTTCATGCCAGTGCGGGTGTCTGCCGATCCGAATCGCCACAACCTTCCAATGTTGGATCTGAGCGGGCGTCAGGAGAACTACTTCGGAGGTTTTAACGGCTGGCGTGCCATGCGGGCGACGGCGGTTGCGAAGCCCTTTGAAGGATTCATTGGGCCTTTCGAGCGGATGATGGACAATGCAGGGGTGAATGATCAGTTTATTCCACCCATTGTCTCCACCGGCTCTCAGATCGAAGGGCGACCTTGGCCTACTTGGCCTGACGGTGGCAAGATTGGCGTCTTTGGAGACGAGGGATTGGCCACTCTCAAAGACGAAGGTGAGTATGGGTACGATACCTATCGTGCGCGCGTGGCGGGCTTTCGAGACAGTCTCTTCAGCCGACAGTCCAACATGCCGATGGGTCAGCAGCTTCTCAACGTGTTGATTGAACATGCTCAAGCCAAGCCCATTGAAGGGGATCAACAAGGCGCAGACTATCAGCATACATCCCACTGATTCCCCTCTTTACCTGCCTTCCTGTTTCAGCTATGGTAAAGCCTCTGCCCATCCTATATGAGCTGACGTTTTCATGAAGATCTCACCTCCCTGGAGTGACTATGCATCTGAATGTAAAATCCTGGACGATGGTTTTGGCCTCCCTAAGCATGTTGCTGATCTTGTGTGATGCCTCAACGGCGGCGGCACAGTCTCGCAGCACACAGACCCGCAGCACAGGGGGGGGAGGTTATACTCCCTTTGCGCAGCAGGGCCGGCTGGGGTTGGGTTTTGGCGGCAGCTCCATCGCCAGTGGCATCACCGGCAAATATTACCTGACCAATCGCAGCGCCTTACAGCTCGCGGGTGGATCTTGGGTGGGACGAGGTTTTGCCTTCTCGGGTGACGTGATCATCGAGATGCCCCAGCTCGTCCAAGTAGACGTGCTCTCCATGAACTGGCATGCGGGCGCGGGCGCTGCACTCTTTTCCAGCACCGAGACCACCTTGGGCATTGGAGTGATGGGTGTGCTGGGACTTGGATTTCAGCTAGAGCCCATCCCGGTTGAGCTGGTGATGGACATTCGTCCTTCTTTTAACGTGGGACTCGGCTATCCTTTCTACTTCTATGGTGGTGGCGCCTTGCGTTACTTCTTCTGAGCCTGCCTGGGGTGCCGTCATGACCGTCTCCTTGCATCCGGTCCTGAACCAAAGTTTGATGGGTCCACGCATTTGTCTGGATCCCGTGACGCCTGAAGACTTGCCCAGCTTATGGCAAAAGCTGAGCTGGAACTACATGCGGTATCAGCTTGGTCATGTGCCCTTCGACGAAAAGGCTTACGCCGCCAGTGTCTGGGAACCGCATGCCAGTGGGCAGAAGGTCACCTATGTCGTCCGCAGCGAGACGGGAGAGGTCGTGGGCACCAGCTCCTTTCTCGACATTCGCACGGCCAATCGGGGGCTGGAGATTGGCTCGACTTGGCTGCACGAGTCCGTCTGGGGTACGCATGTGAACCCCGAGGTGAAGTATCTGATGTTGCGTCATGCCTTCGAAGAGTGGAACGCCGTTCGAGTTCAGCTCAAGACCGACAGTCGAAATGAACACAGCCAGGCCGCCATTATCAAGCTGGGCGCCACACGGGAAGGGGTGCTGCGTCACCATGTGGTGATGAACGACGGACATCTGCGTGACACCGTGATGTTTAGCATCCTGGCTCACGAGTGGCCCTCCATGCGTGATCGGCTTCTCGAGCGTATGAAGCGTCGCACGGAGCTTCAGCCATGAGGGCCCTGTCTGCGCTTGCCACCCAAATGACCCTCTCTAAATCCGTCCTATTTTTGCGATTTTCTTGGATGACCTCTTTCTGCATGTTCCTCTTGTGGGTGCCAGGCCCCGCGAGTGCTGAAGAAGGCCCTCAAGTGGTCGATCTCACCCCAGGTTCTATTCCTGAAGAGCTCGTTCAAAAAGAAGCCCGGCGTATTTCTCGCCGCTTGGGTCCATTGGTCCTCAACGAGCCTCCTTTTGAGCTGCTTCAATCCCTTCAGTGGGCCATTCCGGATCCTGCCCGTGAGCAGTGTTTTGATGGAAAATCGCGTCCACGGAAAGGGAAGTCGATCAAAAAGTCTCGTCAAGAGGTCGAAGTGGCCCAAGTAGACGTCTATTTTGACGCCTTACTTGAAAAAGCGCGTCAGCACATTCTCTCCATGGAGCCCAAGCAGGCCCTAGAAGCATTGGCCAATGCGCGCACTGTCATTCCGTGTTCTGAAGTGATCATTTCTCGGGAGCAGCTTCGGGGGTTCTTTTTGCATGAAGGGGTGGCGCGTTTTTTCCTCAAAGACAACGACTTTGAAGATGCCTTCTTGAACGCCTTGGCAATTGCCCCGGACAAGCGTTTTGACGTCGGTGGATATCCTTCCGCTGCTAAAAAAGCGTTTGAAAAAGTGGAGCGCAAAGCCGAAAAGCGCCGAGCCATTCAAGTGCTCAACAACCTAGACGATGTGCAGGTGTATCTCAACGGCCAGCTCCTAGAGGGCCGTAGAGAATTGATCCCCGGTACTCATCTGATTCAAGTGCGAGGGCCTGCCGGTCGTATTCGTTCTCAGTTGGTGTATATGCCCACCGCAACCGAAGTGCCCCTCAGCGAAGTCACCGACTTTGGACTCACCCCGACCAGCGAAGTGCGCAGTGCCTTATTGAGGGATGTGCGCGCCAATCGGCCTACTCCCCTGACCCGTGACGGCTTGGAAGATTACCTGCATGACACGAACCAAGCGGCGGTGATTTTTGCCGTCGAGCCATCTGCCGAGGATCGCAGCCATCTGCGGGTCTATCTGGGAAGTGTGGGCATGGTGAGCATGCGTGACTACGTGCAGCGTTCCTACAAGGTGTTAAATCGGGCGGAGTCGCGGGGGCTTCGTTCTCTGAACCCGGTGGCCGGTGTGGGACTTGCCGTCCAAGCGGTGTTGGGAGAGACCCAGCAGTTTTCAGAAAACGGGCGTTATCTGGGCGTGCAGCTCTACGCAGAGCAGCCGCTGGGCACCCTTCAGCTCGGGGGGCGCTTGGCCTTATATCCGTACCGGACTCGACCGGTGACCGATGTGCTGAGCTGTGGGGAAGGCTCGAGCTGTGCGCGCAGCTCGACCACCTGGACCCTGGCCGGGGGAGTCGGGTATCCGATCTATCTGACCAACGAGCTGCGTTTGACACCCGGCTTTTATCTGGAGGGTGCTGTATTGCCGGAGCTGAGCTTGGCCGTGCCCTCGGCGGAGACCTCCACCAGCTCTCCAGTGCAGGTGCTCTTATTGGATGTGCTGGCGGGAGGTGCGACGGCGCGTGTGGAGCTGACCCAGCGTGTGTCGCTCGACGGCCTCAAGCTGGAGGGCGGTCTTGAGCTGGCCGGTGGTGTGTGGGCAGCGCCTTTCCAGGAGGCGGCCTTGTTGCTTTTTCCGGTGATCGTGACCGCACGAATGGGTTTTGTTTTTTGATCCGGGAGGATACATGTCTCGTCGAGCCTTAACAGCAGTCGCCAAATGGCCTGCTTGTGCTATCGAAGTCGCTGGCCTGAGCCTGGGGGCCCTCCTCATGGTGGGCTGTGTGGAGTCTCGACCGTTGTTTAATCAAGACAATGACGAGTGGATGGCTTGGCAAGACTGTGACGATCAAGCTGCTGAGATTGGCCCTCGTTACCGTGACTTGGACGGCGATGGATTTGGTGCCGGACCCTGGGATGCGGGGTGTGGCTCTGCCGATGAGGTGGGATACTCCCCCTATGGCACCGACTGCAACGATCAAGACGTCGAAGTGAACCCCACACTCCTCGAGACCTGTGACGGTAAAGACAACAACTGTGACGGCCTGATTGACAATGCTCTCGAGGGCACACCTCCTCCTGAGATCACCTGTAATTTTTACGACGACAACTGCAACGGCAACGAGGACGAGCTGCCGGATGGTGACAGCGACGGCTTTGTCTTGTGCAGCGATGCGCCCAATGCATCCCTGGACTGTGACGACACCGACCCGGACATCAACCCTGGTGAGATCGAGACCCTGGGCGATCTGATCGACACCGACTGTAACCAAAACATCGACGTGATCACCACCACCTACGGCAACGGCATGTGCTGTTTTGACGGAGATGGCATCAAAGCGGACTATGCCACCCTTGGCAACCCTGGTCAGCTCTTATTTGACAGCAAGGGCAACCTCTTTTTTGCCGACGCGGGCAGTCATCGCATTCGGAAGATCGACACCAAAGGTTTCATCAGCACGGTTGCGGGTACGGGCAGCGCGGGGTTTGGCGGAGACAACGGAAGTGCCACCGCTGCCAATCTGAATGGTCCTTCGGGAGTGGCCATTGACGGACAGGGACAGCTTTACATTGCCGACACTTATAATCACGCGGTTCGGAAAGTGCAGCAGGATGGCCGCATTGTGACCGTGCTGGGTGTCCCCGAAGAAGCGGGCGCCAGCCTCAGCCGAGACGAACCTTTTGAGAGTTATCTAAACCAGCCAACGGCTGTGTTGTTGGATGGTGATGGCAACCTGTTGGTGGCGGACAAGCTCAACCATCGTATCTTGCAGCTCAAGATCTCAAGCAATCAGGTGATCCGCCTGATGGGAACGGGCGTGGCTGGTTCGAGTGGAGACGGAGGTGCTGCCGCCGAAGCTCAGCTCAACGGGCCGGTTGCTTTGTTGTATCGTCCGGATCGTCAGCTCTTGATCTCGGACAGCTTCAACCATGCAGTGCGTTTGGTGGACAACTTGGGGGTGATTTCCACCTTTGTGGGCACCCGTAAGCAGGGTTACTCAGGAGATGGAGGGCCTCGCACCCAGGCCATGCTCAACACCCCGGGCGGTTTGGCCCTCGACGAGCGGGGACAGCTCTTCATTGCCGATCAGCTTAACCATCGTGTCCGACTTGTCACCCCAGATGGCAAGATTTCCACCATCGCTGGAGCCGGAGCCCCTGGCTTTTCCGGTGACGGTGGCACCGCTCGAGACGCCATGCTCTATGCACCCTTTGGTTTGGGGGTGACGGACGAGGGGCTGCTCTTGGTGGGAGACACCCTCAACCATCGCCTGCGCACCGTGACGTGGTGAGTCTTCTTCGTGCAGCCTGCGCGCGTGCGTGATGCGTGCGTGTCTCGCTCATGACCTGCTTGTTTGCCTGCCTGCTTCGCCTGCTCCTAGACCCGCTGCCACACCCATCGTTCCAGCCTCTGCGACGTCAGCAAGACCCGTACAAAGGTTCCGCGAAATCCCCAGTGGATGTGGCGAGCCACGGGATGTTCACTCAGCTCAATGCCCACCTGAAGGGCATCCTCGTCCAGCATCACCCGCTCCAGGGCAGGGAGCTGGTGGCTATCGAGTCTCAGATCCGAGCACACAGCGCCGAGCGCAAAGGCTCCGGCGGGGATCCACTGCTCCAGGGTAAACTTGAGCTGCTGTGGAGGGGGAGACAGGGGAGGGGGAGGCACTTTCCCCCGTATTCGTTCCAGCCATGACGGAGAATGCAACGAGGGCCGAGCTTCCAGGCGCGTACCGGTCCAGCCTTTCTCCCAAAAGGGCGCGAGCAGCTCACGATAGCCTGCATCTTGCTCCAGCACCTCGAGACACCTCAAAAAGTGCTCCGTGGGAACCACTTGGCGCTGAAGCGGGCGCACAGACATCACCTGGAGCAGAGGCTCGGGGGAGGTATTGCCCCTCTTCAGTAACACAAGATATCGGTCACGGGCGGGCTGCCGACGAGAGGGCAGGGCTGCCGCGCGCTCCGTACTGATGAACGTTTCCTGACGTTCAAAACACACTTCAAGCGAAAGGCACGTATCAGAAGGGTTTGACGCTGGAGAAGCCGAGAGCAGGCACGCGCTCTCCCGGTAACCCTCCAGTCCTACCGGAGCCCGAAACGCCTGCACATGGGGCGACAGCAGCGCCTGCCACATCGACGGCGACAGGCGCTCCAAGCATATTTTCCAGGGAGATGAAACAGAAGGCGCAACGTTCAGGTGGGGTGAGAAGGTGGGAGCCATCCGGGTAACCTCCGGGGCTCACTTCTTCTTATGCTTATCTTCCAGCTTGAAGTACTTTTCCATGGTCACATAGTCTTTGCGGTCGCGGGCAATATTGCCAAGCTCACGATACGCATCCGCATAATCCGGCTTCAGCTCCACCACTTTTTTAAGCGTGGCATCCGCAGCCGCCACATTCCCACTCTTGAGCTGGCTGACCCCCAGATAAAACAGGGCGTCGGCATTACCGGGCAGGAGCTTCACCGCCTCTTCAAACTCCACAGCCGCTTCTTTGTACATCTTGGCGTTGTACAAGCCCACCCCAAGTCCGAGCAGCACATCCGAGTCATTGGGGGCCAGCGCACGCGCCTTCGCAAAATACGTGCGAGACTTCACCGGATCCGACTGAAGTGTCATCTGCCCGAGGTTTTTCATCACCTTGGCATCATCGGGTCGCATGGCCGCCACGCGCTCGAGGGTCCGAATGGCACCGGCCATATCACCCTTGTCACGATAGAAGATGCTGATGTCTCGGAATGTCGCATCGCTGGGATTGATGGCCGCCACACGCTCGAGGGACTTGATGGCGTTGTCGTAGTCCTTCTTATTGGCGTAGCTGAGTGCCAAGTTTTGGTAAAAGATCTCGAGGTTATTCTTGTCAATATCCGTGGGAGGCGTTGCCTTCAGGGCCTCGCTGAGTGCTTCGGGGCTCTCGGCCTTCGCGTAGGGGGCCAGGGCTGCATA
>JBJTQF010000022.1:0-2433 GCA_046075485.1 Myxococcota bacterium | reverse complement strand
AGCTCGTCGGGCTCATAACCCGAAGGTCGTAGGTTCAAATCCTGTCCCCGCATCTCTAAAGCCATCAGCAATGATGGCTTTTCTTTTTTCTTCCAACCAGCTCCCTTTTTGACCTTTCCCCTTTACGCCCTCCCCTCCTATGCCTATCTTGACTCCCGTTCTTCGATAAAGATCTTGCGACAAGGAATTCAATTTTCTATCTTGAAGCCACACGCCTTTTTACATTCATTTTTGCTCCGCTGAGGTGTCTACGTGCCGTTGCCTGTCACTTCCACTGCATCGTCAAATGCCAGCCCCTCTCTCCTAGAGGCCCGCGAGCTGAGACGAATCGCCATCCTCTGCGTGCGGCTGTATGACCTCGCCCCGCCGCTCCCCTCCGAGCGTGAGCAGCTTCGCGGCTTTTTGAGGGAAGCCCTCGACCGATTGCTCTCCGCCATTACCTCCTATCAGGGGCGGTATGCCGTCCCGGTTCCATCCGATGAAGGCGCGCTGGGGCTCGAGACCTTTGTGATCTTTGGCCAGCAGACGACGCGGGAGAACGACGCTGAGCGAGCGGTGCGTGCCTCTCTTGCCCTGCTGGAGGAGCTGGACCAGCTCAACCGGACCTTGCTCGATCAAGGTAAACATCTGCGGGTGCAAGCGGGGGTGCATTATGCCGAGCTGGTGACCGCTCAGGCTGGACACATTGACCCTGACGGACGTGACATGCAGCTTGCGCGGGGCTTGGCTCACTCCGCCCCTGCCGATCAGGTGCTGATCAGTGGCTCTGTGAAGAGTGTGCTGGCCGATCTCTTTCATTATGAGGGGTTGGGCCAGATCTTTGTGCAAGGCAACTCCGCGCCCATGCCAGCCTATCGTGTGGTGGGGAGTAACACTCGGGTGGAGGGACGCTGGCAACGTTCCCGTCTTGTGCGTCGCTCTCAGTTGGTGGGACGTGACCAGGAGCTGAGCCAGCTCCAGCTTTCGTATCAACAAGCTCGTCATGTCAAGGGGGCCTGTGGAGAGACGGATTACACCCCGATTCCCCCCACGCTGGTCTTTATCTGTGGCCCGGAAGGCAGTGGAAAGTCTCGTTTGCTCTACGAGTTCCGACGGGTGACCCCACCTTTTCGAGAGGGTCGTATGCTTCCCTTGGTGGGGCGAGCGGCATCGATCTTCCCGGTGCCCTATGCGATCTTTTCGGAGCTGTTGCGCAACCTCTTTGGCATCAAGGTTGCCGACGCCGATCAGGTCCGGCAGCGAAAGCTCGAGCAAGGTATTCAGCCCTACTTGGCCGAAGATGCCAAACTTGAGCGTTACGTGCCCCTCTTTTCTTATCTGGCCAGTGGAAAACCTGAGAGTAATCCCCCTGAAAACGCGAGGGCTTTTCAGCTCGAGCTTCGGCTGGCATTTACCTGCTTGTTGAGAGCGGTGGCCTGTTACACGTACCGCTTACACAAAGAGACCCTGCTGATCTACCTGGAGGATCTGCACGGGATCCACGACCGCTCCCAAGCGGCCTTGCTGAATGTGCTGGAGCGGCTGGAGAGCCCATCCCCCCTGGTGATCTTCGCCACCCATCGGCCCGGCGTGAGATTTCCGGCGACACTGAAGCAACATGCCCGTGTCCTGGAGATGCAGCTCCGTCCGATTCCTCCGGATGCCCTGCGCCAGTTGATCGCCTCCATGCTCGACAATGCACAACTTCCGGCAGGTCTGGAGTCCCGCCTGCTGGAGCGCGCCGCAGGCAATCCGTATTATTTGGAAGAGCTGCTGCGTACCCTGGTGGAAGAGCGGCTCTTAACGCAACAGAACGGCAAGTGGGAGTTGGCCAGAAACTCTGACGAAATCCACCTGCCCGCGAGCTTAAGTGCATTGTTGATGTCCCGCCTGGATGCCCTCGACCGGGGCGCACGGGAGGCCCTCTTGCATGCCTCCGTGATGGGCGACATCTTTCATGCGCAGGTCTTGGAGGAAGTGCAGCAGGCCCTGCAAGCTGGACCGGTCTCACCCATGCTGCATCAGCTTGAAGAGGCTCAGCTCATCCGCTGTATCGACACCACCGGCGATCCGCTCTATTCATTTGAGACGCCGCTGGTGAGAGAGGTCAGCTATACCACCCTGGTGCCGCACAATCGGCAGGTTTTGCATCAGCTTGTCGGTCGTGCCATCGAACATCACTTCGCTTCCACTCGGGCGGACCATTACCTCGAGCTGGCCCATCACTTTAAGCTGGGAGGAAATGCCGTCTCCGCCGCTCAATATTATCGGCTAGCAGGTGAAAAAGCGCAGCGAGAGTATGCCAATGAGCTGGCCGTGACCTGTTTTACCAGCTATCTCAACTTAATTTCTCAGCAGAGTGATGAGTCTCGGCGCACCCGCTGGCGGCTGGCCCGCGTCCTGCGTTATCTGGGTCGAGCGGATGAAGCGTCGGCGGTGCTGGAGGCCCTGGCC
>JBJTQF010000021.1:0-13159 GCA_046075485.1 Myxococcota bacterium | reverse complement strand
GGATCTCCCCCCTGCACCCCTTTTTGTTTTGGGGGCGTCTTGTCTTAGAAGGATGCCATCAGCGTCAGGTTTGCCGGTCGTTTCGTACTGATATCCCGCGCAAATGACACCAGCAGCTTGTACGCTCGGCCCTGCTCAGGCGAGAACCGCAGCACCGGTGCTTCAGCGCCCTCAGGTTGCACGGAGCCACTCTTCGCAACGATGTACCCATTATGATCCACCACCTTAAAGCTCATACGCTCATCAAGCTGAGCCATTGAGATCTGCACCAGTCCTGGCAGGGGCCGCTCCTGCAAGCACTCTCCCCGAGGGCAGAGATTCAGCGGTACGGAGAGCACATCTCCTGCCATGCCGCCCAGCTCCACGCTATGCGCTGCACCATCCACGAAGATGCCGTTCGGGTCAAAGGGGTTCTCATCGATCTCGAAGTACCGCTTGGGACCGATGGGGGACGCATCACAAGCGTCGGGTTCGCCATCACCATCGGCGTCATGGCCCATCGGCTTGGGGGGAATGCCCAGCTCGGGGATCCCGGTGGTGTAGTAGAGCACGTCTCCGGCGACTTTCGGGCATGGATCGCAGGCGTCACCGATGCCATCTTGGTCAGCGTCTGCCTGATCCACGTTGCTGACGAACAGACAATTGTCACCTGCACCAAAGATGCCGTCCTGATCATGGTCGAGCGAGCAGGCATCCCCCTCACCATCTCCGTCTGAGTCTTTCTGATCGGCGTTCGGATCCACCATGCAGTTGTCATCCTGATCGAAGACTCCATCGAGGTCATAGTCCTCACAGGCGTCACCCAAGAAGTTGAAGTTGGTGTCCTTCTGATCTGGATTAAAACGACCACAATTGTCTTCAGTATCCGGCACACCATCGTTGTCGTCATCGGGGTCACAAGCGTCACCGAGGTTGTCTCCGTCGAATGAAGAAGTTTGGCTTGGATTGGCCACCGTGGGGCAGTTATCGACGACATCCTGCACTCCGTCATTGTCATCATCACCGTCAACGTTATCTTCGTAACCATCACAGTCTTTGTCGCCGAAGCCCACTTCCACGGCGGCCCAAGCATTCCGTACCTGGCAGAGGTCCGAAGCGGTCATCCCATACTTTCCACTGCTGACAAGCTGCTTGGCCAGCGTGACCTCCACATCACGCGCTTCAAAGAAACCCGCGTTGCTTGAGAGCGTCCTGAGCGCATGGTAGGCCAGCCAGCCCATCTTATAGTTGCCGATCCCTTGAACCGTGTAACCTTGCGCAGCGCCTCCGACCGACATCAGATAGTGGGCATAGTTTGGTACGCCGCTGTTGGTATGGACACCACCGTAATCGTTGGTATTATCCCACGGCTGAGCGGGCAGAGACACATCCGAAGCCTTCATCGGCTGGCTAAAGATGGATGGATCCTTAAGGCTCCGAAACGCTTTCATACCGGAGCTCTCTCCGATGGTCCAGTTGCCATCTGCCAACGCCGCCATCACATCGGCATAACTCTCGTTGAGCGCCCCGCTCGTGCCCATGTACACCAGTGCAGAAGTTTCATTGATCACCGCATGGGTCAGCTCATGGGTCGAGATGTCATGGCTGATGGCGACATCCTGGTATTGGAACAGGTCACAGGCGATGCTATACGAAGCGGAGCCTGCGGTGTTGGAATGGAAGTAGCTCTCCATCTGCTCCCCATCATTGTCATAAGAGATCTGTCCAAAGGTATTGGCATAAAAGAGCCATGCCCATCGGTCAAATGTCCAGACACCTTTGGCCGCGACGTCTGCTGAGTAGGCAGAATCAATGGCATACTCATCACCGGCCTCCACGCTGTTGACATCGGAATAGCAGTCGGAGTCCTTTGAGTTGCTCCCCATTCCATCAAAGAGCTGATAATCAAAATCATCCAGCACACTGCTGTGTTCGGTGGCCAGATCCGCCACGAGTTTACCCGTATGTGCGTCGATGAGCAGCTGCCGACTGTGACGGCCTCCAAACAGCATACGATAGACGAGCTGAGGCATGCGGTCTTTCGCTCCAAAGAAGCGACCGTCAAACACCATCAAGCGGGTATCACTGCGCCGAGGTGCTTCTGAATCCTCCAGATAGGTGCGCGCGAGCTTTTCTGCTTCTGCCTGCGTCATGCCGGGGATGGTGTTGACGTCATAGGGGGCGGTGGCCAGCTTTCCGAAACTCCCCAGCACCTGATTGCCATCGAGCAGGACCACCATGTCTGCTCCAAACACTTCAAGCCCCTTAAAAGTCTGACCGATACGAACATGCTCCGTACGTGCGCCATCCACCGAGAACACGCGCCGCGTGAGCAGGCTCAGCTCGGGCTGTGTTTGCCGAAAGAGCTCTCCGTACTGGCGCACATACGCATGCGCACGAGCAGCCGCATCCGCGCCCTCCACCGGAACCTGAGCCATCACACTGACGGGAAAGCCACCTTCGATGCGAACCGCAGCACCTCCGCGCGACGAGGAGCGCAGGGCCTCCAGAGACACCATCATGGGCTCATAGCTGGCCTCGACCGTCTCGACCGTCTCAACACCTGCGCTGGTCTTGAGCGTGGTCAACGGCTTGGACTGGAGTCCCACCGGACCCGAGATGGACTCTTCTTCGAGGTTACATCCGACCAGGGCCAAGCTGGCCACCGTCATTGTCAGGAGTGCAGACGCAAATCGAACGGGCTTATGAAAACGAGCTGACTTCATGGCATTTCCTCAAGTCCTTGACGCTATATAAAGACCGGCTGAACATTCAGCGCGGGTCACGGGTTCGTCCGGGGCGTTTTGTACCGCTTGCCCGAACACCCTCTAATTTGTCAAAGGCCATGCCAGCCTCGAGGAAACGCTCCAATTTTCTTAAGTTTACCTGCACGTCAGCATAAGACTCTATTTTTAAAGGATTTTTCTCACACATTATGGAGGGAACGCCGCCCCCTCTGCCCCCCACGTTTTATCATAGCAGCCACATGGGGAGGTGTGTCCACTGTGCGCACGCGAAGCGCACCAGATCGGCCTGCTCCTTTTCGCTGAGCTCGAAGTGTCCACTGTGCGCACGCGAAGCGCACAGTGCGCGGTGCCGAGTGCCCACGTCCGCACACGCACGCGAGCGCCACCGCATCAACAGCAAGGTGTGAATATTCAGGAGGGTTCATCCATCACGGGGAGACTCCGCTTACAGCGTCATCTTTGAGGCGGGATTTGGGTCGTTTTTGGTCTTGCGTGAAGCATCACCGAGTCGAGAGCAGCTTGACCCGGTAGACCGCATGGCGGAACAGGGTCACTCGAAGGCCCCCTTTAAACTTGAGTCCGAACTCCCAGCGTCCGAACCAATCCACCACCCCTTTAAACTGGTCTCCTTCGAGCGTGACCACCTCCACCTCTCGCCGTTCATCGATGGACTGTTGGAGCAAGAGATTCTTGAAGTGGTATCGATCCTTCGCCCGCAGGATGGGCTGGAGCGTCAGCTTCTTGGTCTCATTATCGAAGTCCATGAACTTACGGAGCGCCTTATACTGCTCTGGATCATAGGCATACTTGATCTGCGTTTTATGCAGCTCAGACGGTGCGGCCTGCCCTTCCTCGTGGAAGCGGATGGTATATTTCCCGACCTCCAGGATCTTGCCCATGATCTTTTTGTGCCCGTGGAGCGCCAGCGCGATCTTGATGCGCTTCGCCTGGGTGTCCTCGAGGCAGCTATGCGTGTAGTGCTCTTGGAGGGTCTGATTCTTGCGCCGACGGAGCAAGACAATGTTGAGATCCGTTCGTCCGAGCGCAATATTGGTGGCCAGAGCCCGGTTGATGTCGTAGGTCTCGATCAGTTTTTTGATCTTCTCCTCGCGCAACATCTCTTGAAGCACATCGTTGAGGGTGGTTTTACCCAAGACGATGCGCACAGCGGCACTGAACGGGACGCCTGATTGTTCGACATACTGCTTGGCCATCTTGATCTGAACGGGCAAGAGTTTTTTGCGGCCACGGTCTCCGCCGCGCTCCCCACGATGGCCATCGGAGCTATATCCGCCTGGGCGTGGGCGACGTCCGCCATCGCTTCCCCCTCTGGGCCCGCCGTACCCGCCGGGACGACCTCCCCCGGGTCTTCCGCCTCCCGAGTATCCTCTATGTCGCGGTCCACCAAATCCCGGCTTTCGAGCAGGCCGGTCACCTTCACTGCTCATGGCTTACCCCTTTCTGTGCGCATGATGTGAGGGGTTAGGCCCCTCGTCCATTTATAAGTATGTCATTAACAAGATGCCGCGTCAACGCCATGCCAGAGGGCCATTTTCGTTGACGTGGCCCCTCTGGGCTGGCTATCATCCCCCTCCGCTGTAAAACCTCAGAGGATTGAAGAGGTTTTCACGGCTTACCTTGTGACGGGAGCACACGATGGCTGGGCAAAATTCTGAGTATTTGGACCCGATTCAGGCCACCCTCTTGCCTTTTCGGGCATTTCGGTACAATCCGCAACACCCGGAGGTCCAGCTTGGGGCGCTCGTGGCACCTCCCGGAGAGAGTGGCGGCGCGGAGTCCAAACGGCATGCGGCGCAGAACCCCTACCATGCCCTCCGGCTCTTCCCCACGAGTGGCGGCAAGAGCAATCCAGCGGCCTTAGAGCATCACGAGCGGGAGGGGTTGCATCAGACACTTCGAGCGTGGCAAGATGCGCAGGTGCTGCTTCAAGATCCGACCCCGGCCCTCTACCTGCACACCTTGAGTTTTAGCGACGAGACGGGGCGACGTGAGACCCGGCGTGGTTTTTTTGCCATGCTCGCGCTTCGAGAAGAGGGCTCCGTTCGCATCCTGCCTCACGAGAATACATTGCCTGCTCGTCTGACTCGGCAAGTGCAGATCTTTGAAGCCCTTGCCCTCCAGCCCCTGCCCATCTTCTTGTCTTACTCCGACCCGCAGAATCTCTTGCTCGCCCGGCTCGAGCCCCTCGCAGAGCCGCTCCTCTCTTTCACCGACGCGCTGGAGCAGCAGCATACCCTCGCGCGCGTGCCAGCGCAGGCGCTTGAGGGCTGGTTCGAGTCTCTCCTGGCGGGACGGGAGCTGTTGATCGCCGATGGACATCACCGATTTGACGCCTTACGGGAGCTGTGGCGTCAACATGGAGGGGTGAGCTCACCGGCGTTTGAGCAGGCTGCGGGTGCCGAGGCGTTGGTGGGCGTGTATTTGACCCCGATGGAGGCATCGGGCTTTAAGGTGGGTGCCATTCACCGGGTGATCAAGCGGCTGACCCAGCCGACGGAGGCTCTGGAGCGCCTTGCCGAAGTCTATACCCTGCAACGGCATCCGCTCCCGGAGCTGCCAGCCGCAGGCGACCGAGAGGCATTACGACAGTGGGATCGAGAGGTGGCCCACCAGCTTTTGGAGGCACTTCAGCGGAAGGGCACCGGCGCTTTTGCCCTCCTTCCGCAGGGCGAGCGTGTTTGGCTGCTGCTGGAGTCTCGGCGGGACGTGGCCCATCCCAGCTTGGCCTCATGCCCGGAGGCGTTACAGGCGCTGGACGTGAGCCGGTTGGCCTCTGAGTTATTGCCGGCGCTGGCGGGGGCGCATTCGCTCGAGGTGGAGTATGAAAAGGACGTGTTGAGGGCCATTCGGGAGGTGCGGGAAGGCACACAAGGGCTGGCCCTGCTCCTCAATCCGATGACGCCGGAGCAGATCCTGAACGTGGCCCGTGCGGGACTGGTGATGCCTCCAAAGGCCACCTATTTTTATCCTAAGATTGCGGCGGGCCTGGTGGCGATGGCACTGCCGGGAAAGCATGAGCCCTGACCTTCATGTCTGAGACACCATCTTTGCTGGAGCAGTCTGCGGCGCGGGCTTGCTGGTCACTTGCTTGGCCAACGATTTTATTGGGATTTTTGCGGAGTGGATATTTCCTGGCCAATTCTTTTTGGGTCTCGAACCTGGGCAGCTCGGCCCTTGCGGCCATTGGAGGGTGTGCGTTTGCGAGCTGGATTTTGTATGCCCTGATGGATTTGGTGGCGGTGGGAGTGTATGCGCGGGTGGCGCAGGCGGTGGGGGCGGGCGACCGGCTCCAGGCGCGTCGGCTGTTGGGCTTGGGGTTGTGCATGGCGGTGGGATTGGGCTTACTGCTCTCGTGGGGGGTGTGGGCGAGTGCGGACTTATATCTGCGCACCCAGGGGTTGGTGGCACCGGAAGCCTATGCAGCGGCGAGGGCATATCTGGAGGCATCGGCTTGGGGGTGTTTACCGATCACCCTCTTTAACCTGCTGGCGGCGAGCTTTCGAGCGATGGGCAATGCGCGTGCGCCCTTGTGGATGTATGGATTGACCCTGGTGCTCAACGCCGTGATCGATCCCTGGCTGATCTATGGAGGGGGCGGATTTGAGGGCATGGGTGTGGCGGGTGCGGCGGTGGCCACGGCCATATCGCATGTGTTGGGGGTGTTGCTGAGCCTGTGGTTATTGGTCCGTGCGGATTTTTTGCCGGTGTGGGGGGGGCTTCGTTGGCAGTGGGTGCCGAATATTTTGAGCATTGGTGCCCCCATCGCGGCCAGCGGCGCGGGATTTAGTTTGGTGTATGTCTTTTTGGGGCGAGAGATCAACCGATATGGCCCGGAGGCGATGGCGGGGGTGGGTCTGGGTCATCGGCTGGAGAGTTTGGTCTTTTTGATCTGCTTAGGCTTTCAAGTGGCGGCCACGACCCTGGTGGGTCAGTGGGTGGGAGCGGGTCAGCCAGAAAGAGCGGCGGCGGCGGCACGGGAGATCCGACGGCAGCTCATCCTGGTGATTGGACCGGCGAGCATTTTATTGATGGTGTTGGCGGTGCCCTTGCTGAGCTTGTTCACCACCGATCCGGCGGTGTTGGAGGTGGGACGTTTTTACGTGTATTTGACGGGCTCCGTGGCGATTCTGATGGGTTTTGAGGTAATGTACGAGGGTGCCTTTTCGGGCACGGGCAAGACCCTGGTCCCCTTGTTGATTGCGTTTCCGCTCACGGCGGCGCGTGTACCGGTGGCGATTTGGCTGGGATCCTGGACCACTTGGGGCGTGGTGAATGTGTTTGTGGCCATTGCCTGCTCAACCTTTCTGAAGGGGTTGCTGATGTGGTTCTTCTTTGAGCGGGGTGGATGGAGACGTCCCCTGGCCTCTTCTGAGTCCACCTCGGGCGCATGAGGGGCGCATGAGGGGCGCATGAGGGGTGCAGGTTACAGAGTGGACCCTTGACCGGTGTATCGTGCATGTACCCTCTTGACAAGCCTGGCGTGGATCGTCATGATGTTCCCCTTAAACCCGCCGTAGCCTTCTTCGAGGGAGATTGCATGGATTTTTCAAAGTTTTACCTGCCGGAGATCCTCAAGGGTCTTGGTTTGACCATGAAGCATGTGTTTAAGAATCTGGCCAAGCCCTCGCGCATGCAGACCGTGGAGTATCCTGATGTGCGCAAGCGTCTGCCGCCCGCGATGAAGCTGGAGCATCGGCTGATGCAGCGTCCTGACGGTACGATTCGGTGTACTGCGTGTATGTGCTGTGCGACCGCCTGCCCTGCGGACTGCATTACCATTGTGGCCGGAGACCATCCCGATCCGACCATTGAAAAGTATGCGGTGTCGTATACCATCGACGCGCTGAAGTGTATTTATTGTGGATTTTGTGTCGAGGCGTGTCCTTGTGATGCCATCCGCATGGACACTCAGAAGCTCTATCGGGTGGATTATACCCGAGAAGCGTTTGTGCATGACACCGACTACCTGCTGAACAACCATCCCGATGGTCTGGATCCGGTCTCATGTTACTTGGAGACCGATCATGGACATGCGCCGGAGGAGGGCGAGAACCTCACCGACGTGCCGCACTGGAATGGGGGTGGTTTGCCGATTCCCCGTGCCAAGAAGCTCCCGGGTGCGCGTCAGAGCCAGCCGGTGGTGGGTGCGGGTCATCGTGAGGCCGAGCATCACTGAGTGGTGGGGTGGTCTTCGTCGTCATGGTATTGCCTGCCTTACCCTCTCCGCCAGCGAAGGATTCAGTCTTTTATGCCCACACCGCTTTTTCGTCCGACCATTGAAGATGCCTTCATTCAGTTTCTTGATGATCAGCGCACGCACAGCACGCAGCTTCAGCATACGCAGTACGAAGACGTGCTGGAGCATTTTCGGCAGTTTCTGGAGCAAGAGGGGCATGAGTCTTTACCGGAGCCGCTCCGGGCGCGTTGGACGACGGCGGTGAATAACGGGGAGACCTTCATCCAGACTTTTCATACCCCTCAGATTTTGCCCGCTGTGACGGGTTTTTTCCAGGATCTGACCTATCAGAAATCGCTCTTACCGCCTGCAGTGACCAACAATGCCGAGCGGGTGTTGCATTTGTTGGCCCGCTGGCTGCTCGCTCAGGAGCTGTGCAACGAGCGGGACTATCTCGAGGCGATGGAGGGTCTGCCGCAGTATCGGACGCAGCTCGAGTCGGCGGAACAGCTTGGCTCGGTGCTCTTTGATTTTGCGCGAGAGGAGCCTCCGGGGGGCAAGATCTTCGACGAAGTGAAGGGATATGCGGAGATCACCAAAGTGCATCGGGGTTCTTTGATTCTCAGGCCACTGGTGCAGAATCATCTGAGTGCTTACGTGCGAGTGCCTCAAGATGCGTCGGCGCTGGCCCGCACGGGCTGGTGGATTGACCTTCACATGGTGCAGACCTCTGAAGGCTGGCTGTTTGTCGATGTGGGCAGCGTCCTGCCTTGAGAGTGTGTTCGTTTGCCGCTTCTATCCTGCCTTGAGAGTGTGTTCCTTTGCCGCTTCCATCCTGCCTTGAGTGTACGTGCGTATGCGTGCGTGAAGTCCGATTACAGTCTTATGGTGAAGGTGCCGCTGCGAGCGGATCTCTCGTAGCCGCTCTGACCCCTACATGTTACACTCCTGAAGGCAATCGGCTCCGGATGGAGCTTCTGATCCTGACTGGTTTTGTTACGCTCGAAGGAGTTTTTATGCAGGCGTCATTCTCTGTGCGTGCGCTCATGCTGCCCTTAGCCCTGGTTTCGATGGGTGGGGTATTTCCGGAGAAGGCGGAGGCCGCCGCGTGGTATCGGGGCGATCTCCACAACCACTCCGTTCACAGCGACGGAGACGGCACGGTGCGGGAGATCATCACCGCCGCCGAGCAGCGGGGCCTCGACTTTTTGGCCATTACCGACCATGACGGATCGATGAGTGGCATCATCTCGACGTGGACGGACCCGGATTTTAACTCGACCCGGACGGAGCTGCTGTACGGCGCGGAGTGGACCACCGGACAGGGGCATGCCAACGTATGGAGTGATCAGCCCTACGATTACACGCCGCTCTGGGAGGCCAACCGTGCCAACGACGTCACACGCGCGATTGATGCGGCCCACGAGCAGGATGTGCTCTTTTCGATCAACCATCCTGAGGCATATGGGTGTTGTCCGTGGAAATACGACTCCCTCGAGAACGTGGATGCCATTGAGGTGTGGAACAGTACTTTCCGCCTGCCCTCGTTCAACGACCTTGCGGTGGACAATCTCTGGGATGGCCTGCTCTTGACGGGGTTTGCGCCCACGGCGGTGGGAGGCAGTGATACTCATTATTGGCATGGGAAAGCGCTGGACTATAAGTCGGCGGGAAATCCGACCACCTGGGTGTATGCGGACGATCCGACGCCCGAGTCGATCTTGCGGGGGATCTCAGCGGGAAATGTGACCATCTCTTATTCACCGGATGCACCCCGTCTGGAGCTGCTGGCGGATCCGGGCAAAGACGGCACTTATGACGTGATCATGGGTGAGAGTATGCCGGCTCAGCTCACCACCAAGTTTCTGGCTCGGCTGGTGAATCCGGACGGGACGGCGCCGAGCTGTGCCAAAAGTGCTCAGAAGGTGCCGGTCTCGAAGGTGATCAACGGCTTCCAGGAGCCCTTGCCGCCCTCGGTGGTGGCCAATGCGCTCCAGAAGGGAGTGGGGGCTGCGGAGGGCCAGCTCTTGGTGATTGTGAAGGATGGGAAGGTGCTGGACTCGGTGCTTTTGGGGTGTGCCACGGGCAGCTACGAGTTTCAGGATGTTCCTTCCCCTGGCTCATACTATCGGCTGGAGCTGGTGGGGGTCACGGGCATGACCCGCGCGCAGAGTTTTGCGTATGGATATACCCTCTCGGTGAGCAATCCGATCTTCGCGTGGTGAGTGAAGGTGACGTCGATGTGTGAGCCCCTGCCTCATTCGAGGCGGGGTCACGGCTGGAGAGGTTGTCGCAGATCCACAATGACGGCTTCCGCTGTATCCAGTATGAGTGGATAGTGTCCTGTCAGCGGGATCCAAAAGCTGGCCTTCTCCTGGAGCGCCTGCGTGCGCCAGCTCACCAGAAACTGCGCCCCTTTTGCACGAAAGACCTCCACCCCGGTGAGAGTGAGATCCTCTTCGACCATGCCCCAGCCTTTGTGTCCGCTGTAGTAGAACTGCATGGGCTCAAAGTTGTATCCGCCGGGATTGTGCCAGTCGTAGGCCAGCGCATCGACGAGGAGAGCACCGGGGGGAACATGGGTCTTGATGGCCTCGGCCAGCGCCAGATTTTTGCCTTGATGGACCTCGTAGGCTGGACGCACCACCAGATAGGCGTGGAGCGGCACCAGGAGCAGCAAGCCCATGCCAAAAAGTTGAAGGCGTCTGAGCCCCGTGTTGGATCGCACCGGATATGCTTCTGGCTCCCGCACGCTCTCCGCTCGAAAGAGCACCCCCACCAGCATGGCGAGGGGCGGAATGCTCACCCATTGATAGTAGAGCATGTCATAGTTGCCCTCGGCGACCAGGGGAATGAAGAGCAGCATGGTGAGCATCCAGCTCAACAGGATGACTCTCGCGGGCGAGCGCCAGCGCACGAGGGCCAGCAGCCCCAGTAGGCAGAGCAGGACGCCCGGCGTGGTCAGATGCCAAGTAAAAAATCGCTTGATCAGCTCTCGATACCATTCTCGCTGAGAGAGAAACCGGCACCACTGGAATTTATCATGGCCACCGCCGAAGATCCCAAAGGTAAACCCATAGGTGAGATAGGTCTGCTGGGCGTGGAGATACCAGCTCAGCGGAAGCAACAACGCGCCAGCCGCCACCCCGTAGAGCGGAAGCTGAAGCACCGCTCTCCAGCCGTTACGATAGAAGGCAAGTTCGGCGATGGGCAGGCCGATGAGCAGGGCGGTAGGCTTGACGAGCGCCCCCAGGGCCAGACACCCCATCACGCCACTCCCCCAGAGCCATGAGCGAGGTGAAGGCGGCTGAGAAGTATTGTGGGTGGCGTGCTCCGCTGGAGAGAGCCAGTGCCACGCGCATAGGAGCGCGCCCATCTGTGCGGCCAACATCAACGCATCTTGCTGAAACAGCCGGGAGAAAAAGATGCTCGTGGGGGTGAAGGCCAAAAAGCCGGTGGCCACACACGCGCCGCGTCTGCCCACCCACGCATGCGCGAGGCAGGCAAAGAGGCCCAGGGCGAGCATAAAACAGAGCAGGGTTAAGCCTCGGCCAACCCACGCGTCTTCTTGGCCCAGGAGAGAATAGAGCCACCCGGCAACCCACATGAGCAGAGGCAGGTCGGTCTCGACGTAACCTTCGGGACCGGCCCAATCAACACGGGGATAGAGCAGGTTCATGCTCACCTGCCAAAAGTTGCGGGCGATGGCGGCATTGTCGATGGAGCGCCAGACAAAACGCTCCACATACGGCGCGGTCAGTCCAGGCAAACGGATGAGCAATGCGCTCAGCAGCACCAGCCAAATGCCGGGATGCCGCCAAAATCGCACCTCAGCAGGGGCGGACGCTGCGGGCATGAAGTGGTCCTCGTGGATGTCAGGAGTGGCAGCTTGACGCAAGTGGCAGCATTGTAGTGAATTTAGGAGAGGAGATAAAGCAAGAAGCGCAAGGCACATCGCTGGAGGGATGGCAGGAAGAAGAGGCGCTCGAAAAGATATGACATGCTTCCCGGCAGATATGAAGAGCCGAAGCCCGGAGGAGGGTCTACTCCGGAAGGGTCTTCAAAAACGCCTCGAGCTGCTGACGGGTCAGGCCCTTGACTCGCTCTTCGGGTGTAAGGCCCTTCAGGAGCTCTTCGGGTGTAAGGCCCTTCAGACGCAGCTCGGGAGGTATGAGCGCCAGCGTGAACTCAGGTTCCTCGCGCACAAATTGCGCTATTGTCGGAATCACATAATCGCGCCTGTAATCTGCTATCGTATAGCCCATCTTGAAGCCCTCCAGGGTGTACTGATTATATAGCTGCGTTCGCAGCAAATTCAAGCTCTCTTGCCGCCAGCGATAGCTCGCCAGGCCCAGCTCAACCCGTGTTGATTCAGCACTGAACATCAACCACAAGGCGTTCCGTTGACACGCCTCCACCTCACCGCATACCACCAGCGTGACCTCTTGACTCCCCCAGCTTACCTCGTAGACGCCTTGCTTCAGCTCCTTCGCACGCACGCGCTTGAGCACTTTCACGGGGCGTCGTGCGCATACCGCCAGCAGCTTAAAGGCACCTTCGTCTACTAAAACCTGGTCATCCGGCGTCACCTGCTTTCGATAGTTTACATAGTGACCCAACAGCTCATCCATCACAAACGGACTCAAACTATCATGATGAGACTTGTAGGTCAGTAAATTGTGCGCCCGAAGCTCCTCCAAGCCATCTGGAGGGCTCGTCGGCTCCTCCCCTCCCAGCTTACGCTCGATGATCACATAGTCCAGCCGCTGACTCTTCAGCGAGAGTTCCTTCTCCAGCTCCACCTCGTAACGGCTCGCCGTCAAAACATCCGTCAATCCCATCCCTAGAAAATGATGCCACGGCAAGTTCATATTCCCTCATGATTCTTCAGAACGGCCATAAACTCCCTTTCGAACCATCCCATACGCAAAAAAACCACCGCACACCACGCTGCACAGGCTCACGTAGCAGCAGGGTTCAGCAGCAGGGTTCAGCAGCAGGGTTCAGCAGCAGGGTTCAGCAGCAGGGTTCAGCAGCAGGGTTCAGCAGCAGGTAATAACAGCAGGGTTCAGCAGCAGGTAATAACAGCAGGTAATAACAGCAGGTAATAACAGCAGGTAATAACAGCAGGTAATAACAGCAGGTAATAACAGCAAGTAATAACAGCAGGTAATAACAGCAGGTAATAACAGCAGGTAATAACAGCAGGTAATAACAGCAGGTAATAACAGCAGGT
>JBJTQF010000020.1:0-56960 GCA_046075485.1 Myxococcota bacterium | reverse complement strand
CATGAACAATCCGTCAGACAGCAGTCCCTCCCCACAACACGAGGGGCTCGAGCAGGTTATTGCCGAAGACATCCGCACCCTCCACAACCTCGGGTATGCCCAAGAGCTGCTGCGGAGAATGAGTGGTTTCTCCAACTTTGCCATCTCCTTTTCCATCATCTGCATTCTGGCGGGAGGCATTACCAGCTTTCAGCTTGGGCTCAGCAGTGTGGGAGGCGCTGCCATCGGGATTGGCTGGCCCCTGAGCTGTTTGTTTTCCCTGTTCTTCGCGATGGCGATGGGACAGATCGCCTCGGCCTTTCCCACCGCCGGAGGACTCTATCACTGGGCCTCGATCCTCGGCGGGCGAGGCTGGGGCTGGCTCACCGCTTGGTTTAACCTGGTGGGATTGATCACTGTGCTCTCGGCCATCAACGTGGGCGCGTGGCTCTTCAGCTTCAGCGCACTGGGGCCCGCTTTTGGCGTCGATCCGGCCAGCCTTGACCCCAACACCGCCATGTGGGTCCAGCTCGGTGGCGTGAGCCTGATCACCTTCTCTCACGCTTTGTTTAACCATCTGGGCATTCGTGTGACCACCTTACTCACCGACTTCAGCGGTTATTTGATCTTTGTGGTCTCCCTGGCCCTCACCATTGCCATGCTGGTCTACGCGCCGAGCCTGGATTTTTCGCGTCTGTGGACCTTTACCAACTACAGCGGCGACGCCGGAGGAGGCGTCTGGCCCACCAACGACAGCATGGGCTGGCTTTTTCTGCTGGGCCTGCTCCTGCCTGCCTATACCGTGACAGGCTTTGATGCCTCCGCCCACACCTCCGAAGAGACCATCGGGGCCGCCGAGAACGTCCCTCGCTCGATGGTCAAAGCGGTGCTCTATTCCAGCGTGTTTGGCTGGATCATGCTGTGCACCATCGTGCTGGCCATTCCCAACCTCGACGAAGCCGCCGCACAAGGTGGAAATGCCTTCTTTCACATCGCCGGAGCCATCTTGCCCCCCGGCCTGAAGATCACCCTCTTTGTGGGTATTGCCATCGCCCAATATTTGTGTGGTTTGGCCACCGTGACCTCCGCCTCCCGCATGACCTACGCCTTCGCACGCGATGGAGGTTTGCCGGCCTCTCAGCATCTCAAGCGGATCAGCCCCACCTATCGGACCCCGGACATCTCCATCTGGACCGTGGCCCTGCTGAGTGTGGCCTTTACCGTTTATACCCCGGTGTACTCGACGATCACCGCCGTGTGTGTGATCTTTCTGTATATCTCGTACCTGATGCCCATCGCCCTGGGGCTCTACGCCTACCAGCGGACATGGGTTAAGATGGGCCCCTGGACTCTCGGTGCTGCCTTTAAGCCCGTGGCTGGCCTGTGCATCCTCGGCTGTGCCGTCCTGCTCTTCATCAGCGTGCAGCCGCCCAACGACAAAGCCCTGTGGATTACCCTCGGCGCTTTTGCCCTTACCGCCCTGATCTGGTTTGTCTCCGAGCGAAAGAACTTCCAGGGCCCCCCTCAAGGGGTCATGATCCAGCAGCGCCAAGCCGAAATCCACGCCGCCGAAAAAGCCGTAGGTCAGTCGGAGTAAGTCCTCATGTCATCCCCCATCAAGCTGATCGGCCTGGATTTTGGCTCCACCACCTCCAGCGCCGTCGCTGCCGTGACCACCCTCCAGCGTAATCCCCTCTCTGCCCGGATCGAGGTGGCGGAGGTCAGCACCCGCTGGCACTCGCCCCTCGTCTTTACGCCCTTTGAGCCTGCCTCCCGAGCTGCCGCTGCATCTCCGGGCTCCTCTGCGGACGCCCTTTTTGCCTCTGCGCGCTCCCCGGAGAACCTTCGTTTGGCGCTCCCCCAGCTTGAGGCGCTGCTCGATCACTGGCTGGAGCAGGTGGCCACTCTACCCGGCACCCTCTTTGGAGGAGGAGCCCTGGTCACGGGCCTTGCCGCTCGAGCACCCAACGCCTCCGCCCTGACCGACCTCGTGCGTGCGCGCCTGGGTGAAGCCCTCATCGCACCTGTTGGAGACCCTTGTCTTGAGTCCTGGATGGCCTTTATGGGCAGCGTGGCCCCTCTCTCTCGTGCCATGCCGGAGCATTTCTTCCTCCACCTGGACATAGGCGGAGGCACCACCAACTTAGCCCTGGGATGTGCCGGAGACGTCTTGCACACCGGCTGTCTCTACGTGGGCGCTCGTCATCTTCGCTTTGAGCCGGGCACCTATCGACTGCGGGGGTGTTCTGAGTATGGAGAAGCCTTGCTGCGGCACCTGGCGCTTGACCCCAGGGACGGCGAGACGCTCTCCAATTCTGATGTGACACGGATTCTCGACTTTTACCTGGCGCTGTTGCGTGCAGCCTGTGGCGAGCAGCCTGACCTCTGGCAGCAGCCGGTGGCAGCCCTTCACCAGCAGGTGGCGCTTCACTTGCCCGCCGAGTTTCCACCGGCCCTCTTCACCTTCTCGGGAGGAGTGGGCGAGCTGATGGCCGCCCGTCTTCGGGGAGAGCCCTCTCTGGGCATCACCCCCTTCGGCGATCTGGGGGCGGCATTGGCCGAGCGGCTCCTGGCCGATCCATTCTTCTCCAGCCGGATGTGGGGGCGTTCGAGCCTTTCTCACCCGCTCGATGAGCCCTCGAGCCTTCGTCTTGCCCCAGATGCACCGCAGCGCGCCACCGTGTGGGGCCTGCTTCAGCATGCCACCCATGTCTCGGGCGCGACCCTCTACGTGAGCCCGCAGCTCCGCTTGCCTTTGCGGGACTTGCCCATCCTGGGGAGCCTGGACGAGCACAGCTCAGCGGCGCTGCTCGACGGTTTATTTCGGCGGGTGGCCAGCAGTGAGGTGGGAGGATGTCTTCAGCTCCGCCTGGACCGCTTATCCCCCGCTCGGCTGAGTGTGTTTGCCGGTCGGCTGAGGCAGAGTCTGATGCGGGTGGGTTATCCGGCGGATCGTCCCCTGGTCTTGCTGACGCGGGCCAACCTGGGCAAAGTGCTGGGAGGCTCTATCACCCGCTGGGGGCAGGAGCCCTGGACCTTGATGGTGCTCGACGAGCTGGAGCCACCGAGTGCTCAGTTTTTGCAGGTGGGGCGACCGCATGGTGCGGTAGTGCCCGTCTCATTTTATGGCATGACCTTATAATGGGGGAGTGTGGCCTGGCCGTGCGGCGCTCAGACCTCGAGACGCGCGGCGCGCTCCTTCTCAACCCCGGCCTATTGCGCGGAGCCGAGCTTGGAGGCTGGCCTTCTGTATGCTCTCCGCCGACGTCAAAGGAGCCTTTTATGCAGACCCTTCGTCCGCTTCATCAGATTCCGGTTCCATCTCCTGCGCCGGAGCAGTGTTATCAGCACACCGTCTTCGGGCGTTCTTTTGCTTTTCGTGGGCTCAAGCGTCTGCTCGCGGCGGCGGATATCAGCAAAGCGGGAGACCGAAACGCGGGACTGGCGGCCCCCTCGGAGCTCGAGCGAGAAGTGGCGAGGCTGCTGCTCTCCTCGTTGAGCCTTCAACATCTGTACGATCATCCGCTCACCGACGAGCAGGGGTGCGTGGATACCGTCATGCGCATCAACTACGACATCGACCTGGAGACATTTGGTGGTATGGCCTCCTGGACGGTGGGGGAGCTCAAAGATCGTCTGCTGCTCCTGCCTGGAGAGGCGCTGAGACCGCTGGGCCGAGCCCTCACCGGGGTGATGGTGGCGGCGGTGGCCAAGCTCTGTGATGCCCACGAGCTGATCCTGATCGCCTCCAAGCTGGGGCATCCGACGCGGGCGCGCACGAGGCTGGGGTTGCCGAGTACTTTATCCTCACGGCTTCAGCCCAACCATCCGACCGACGATCTGAGGGGCATGGGGTTGCTGCTCAGCCTGGGGCTCTCGATTGGCGCGGGCGATGCGCTCCTGGGCGTAAATCCGGCGGTGGATACGGTGGAGAACCTCAGCGGGATCTTGCGTTACCTGGATCAGATGCGGCGGCGGTTTGAAGTGCCCACACAGATCTGCGTGCTTGGCCACATCAAGACTCAGCTTGCGTGTCTGGAGCAGGGAGCGCCGGTGGAGATCCTCTTTCAGAGCTTGGCGGGAACGGAGCGGGCCAATCTCACCGAGTTTGACATCCACCCGGAGCTGCTGGATCGGGGATACGAGCGGATGGCGGAGCGGGGCCCCCTGGTGGGTGTGGCGGAGCAGTTTACCTATTTTGAGACCGGTCAAGGCTCCGAGTTTACCTATGGTAAACACAACGGGATCGATATGACCACCCTCGAAGCCCTGTGTTATGGGCTGGCGCGGCGCTACGATCCGTTTATGGTGAACAACGTGACGGGTTTTATTGGACCGGAGACCCACCTTGACAATTTTGAGATGATCTTTTCCAACCTTCAAGATCACTTCATGGGCAAGCTGCTGGGCCTGCCGATGGGGATGGCGCCCTGTTATACCCTGCACTCTCGGATTACACTGGAAGGCCAACAGCTCGCCACCCAGCTCCTCACCGCAGCCGGGGCTCATTATTATATGGATGTATGCCTCAACACCGACCGGATGCTGGCCTACTTTGACACCAGCGGCCACGACGTGCAGACCTTACGCGAGGTGTATCAGCGCACCCCCACCCCGGAATATCTGGCGTGGGGGCTCCAGCGGGGCATCTTCGAGCGCACCTCGAGCGGCCAGGTGCAGCGGGGTCCAAGCTGGGGAGACCTGCGGCCTTTCTGCGCGCGCGACGAGCTGGAGCGACTGGCCCGGGTGACACCGGCCCTCTACGGGCTGGACCTGGAGCGAGGGCTGAAAGTGGCGGGGCCTCGCACGGGTCAAGCGGTGACCCGACTGGTGCGACTGAATCAAGCGGCGGCACGCGAGGCGATCTTTCAAGAGCTGGACCTGGACACCCTGGAGCGGCAGCATTCATGTCGCCGAGTGCGCACGGCGGCGGGTTCCAAAGAGGCCCATCTGGGCTCGGCGGAGCTGGGGGCCCATCTCTCGGCGGAGAGTCGAGCCAGCTTGAGCGCGGAGCCGCACCCTGTCCAGCTTGTGGTCTCGGACGGGCTGAGTGCGGCGGCGGTGCATCACAACCTGGACACCTTGCTGCCGGTGTTGTTGGAGGGGCTGGAGACCCTGGGCTTCTCCTATGGCCAGCCCTTGCTGGTGCCGTATGGACGGGTCAAGCTGGCGGAGCCGCTGGCGGAGCTGCTCGACGCGGCGCTGGTGATCTACCTGATCGGCGAGCGCCCCGGCGGAGATGCCCTGGCCGCCTGTAGTCTCTCTGCTTATCTGGTGTACCGGCTGAGAGATGCAGTCACCCGTGAGCGTGCGGGGGCCTTCAGCGGCAACCCGGACATCCACTTTGAGTATACCGTGATCTCCAACATCTACGAGGGAGGGCTGCCACCGCTGGAGGCAGGCGGGGTGGTGCTGGAGAAGGTGCAGCAGATCCTGCATCATCAAGCGGCGGGCAATCGGCTGGAGGCGCTGCTTCAGCACGCGCGTGAAGACATGGCTGCTCGATCCGCCAAGTGATTTGACAAAAAGAGGCAAATTTTTTAACTGTCATGAGATTCTAGGGTTGCTACATTTTGGCAAACGGTCTCATTTTTTCTCAACAGCAGGAGCGTCGAATGCCGGATCCTACGACCCCCTCTTCCAGCCAGCCCTCTGCTTCTGCGCCCGCTTCTGCTTCTGCGCCTGCCCTCAGCTTGGTGCAGCGACAAGCGCGGCGTCACGTTCGTCATCATGCGCTTGGGGCAGCGGCCCTGGGGTTGATTCCCTTGCCTTTGTTGGACCTGCTGCTGATCACCTCCGTGCAGGTGCGGATGTTGGGCCGAGTCAGTGCCCGTTACGAACATGCCACGCCACCCATCAGCCTCTTTGCGGTCTTGGGAAGCACCGTATTTTCTATTCTGGCGTTTCCGATCTTGGTGAGTCTGCTGAAGTTCATTCCGGGACTGGGCACGGGTACTGGACTGATCGCCATGCCGCTCTTGGCGGGTTCTCTCACCTATTCACTGGGCATGAAACACCTGGAGAAGTGCGAAGCCGAGACCACACCCCACCAGACCTGAAGACGAGCACAGCCACTCCGTCACGCAGCCACTCCGTCGCAGGAGCCACTCAGTAGCGCAGCAGCTCCCCGTTATAGAGGGGGCCGGGCTCATAGAAGACCATCGCAAAGCGGCGAGTGCGGGGGATCTTTTTCCCCTGGACCAACCACGGGCCGGGCTTGAGCTCGTGGCTCCACTTGTAGCGGGACTCACCCCCCATCATATAGAGCGAGCGGGGAGGCACCACCGCCTGATACTCTCGCGCCGTGCCATCCCGATAGAAGTTGAGCACCGCTGCCGAGCCCATGCTCAGCACACACACCACATCCCCGCTGAGTGCGTCACTGTCCACATGGCGCTTGATGTACCCGTCCACCTCGTAGCCGATCATGGTGCAGCCGACCACCAGCTCACGCCCGATGGCGGTGGGAAAGGCATTGAGCATCCGCATCCGCGCAAAGACATGCTCGATGGTGGGGATGAAGATGTTGTCGAACGCCTCCGGATCCATAAACGTGAACCCGTCATAGTGGCCATCATTGGCCTCTTTTTCGGCCTGCTCAAACTGAGCCATCAGCGCCGTCTCGGTCTCGCGGGAGATAAATCCCTCGTGGATCCGGAAACCTTTGGGCACCTCCACTCGACTGCTCATCCGCCGATTCTCCTCTCAAGCGATGCCAACGGAAAGGTGGGAGGATCCAGCAATGGATACGAACGGAGGAAAGAGACGCCTGCCTTCCTCTGCGGATCCCCACAAAGTGGATCCCCATCAAGCGGATCCCCATCAATTGGAGGGAATATAACCCAGCGCGCAGGAGGCGACAAGCGCCCATCGCACGCGCCACATCACACGCGCGTAGCGGAACACTCAGCGGGAGCCCAACAGCGAAGCCTCACTCACTTGAGCTGGATACGAGGCCCCCGCATACAGGCATGAGGGGTTGCAGGCACCAGCGGTTGTCCTCTGAGCGACGCCATCACCGCCTCTGCCGCGTCTCGTCCGGTCTGAGCGGCACCGTTCATGTAGCCCTGGAACTCCACACTGGTGTGTTCCCCCGCAAAATACAGGGTATCCACCGGCTCCGCCTCCGCGCCACCGATGCCGGTATACTGTCCCTTGAGGTAACAGGCATAACTGCCGAGCACAAATGGATCGGTCGGCCAGCACTGACGGAGACCTTCGCCTTGAGCATAGGTATCCACCGCAGGCCAGATCGGACGCAGCTCCGCCATGAGCTTTTCATGTTGCTCCGCCATCGTGCCCTGCGAGAGCGCCAGTCCATCCGCGCCGGAGAGGAAATTCGACCACGTCCCCACCGTGCCCGCCTGTCCTACGCAGGAATCCCAGCCCATCCCGAAAGACTTGTCGGACACCACATATCCGTTCTGCCCTTGATCCAGCCAGAAACGCTCACGTACCGGCAGCACCCGCTTGGCATTCATGCCATACCCCAGCGTGTCGATGCACTGTCGTTTGATGGCCGGGAGATCCTCGGGCAGACTCACCTGCCGCAGCGTGGTAAAGGGCAAGGTCATGATCACATGCGACGCCACCACCTCCACCACATCCCCCGTGGTTTCCCCCTGCGCGTCGAGCAGCTCAAACGTCAGTCGCCAGCCCTGCGGATCCCGCGCCAGCACCGTCAGCTTGTGCGACAAGTGGATCTGATCGGCGTACCGCTCCCCCAAGAGCCGAGGGATCTGATCATTGCCCCCTCGAATCCCATACTTCTCGTCGTAGGGATAACCGGTGGAAGTAAAGAAGTAGATGGCGCTGATGGCCGACATCTCATCCACACTGCCGCCATAATCCGCTGCCACCACCACCTCTGCATAAGCAGCCGCCAGCGCCGAGACCCCCACCCCATTGATCCACTCACGCACCGACAGGGCATCCAGCTTCGCTGCGCCCACCGTGTCCTGATACGAGACCGTGCCTCCAAACTTGGCAATATCGGCGTCCGCCGCGTCGGTGAGCAGGCGCAGATCCGGCAGCAGCTCCGCCATCGTCACCCGTCGTCCCTTGAAGTAAAAGACATCGTCCAGGTTATAATTTTCCGTCAGATCCACCAAGCTCAAGCCCAGCTCAGAGGCTAAGCTGAGCAGCTCCACATCGATGGAGTTGACGAACTCCGCCCCCAGCTCCGTCACCAACAGGGCCGCGTCAGAGCCGAGCTGAGACTCGAGCACTCCCACGCCAGAATACATACGCCCACCCACCCGCGTGCGCGCCTCATACACCTCCGCCCGCACGCCCCCCTGCGCGAGCCGATGACAGGCATCGATGCCCGCCATTCCCGCCCCTACGATCACCACCGGGAGGGTCTCGGGATCCGGCGTGGGCTCGGGTGTTGGGGTTGGAGTATCCTCACAGCCCGTCAGATTGTGCGAGAGCGCCCCACCCACCAGCGGGATGCCCATCGCGCTCAGCGTGTTGAGCATCGACGCCGCCACCGGTGCCGCGCCCATCGCACTCAAAAATGTGCGGCGAGACAGACGCTGTTCAGCGGTGGGCGCTGGGTTCTGCTCCAGCCATTCCCGAGGACTGATGCCCTCCAGAGCGGCTTGGCGGATCACACGGCAGAAGAACTGAACTTGACGGGTGAAGCGGGTACGAGACATCACATTTCTCCTGGTCAAAACGATAAGGGCGCTGCTGCTGAGTTGTCAGCGAGCGTTTCAACAGGCTCTAGTGTAGCCGGTTTTTGCCCGACATTCCAATATCACGATGGGGTTATGTGACTTGATGCCCTTCTGACCGCTGCGGGGAGGCTCATGCATGCGCGCACAGGCGCTCAGGCGGGTAAAAGGTGGACTTGCGGATGCTTTGCTTGGATTAGAGTGAGATGTGAACGGCGGGAGACGGTTTCACTTGCCGTCCTCATTTTTGGTGTAAAATGTGACTCGGACTCCACGACATGCCCCTTGAGAGACATGGCACGTCGTGACTTCGGCGCACTCGAGCGCCACCCCCCCCGCACCTATGAGGCCCCAAGATGTCATTCCGATCCATCCTCTTGAAAAGGTCGTCACCCGACACAGCCAACACAGCCAACACAGCCAACACCGAAGCCTCGTCGCACCTCGACCGACGCGAGCTCATGAAGCTGGGCGTTTTTGGAGGTCTGCTGAGTGCCGTGGGAGGGCTCTTGCCCCGAGGACTTCAAGCAGCCGACCTGTCGGGCGTGGGAGCGGCTGCCGCATCGGACGATTGGTCGGCGATCAGTCCCTTCTTGCGTGGCAATCATGCGCCGGTTCGAGAAGAGCGCACCGACCTGACCCTGGAGATCGAAGGCCACCTCCCCCACGAGCTGGCAGGCACCTTCCTCCGCAACGGTCCAAATCCTCAGTTTAAGCCCCTCAAGCGATATCATTGGTTTGACGGCGATGGCATGGTGCATGCCGTGCAGCTCAAAGACGGTCAAGCATCCTATCTCAACCGTTATATTCACACCCGTGCTTTTGAGCTGGAGCGTCAGGCGGGACGTGCGCTCTATCAGAGCATCACCGAGCCTCCTTTTATGTGTAAGGCGCCTCGTCGAGAGCCGCGCAACAAAAACACCGCCAACACGGCCCTGCTTCATCACGGTGGGAAGCTGCTGGCCTTGTGGGAAGGTGGCGAGCCCTACGAGCTGAACCTGCCCAACCTCGGGACGGTGGGCGCTTACAACTTCAAAGGGGGCCTCAAACATGCCTTCACCGCACATCCCAAAGTGGATCCGGTGACTGGAGAGCTGCTGACCTTTGGTTATCGTATTGAACGCACCCCGTATGTCTCGTACAGCGTCTTTGGTCCTGATCACAGCCTGCGCCATTCTGTTCCCATCGAGATTCCCCGCTCGGTGATGATGCACGACTTCGCCATCACCGAGCACTATTCGATCTTCTTGGACTTGCCCGAGATCTTCGATCTGTGGCGTGCGGTGAGGGGAAAGTCCCCCCTGGTGTTTATGCCGGAGCTGGGCGCTCGACTGGGGGTGATGCCCCGATATGGCAAAGCCTCGGAGCTGAAGTGGTTTGAGATCGACCCCTGTTATGTTTTCCACGTGGTGGGGGCATGGGAAGAAGAACAAGAGCTGGTGCTGGTAGCCTGTCGTTATCCCCGCTTCCCGGAATTCCTGGACGGTGAGAATGACAGCCAAGCGGCCCGCACCACCTTCTCCAGCTTCTATGAGTGGCGTCTCAACCTGCTCTCGGGCAAGGTCTTGGAGCGTGCCCTCGACGATCAGCCCAGTGAGTTCCCCCAAGTGAATCCGCGCCTCATCGGTCGCCAGGCCCGCTATACGTACTCGGTGGGCAGCAAATCCGGCAGTTTGGTGAAGTTTGACCTCCAGACCCAGCGGCGACAGGAGGTTACCACCTTCGGACCCTCCTCGGAGCCGATGTTTGTGGCCCATCCCGACGCACGCACTGAAGATCACGGCTGGGTGGTCAGCCTGTGTTATAACGCCACCACCCAAAAGAGTGAGCTGGTGGTGCTCGACGCCGCCAGCTTTGATCCGGAGCCGGTAGCGCGTGTGCTGCTGCCTGTGCGAGTGCCCTTCGGCTTTCATGCCGCGTGGGTGCCGGATGCTCAGACCGCTTGAGCGACCGAGAAGCCATTCTGCCAGCCTCTTGTTGAGCCCTCCTCGCTTCCCGCGCCTGCCTACGCCGCATGCAGGATCATTCGTTTTGTAGGCGACACACCCTTCTTTACGCTACACTGTTCCAGATCCCATCCACCCACTCAGCAGCTCGGAGGATACGGTTCATGGAACGTTTTGTGATCACCGGTGGCACTTTTTTTGATGGCTCGGGCTCCGATCCCAAGCCCCTGGATGTGCTGATCGAAGGTGGAAAGGTCCGCCAGCTTCTCCCCCGTGGCAAGTACGAAAGCATCCCGCATGCTCGCCAGCTTGACGCGAGCGGCTGTTGGGTGATGCCCGGCTTTTTGGATACCCACACCCACTATGATGCGGAGCTGGCCATCTCGCCGGGGCTCACCGAGTCGGTGCGACATGGGGTCACGTCGGTGATTGTGGGCAGTTGCTCCGTAAGTTTTGTGGCATCGGAAGCCGAAGACTGCTCCGATATGTTTACCCGGGTGGAGTCCGTGCCTCGACAGATGGTCTTGCCGCTGCTCCAGGAGCTCAAACGCTGGAACCGGCCTCAAGGCTGGCGCGACTGGGTGGATCGCCATCCCCTTGGACCCAACGTGAGCACTTACTTGGGACACAGTGACATGCGCTGTCGAGCGATGGGTTTCTCACGCTCTGTTGATCCAACCGCCCGTCCGAGCGCCGACGAGCTCAAAACCATGACCACCTTGCTGCACGAAGCCCTCGACTGTGGTTTTCTGGGCATGTCGGCCATGACCAACCCGTGGGACCGGCTCGACGGGAGCCGGGAATGGTCCAAGAGCTTGCCTTCCTATTACGCACGAGGGGGGGAGCGAAAGGTGCTCCAGGAGGTCTTACGGGCGCGTGGTGGCATCCATCAGACCGCGCCGAACTTGGTGACGCGGCTCAATATTTTGGGCATCGCCTGGGCCAGCTCTGCTTTTCTGAGAAAGCCCTTGCGTACCACCCTCATCACCATGATGGATGTGAAGGCGGATCGTTATATCTTTAAGCTGACTTCGACGCTGGCGTGGCTGACCAATCGGCTGCTGAGGGGAAATTTCCGCTGGCAGTCGCCTCCGGTGCCCTTTGATCTCTACTACGACGGAATGGACTCGGTGCTGTTTGAAGAGTTCCCCACGGGGCAAGCCGTGCGCCATCTCGCCTATGACCCACAAGCACGCACGGCGCTGCTGAAGACTCCCGCCTATCGAAAAGCATTCCAGCAGGAGCTGAATAAGCGGCTGTCACCGCGTGTCTGGCATCGGGATCTGAGCGATACCGTGATCTTGGAGGCCCCCGATCCGTCGCTCGTCGGCAAGTCTTTTACGCAGGTGGCGACTGAACGTCATGCCGACCCCATCGACACCTTCTTGGACCTGATGCTGGAGCATGACCGCGCACTACGCTGGCATACCTGTCTGGCCAATGACCGCCCGGAGAAGCTGGAGGAGCTGCTGCGCCACCCCGGCACCTTGATCAGCTTTTCGGATGCGGGCGCGCACCTGCGAAACATGGCATTTTATAACTTCCCGGTGCGCATGCTTAAGAAGGTCTACGATGCGGAGCGGGCGGGCAAGCCGATCATGTCGTTGGGTCGAGCGGTTCATCGTCTCACCGGGGAGCTGGCCGATTGGTTTGGGTTGGATGCGGGCCACCTCCACGAAGGAGCACGGGCGGATGTGACGGTGCTGGATCCGCAGAAGCTGACGGATCAGGTGGAGAAGCTGGACTTTGCCCCTTTTCCGGGGATGCCTGATTTTAAGCGACTGGTCAACCAGGGAGATGCGGTGCGCACGGTCTTGGTGGGTGGAGTGCCTGTGGTGGAAGAAGGAAAACCGCTCCCACGACTGGGAAAAGAACGCACGGGGTGTTTTTTAGCGAGCAGTCACCTGACCCCCGCTTGAGCCCCCAACAAGGGATCTTCTGCCAGCGCCTCCGCGAAGATCTCAAAATCTGTCTGGACCTGTGCTGCGTAGGTCTGGGCGAAGGCCCGGGTCTCTGCGACAAACCCATCTGGATCACGCGCCACCACAGACCAGACTGCTCCGTCGGCATCAAACGGGACGGTATCGGCGGCGAGATCCTGATTCAGACGCGCCAAAAAACGTGCGGCCAACCAGCTCTGTTGCTCGACCACCGTCTTGAGTTTACCGGCGTCATCACCGATTTCCCCTTCCAAGTCTAAGTCCGCCTTTTCTGCATGCCGCTCGACCACTCGAAAGTGCATGCCTTCCAGCGTCATGGTTCCCAGCAGCTCCCTGCAATCCTGCCAAGCACGGGTCATGGCGTAGAGCTGACGCTCCGCCTCCGTGCTGGTGGGCAAGGAGGAGGTCTCGAAGTTCTGGGTCACACTGGACTCACGCGCTTCTTTGAGATCGAGAATCCGGTCATCATCATCATCGGTGCTTTTGCCCTCCAAGAGCACATAATAGCGGTAGGCGGGGAGACTCCCGACCCCTGCATTCAGGCGACGAGCCATATCCTTGATGTTGTAATAAGAGGAGCTCTTGCGCACCTCCTGAGGCAGTGAGGCAACAAAGAGGGGCATCTGCTCCTGTGTAGCTTGGAAAAGGCTCGCGGAGACAGGCTGGAGGTCACCACCCGCCGAGGTAAATCCACCGGCTCCATCCGTATACGGCTCGAGCAGCGCCAACTGGGACTGTTGAGCGGCCTTCTCCAGCAGCTCTTGAATCTCACCTCGTGCGGTGTCGGCGGTCAATTGCTCATCCAGCTCATCGTCGGAGCCCGAAAACTGTGCGAGGGCCTCCACGTAGGCCAGGAGACTCCGAGAGAGCACTTCATCGGCTTTGGAGGTGCTCAAGCCAAGCTCGAGGGCCGTCAGGTAGTGGCTGGTGGCAAGCCGCCGAATATCCCACAGCCAAGGACCGAGTGCGGCTTCGTCCATATCGTTGAGGTCATAGAACTGGAGATCGGCATCCGTGGAGAGTACACCTAAGTTGCCGATGTGCAAGTCTCCTTGTAACCACACGTATCCGAGGCTGTCCACCAGATAGGCGGAGCTGTTAAGACTCTCGTCACGGGCGGCGTCCCAAAAGAATATAAAAGCGGTCCCGCGAAAAAAGGTGAGAGGCGAGCTGGCCAGGAGCTGATACTTTTCCGCCACTTCGTCGGCCTGACCTCGGTCAATAAAGGGCTGATGATAGAGGACAAGCTGCTCCAACAACTGCTCGGAGCGGGTTGGGGCACTTCCACAGGTCTGCTGTGTCAGCGGGATCAGAAGGATCGGGAGCATGAGGGTGCTCAGTCGGTTCATGGGGCTCTCCAAGGCGTTTGCAGGCTGTTCACATCCGGTATCCTCGGATGTGGTGACACTGTCCTGCTTACGCATGACGACTCCATGAAGGGCCACCAACATCTCAGCACCCCTTTTATGACAGCTTGTGCCCGGACCTCGGGCATCAGCACCGCCAAAAATGAGCGCGTGTGGCTCTACTCCCAGCAGCTCGTCGAGCTTTTATCCAGACAACATTGCTGAATGGCACGGGTAGCCGCCGCATATTGTGCGTCCCAGTCGGCTTCGGTGGGATATCGCTTCTGGAGCTCGGCGGCATCGAAGCTGTCCATCCAGTGAGAGTACGGATATTGAGAGAAGTGTGCGGTGGTGGGCATGAGGCGCAGCTTAACGCCGGTGGCATCTTCAACCAAGCCGGCGCAGGTGAAGCGGTTGGAGAGGCGATGGCAAGACAAGCAGGGGGCGGCATCCGGCTCCTTGAGACGTTGAGCGGGTGACCAATCGGTGACCTGAGCCAATGCGTTGAGCTGATCCGCCGCCACCGAATGATACGATGTCAGCGGCACCGAGGGCACCACCTTCACCTGGTGTACCCAGGGGGTCTGCACATAGGGATCATTGTCGTGGCAAGTGGTGCAGCCCGAGCCAGCCAAGGCCGGCAAGGTGTACCAAAACCCACGCTCTGGATAAAAGCTGGCGTCTTCGTCGCTGCCCGGCCTGGGAATCTGGGTGCCATCGAAGAGTTTTCCGTCGATGGGCACCGCCCAGAAGCAGCTCGCCCCGGAGCGGGGATTGTGGCCGATCACCCCCAGATCCTCAAACATCACCAGCGGACGCCCATCGGAGGTGGTCCCAATAGGTGCCCGAAACTCATAGAGCCGACAGATAAAGGTGAAGAGGCTGCCGCGACTGTTGGTCTTGACTCCTACATATGAATAGGGAACACAGCCACTCAAGCGAGAAGGACGATCACACTTCTGACCCTCTTCTAAGTCTTGCTCTCGGGTGACAAAGCGGGTGCCCGAGCTGTCGGTCACGGTGATCGGAATCTGCACCCCTTCGTAACAGTTGAAGGGGGGAAATTCTCCGAGCTCGGCTTCGCAGGCCCTCATATACTCCTGCTGATCGGTGACCGGTCCCGCGTAAGGGGTTGGCTCCGGCGTGAACGTCGGGGTGAGCTGCGGCGTGGGTGACTCCACCACCTCGCGCGAGCACGCCAGCAGGAAGCTCAGACAAAAGAGGCAAACATGGGCGGATGAGCGTGGTAAACGAAGGGCATGCAATACATTTTTCATCACAATCATATACTCTTAGGGTGATGAGGTTATCGACACAACTTCATCATGCTATGGGCGTCTGCAACATTTGTCAACGCGGATGTGTTATACGCAGGTGTGCGCGTGTGCGTATGTAGGCGTAGGTATGCGTGTGTATGCGCGTGAGGCGCTTTAGAGCTCGGCTCAGAGGTGGCACCGGAAAAGAGCAAACTTCGGCGGGAAAGCGCGAGGAGGGCTGCGGACGGGCTCAGCTCAGACGATATGACGGGGTCTCCACCCCTCAAGGGCGGCAGACGCGCATGCCATCAGGCTTGAGTGGCTGCGGGGCTTTCGGCCTTTTTGTCCTTCTTGAAGCGGTCTTTGGCCTGCTGGTAGTACCCCTTCACGCTGGTTTTGAGTTTGGAGACATTCAGATGGTCGGCACCACCACCTGCTTCAAAGTGCTGGACGAAGGCGCGGCCCACCGCATACGTAAGTGCGCCGAAGATGGCGGGAACCGCCGCCACGGACACCGTCGTGCCCACAATGGGAAGTGCCTTGAGCCCACTGCCCAGCAGCGAGAGTATCAGGGTCGGAGCTCCCGCCCCACCCAACAGCGCCAACACCACGTTACGAAGCTGATGCTGACGCTCGAACGTCACACCGTAGAGTTTCCCCACCTCCGAAATCATCTTGATTTGAAGGGCCGTGGCCGACACCATATCCACCAACGGAATGGGCACCAAGCCCACCCCTGCCGCGCCCAAGCTATAGCGGTTCACGATGTTGAGCGCCTCCTCGAGTCGTTTCTCTGAATCCACGACGGGCTCTGAGGGTATGGCTTCTGCTTCTGCGGTGCTCTCCGACGACATAGGGGTTCACTTCCGTATTGATGGCAGCTTGGATGACAGCCTGGATGACAGCATGGATGGCAGCCGGGATGAAGTGCTTCCGACACTCGCCCGTGACAGACGAGCTGAAGCGCGGCTCAACAGCCTTCTCCTGCTGGTTGCTGCGAGCGCCATCCGCTGAGCCACGCGCAACACAGCCTTTGGACATCGTAACGTTACGAGTTTAGACCTTCAAGGGTAAGATTGAAGAATAGGACGCTTATCGGATTGCCTCATCGAACATAGGAGAAGTTGAAGCGGAGGGAGGTCAGGCTGGTGAAGGTATACCCATCGCACAAGGTGGAGGCGCTGATGCACGTCCCCGTCTCATCAAACTTCGCCTGGTTCTTGAGGGTCATGTCCCGAGTATACTTAAAGGTCTGGGTCAAGGTCAGATAACGGGAGAGCTGAAGCCCCAGCTCCAGCTCGTCGGTGAAGATCGAGCGCTGATCGATCAGCTCCAGCGGCGTGAGGGCCTCTTCGGAGTCCAGGGAGAGCACTTGTGGGGCAAAAAGGGCGTAGTTGGTATAAGAGACGGGCCCCAACATGCCCTGAGCATAGAGCTGAGCTTTGGCCCGAATCACCGACAGCTCTTTGGTGCCGGTCAAGGTGCTCTCCACTCCATTTTCGTCTACCACGACCTGAGAGGTCTGAATGATGCGATAGTTCCAGGTCGGCGAAATGTCAAAAAGGAGCAGGCCCGCCGGTGGCTCCAGGATCACAAAACGAGCGCCGATCGGGGTGAGCAGCAGATCGAGGTTGAGCTGTGCCACCGGATTCCGCACGACGGCGGCTTCGGTCGCAATCGAGAGCTAGGGCAAGACCCGACGAAAAGCAGCCTGGAAGTTAAGCTGCGTCATGTTATTGACCAGCGTCTCACCAGAGCTGGTGCGTCGATAAGAGCCCTTGACCTTCACCGCCAGGGGATCCGCGCCCACCTTTCGCACCGCAGGCTCCCGATCAATCCCAAATCCCACCGTGATGTCCTGCATATTAACATCACTCAAATAGGTGCTGCCGATGTTGAGATTGGCATTGATGGGCACCGCTGGACGGGGAATATCCGCCAGGGTCTCCGAGACCAGCTTTCCTTCACCATCCACCACTTGGCTCTTGATGAGGTTTCCGTAGAGGTTATAGGTGAAGGTGGTGACTCGCACCTTTCCTTCGGCATCTTCGGTGCGAATAGAGGAGGGTTTTCCACCCGACGACATGCGGGAGGTCTTGAGCACCGTCTTACCATCCACGAGCTTCTCTTCTTCGACGGCCCCTTGCGGACCATATGTGGTCTTATCGACGGTCTGTTTAGTGCCTTCGAGGGTTGTGACCAAGATCGGTCGCCCCGCCGCATCATATTCGATGCGTGGTTTCCGACAGCACCTTATCCCCTTGCGTGGTGATCTTTCGGACCACGCGACCAAACGCATCCCACGTCTCCCGTGTGATGACCGGCTCAGCGGCCATGCTCACCGCCGACCCCATACACAACAACACGCCCAACATCCGCCACATAACCCCTCCACCTCTGAGATCACCACCATGACTGCATCTACAGCCGCTTAGAATGTTACAGCCGTTTAGAACCTGACCCGCCTTCTGACCGCCCATTGGAGCTGAATTCCCCGCCGTTGTGCCATCATGCTCAGCACCGCTTGAACGTCGCAGCAAACGGAATTCGTCCCCATATTACAGTATTGGTTCATAAATGCCAAGTCACTCTAAAATATCGCTGTTTTGAGTGCCTTAAGCTCAGACGGCCTCTCCTCGGAATCACCCACCGACGCCCCTGACACCCCCCAGTGCGGGGATCTGAGGGCTGAAGTAGCGGGTGGACCCCTCACCCCTCAATTTTTTGTGCCTCTGCTCAAGGGGATGTGCTAGACATACACATGTAGTATGCGCTCATCGCGGAGGTGGAGGTCACTTGGAAACGGCGACGGCTCAAGAGGTGGTTCCTGAACAGAAAAAACGAGGCTTCGCTTCCGCCATCGGTTTTATTTGGTGCTTGGGACTCTGATCTTTATCTTTCTGGTGGCAGCCCTCGCTCATCGGATCTTCTACGTGGTGGATTCAGGTCATGCCGCTGTCATGTATCGATTTTTTTGGGGCACAGACATCCAAAATGTCTACCGCGAAGGACTGCACATTGTCTTTCCGTGGAATCACCTCATCATCTATGAAGTCCGTGAGCAGGAGCTGACTGAAGAAGTCCAAGTCTTGAGCTTTAATGGTCTCAATATTGGAGTGGTCTTTTCCTTTCGATATCGACCGGACGAGCCAATCTTACCCCTCCTGCATCAAAACCTCGGCCCCAACTATGTCGATAAAGTGGTCAGACCCGTGCTCATCTCTGCCGTGTGTGAGGTGATTGGAAACTACAGACCGGAAGAACTCTATACCACCCATAGCGCGACCATTCAGGAGGAAATTCAACGAGTTTGCGAGCGCGACATCGAAGAACATCATATCAAGTTTAGCCAAGTGCTGATCAAAGATATCAACCTGCCTGAAAAAGTCACTCAAGCCATCGAAGAGAAACTCACCCTCCAGCAGCAGGCCGAAGGATATGACTTCCGCCTGATCAGCGAGGAGCGCGAGCGCATCCGGAAGACCGTCGAGTCCGAAGGCATCCGGCAATACAATATGACCATTGCAGAGGCGCTCACCCCCGCTTTGTTGCAGTACCTCCAGATTGATGCCATGCGTGCGCTGTCGTTGAGTGATAACAGCAAAGTGGTGGTGCTGGGAGGAGATCCCAAACAGACGTTGAGCATGCCCCTCATGCTGGACGATCTGCGCTCGAAACCCGCTCGGGCCAACCTCAGCACCGGTCGAGCAGGAGAGCAGGGAGGCGAGATGACGGAGCGCGCCGGTGGCCTGAGCCCGGCAGATGGCCCTAAAAGGTTGGAGGGCCTCAACACCGCCTCCGCACCGGAGGGGGCTGCTCCGAATGTTGGTAAAGAATCCGGCTCCACCGGCGCCCCCAGTAGCACCAAGAGCAGCTCAGGCCCCGGCAGCTCAGGCCCCGGCAGCTCAAGCCCCAGCAGCTCAAGCCCCGGCAGCTCAAGCCCCGGCAGCTCAAACAAGAGTGGCACCAGCGCCAGCGGCTCCAACAACAGCAGCCGCGACACCTCCATCAATGGACGCACAGCTCCTGCTTCCGCCACCACCTCATCCCCCCGCGCTTCAGAGACACGCTCCGAGCGGCCTTCCGGCACTTCGCGCACGCCCAACACACGTGAAGAGCGTCCACCTCAATCCAACGAGGGAGCCAACGCCCATGAGTCAACGTGCCCTCAAGGTGCTGCTGGTGCTCTTGGTGCTGCTGGGAGCGAGCTTGGGAGGATATTTTTTCCTGCCGTGGCAAAAGCTCAGCCTGCCTTCCGTGCTTCAGCTACGTCAGCAGGTGAATCAGCAGGTCTCACGCATCAAAGATGACGCCCCGATCTTGCTCAGCGTGGGGGTGCAGCCCCAGTTTCTGGAGCTGGGAGGCGCTCTGGTGCAAGCCCTCAACGCCGAGGGGGATCCGGATGCACAGGCGCTGGTATTGGCCCCTGTGCGGGATGTGACCAGTGCCGCCGCCTTACTCAAGACCGACCAGGCTCAGCTCGCGTTGGTGGATGCCGATGAGCTGCGCTCCCTTCAGCGCCCCGCCGAAGCAGTCCCTCCGCCCCCCCAGCTCGCGCGCGTGGGGGAAGAAGCGGTGACGCTGCTGGTGTCTCTCGGTGCTCCCGTCAGCCGTTTTGAGGATCTGGCAGGCAAGCGGGTGGGGATCCTCAACACCTCTCGCAGTGATGTGGAGACCTTAAAGGCGCTGGTGCAGACCATTCAATTGGACGTCTCCGTGGTCCAGGCCGATGACAAAACCCCTGCCCCTCCCAACATGGTGCAGGTGGAGCTGGTGAGTGGGCAAGAGCTCCTTCAGGGCATTCGTAAGCGTCGGCTGGTGGGGCTCTTCACCAACGTGGTGCATCCGGCGGAGTTGGTTCATCTGCTCACACACCGCATCAATTTGCGGCTGGTGCCGATCTCGGTGGAGCTGAGTGTCTTGGGGATCCACCACCCGGAGTTTGTGGAGACTGTCATTCCCGGTCAGTTTTACCCTTTTCTACAGCAGGAGAGTGAAATTCCGACCCTCGGCACGGGTCTGTACCTGCTGAGCGCCGCCAACAATCGCCCGGATCTGGTGGCCGATGTCACACGTCGGCTGCTCAAAGCCGTCAAGAGCCTCCAAGCGCGCCCCAGCTTTCGGCTGCTGACCCAAGCGGGGTTGTTGAATCGACTGGAAGAGCCTCGAGTTCAGCGTGATGCGCTCAAGGTCTATCAAAAGGCGGGGCTTCGAGGGATTCCGTTTATCTCGGAGGGCAGCGCAGCGTCTGAGACGCCCACCCCCACCCCACCACCGACTTCCGCCGCCTCGGCCAGTGTCCCGGAACAAACGGAAGGCATGCAGCTCTTGCCAGCTTTGCCCTCGGCGCCAGCCGATGCTTCTGCGACCGCGCCGGATATGGCAGGGCAAGCACCTGCTCCAGCACCTAACACCAAAGCAGCGGGGGCAACGACCTCAGCAGCCACTTCAGCAGCCACTTCACGGGGAGCGACTTCCGCTGCGACTTCACGGGGAGCGGTGCCTGGCGAAGCGCGCACCGGCGCAGATCCCAATACAACGCTCAAAAAGAAGAAAAAGAAGCGGGGTGCTCAGGACGACCCGACCCCGACTCCGACGCCGGAGCCCACCCCGGAGCCCACCCCCACCCCGACGCCTGTGCCGACCCCGATTCCCTGGGTGCCACCGCCGCCCCCTCCGGTGTATGTCTTGGCCACGGGCAACCCTGAGCGAGACTCATTTCAGGTCGGCAGTCGTTTGGCTGCTTTTTATAACGCCCTGTGTCTGCGCTCAGACGCCTCGGGGCGTGCCTGTGAGACCCCCGACGATGCACGCGCGTTGATCCTGCCGATGGACAGCGACGAGGAGAGCTTAGAAGCCCTGCGAGCTGGTCGTGCCTCCTTTGCCCTGGTGCGGGCGGATGTGCTCTATGAATATCTCTCCAAGACTCAGGCAGCAGAACCAAAGTATGAGTCCTCGTTGCAGAACGTAGGCCAGCTCTATATTCATACCTTGACGGCAGTGGCCCGCAGAGCCTCCGTGCAAGAGTCTCCCGCTGATGCGGAGAAGGCTCAAGAAGGCTGGACGAAGGCTTCGACCATGCTCATGGATGCGCGGGCGCGCGAAGGGGTGATCACCGAAAATAAGCGCCCGGACGAGTTTGCTCTCTATGCTCGGCGTCAGCGTCTGCAAGGGATCACGGACCTTGAAGGCATGCGGATCTCCATTCGGCGTGATGCGGGTGCGACCTCTCGGGACAATGCGGTGAGCCTGTTTGAGCCCAAGCGATTCCTGAGCTTTCAGTGGGAAGCAGCGATTCGGACGGAGGAGCCCTTTCCAGAGACGGCGGTGGAGCTTTTTAACCATCATAAAGTGGATGCGCTGATGTGTGGGCTGGCGCATCCGTCTCCTTGGCTGACCGCCCAGCTTGTGTGGGACGAGGACACGGTCCTTCTACCCATCACAGGACTTTAAAGAAATATATCAGACAGTCAATATTTTGTTCAGACCACGTTACGATCAGAGTGGTATGGCCTGCCTCCCAGCGAAGTGCGCACCCTCGGCGTGCCGGTGCTGCTCGTCGCCGCCTCCAAAACGCCGCCCGATGTCGTCTTAACCCTGCTCGATCTCCTCTTGGATGAGCCTCGATTGCGCCTGTACGCCCCTCAGTTGTGGAATCTGAGCCTGCGCAGTCTGCACACGCCCTCGGTGGTGCCCTTCCATGAGGCGGCGGAGCGACGGTATGTCCAGCGGGAGCGACGCATCCAACAGACTCCTCGCACCAGCCGATAACAGCGAGCACTTTATGAGATGAAGGGGTGAGCAGGACAGACGAGGGGGGGATCTTGACCGACACCTTACGCGCCGTCGAAGGGCGAGTCTATGGCTCAGCTTGCGAGGGCGTGTTGAACTCGTGGCACCTCGAGACGATCTGCAAATGCCGCTGCTGCGCCATCCACATCCGCCGAGAGGATCTCTTTCATCAGACGTTCAGCACCAAAGAGCGCCTTCATCTCGGGAATGTCTCGTAGCATGGAGCCCGCCAGCACCGGCAGGATCAGCTTCGCCATAAAGAGTCCCACCGGCCCCACTTTCGAGCGCAGATAATGAACGTGTCCCACTTCATCAACCAGGATCTGAGAAAAGAGCAGCTCGATGCGTGCGAGGGCTTCCGGTTGAGCGGCAAAGAGAGTGCGGGCCTTCTCGAGCAGGAGGCGGAAGCTGGCCACCCCTCCGATCTCACCACACAGCACAATCGTGTTGGTGAGAAATGCGGGGAGATAGACCATCATGTGAATGGCCAGCCGGGTCAAAAATGGAGGGGTCTTCATCTCCATCCGAATGCCCAACGTCTGGAGGGCATCCTTTAAGATGCGGGTATGATAAAACTCTTCGATCTCGGTATAGGTCTGGGGCTCCTCGAGATCGACGGTATGATTGGCCTTGTTGAGCTGTAACTCCACCCCATAACGCTCCGCGCGGTTGGTCTTGGCGGTGGCCACGGCCCACAAGGTGGCCTCGTCGAGCCCCGGCATCAGGGTGTCACTGTCACAAGCCCGATCAAAGACCGCTTGCTCGATGAGGGGCTTGCCTTTCCAGGCGACAGGCTGAGCGTCGATGCGCTCAAAGAGCTGCTCCCGAATGCTGAAACGACGCGCCTTCAGGTCGGGCACACCGTCGCGCTCCATCAGATAACGCAGGTAGTGTTCACGAAAGACGAGCCGAGCGGCAGGATCCATGGGGCTGAGAGCGTTGGACATACGACCTCCGGGAAATGCAAGGGGTTGAGCAGGAGACAACAACGGCCCAAATGTCGCTGCTGAGGCGGCATTCACTGACAAACGTCATTCTCCTTTATTCTTAACATTCGTCAACGGCATTCGTCAACGGCATTCGTCAACGAAGGTCTCCCCCGCATTTCTCTCCCCTTTGCCTGCCCCTTGCATTTTTCAAGAGGACGGGTCAACCGGCCTTGCATTTTGCACGATGGAGGAAGGGTATCCAGGCAGGCGCTTGAGCAGAGCTTGAGCTGTCGCAGGCAAAGATTTCGGCGGAGCAGGAGATTTAACAGGGCGAGCATTTCAGCAGGAAGGGCAGCTTCGCAGGGCGAGCTCTTCAGAATGTCTGTTTCAGCGTGTCTGCCTCAGCGTGTCTGCCTCAGCGTGTCTGGAAGATGAGCGTCACCAAGTCCCCGGCACTGGCTTGCTCGGCGGGCAGACGTAAGCCCTTGAGCGCCGCTTCGATCTTGAGCTTGAGGTCGGCACTGAAGGCTGCACCGGCATGATCGGTGAGCAGCTCCACCTTCTCGATGCTGCCGTCGTCCTTCAATGTGAGGGCATAACCGATGGTGGACTTTACACCGGACTGTTTCAGCAAAGCTTCCACCTTCAGCAGTGCCTGCTGCTGGAGCCGCGCGTGGGTCTCCGTCGAGAGCTGACCTTTCAGCACCGCCGAGCCCAACACCGCCACCTTGAGCGCGGGCGCTTCGGTCTTGGGGGCGCGGTCTTTGGCCTTATCATCGGCGAGCTCTCCCGCCTCGGCTTTCCGCTCTTCTTGTGGGGCGCTGCTGGTATCACGACGCGCATCTTTACTCGCAGGCTTTTTTGCCGGTTGAGCGGAGGCAGAGGCTGTACCTGTGACCGCACCTTTCCCCATCACGCTGAGGGTCTGAGTGCTGGCGTCATAGAGGGCGGCACCGCTCGGCCCTGGCTGGGGCACCACCGCCCGACCTGCATGGACCGACGAAATCGTCACCGCTTCAGCTCGCTGGGCAGAAGGAGCCCTCGCCATCACAGGGGCGGCTGCTGGAGGGGCTGCGGGCGCCTGATATCCTAAGGAAGTAGCCGGCTTTTTGCGCTGGAGCTCACCACTCACCGCTGCGTTGGAGACTCCTTCGGGCAGCGGCAGGGGCTGCTGAACGGTCTCCTGTTCGCCGCCTCGGTTGCGCACTTGGGTATCCACCGCCACAAAGGAGGTGTAATCGGTGAGCAGGTTATAACTCAGGCCCAGCCGGGTGACTTCTTTCTCTACCTGAACGCCTGGCTCGAGATCGCCGTAGTCCTTCAAGGTGGCAATGCGGTTGCGCGCCCAGAGATAACGCAGCGCCCCATGCTCCACGCGGGCAGGCACCCGGTTGAGATCAAAAACCTGGCGATACGGGCCTTCTCCGCTCATGCCTTCCAGGATCAGCTTGCCTTGTGCCTTTCCTTTATAACGGCCATACACCAACACGGGGCGCTGGGCGAGCACATCCGGGATGGCCCGAGGCTCCAGATCGAGCGGCTGGAATTGTTCGCTCTTGAGCCGGACCTGCGTCAACACCGGCGCTTCAATATATTGACGGAAGCGGGCGGCTTCCTCCGCTGCTTTGTTGCCATCCAGGATGATGCCGGTCTCGCCCATGCCCACTTTGGCCATGCCTTCGAGCAGATACCGGTTGACCGAGGAGCCAATGCCAAAGCTGAAGAAGTTGGCGTCCCCCAAGCGCTCGCGGATGAGCCGGAAGGCTTGACGTTCCACATTCACGTAGCCGTCGGTGGCCACCACAATCGAGCGGGCATACCCTTCGGAGCGGGGCAGATCAAAAGCGCGGTTGAGGGCTGGCAGCAGCTCGGTTCCACCTCCACCGGTGGGGTTTTGGATGAGAGCGATGGCACGCTGGATGTTCTCCGGCGTGGCAGGCACCGAAGCAGGAGACATCACGGAGGTGCTCCCGGCAAAGAGCAGGACGTTAAACTTCTCACTGGGTTTGAGCTTACCAATCAGATCGCGCAGCAGCGCCTTTGAGGTCTCCAGCGGGAATCCACTCATCGAGCCGCTGATGTCCACAATAAAGATGTACTCACGCGGGGGGATGAACTCCGGCTTCACCACCCGGGGAGGCTGGGCCATCACCAAGAAGTAGTTGTCATCTTCACCCGCCTTGTTTTTGCCTTCAAAGAGCAGCACTCCGGTCTCGATGCGGCCTCCCGAGAGGCGATAGCGCAGCACCACATCCTTATTGCCTCGGCCCTGATCGGCTTGGTCGAGCACCACCGTGGCCATGCGCTCGCCCTCGTACTGCACGCGCATGTTGTGGGAGGGACTGGCGATGCCCTGGATGGGAATGCCGGTCGAGAGGGTGGCGGTAAAGTCGAAGGCATAGGAGGGCTTCACCCCCGCCGGTGTATAGGGATTGGCGACAAACTGGTCTTGAGCGGGGGCCTCACCCGCCATTTGGTTGCTGTAGCGCGGGCCAACAACCGTTGGATACACAAACTCATAGATGCCATCGGTGGGGATGAGCAGCTCGGTATAGCGCATTTCCACCTTAATTTCATCGCCGGGCATGATGTTGGCCACATTCATCTCAAAGACGTTGGGGCGCTGTTGCTCGAGGAGCGAGGCGCTCCGCCCTTCAGCTTTGGCGGCTTCGTAGGTGGCACGGGCCTGAGCTTTTTCTTGGATCTGCGCGGTGATGGTGCGCTCACCGATGGTCATCTGCATGCCATAGACGGCAGCGCGGGTGGAGGCTGGGAAGACATAGCGGGCCTCCAGGGGGCGTTTGCCTTCGTTTTTATAGACCTGGGTGACGAGCACGTCCGCCATGACCCCGACGACATCGACATCCGCAGAAGTGGCCTTGAGGGGCAAGGCATCGACGGAGCTGTCACCCCCTTCGACAAAAAAGAAAGGAGAGAGGCTGCGATCCCCGCCGGAGGTGATGGGACGAGCGCGCAGCTCCTCATCGATGGGACCGCCGGTGATGGCGCGGGCATTGGAGACTCGCCGGATGCGCTCCGACTTTGCAGCGGTATCAGCAGCGGCAGAAGCAGGCGCGGAGCTGGTCGCCGAGCTGGACCGAGCGGCCTGAGCCGGGAGTGGCATCACGGAGCTGCTCAACAACGTCCAACAGAGTGCGAGCGTCGAAGTGTGTTTCATCGAAGAGGAAAAGAGGCCGAAGGTCTTCATGAGAGACTCCTTTATCCGAGACCGTGAGCTGAGGTTTGAGAAAATCGCTGAAGTTGGGAGGGGAGACAGCGAGCGAGGATGAATGTTCCAGGAAAAATCAGCGTCAGAATAAAAATGGGGTGTAGGTGATTGCCAATCGTTAGGCAGTAAGCAACAGGAGAAAAAAAGACAGCAGTGGTCCGACGACAGCGTCCGCCATTTTTGACACAATTGTGACCGTCATGTCATTTCCTCCGCCGCACATTTTGACGTTCGCCCCTGCACGAAAAAAAGATTTGCAATTCCGAAGATATCCAGCGAGAGTAGTCTTAGGAAAACGCACGCTGAATAAGTACCGGTGCGGTTTTCTTCACACTCAGGTCAGAAGGCTGACCCGTCCACTAAACCACAAGAAAGGTCCACGCATGACTAAGAAGACCCTGCTCTACGCTCCACTTGCACTCTTGGCCCTCTCAAGCTGCGCCGAGCCTGCGGATGTGGCGTCGAGTGCCGCTGACACCTTTGCCACAGACCTCTCTGAGGGCTTGCCGACCCGCATTCTCAATGCCGAGAAGCCGCTGACGGCCCCCTCCCAGCAAGACCCTGAAGAGATTGCGGTCTCCTTCCTGCTTCAGAACAGCGGCCTGACAAATGCCGATGAGCTGCGAGTGGATACCGTGGGCATCTCACCCCGTGGCATTACCCATGTGCGTCTGAGCCAAGAGGTGGAAGGTCTCCGCGTCTATGGTGCTTATGCGCGGGTGGCGCTCACGGAAAAAGGGGAAGTGATTCATGCCATTGAGCGGCTGGCCACCTCGATGGGCTCACTCGTACACGCTCGGGTGAACGAGGCGGATGCGCTGCGGGTGGCGCTGGATCTGCACGGTTACGCGGGCCCGATCCGGGCTCGTAAGGTCCAGGGGAAGGTCATGCACTTCCAGCCGGTGGCAGGCATGTACCGTGCACCCTGGGTGGAGCGGGTGGCCTACGCGGATGAAGACGGCACCCTGCTGGAAGGTTTCCTGGTTGAGACCTGGTCTGGTCGTGAGAATCAGCTCGACCACACCCTGGTGGATGGAAATGGCCGGGAGATCAAGATCGAGTCTCGCACCGCCAATGACAGCTACAACGTCTTCATCGAGGGGCCGGATAAAGGCCCTCAGACCATTGTGGCCGGTCCTGGCGCGGGTAATACCGAGTCTCCTGCGGGCTGGCTCGGCACCGGTGCTCAGACCTCGATCAGGATCAGCGGCAACAATGTGAATGCCTACTTGGATACCGATGCCAACAACGCAGCGGATGCGGGTGGCACCAGCGTGACCAATGGGAATTTTGTCACGGTGACCGATCTGAGTCAGCAGCCCACCACCACTGCCAACAAGAATGTTGCGGTTCAGAACCTGTTCTATCTGAACAATGTGGTTCACGATGTGCTGTACCGGCACGGGTTCACCGAGTCGGAGCTCAACTTCCAGGTCAACAACTTCGGGAAGGGCGGGCTCGGCAACGACCCCGTCAGCGCCGAGGCTCAGGACGGCAGCGGCACCAACAACGCGAACTTCTCAACGCCGTCGGATGGCTCCGCACCTCGTATGCAGATGTACCTGTGGTCGGGCACTTCACCCACCGCACTGGTCACGGTTGCGGGGGTCAGCAAAGGGGGTTATGCCTCGTCCTTTGGGCCTGCACTGACCACCAACGGCGTCAACGGTGCCATCGCCATCTACAATGACAACACCGGAACCACTTCGGATGCGTGTGAAGCCAGCGTCGGCTCTCTCACGGGCAAGCTGGTCATCGTGGACCGTGGCACCTGCGACTTCACCGTCAAGGTGCTCAACGCTCAGAATGCGGGAGCGGTCGGTGTGATCATCGCCAACAACGACGAAGGTGCGGCCTCTGCACCCGGTGGCACCAATCGTAAGATCAAGATTCCTTCCGCGATGGTCACCCTCGCCGATGGCACTCTGTTCAAGGGCTCTGTGGGAGCCAGCGGCAACCTGAAGGCGAACTCCGCCACCCCCATCCAGCTTGACGGCGATCTGGACTCCGACATCGTCTTCCACGAGTATGGACACGGTCTCACCTGGCGCATGATCGGCAGCATGAGTGGTGCATTTGCCGGTGCCCTCGGCGAAGGTGCCAGCGATACCCTCGCATTCCTCATCAACCAGGATGATGTGATCGGTGAATACTCCTATGGCCGGGCCGGTGGCATTCGCCGCTATCCCTACGAAAACTACCCGCTGACGTATAAAGATGTCACCGGAACCAGCGTCCACAATGACGGTGAGATCTATGCCGGGGCCATGTGGCGCCTGATGAAGCTCTACCTTGCCGCCGGCTACACCCATGAGGATGTACTGTCGGATTGGGTGGATGGCATGAACTATACCCCCGCAACCCCCGTGTATGAAAATATGCGAGATGGTATGCTCAAGTCTGCGGCGGGCACGGATCGGGAATGTCTGATCTGGCGCGGATTTGCCCCCTCTGGCATCGGTGAAGGTGCAAAGGGCTCGGTGAACCGTTTGGGTGCAGTGACCATCACGGAGTCCTTTACGGTGCCCACCAAGTGCCAGTAAGAAGGTGAGAGCGGGAGCGTGATGACCCTACCCTCTCGCTCCCGCCCTGCCTTTTAAGCTCCCGCCCTGCTCGCCGGCCCGCACACTCCAAAAACACGCCTTCCCTCCCACATGGCCGCCACATGAACCTTGCATGAGCGGCTTAATGTGGCTACGGTATCCCGTAGGCTTATGAAACGCCTGCACCCTTCTCTCAAACACTGGAGCATCCCATGAGCCACCGTCCCCCCATGACACTGCCTTTGGCCTGCGCACTCTTGTTTTTGCTGGTTCCAACCGCCGAAGCGGCATCCAACGTCCCCGCAGAAAACAATACGGACCTGCTGGTAAGCTGCACCGGCAAAACGGGTACGGCAGGCACCTTCCGCCTGACCCTCGACTCGGGCGGACGCACCCGAACCTACAAACTCACCGTGCCCAGCAGCTATCAAGCCTCCACCGGAATGCCCCTGGTGATCAACCTCCACGGCTGGGGCGGAACTGGCGAGCAACATGACACCGACACCGGGATGAGTGCCAAAGCCCAGTCCGCTGGCTTTATCGTGGCACATCCTGATGGCGTCGATAACTCTTGGAACGCAGGCGCCTGCTGCGGTGGAGCCGTGAGTCAAGGCGTGGATGATGTCGGCTTCATTCGTGCGCTGGTAAAATCGATCTCCAGCAGCTACTGCGTCGATCCCGACCGTGTGTTTGCCACTGGCTTCTCGAATGGCGGTTATATGTCGCACCGGCTGGGCTGCGAAGCGGCAGATGTGTTTGCAGCCATCGCTCCACACGCAGGACTGATTGGCATCGATACCTGCGCGCCGCCACGAGCCGTTCCTGTGGTGCAAAGTCAAGGGACTGCGGACCTATTGGTGCCTTATCGCAATGCCAAAGCCAGTAACGACTATTGGGTACAATACAATAAGTGTACCAGTACCTCTGTGATCTATAAGAATGGACCTGCCACCTGCTCATTGTATACAGGCTGCACCGGCAATGCGGAGGTAAAGTGGTGTGAAGTCAGAGGGATGAATCATGTGTGGCCAACGGGAGCTTATTTGCCGATCACCGATGTCTTCTGGGACTTCTTCGTAGCACATCCAATGATGCGATGACGGTTTGGGACACACGCGAAAGCCGGTGATGAGGCAGTACTCATCACCGGACTTACACGCGGGGCTGGCTCAAGTATTCAACGAGAACAAGTACAAGACCCTCACAAGATTCAGCTCGCGAATGGGAAGCGCATATCCCCCCTCTTTCTAACGTTCGTAAGAATTGAACGCAGCGTATGCGCCTCAGCGGCTCCTTCCTTGAATCCTACGGTGATCGCACATGGCTCAGAAGCAGAGACTTAAACCGGAGTCCGTGACACAAGCAGCTGTTCAGCCTCGGCCTGCAAAAACCTTCCGAACGATCTGCAAAAGCAGCAGATAGTCCATCTTATCCCGTGGCTCACCCAAAAAAGCCATCCGCTCCAGCACCTTCACATCTGCGTCGGTGATGGAATGAAGGCTACGAAGTGCCTCGTCTTGACGCAGATCGATGAGGGCCTGTGGCTGAGGCATTTCGTTCAGGTCACCGTCATCCTGAACATTCAAGAAGTCTTTCACAACCGGGTTGGCTGCCAAAAACAAGTACGAACGATTGAGACCCAAAACATCGGCCAGCGCACCTGCAATTTTAGGGCTGGCATGGCGTTTGCCGCGCTCCAAGTATCCGATGTAGGTAGGCTTAACTCCCACCTTATCGGCAAGGGCTTCCTGTGTCATACCCAGCGCCTTCCGGCGGCGGTATACTGCATCTCCAAACGTGTTCTGCATTGTGGATTCTCCTCAATGGTAGCGTTTTGTGGGGGACGTGCAGAGCATAGACATGTCGTTTGGATATGTCAAACACTGAAATACAAGTTTGTAATATTCAGGACATTTTTGCCCAGAAAGATAGAATTGAATGCTACAAGACTCTCACACAAAATCAGATCACTCAAACTCTTGAGTTTCAATTTGTCATTATAGTCCGCGTCTTCACAGTACGTTAAATAAGCAAAACATAAAGTCTTAAATTCACATTATGTTCTTTCTTGCAGTGGTTCATCGAGTGCATGCGTCACACATCACACGGACGTGACCGCATGTCCTCTCAAGTTTTTTGAGCCTGCCGCTGCGCCACCACATGCTCCAGATAGGCCACCGCTTCCGGCGCTCCATTCTGACCCACCAACGCCTGCCCGAGGGTCTGCGCCCGCGTGCGCGTCGCTGGATCTTGCAGCACCCAATGGAGGGCTTTCACCAGCTTGGGGACGGTCAGTGCCTCCTTAAAGATGGGCTCGGCCCCTACCCCCAGCTCCCTGATGACGTGTCCAATAAAAAACTGGTCGCCCAGGTGAGGCACGATCACCTGCGGCACGCCACTCCGCACCCCTGCACTGGTGGTCCCTGCGCCTCCATGATGCACCAGCGCCGCCATGCGGGGAAAAAGCAGCTCGTGGGACACACTTCCGATCACCATCACATCGGACGCCTGCACCCCTTCGCCCAGGCGCGCCCACCCACGCGAGAGCACCAGACGGGCTCCGACCTGCCGCACCGCATCCACCACTCGGCGGGTGGTCTCCGCTGGATGGGGGTCGGTCATGGAGCCAAAACCCACGTAGACCGGCGGCGGCCCCGCTTGCAGAAAAGCCTCCAGGTCTGGGGGCAGGGAATCCTGCTGCCCCGACAAGATCCAGGCGGGTGTCTGCACCACGGGGATCGGCACATCCGGCGGAACCGGAGGCAAGAGCCGGTCCCACGCCACCAACGCCTCCCCACAGCCTTGCAAGTTGTGCCCATACACTTCATCCACCGGCGCTAAGCCGACCTTCGCCCGATGTTTGTTCAGCGTCTGCTTAAAGATGCGATCAAAGACCCAGCGCATCACCCGCCAGCTCCACCGGTTCAACCATGCAGGCCACTTACGATGTTTGAAGATGAAGGCCGGATAGTGCGCGGATGGCAACAAGATCGGACAAAAGATCACAAAGCGGTAAGGTACACCCGCTGCTTCTGCGATGGAGCTGCCCACCAGATGGAAACCTGCCCCCAAGAGCAGGTCGGCGTCGGCACAAGCGGCCCGCACCTTCGTAAAGTGCGCCTCAAAGATCTCGTCAATCACATTCGTTAAGCTGCTCATCAGCTTGATGGGATGACGGGTCAACACCCCCGCAAGCTCCACCAAGAGCGGCTCAAACGCTGGCCCCACCGGAATAAATGCCAGTGATTCCGCCTCCGCCCAGCCCCGATAATCCGGTGCCGCACACAGCAGCACCTCATGCCCCGCCGCTTTGAGTGCCCGCGCTAAGGCCAAGAGCGGCTGCACATCTCCGCGCGACCCGATGGGTGCCATCACGATCTTCAAGTGGACCTCCTGTTATCACGCACCGATCCAACATGCGGCCAGCTTTCGGCTCCAGCTTTCGGTGCCAGCTTTCGGTGCCATTTTTTATGGGCTCTCAACGCCACAACAGCAGCACGGTGTCCCGACAAAACCGGACCTTCGCATAGCCACATGGTGTTTTCTACGTTAAGATATCAAAAGGTGGCAACTCACTATTTTGATAAATCACAGAACCTTCTGAGGAGGAAGGTACTTTATGCAACCACAAGAAACACGCTCCACTTGGCAACGCTGGCGTCCCTGGCTTCTGCTGCTGCTCGGGGTCGTGGTGATGATCTTTGAGCTTCAGTATGTGTCGGCCAACTCGAAGCGCTTTATAACCGCGTGGTATGAGTTCTGGGGAGAAAGTCCAAGACGTGTTCTCTCCGAAGACCTGGTGATCATCGAAGAGCGCCCACAGGATCGCACCCGTGCCTCCGATGACGTCTCGATAGAGTCTCGAGTGACCGCTCCGGCAGAGCACGCCTTTCAAGGGCCGTCCAGCGCCGAGGTCGCCGATGAACGTGAGGCTCGCGCCCGCAACGAAGCCCGCTGAAGCACAACACCTTCCACCATTGGCCATGCTCAGGCTTTACCCTTTTTGGCCGCCTGCGCTTCACGTCGCGCGAAGGTCTTTTCGATGTAGGCCCGTGCATCAGGGGTCTCACAGCCGGTCTCGCCGTGATCCACCTCGACCTTACCCACCACACCCGCCACGGTCCATGCGACTTCTTTCAGAGCCGGATTCCGAATCCCGATGGCAATCATGGCTTGGTTCATCGCATGGCGAGTGCGATTGTTCCGCTGGTGAAGGGTCGTGCGGATCTCCTCAAGCTGCTCCAGGAAGTAGCTGTCCGGCAAGTGGGGGTCGTTCATGGCCACCTTCGCCAACAGGTCATATCCCACCTGCCCCCACCAGTCCCGCGACTCAGGCTTCAGTCGTTCGATCCAGGTCATCACATCTTTGCGTCCACTCAGCAGCTGGGCCACCTGATCGGTCAGCACATAATTGTCGAGCACTTCCAGCCACTTCTCAAGCTGCTCAACCGTCATCGCCTGCGGATCGGCAATCTGAGTGGCCAACATGCGGGCATCATGATTGCCAGTGTACCACAGCTCCAGGGCCAGGGCGGTCTGCTTTTTATAGGTCTTCTGAAGGGTCTTGAGATGCGCAAAACTCACCCCAAAAGCCGGAGAGCGCACCCCATGACGGGCATAGATCTTTCGGTTTTGCTCACTCCCTGCGGACTCCAGGGATGCCATCACGACACTCAGGCTCATCCTCAACCTCCACGTATGAAACATGCATCGCCGTCAGGCGGCTTCAACAGCCCCCTGCCTCCCAACACGCGCACCCTTCGCTCAAGGCGCCAGCCCTCGCTCGAGCGGGATCTGAGGACAGCGGGCGGCCATCCAGTCTGGCAACACCGGATATTTTTGCTCCAGCGCCTCCCATGTCAAGATCCCCTCTATCTGTTTGAGCGTGGCACCATGACGACAGACCGAGGCGTCAAGCTGACGCTGAGCTCGCTCGTAGTCCCGCTTCGACCGCTCCAGCAAGACCTCATGGCTCTGCCGCGCCGTGGAGAGCAAAGCAGGTAGATGCTCCTCCAGGCCATCCAACATGGCCATACTGTCCACCGTAAAACGCGCCGTGGTCAGCACACTCAGCACATCGACCAACAAGGTGGTGGCAGGCAGGCCGATCAAGAGGCGACGCGAGACCTTACTCTGATACTCCAGGGCCTCCCGCGCTTGCACGAGCCGGTCCCGCTCTTGCTCAAGCATGGCCACCCGCTGAAGTAAGGTCTGGGTAGCCACTCCGTCTGAGGTGGTCAGGGCCAGCGCCGCCGGATCACGGGGCAACAGCCCCGGCTGCTCGTCAAAACGCAACAAGGCCCGCGTATATAACGGAAGCTCCCGCTGAGACAGCCGTAAGACTTCGGGCCCTCCCGCCTCCAGTCGCAGCTCAAAATTTGCCACCGCACCGGCCACCGGGTAGGCCACCCGATACAAACGTGCCACCGTCTGCGTGGCGACAATCGCCCACTCAAACGAATCCAAGTGGCTGTCCAGAAAATAGTCCCGCAGCACCGCGCGGGTCAGCACATCCGTCGAAGCCAAGGTCTCTGGAGGAATTTCCAGTGTTCCTTTGAGCTTACGCACCGCCAGCGGGTTGAGCTCGGCGTCTTCATCCCGGGTCAGCGTCCAGACATCGACCGCATGCATGATCAGATTCACACGCTCGCCATTCCGCAGATGCAAGACGAGGTGAAACGGCGAGCAATGAAAGTTGAGGTCGGGGATCTCAACTCTGCTGATGCGGGCATCGGCGCGTTGGCCTTTCCAGATACGACCGTTGAAGGGGCGGTCGCGGGTAGGGCCATCGGCATCCAAGGCGGCATCGTTGGCAATAAAATCGGCTGGATGGATGGGCTCGTCGGTCGCTTGAAAGGACCAGCTCGTGCTGCGGAGGGGCTTAAAGTAGTAACCCGCTTGGCCGTCCGGTCCCAGCCCTTGCACCCTCAGCTCCCGAGCACTGTTGCCCTTTCCATTCTGCAAGATCGAGATGTTGCGGGTGAGTCGGCCCTGAGCACCGGTGTCGATCCGGCTTTCTTCAGTCCAGGGCTCCGCTGGCAATGCCCTCACTTGTGTCTCTGAAGCCGGATCGGTGCCCGCCAAGGTATGCCGAGGTGCATTTGCTCCATACCGATAATAAAAGAAGGGGGTGCCACCATTCGAGTCGTAGTCATAAAACCGGGTATAGAGGGTGCCGCCTCGCCTAATTAAGAAGGTGGTCGAAGCACTCGAGCTGATGTTTTCGGCCACAAAAGCACCCCGCCGAGGCCCACACATCTGGCGGCTGAAGTCCGGAGGAAACCACGGATCGCCGTGGCGAAGCTGCTGGCCGTCGGAGGCCAGGGCATAAAACGAAGTGCAGCCCGCTTTTCCATAGTTAAAGGCATTGCCGAGCACGTCTTCGTAATACTCCACCTGCTGATGACGCATGCTGAGGGCCCAGGCACGGGTATCGGACGGGAGCTTCAGTGATCCAATCTCGGCAAGCACCGGCGAAGGCAAGCCAAATTGATCCACCCAATGGTCCCGATCAAAATAGTAGAGGCTGCCATCCTCGGCCACGGCCAACAAAAACAGGTCATCCGCCGAGATCGCCATCAGCTTCCCCGGAGGGTGGATCGGATGTTCTGGAGTGCTGAAAGGCAAGCCCGTGCCTGCCAAGAGCTGCCAAGGCGCACCGGTGGGCTGACCCTGCTCGTAAGGTGTCCACCAGATCCGCCCGTCCTCGAGGGCATACGCTCGTGTCCAGGTGAGCGCGCGCGTCGGGGTGCTCACGGAGATGCGAGAAGGCAAGGTGGAAGGAGGCAAAACGCCAGGCTCCACGACGGCGTGCGCGGTATCCGGCACTACCGGATCAATGCGGGTCGATGAAGCCCCTCCGGCCCCCGCCGTCGCGGTATTCGGCGGTTAGATCGGGGGAGATGAGGAGCCTTGCTCAGACGCCTGCGCCCATTCCAAAGGGAATAAGGTCATCCCCCACACAAGCAGCAGGCCCAGACACCCCCCACGAGTCCTCAGCAAAACCCCCTGATGGGTAACGTGCGATAAAGTGCAGCCCAGAAGCCCTCCGGATTGGTTGGACGATTGATGCCTCGGGCAGCACATGGTAACGTCCTCAGCGTGTGGCCCGATATGACGACGGGGGAAGCATGAAATGAAAGAGCATGACACGTCAAGCGTGATCACGATCAGCGGCATTTTAGGGGGAGGGTTCTTTGCAGCCGGGGTGTATCTCATGCTGAGCAGCTATCCCGAGCAGGATGTGGTGGGCATGATGGGGGGGCTTGGGCTGGTGGTGGTGGGCGGTCGCTGGCTGGCACCCCTCTTGGCGGGAGCCATTGCCGAACCGGCAGGCAGGATCTTTTATCCGGGAGATAAGCTGGATAAACCGCAGCCCATCTATAGCCTTGCGCAGGCGCATTGTTCTTTCCAACGCTACGAAGAAGCGGTGCAGGAGCTGCTCAAGCTGGTGGAGGCGCACCCCCAAGAATTTCAAGCATGGCGCGAGCTGCTCGAGCTGACCCTGCTGGAGCTCAAAGACGAAAGCCGCGCGCGTGAATATCATCTGCGAGCGTTGCGCTCGTTTCAAGATCCGGCTCAACGCCAACGCCTCCACATGGCCTGGTCGGATCTGAGCGCCCGTGCCATACGTGCGCAGGAAAAATCCGCTACGGACTCAAACCGCTATGAGCTTCCCGATCCAGATCGTTCGTAAGGACTGCCTGCCTCCGCGCCATCGTCATTCTTGCGCCATAGCGGAAGATCCCCTATGATCAACCCCATTCAGGCCCCGATCCTCACTCTATTTTTTTCCCTGCGGAGGTTCTTCATGCGCTTGCGACACCTGGAACGCACCCTCACAAGGCCGTGGTTGGCCCTCATTCCATTATCCACACTGATGGGCTGTTCCGACGAACCGCCCCCGGTGGAGCCGACCCCGACTGTCATCCCCATCACTTCATTGCCGGAGACACCCACTCAACCGCCGAGCAGTCCGAGCCCGACCCTTACACCGACCCTCACACCGACCCTCACACCGACACAGACACCCAGCCAGAGCCCCAGTCCGACACAGGTGCCAACACCCACCTTAGCCCCCGGAGTGGCCATTCTGGATGTGTCGAGCCTCTCCTTAGAGTTTGGCAATGTGCTCATTGCTCAGAGCAGCAGCCTTCCCTTGACGCTGTATAACCTCGGGGATGCTCCCCTTGAAGTGGAGATAGACCTGCTGCAAGGGTCCGAAAGTTTCAGCTACGATCTGAGCCGACTTCCAGAGGCGCTTGCCCCGGAAACCAGTGGCACTGTGTCGATCACGTTTACGCCTCTTCAGCCGCTGTACGCCGAAGGTCTGCTGGTGCTGAGCAGCAACGATCCCGAACAACCTGAAGTGACCGTGATACTCAGTGGCACCGGTGTTGAGCCGGCACCCGATGATCAGGATGGTGATGGTGCTCCCACCGGAGAAGACTGCAACGATCTCGATCCCAACACCTATCCCGGTGCAGAAGAGCGGTGCGATGGCATCGACAATGACTGCGATGGCATCGACGAAGATGCCGAGCTGGGTGTGCTCTATCTGGATGTGGACGGGGATGGTTTTGGAGACAATGACACGGCATTTGTACCTGAAGGCGTCGTCTGTCAAGCCCCCACTGGAACCAGCGCCATCGGCGGAGACTGCTCCGATGCCAATGCCAGTGTGTATCCCGGTGCAAGTGAGGCATGTGATGCACTCGACAACGACTGTGACGGGACTGTGGATGAAGAGGTCATCTCCACCGTCTATGCAGATGCAGACGGAGATGGTCACGGTGATGCAAACAAGAGCATCGAAGCCTGTGCTGCGGGCCCCGGCACCTCCATCCTCTCAGACGACTGTGATGACAGCGATGCCAGCAAACATCCAGGCAAAGCAGAGCAGTGTGATCTGAAAGACAACGACTGCAACACGCTGGTAGACGATGGCCTCCCCCAAGACATCTACTATGCCGACGAAGATGCAGATGGTTATGGAAATGCCCTCGATCCCGTCAGCTCGTGTGGCGCTTTTGATGGCCGGGTGAACGATGAGACCGACTGCGATGATACCCGAGCCGATGTACACCCTCAAGCCAACGAAGCCTGTGATGGCATCGACAACGACTGTGATCTGATTGTGGACGAAGAGGGCCGCAGCACCTATTACTACGATGAAGATGGAGACGGCTACGGAGATCCCACCCGCTCCGAGGAGACCTGCGCTCCGGATGCGCAGCAGGTGAGCAACAATGCGGACTGTGACGATGCCGATCCGGCCATCAATCCCTCAGCGGAAGAGCGCTGCGACAACATCGACAACAACTGCAATACGCTCCTGGATGAAGGGGTCACCTCCACCTTTTACAACGATGCAGATCAGGATGGTTATGGAAACAGTGCAGCCACCGCTGTGGCGTGTACCGCACCCGCCGGATATGTCTCCAAAGGAGGGGACTGCAACGATGCGGAGCCACTCAGTTATCCGGGAAATGCCGAAGTCTGCGATCTGAAGGACAACGACTGTGATAAACAGATCGACGAAGGTGTGACCTCCACCTACTATGGAGATGCGGACGGAGATGGTCACGGGAGCGCCAGCGCCCCCGCACAGGCGTGCGCAGCCGGGAACGGCCTGGTGGCCTCCTCGGACGACTGTAACGACGGAGATCCCAGCATTTATGCTGGTAATACGGAGAAGTGTGATCTCAAAGACAACGACTGTGATGGCAGCATCGATGAAGGTGTTCAGCTCACCTATTATCAAGACGCCGATGAAGACGGCTTTGGAAATGTCGCCAAACCGACCCAAGCGTGTAGCGCCCCCGCCGGTTATGTGAGCAACAGCACCGACTGCAACGACAAGAATCAAGATGTGTATCCCGGAGCTGCGGAGCTGTGCAACAGCAAAGACGATGACTGTGACACACAAGTGGATGAAAGTGTCACCACAGCGGTCTACAAAGATGCCGACGGAGACAGCTACGGTGATCCCACCCAAAAGCTGGATACATGCACGGCACCCAGTGGTTATGTGGGACGGGCAGGCGACTGCAACGATGCGGTGGCCAGCATCAACCCTGGTGCTGCTGAGATCTGCAATTCCATCGACGATGACTGTGATGGATCGAAGGATGAAAATGTCCTGCTCACCTTCTACCAGGACATCGACGGGGACGGTTATGGAAACAGCAGCAAAAGCACAGAGGCATGCAGTGCCCCCAGCGGATATGTGAGCCAGGGCGGAGATTGTAACGACATCAATGCCACCGTAGCGCCCAATGCAGCGGAGCGGTGTGATGCCTTAGACAACGACTGTGATGGTCAGGTGGATGAAAATGTGGGGGTGACTTGGTATCAGGACAGCGACCAGGATGGATTTGGGAATCCGTCGGCCACCACACTGGCCTGTACTCAACCGACGAACTATGTCTCAAATAACCTGGACTGCAACGACCGCAATAAGACCGTCTATCCCAATGCCACAGAGACCTGCAACAACGTCGATGACGACTGTGATGGTACAGTGGATGAAGGGGTGAAGACCACCTTCTACCAGGATCTGGACAAGGATGGATATGGGAATGCCAGTGTGACCACTCAAGCCTGTACTGCGCCGACAGGATATGTGAGCAACAATACCGACTGCAAGGACACCAACGACAGCATCAACCCCGGTGCCACCGAGCAGCCCAATGGCATCGACGACGACTGTGATGGTCAAGTGGATGATGGAGCCTATCTGACGAGCTGCAAGGCCATCAAGCAGACCATTCCCACCGCTCAGAGTGGCATCTATACCATCGATGCCGATGGCATCGGTGTGGGTGTCGGTGCATTTGAGGTCTATTGTGATATGGTCACAGATGGCGGTGGCTGGATGGTCATCCAACGCCGTCAGAACGGCTCCGTAGACTTCTATCGAGGCTGGACCGACTATCGAAATGGATTTGGCCTCCTCTCTGGAGAGTTCTGGCTGGGACTGGATAAGATCTCCTTGCTGACAAGAACGGTCACCACCACCTTACGAGTGGACATGCGACGTTATACAGGTGCCAGCTATTATGCGACCTATTCGACCTTTCGAGTGGGAGATACCACCACAGACTATATCTTGACGGTGAGTGGCTTTAGTGGGAGTGCGCCCGATTGTGGTGGCGGTGGCTCCGGCATGATATATCACTCTGGAAACCGTTTCTCGACCTTTGATCGGGACAATGACAACTGGGGCAACAACTGCGCTTCTCAATATAAGGGCGCGTGGTGGTACAATGCTTGCCACTACAACAACCTCAATGGCATCTATTATAATGGTCCCCATCCGAGTTATGCGGATGGCGTCAACTGGTACTGTGTGACGGGACACTATGAAGCCCTGACCTTCTCTGAGATGAAGGTCCGCTAAATCTGCCCTCGACGAGACAGGGTATCACCCTTGTCTGGCGTTCCTCTTAAATGCAGCATATCCGGTGCCTCTCCTGTCAGATCATACCGCTCATTCCTCTCTGCTCACAAGAATGCCTTGACGGACACCTCATAGATCGGTAGTTTCTAGTCGAATCGGGAAGACCCTTCTGCCGGAAGTGTCGCGGTGACACTTCCGCCTTCTCCCATTCCGGTCATCATCAACCAGACCCACGGAGCTGCACATGACACATTTACGCTCTCTGACACGATCCACCTTCACTTGGACGGCACTCGTGCTTGGACTGGGCCTTGTCCAGACAGGTTGCAGTGGCTCAGCGGAGGAAGAGTCCCCCACCCCCTCCGCCAGTGCAACACCGGAAGTCACACCGACCCCGTCACCGGTCCCCGCACGCTGCGGTGAAGGGCTGAAAGAGCTCGATGGTGCATGTGTGGCCGACATCCCCGCTGAATGGACTCAGATCATTCCGGGCGGCGATACCATCTGCTCCCGTGGCACGGAGTTCAGCTACTTTGTGAGGGGTGGAACGGTCAACAAGCTGGTCATTGGCTTTGATGGTGGAGGCGCCTGTTGGGATGCACTCTCCTGTAGCAAAGCCAACCCAACCTTTTCAGAGGCGGTGACGGAAGGTGATAATCCCAACACCCTCACCGATGGGGTCTTGGACTACAATGACCCCGACAATCCCTTCAAAGATTGGTACGCCGTCATCATTCCGTACTGCACCGGAGATATTCATTGGGGCGATAATGTCGCCACCTATTACGACGACGAAGGAAATGCCAACGTCATCCACCACAAGGGTTTTATCAATGGTCAGGCGGTCATGAAGTGGATCTATGAACACTTTGAAGCCCCTGAGACCATCTTCATGACCGGTGTGAGTGCCGGAGCCTATGGCTCCATTGCATTTGCCCCCTACGTGATGGAACAGTATCAGCAGAGTGATGTCATTCAAGTGGGTGACTGTGGCGCGGGTGTGGTGACTCAAGAGTTTTTGGCCACCGGCATCACCAACTGGGATGCTCAAAAGAACTTCCCACTCGAGGAGATCCGAGAGGCAGATCTGATAGAGCTCCAGCTCAACGATGTCTATATTGCCGTGGCAGAAGCGTATCCCTATCAGCTCGTGGGCCAATACAATACCGCCAACGACTGGAATCAGCGCTACTACTATGAGCTGATGAGTGGTGATACCGCTGGCTGGTCCGCTTTGATGTTTGAGAGCATGGATATCATTGCGGAGGCGGTTCCGAACTTCCGCTATTACGTGGCGGGCGGAGAACGACACGGGATCCTGCCTTATGAGGAGTTTTACACCTACACAGTAGGAGACGTATCGGTTCGCGATTGGTTCGCGGATATCGTCTCGGGCGTCGATGTAAAAAATACGAAATGTTCTTCCTGCGCTGAGCCAGAGACGTTCCGCCTCCCTGCCAACTGAGGCAGCTTAGCCCCGCTTAAAATCAAGCTGTTTCCCCCTTTTTTCCTCCTCAAACGCATCCGAAAAAGCCATCCCTGCCAGCACGATTCCTTCCTTTTCTCAAGTCGTTAACGGATACATTATGTGCATTTTTGCACGTCTTGTCATGTTCTACTTTTGAGCTTATCCTGAGCCTATTGAACCCACTCGGTGGCCCACACCGAGACCTCTAAGGGAGTTATGGCGATGGATACCACACGCGCACCGTCTCAGGTTTTACATACATCCTCCACCCTGCCGGACCTTCAACGGGCGGACCAGGCGGATCTCTCAGTATCGCTGAGTGCGCTGCCAGACGAGCCCCTGCGGGTGCTCCGCCTGACGGGACGAGAGGCGGTACAGCAGCTCTTTGAGTTTGAGCTGGAGCTGGTCTCACCGCACGACGACCTTCCGCTGGAGCAGGTGCTGGGCACTCGGGTGGTGTTGACCATACGCGGCCCTCAAGGAGCGCGCACCCTCACCGGGGTGGCGGAGGCGTTTGAGCTGACCCGGGTGGGGCGGCGCTGGACCCACTATCGACTTTGCCTGCGTCCTTCGATGATTTCCCTTCTTTATCGACAACATAGCAGAATTTTCAGGGGTCTCTCCACGCCGGAGGTGGTGCAGAAGGTCTTTCAGCAGGCTGGATTTTCCTCTGATACCTGGCGGCTGGCGCTGGAAAACAGCTATGCCCCTCGCGATTTCTGCGTTCAGTACCAGGAAACAGACCTCCACTTTGTCACCCGGCTGCTGGAGCGGGAGGGCATCACCTTCTATTTTGAGCACGTCGAATGTGGACAAGCTCCGTTCTGGCAGGATGTTTTGGTGCTCAGCGACGGGAAACACGGCTTTGATCCACTGCCACCGGGCCAGCCCCTCATCTTTCGCGACGAAGCACGCGCAAGTGTGCAGCAGAGCCTCTCAATCTATCACCTGGAGGCACGCGCGCGCCTGTCCTCCTCCCAGGTACGCCTGCGGGACTATCGCTTTAAGCAGTCAGACCGTGCGCTCGAGCAGACCCATCAAGGAGCGGGTCAGGCCGGTCTGGAGGTGGAGCTCTATCCGGGAGGGTTTGTAGAGCCCTCTGTTGGGAGTCGGCTGGCACGTCTGCGACAGGAAGCACTCGCAGCGGAGCGGCTGCGCATTCGTGGTGAGGCCACCTATCGTTCGCTCCAGCCCGGTTACCACTTTGCTTTGGAGCTTCATCCTCGCCCGGACTTCAACCGGCACTGGCTGCTGCTGGAGGTGGAGCACGAGGCGCAACAGCCCCAAGCACTGGAGGAAGAAGCCGGAGCGGAGCAGGTGGTCTCCACGTCATATCGAGTGCGTTTTGAGTGCCAGCCGCTGGAGCATGTCTATCGACCGCCGAGTGTGACTTCCCGTCCTCACATCGCGGGAGTGCAGACCGGGCGTGTGGTGGGGCCCAAGGATGCGGAGATTCACTGTGATGCGTATGGGCGGGTGCTGGTCCAGTTTCATTGGGACCGTTTTGGGCAACATGGAGACCTCTCTTGCTGGGTGCGGGTGGGACGCCCCTGGGCAGGGCAAGGCTATGGTTTTGATTGTATTCCCCGCATTGGGCAAGAAGTGCTGGTGCAGTTTCTGGAAGGAGATCCCGAGCGCCCCGTCATCGTCGGCAGTGTCCACAACGACCGACAGAGCTCCGCTTTGAGCCTGCCCGAAGAACAATCGCGCGCGCGCTGGCGTACCCGCTCAACCCCCGGCAGCAATGGGTACAACGAGCTGAGCTTTGAAGATCGGGTGGATCAAGAGGAGGTCTACCTGCGTGCGCAACGGGATCTCCAGGTGGAGGTGTTGCGCCGCGAGCACCGGCACATTGGTCAAGACGCGCTGCTCGAGGTGGGGGGACAGCGTGCGGTCTTGGTGGAGCAGGATGCGCTGGAGCAGGTTCAAGGCCAGCGACGGCGAGAAGTCCAGGGCTCGGAGTCCATCAGCATAGAAGGGGACCGGGAGCTGACAGTCAAGGGAGACTGTGGGCGTCAAGTTCTAGTGGGTGATGATATGACGGTCATCGAGAATGGAAAACAGCACATCATGGTACAGAAGGATCGAGTGCTGACCGTGCGCAGCGGCCACCATCTGACCTTTGTGGAGCAAGGGGACTGCAAGCTCCTGGTGCAAGGCTCGCATGACATCCAAGTGGAGGAAGGGAATGCCACTTACCGCGCCGCCTCTGGAAACCTAGAGTTGGAGGCGGCACGGTCGGTCATCGTGCAGGCGGGAGAGACCCTCCAGGGCCTTGCCACCCAAAAAGTGCGCCTCGAAGCAGGGGACTCACTCTCTCTTAAGGCAGAACAAGTGCTGACGGCGGAGGCGAACCAGTCACTCTCCCTGACCGCTGGAGAGTCCGCCGCGCTTGAGGCTCAGGAGATCTACATCAACGCAGGCAAAAAGCTGGTGCTGAAAGCAGGCGCCTCCGAGCTTCGCCTAGAGCAAGGGGGCATCCAGATCAAGGGGCTCAAGCTCGAGCTGGATGCCACCAGCCTTATGGAGCTGAAAGCAGCACTGATCAAGGCAAACTGAACACCGAGCGGGGAAATATCAAATGTTTGAGCTTCCACAACAACAGCTTCAGGCTTTTTTGGAGCAGCGACAGTGGGGCATCCTGCGACTTCGAGGGCCAGAAAACAGCCGCCGGGTCTTCGCAGAGCTGCTGGGCACGCTGGCCAATACCTGGACTCGCGGGCCACTCCTGCGTTTTATGCAGCCGTTTGAGGAGGCTGGAGCTTATGCCGCCTCCTTGCTGGAGCAGCTCCGGGCCGAGTGGCTGCTGGCTGAACACGGGGCACTCCCGGAGGTGCCGGAGCCCTCCACGTCGGAGAGCTCAGAGCCCCTGCTGGATCAGCTTCTCGCGGCGCTGGAGCAGGCGGACTCACTTCCCACCCCGGAGGAGCTGGAGGGAGTCCCTGCCTTACTGGAGAAGATATCGGAAAAGATACCGGAGCCTCCCCAACAAGGGCTCTATTCTCCTGATATGCCGGAGACGCTGCGTCCACGCTCACCGGCGACAGCAGAACAGGTGGCTCAACACTGGCGATACCTCCGCGACACGCTGCCTCTGGGGCGTCCCGCTCAGCTCTCGTTGGCCCTGCTGCCGGTGCAGATCTCAAATGGTCCTGCCTTTCGACGTTTTGTGGAGTCCCTGATGCGCACGCTGGCGGAAGGTGGAGGGCTTCGACGCCTACGCCTGCTGCTGCTGGAGCCCGAGGATGCGCCGTATCCACCCTGGATACAAAGTCAGAGTCTGCCAGAGGCGCTGGCGCTGGAGCTGACCCCCGCGTTTTTTCGGAAGCAGCTTCGTCAGACGCTCGCACAGACAGCGCAGGTGGATGCAGAACGGGCGCAACAGCTCCAGCGTCAGCGGGTGGTGACGTGGCTGGCGCTGGGTCAGCTCGAGCAAGAGGTTCACGCAGAAGAAGCGGCCTTCGCCGCCCTTCAACAGGGCTGGAGAGAAGCTCAAGAGCTGGGAAATGCGGAGCTGGAGTGTCTGGCACTGTATCAGCTTGCAGCACAGGCCAGCCAACGAGGTGGCCACTTTGATGCCCTTCAGTGGGGATTTAAGGGGCTCGAAAGAGCACGCGCCGACGGCCTTGAGGGTGTTCGTGTGCTGCTGCTGCTCCATCTGACGGAGCTCCTGTTGCGGGCGGGGATGTGGATGGAAGCGGTGGAGCTGGCCCATGAAGGCGTGCTGCTGACCACGTTGCTGGGACAGCTCGACACCCGCCATCGGTTTCTTGCACGCATGGGCGCGGGTCTGCAAAAGCTCGGAAAACCGCGTGAGGCTCGAGCCTGTATGGACGCGGCGCAGCGGGTGCGGGCCCGGCTTCAGGAAGTCCACCGGGAACAAGAACGTCAACGCACCCACCCTTCCAACTCAGCAGAATAGTGTCGGGAGCCAGAGATGAGCTTATCAAACGAACTAGACCACGCACATGCACACGGGCCCGCAGGAATGGACGATGAGACGATGCGAGATTGGGAGGCAGAGCCCATCCACTTGCCACCGGCTCAAAAAAAAGGGGTCGAGAAACAACTGAGTATGCAGCTCCTCGCGTTTCGAGACTGGGTGAATGCCAAGATGAAGGCGCTCAAGGCGCTGACGAAGTCGGGTTTCTATCTGGAGCTGCTGGTGAACACCCTCAAGCTGGAGGGGGTAAAACCCTGGCTCCCGGTGCTCACCGAAGGACTGGATGGGTTTGTGGCCTTTGCCACCTCCTGGCTCAATGCGTGGCTGCCTTCGTGGGGCGCAGCGTATCAATTTTCAGTCACGATGGGGGTGCATGGTCACTATCACCTGCCCTTTTCGGTTCAGCCCACACCGAAGCCCATCTACCTTCCGGCGCTGGGCATGCTGATGTGGGGGCTGAGCTCCAATGTATTGATCAATGGCATGCCGGCGGCCAAACAGTCCAGTCAAGGACTCCAGCTCTGCGGCGGCTTTACACCCTTCACCGCCGTGCATACGGGAAGTGCCTCCGTGTTTTTTGGCGGGGGACGAGCGGCCCGCACCTTCTCAGGGGTCAAGGGCTGCGAGCCCCTGGATCCACCTCCCTCCGCGCTGGATGAGTGGCTCAAGCAGCTTCCGCCCCTTCAGCCGCTGCTGACCCGCATCAAGACACGCTGGCCAGCCTTCATCGAGCGGGTGACACGCGCACACGCGCTGGTGAGCAACATATTGGACACCCTAAAGCGAGTGGGCAAGGTATGGGAGCCGGTGTCGGACCTGCTCGGACTTTATAATACAACCGTCGAGGCCGAAAAAGCCAGCACGGGGCCCGAAAAAGAAGCCCTCACCTTCAAAAAAGAACAGCTCAAGTCTGACTTGGTGTCCAAGTACCTCGACGCCCTGCTTGAGTACGCCATAAAACAATACAAGGGATTTTGGAAGGCGGCGCGAGAAGGCAAGCTGACGCAGCTTCTGCGGACTTGGACCTGGCATCCTCGGCTGTTTAAGCTCCTGAAGTTCCTGCCCGGCCCGTGGCGTCTGGCATGGCTGATCCGGGCGCTCAAAGCCGCACGCTGGCTGGAGCAAGTGGCCTCCTTGATCGTGGCCGATACCGCCAAAGTCCTGGTGGAGCCCCTCATCGTGGCCAATACCAGCCCCAACGTCTGGGTCGGCGGTCTGAATGTCCCGCCCAATGCCGTCCTCCTGGAAAAATGGATGGCACCGGTGATGCGCCTTTTCCCCCTCTCCACCACCCCTTCGGAGGCCACATGAACCCGCTTCGTTTGCTCCATGAGCTGCGCACCCTCAACTTTGAGCCCTGTCCAAGCACCCGGCTGGAAATCTCGCTGGAGAATGGGCAGCTCCGCCTAAGCTGCTCACTGCTCCAACTTCCCGGCGTTTTTCCGCTGGAGCTGGCCCTGCTGGGGACTGCTCCGCTCCCGGGTCTTCAAGAGCCGATGGCCATACACGGACATCACGCCACGCGCCCGCATCCTGACCGAATCCAGCCGCCTTTACAGCCCATGCCAGAAACGATGGCACCGGCTCAGCAGCTCCAGGCGTGGCAGCCTTTCTTCTGGAGGTTTTGTCACGAGGGAGTCTTGCTGCCAGACCTTGATGGTTATACCGCCCAGCTCCCCGGTGCCCCCCCGCTGCACTTCGACGATCCCCACCGTGCCCTGGAGCACGAAGGTGGACAGGTCACCCATCTCGGTCACTTTTCGTCCCTCCAGCGCAAGGGCGACCACCTTGAGCTGACACGGTGGGGACTTCAACCGGGCAACGTTCACCGCTGGCTCTTTCGGCTGCGTGGGGAATCAGAGCCGCTCTGGCTGGTGGGACAAGAGGATTCCCTCGGCAGGCGCATGGGTTATACGTTGGATCGGCACGGACAGACGGTGGAGCTACGACAGCCCCTGACTCAACGTAAAGTGCAGCTCATTCGGCGGGAGGATGGCCAGCTCGAGCGGCTTGTGCTCATCCTGCCGGGAGAGGCTCCGCAGGTCTGCGCGCAGCTCTCCTATACCCGCGAAGGCCAGCTTGAGGAAGTGCGAGGGCGTGGTCATTCACGCTGGCAGCTCGAGTATACACCGGCGGGTCAGCTCCGCTCACTTCGTCATGCCGGCGGAAAGGGCTGCACGTTGGAGTGGGATGACGATGGACGTTGTCTGGCAGTCCGCACGGAAGGCGCGGAGACCCTCTATCGGCTCAAATATCAGCCGGAACTGGGTCAGACGCAGGTGCAAACGGCGGGGGCACCTCAGCTTTTTATGCAAGACAAACAGCGCAAGACCCTCACGCGCGTATGGGAAGGAGGGCTCCAAGAACGGCTGGAGCTGGATCCGCTGGGACGGCCCATCGTTTGGGAACGTCTTCCCGGACCCTCCTGTCGGCTCCAGTATGACGAGGCGGGCAACCTGACACGCTGGGAAAACGCGCTGGGAGCTCGCTGGCAGCTCGAACATGACCCCGAACATCGTGTGATTGCCTGTACCACACCCGCACTGAAGACCTGGCGACTGCATCGGCGAGAGGACGATCGAGCGGCTGAGCTGCTCACCCCCAGCGGCGAACGGCGACTCATCCGGCGGGATGCCGAAGGGCGCTGGCTCTCTGGTCAGTCACACGCTGGCATTCCCTGGCAGCTCCTTCGCTCCGCCGAAGGTCTCCAGCAGAGCTGGGAGGTGGGAGCGCAATCGGAGCAGCTCCAGTTTAATGCGCTCGGTCGGTTGATCTCTCGTCAGCGACCGCAGCGGCTCATTCAACGTCTCACCCTCAATGACCAGGACCAGCCCGTGACCCTCGAGAGCCCTCTCCCCTCTCAGTTTCGATATGACGACCGGGGACGCTGCGTGGAATACCTCTCCCCACACGGAGGCCGGTGGCAGCTCACCTATAACACTCACGGAAGACTGGAGACGCTCCAAGACCCCCTGCGCTATCGCCTCCGCTTCTTCTGGAGTCTCACCGGCCAGCTTCTTCGGGTGCTCCACGGCAGCACTGGTTTGATGGAGGTGGAGTATGACGCCAGTGGACACCTCAGCACCTTAAAACTTCCGGGGGAGCTGGTGATGAAGCTGGCCCGTGCGGTAGATGGTCGGCTCGAGCAGCTCAAGGTGGGAAATCAGCCCTGGCAACGACTTGAGCCAAAAAGCGCAGCGCGTCATGCCACACCAGCGCTGAGCGCCATGCCCACTTCTCCCCCGCATCTGTCGCCGATGATGGCGGCGGTGGAGGTCACATCCAGCCCTGACGGTGTCACCTGCTCCAGAAACGCAGACGGACTGATCACGGAGCGGCACTTTCCAGGCGGATTTCTGGAGCAGTGGCAATACGATGGGCTGGGTCGTCCGGTGCTCCGACGTCTGCACTGGCAAGCCTCTCCAGAGCGGAGGGTGCCCGTTTTTGACGAAAAGTGGCTCTGGAAAGAACAGGGTGGCTGCCTCTGCTGGGAGGGCCAGCTCCATTCACCTGAACATGCGACCCCAACGGCTCGCTGGAAACGTCGGTTTGAGCACAACCGCGTGGGCCGCCTGACCCGCGTGGAAGTGGAGGGCATCCACGGGGAGGCGCAGGTGCATCAGCAGGAGCAATACGTCTACGACGGGCTCGGACGCCTGAGTCTAAGCCCCCACGGAAGCTGGCGCTACACCCCCCAAGGGCTGCTCGAGGCCGCCGGAAACCACTGCTGGAGCTGGGATGCACGCGGTGAATGGCTGCAAGAAGCCTGGCCAGAAGGCTGGCTCAAACGCACTTCGGGGAATCATCCGTACCAGATGACATGGAAAGGACACACTGGGGAGGAGCTTCGACTCACCCGCTCGCCGCACGGGACGCTGACCCATATCGAGCTCCCCACCCTCACCCTTGAGGGAAATGGAGCCTCCGAGTCAGAGTCTCTGCCAGGGGTGTGCGGCTGGAACCTGTTCCCGAAGACGACACCACCCGACACCCATGATTCCTCATCCAGCAGCACTCAAAGCGCGGATAAGGCCCTGTCGTCACCCTCACAAGACTCCAGCCAGCCCGCGTCCCCTCGTATGGAGCGCCCGGAGCGGCCCCTTAAATCCTCGTTACCGGCGCTCCAGCAGCTACGCGAGTCGTTGGAGCTTCAACAACAGCGAGGACTGGCGCGGTTTCGTCCCCTCCGCGCAACCCCCATCCCTCCCGCTGGACGGATTTGGGGACCGTGGACAGAACGAATGGCATGGCAACGCTTCGCAAGGGGAATTTTTCCGATGGGACCGGAGGATTCCTCTCCAAAAGCGTTCCTCTCAGGCTGGACCTTCGATACGCAACCCACTTGGCGAGCACCTCAACCCGTTTCCTCAGAACCAGCGGAAGCAGTACCCTCACCGATGGCACACCTTCAACTGCTCCGGCAGCCGTGGCGCGCTGAAGCGACCCTACAACCAGAGGCATCCTCATGGCCGCTTCACCTTGAGCGCCTGATGCACACACTGAATGCGGACACCACAACACACTATGATGAAGTATCAATGGCGCTATATCTGCTCGGACTGGATATCTCTATCCAGACGGAGTGGCTGACACCCTCCTTGAGCTGGGAAGCCAAGCTGGTGCTCTCTCTCGCTCTGGGAGAAACACATGTGCCAGAGAGCCCACCTCAAGAGCCCAGCGATGAGCAGCTTGCGTTCTGGCCTCAGCCGCCGGTACGGAAGAGCATGGAGCCGCCCCTTGAGCTGCTGCTGTGGGTGTTGGGCAAGGAGAGCCCCTCGATACCCGCCCTGGAGGTGTTCTTATGCCATGCTTGATGTATACAAAACCTGGAAAGGAGCCGATGTGGTTTGAGCTACGAGACGGTCAGCTCCTCGGGGAAGGAGACGGTTGCCAGCTCAGTCTTGGACCCGCCTCACCCGCTCGATATTTTGCTCGGGTGCGGCTGGAAGGGGACCATGTCTGGCTGGAGGTGCTACTGCCGGGTAGCCTTCGTCTGGATGGACTCCAGGAAGAGCTCCTGGATTTAGAAGACGGGGCACAGATTACGGTGGAGCCCCTTCAGATCAACCTCCAGTACTATCGTGTGCGTCCGGCACTGCCCGCATTGCCCCTGCGCGTTGAGGCATCAGGCACCTCTCCGAGTAGCCCACCGCCGCCCGATGTCCGAGCGGAAGCCGTTGTCTCGCGCACCGTGCCCAGGGCTGCAACCGCCCCTTCACCCTTTGAGCTGAGACCCATGTTTCCATACATTGGCTCGATGATAGGCTCGATGAGTGCGCCTGCAAGCTCGGCTCCCCCCTCGTTCATTCTGGGTGAGCTCGGTGAAGTCACCTTGCCAATACCACCCGAGAGTTTGCCCAGCGTTGGTGCTGTTGTAGACGAAGACTTGCTCACCGAGAAGGTGGTCTCTGCCGAGCGGAGGGAGGGCCCTGCTCAGCGGTGTATGCCCTCCGACGACGTCCCCGCCGCGCTCAGCTTGAGACGTACCGATCCGATGCCGCCGCCGGTGCCTCCGACCCTGTTTTTGGCCGCCGCAGCCTCGCACTCCAAGCGGACCATTACCCACGGGGAGGTCGAGCCGGAAGAGCTCACCCACGTGATGGAGGTCACTCAGCACTCTTGGCGCACCCTGCCCGAGCTGGCGCTGGATGAGGAGCCCTCGGAGGTTCAGATGGCGATGAAGCCGGAGCAACACTCGCCCGCGCCCGTGCATCTGCCCGCATCACCCGCAGGCACGAAGGCTGGACAGGAGCTGCCGGAGTCAGCGGAGGTGTCCAGCGTGGAGGCATCCGTGGCTGCGCGGACCTCCCGTTTTGCTCCGATGCGGACGGAATTCTCTCAGAAGGTGACGGTCGCCCCCCAGTCTTTCGCCGCCCTGGCCCAAGACCACCCGACTGCACGGGGAGCCAAGCCCAACCATACGTCCGTGCGGAGGGCAGAGGCTCAGGTGTCTGCCGCTGAACGCGCCTCCGTCCAACGCTTGATGACGAGTGCTCCAGTGCTCGCGGAGCAGGCCCAAGAGGATGGGCAAGAGGATGGGGGGTGGTGGTCATGGCTGACTCAGTTCTTGTGGGGGCTGGCGCTGGTGCTGGTGGGCGCGGTCATTTTGGTGGTTCTGGAGAGACTGTGAGCATGCCCTGGTGGTGTTGCAGCTCGAGGGCTCGCGCAAAAAAAATGACGGATCCTGCTTCAAGCAGGATCCGCCTTTTGGGGAACGGAGAGGGTTTTATGAGCGTCACACCCGCCAGTCATCACAACAGGCGGGTGCTACGCGGCTGTAAATTACCAAAACGGAAGTGGAATGTGCATAAACCATTCCCTTTCAGTTGTGACGAGCCAAGCCGGAGACTCGGATCTGGTTTTTTGGAGTGGACCATGAGAGTCGTACACCACGATGATTGCAAGCTGCGTACCAGGGCATTTTTAAGTTGCCTTTAGTCAAACAGGTGGGATGGCCAGCGAGAGAGGCTGTTTGAGGTGCCAAAACGGGGGCGCGTGCGCTCAAGTGTTTCCTATTGAAACGTTCAAAATGAAATACTGTGTCGAAACGACACATGCCTGTCGGCTGAGACTCCAGAGGGGTTACGCTCTGAAAGTGCTTGGGCGTGACCATCAGGTGCATGAGCGCCTGTGGAAGCTTCAGCAGACAGGGAGGGCTCACCGAGACCTGCGGGCTTTAGAAGTCCACGCTGAGGTTAAAGCGGTAGGGCTCTTCGGCTCCGGCGGATGGAATCTGGGTGGTGTTTCGGTAGGGCGTCGCGTCGGCAGCGACCAGATAATAGGAGATGCTGCTGGCACCATCAAAGGCAGTGGGGGGCAGCTCCAGCTCGTAGGCCGCAGGCTCCCCACTGGGTGTCATCAGGAGAGACTGCCATGAGGTATTGGAGGGCTTAAAGTGGAGATAGACGCCGTAGACATCACTCGGATCGGTCACGGTGGCGCTGAAGCGGATCGGCATCTCCGCAGGCTGCGGCACGGTGATGGGAACCGTGTTCAGTGTGGGCCCTTCCCGGTCAGTCACCGGATCCTCAATCGGCGGGGTGGACTCCGGAGGCGGAACGGGAGGCTGACAACCTGCCACGCACCACACAAGACTCACGAAAAGACTGAACAGCAGACGAGGCATGCGTACTCCGTCACCCACCCACACCCAGGCGGAGGGAAGCGCTTAGACCGGCATGGCAGGCGCCCAGGTTTGCTGGTCACCTCCCACAATCTCCCCGATGATATCATAATCGAGCGCGCGGGTGAGCTTGACGGGGACAATCTGTCCGACCTGAGCAAAACCGGCGTTGATGAGCACATGACCGTCGATATCCGGCGCTTGAGAAGCCAGACGCCCCTGAAGCAAGAGCTCGGTCTCGGCGGAGTAGCCCTCGACGAGCACCGGCTGAACCGTGCCCACCAGCGATTTATAGTAGGCTTTCGAGATCTTTTTCTGCACCTGCATGAGCTGGCGCTGACGTGCTTTTTTCACCTTCTCGGGTACTTGGCCGTCCATCGTAGCCGCCGGAGTTCCTTCCTCGGGGGAATAGGTGAACACCCCCATACGCTCGAATTTGATCTCTTCCACAAAATCCACCAGGGCCTGAAAGTCTTCATCGGTCTCACCGGGGAAACCCACAATGAAGGTGGTGCGCAAGGTCAGACCCGGGATCTTCTCTCGCAGGCGACGCACGAGATTGCCCTGACGATCTCCGCCCACACCCCGTTTCATACGCTTGAGCATGCCACTGGTCACATGCTGAAGGGGCATATCGATGTACTTCACCACCTTCGGCTCTGCCGCGATGATGTCCATCAGCTCATCCGGGAAACCAAGAGGATACATATACATCAAGCGGATCCACTCGATGCCATCAATCCGACCCAGCTCTTGCAGGAGCTTGCCCAGCTCGTGCCGCCCTTGAGCGCCCACCCGGTCATAGCCGTAGGAATTCGAGTCCTGGCTGATGATGTTGAGCTCCTTTACCCCCTGGTCACGCAGCGACTTGGCTTCTGCCACCACACTCTCGATGGAACGAGAGCGCAGATCTCCCCGCAAAGTCGGAATGATGCAGAACGTGCAGGTATGGCGGCAACCTTCCGCAATCTTCAGATAGGCACTGTAGAAGCTCTTGCTGTTGACCCGGGGGGTGTGCTCATCGTGAATATAGGTGGGCACACCGACAAACTTCCGCTGCGTAGGCCGCTCCCGCAGGATCTGCGTCAGCTTCTGATATTCTCCGGTGCCGATAAAGTAGTCCACTTCGGAGAGGTCGTTCTCCAAATCCGTGGAGTGCCGCTGCGCCAAACACCCCGTCATGATCAGGGTATTGCACCGACCATTTTTTTTGTGCTCCGCCATCTCGAGCACGGTCTCTACCGATTCCTGCGTGGCCGAGTGGATGAACGAGCAGGTGTTGACCACAATGATGTCGGCATCCTCCGGTGCATCCACCGACTGATACTGCTGCGAGAGCAGATCTCCCAGCATCAGCTCACTGTCCACCAAGTTTTTGGGACAGCCGAGGGATACAAAATGCACATTTTCAGCCATATCAGCATGCCTCACGTAAAAATCAGCTCAGAAATTGCCCGCCGGGATCACGGTCACCCCTTCAGGAGCCTTAAAGGTAAAGCGGGCTTCTTCGAGCTTTTCATTCATCTGGATGTTCAAAAACTCCATGCGGGTGGAGGTGCCCATCGGATCAAGCAGATGAGCTTCCCGCACCCGACCATCGGCAGCATCGGCCACGATGGTCAAACGTTTCACCATGCCCAGCGACTCTTTGGGCACCAAGTGGAGGGCCACCGTGCCCACGCGCCGAAACTCCGGCTCCGTCGCCAAGCTGACATCAAAATCTCGCTTCAGCTCCCCCAAGCCGGCCATAAAGTTCAAGGCCGTAGCGCTGGTATTTCCAGCCAGTGGGGTGCTGAGGGCCTGCCGGTCGGCCACCGAATAAATCCAGAGGGTCTTTCCATCGCTGATAAAGTGACGCGCATCTGGGGTCTTAAACTCCCAGTGCATCTTGCCGCCTTTCTTCAGCTCCACCACGCCTGTGTCTACCCGAGACTTGCTCAGCCCTCCCGAGCGCATGGTCTGGCTAAAATCGGCCCGAAAGGACTCAAAGGTGGCATAAGCCGCCTGAACCTTGGCCACCGCCGCATCAAGCTGCGGATCCGCTTGAGGAGCCACCGGCGCTGGAGGTGCTCCAGCAGTGGCCCCCAAGAGCGGAGGGGTCAATGCCACCATGCTCAACAGTCCAAAAGCACAGCAGGCAGAGGTATATACAGATGAAAAGTGGCGTGCAGTCATGGTCGATGTCCTTTTATGGTCCTCCGTCGGAGCCGATGGCACGACGGCTTGTCGCGCTCCCCGTGCGGAACCGCTCCGGACGGGCTAAGATGATCGATTTGACGCCGAATTTCAACCCCTTCTTCAATGCCGATGGATTCTGGGGGGAAAGATTACAACGAGGCGGGGGGTGTCAGGTTCTGAGGGAGGCTCTCAAGGCATCATCGAGGGGAAAACCGAGGGGAAAACCAAATGAGCCGGTAGGTTTAGGCCACCCGCTTGAGGCTGGCTTGAAGTTTGGCCATAAAAACTTCACGGGGCTTTCCGCCGGGGATGGGCGGGCCCACCAGCCCTTCTTTGGCCATGCGCTCCACCAAACGGGCGGAGCGGTTATACCCAATCTTCAGGCGGCGCTGAATGGTGGAGATGCTGGCCTGACCGGTCTCCAGCACAATGGCTTTGGCGGGCTCGTAGTGCTCGTCGTAGTCCTCTTCGTCTTCTTCTTCTTGATCTTTGGCCTCGCCGGAGGTGGATGCCAACAAGGACTCTTCATAGCGGGGCTGGCCCTGAGCACGCAGATGCTCGGCCACCAAACGCGCTTCTTCGTCCGAGGTAAACGCACCATGCAAGCGCATGAGGCCCGCCGTGCCGGGTGGCACATGCAGCATGTCACCATTGCCGAGCAGATATTCCGCGCCATTGGCATCCAGAATGGTGCGGCTGTCGGTTTTACTCGCCACTTTGAAGGCAATCCGCGCCGGGAAGTTGGCCTTGATCAAGCCGGTGATCACATCCACCGACGGGCGCTGTGTGGCCACAATCAAATGCAGACCGGCAGCACGGGCTTTTTGTGCCAGACGCACAATCGAATCCTGCACCTCTTTGCCCGCCACCATCATCAAGTCGGCCAGCTCGTCGATCACAATCACGATATAAGGAAGCTGACGTGGGATAATCTGTCCCTCAGGCGCAGTGGCCGGATCCCAGGTTTTGGCACGCTCCTCCATAATGCCGTTGTAGTTTGCGATGTTGCGGGCGCCCTCAATGGTGAGCAGGCGATAACGACGCTCCATCTCCTCCACGGCCCAGTTGAGGGCGGAGGCCGCTTTACCGGGCTCCGTGACCACCGGCATCAGCAGGTGGGGGATGTCGTGATAGACCGAAAACTCGATCATCTTGGGATCCACCAGGATCAGCCGCACTTCGTCAGGACGCCGCGAGTAAAAGATCGAGAGCAGCATGGCGTTCATGCCCACCGATTTACCCGTTCCGGTCGAACCCGCCACCAGCAAGTGAGGCATACGGGCCATATCGCCGACATAGGGTTTTCCCGAGATGTCTTTACCAATGGCGATGGGGAGCTTCAATCCTTCATGGCGGAACTCTTCGTGATCCAGGATCTCTCGAAGGTAGACGGTCTGGCGCGACTTGTTGGGCACTTCGATGCCCACCGCCGCTTTCCCCGGCAAAGGGGCCACAATGCGCACAGCACTTGCACGCAACGCAAGCGCCAAGTCATTCGAAAGATTGGTGATCTTGGCCACCTTCACGCCGGGCGCAGGTGCATACTCGTACATGGTGATGACCGGTCCCGGATGGATCTCCACCACCCGCCCTTCCACCCCATAGTCGCGGAGTTTCTCTTCCAACAAACGAGCGCTGGCCAGCAGCTCTTCCTCCGAGAGCACTCCTTCCGGTGTTGGAGGAGGGGTCTTGAGAAACTTCATGGGGGGCAGCTCGTAATCACCTTGCTCTTCTTGAAAAGGATTTTCGCCCGAAAACTGAGCGGGGGCGTCCTCCATGAAGCGGCTCTTGATGATCTTAGGGCCTGCTGCTTCTTTACCTTTCCGGCCACGCGCGACCGGAGCGGGTGCCGGTGGCGTGTCTTCGTCGTCGTCCATCGACGCAGCGCCCCCGGCGAGTGGGCCCGCAGCAGTCTCTCCCCCTTCTTCGTCGTCCAGCGGCTCGATATCAGGCGAAAAGGCATTCTGATGGCGAGCCACCAACGGCAGACTCTGCACAGGGTCGCCCTCGTCTTCTTCGGGCTCGTCGTCCACTGGCACTGGCTTTCGGGTCAACAGGCTGGCACGGGTACGCTCTTTTTTGCGCTGAGTGGACTCTTCTTCGGCGGGCTCGTCGTCGAGTGCCTCCTCTTCTTCCTCTTCTTCGTCGAGCTCTTGGCGACGACGCTCCAGCTCTTCGCGGCGGGCGTCCAGGGCATCTTTCATGCGCT
>JBJTQF010000019.1:0-10057 GCA_046075485.1 Myxococcota bacterium | reverse complement strand
GGTGCCTCAAGCCTGCCGTAAATGCCGCTGACGGCTGCGCTGACGCGCTCATACACCCGCGAAGATCAGCAGTTAGACTGCTCAGACATATGACTTGAGTTGAGTGTAGTCGGAAGCAGGAGGGAAGTCAAGACGATGGGCGGAGCTCAAACCCACCCCTCAGCCTTCTCCCCACGGCTCAGCGCCAAGTGCAGAGCTGGACGTGGCCATCCGACAGACCCACCGCAAATTGCATGCCCTGAGCATGCCAGCTCACCTGCGTCACCGAAGCCCCCAACGCCTCACACAACAGCGGCTGACGCGGCTTACTCAAATCCCACATACTCAAACCACCCTCCTGAGCCCCCACCAACAGCCAAGTCCGCCCCGGTCGAAATGACAACGCACTCAGCAACGTCGTGTGCAAACGCAGCTCCAGGGGCGAACGCCCCGCCGGACCCTCCCCCGAAAAATCCCAGATCACCGGATATAGTCCGCCCCCAGACGCCAGAAAACGCCCCGCACTGTCCCACGAGAGCTCCCGCACCTTCGTGCGATACCCCGACATCTCAAAATCTTCCCCGTTCTCCGTGCGCCAGGCATGCAACGCCCCATCCTGACAGCCCGCCACGAGATAATCCCCGCGAGGACTCCACGCCAGCGCGATCAATGAGCCCTTCCACGCAAAACCACTCAGCGCCTCAGCGCCTCCCGGATGAAAAAAAGACACCCCTCCATACGCACAACACCCCACCAGCTTGCCGTTGAAAAGCCACTGAAGCCCCATGATGGTGCTCGCCTGCGGCTCAAACACCTGCACCCGAACCCCATTCGGCTGAAACAATGACAGCCGCTTACCACAGCTCACCGCAATATACGCACCCGTCGGAGCATATGCCACCTGCTCCACCCAACCCTGCCCCATCGAGAGCACCGCCACACACCCCCCCGTCGCCGCCTGCCACACCCGCGCCGTCCCATCTTGACCCCCCGTCACCACATACTCACCGTCAGGAGACCAGCTCGCCGCCAGCACATCCCCCCCGTGACCCTCCAGCCGAAGCCGCACTTGCCCCTGCGCTCCACTCCAGAGCTCAGGCGCTCCCGTCGTCGGCACCACCACCAGCCGATCCCCCTTCGGCGCATACAACAACCCTAAGATGTGGTCCGAGCAGCGATGCTCCGCCGTCACCACCCGCTTGAACGTCGGACGCACCACCCGGTCAAAGATTGAAGCTGGCATCCCCATCTCCTCATACTCCCTCTGATTAAGAGGTCTTGTCTGACACTCAACACATTGCACACATCATGAGTCATATACTCAAGGCGTCACACAGAGACCCGCCGCATACAGCACTCGCCGATCCCCCAAGAGCGCAGGCCCACCCTCCGCCACACAACGCCCCTCCCGCAGCAACCAGACCCGCTCACTCCGGGCTGGCAAGACTGAGAGCTCATGTGTCGCCCAAATCACCGCCGTCTCCGCTCGCGTCTCACGCTCCAGCACCGCCAAGAGCTGCGCCGCACTCACCGGATCCAGCCCACTTGTTGGCTCGTCGCACAACAACAACGCCGGACGTGTCACCAACGCCGCAGCAAACGCCACCCGCTTCTGCTCCCCAAAACTCAGCCGATGCACCGGTCGATGCGCCAGCCGCTCCAGCCCCAGCGCCGCCAGCGTCTCCTGCGCACGCACATGAGCCTCCTCCAGCGGCACCCCCACCTGCTCCAGACCCCAGAGCAGATCCTCCAGGGGTGTTGCCCCAAAGAGCTGATCTTCCGGGTTCTGAAACACCAGCGCCACCCGCCGATCAAAACGCGCTGCCCCCTGTAACGGGACCACTCGCCCCAGCCGCTCGAGCTGACCCTGCTGAGGACTCAGCAACCCCGCCAGGAGCTTCAACAAGCTGGACTTCCCCGACCCCGATGGCCCCGCCAGCACCACCCAGCCCCCCCGCTCCAGCGTCAGGTTGAGCCCCTCGAGCGCCAACGTCCCATCCTCGTGCTGCACCGAGACCTGCTCGAGCCGCAGCACCGAAGGCATCCGCTCCCCCTCCAACGGCAGCCCCCCCCACGAGACATCCTCACGCGCTGCCGAGCGAGCCTCACCCGGAAGTTTCGGCGCCTCCGGTCTCCAGGCCCAGCCCGGCGGAGCATTTTTCTCCTCGATGCGGCCCAGCTCCCCGTCGAGCACGGCACTCGGCACCGGTCCAGCGCCTGCACTGCGCACCTGACGCGCCTGCTCGAGCTGGATGGCACGCTCCACCGCCAGCAGCAGGCCCCCCGCGAGCACTTGCCCATTGGCCCTCAGCAGGGGACGTCCTGGTCCATACGCATGACGCACCCGTGCCGCCGACAGTCGCCGCTCGAGACTGCGGGCCAGACTCAGCCCGTGGGCCAGCAGCAGCTCGAGCTGGAGCAGCACATCTTTTGGCACTCGAAGCCCTCGTAAGCTCTGCTTGAGCGCGGGCCAGGGTGTTTTTGCACCAAACCACAGCAGCCACGTCAGCGCATTGAGGAGGCGGATGCTCAACACACTGCCACGCTCCATCGAGGCAGGACCGGTCTTCAGGAGGAGCAGCAGCCCTCCCACCAGCAAGGCTTGAAGTGCGCCGAGCCCCCACAACATCCACAGAGCCCGCTGGAGAGGCCGCTCGAGGGTCTGACTGGTCTTCATCAGACACATCGCGCCGAGAGAGAGCAACGTCCCACCCAGCAGCATGCCTTCCCGCACGGGCAGGCGTGGCAAGAGCAGGTTGAGCCCCAACATCACGATGAGCCAGCTCAGCCGCATGAGGCTCTGACGGGCGGACGGCAATGTCTCATGGGCTCCGAAGAGTCGCTGATCAGGGCTCAGCCGCATGAGACCTCAGATGCTCGGGGGGTGGGTTGGACGAGTGCCGCTGTGCAGCAGCAGGCTCCGCAGCAGTCGAGGCGGGTGTGGTGGCGTGTGGCACACGCATGAGCTGACGCCAGGCAGCATGGGCCACCCAGCCTGACAAGAAACAGGCGAGCATGAGCAGGGCTCTTCCCAGCTCTGTCTCCTCCAGGTCGATCAGGGGAGCACGAGCTGGGCGGCCTCCTTGAGAAGCGACGGCGGCGAGTACGGTCTCATCGATCCCTAGAAAGGAGGGCTCCGCCGAGGGTGCTGCTGTGGGTGCCGGTAGCTCCGGGAGGCTTTGAGCGAAGGCTTCTCCTGGCGAGAAGGGGGTGAGTATCAGCCCCAGCAGGAGCCCGAGGCCCACGGGAACCCGGAGGTAGGAGGGTAGGAGGGTTTCTCGTCGTTGCTCGAGCGTATGGATCAGGGCGGCGCTGACCCCTGCTTCCAGTACGGACAGGGGAAGCTGAACCGGGGCAAACCCGAGCAGGATGACGCCTGCCCACTGGAGCCAGCTTCGGGAGTTGTCCAGCGCGAGCCCCACCATTCCGGCATCGGCGGAATACACCAACACGTCGGCCAAGCCGCAGGCCAGCCCGACACTCAGCCCGCGTGGGAGTCTCAGCCCTCGGCACAGCTTGAGCAGGCCCAGGGCGGAGAACGGGCCGAGCACTCCCAGGGTGAGGGTATTGGCGCCCAGGGTGGTCAAGCCGCCGTGTGCAAAAAAGAGCGCCTGTACCAGCAGCACCAGAAAAGTGGGAAAGATCACCCGAGAGGGCCCCAGCAGCAGCCCTAAAACGGGCGTTGCGCACAGATGAGAGGTGGCCCCCACCACCGGCACCGGCAGCGGAAACAGGGTGAGGGCAAAGGTCAGCGCACCGGAGAGGGCCAGCAGTGCTCGTTGTTCTGCGCTTCCTTCGTTGAGCACGGTGCGGCTCTCTTGGAGTCCCCAGGCGACCCAGGGGGTGGCCAAGACGCTCCAGAGCAGTGCTTGCTCGAGGGGGAGGATTCCTTCGGCGATGTGCATGGGCACCTCTCGAGGCGTTTAGGCCAGACAGCGGCGGAAGCCTTCGGTGAGCTCCGCGCGGTTGAGCTGTCGTCCGATGAAGATCAGCACATTCTGTCGTTTTTCGTCGCCCCAGGGTCTGTCCATGCGTCCATCGAAGAGCATATGGACCCCTTGAAAGACGTAGCGGTTATTGGAGCCTTCGAGCTCGAGCACTCCTTTCATGCGGAAGATGTCGGTGCCTTTTTCGCGGAGCAGGGTGGACATCCAGGCGTTGAGTCGGTCGGCGTCGAGGGGGCCGGGTAAGGCGATGCCAACGCTGCTGACGGCTTGATCGTGTTCGTGGTCGGGCTTAAAGACGCGCACGTCGAGCGGCGAGACGACTCCGTGGGGGCCTTCGAGCTGGAGCTGAAACTCTTCGGGGCGGTGTTGGGTGAAGAGGGCCAACACCCTGGGCTCTTGGACCTCGAGGGAGAAGTGGAGGGGAGCTTGCTCGAGCTGGAGCTGATAGAGGGTCATATCGGGGCGAATGACCGCACCGGCGGAGACCTTCAGCGGGCCATCGGAGAAACACAGGACGGCATCGAGCAGGACGGACTCCAGGCTGGACGGCGAGCTGTCTACCAGTGGGAGCACACAGACATTCATGGAGGGATCTGGTCCGGGCTCCAGCGTGAGGGTCCAGCGTCCGGGGTGGAGCGCATATCGACTGACGGCTTCAAATGGATATTCGGGCTCGAGAAACTGGGGATCGACCTCGAGGGCCCGGTCGAGGTTAAATCCGCCCACGTTGAGCACCTGCTCGATGGGGAGCTGAGCTGCTTGAGTGCGGTGGAGTTTGGCGGCGGCGTTCATGCTGCGGATGCGGGCTTCGAGCTGCTCGAGCTGCGTGGGGGTCACCAGGTCGATCTTGTTGATCAGGATGACATCGGCGAAGGCGATTTGTTCTTGTGCTTCGGAGCTGGAGTCGAGGTGTTGCCAGATGTGGAGGGCATCCACCACGGTTACGATGCCATCCAGGCGGGTGGTTTGTTGGATTTCATCGTCTACGAAGAAGGTTTGAGCGACGGGTCCGGGGTCGGCCAGTCCGGTGGTCTCTACGAGAATATAGTCGAAGCGGTCGCGTCGTTTCATCAGGTTGCCGAGGATGCGGATGAGATCGCCCCGCACGGTGCAGCAGATGCAGCCGTTGTTCATCTCGAAGACTTCTTCTTCGGCACCGATCACCAGGGCTTGATCCACGCCGATCTCGCCGAACTCGTTTTCGATGACCGCGATGCGTTTGCCGTGCTCCTCCTGGAGAATGCGGTTGAGCAGGGTGGTTTTGCCTGCGCCTAAATAGCCGGTGAGGACCGTGACTGGTACGAGGGAAGTGCGATCCGCCATAAAGACCTCCATACGAAAGGGGATGGAGGTAGATAGCATAAATGCAATTATATTACAAATGCAAATTCACCCGCCTTTCCCCTCCTGTTTTCCTCTCATACGACGCATTACAGATCAAATTGATGTTATTGCAATTTTATTGCATAAGATACGGTATCGCATTAAGCTCTCCTCTGTCTCACGTCGATGCGCTACTCATTCTAAGGAGGCCGCCATGCCGTCGCTGTCCGCCGCTCCTGTCTTGACCTCTCCGCTTCCTGCGCTGTCCGTGCCTGACCCAGAAGCGCTGGCCATGCCCCTCTCTTCCGGTTTTGCCTCCCCGGAGGCGCTGAGTGACGCGGAGGTGTCCCCGTCATATGTCCTCACTTCGACCCTGGAGGGGCTCGCCGAGGTCTTATCACCCTCCTACAACCTGGTGATCTGGCAGCGTGTGCTTCCCCCGGAGGTGCAGGCAGCGCTCCACGGCTTGGTCGAGCAGCATGCATCGTTTAACCGGCAGGTCACGGGCTTGAGGGTGGAGCACCCCGAGACGGGCTGGCAGGAGCCGCTGCTGCGGGGGCTTCCGATCTCAGAGGAAGTACGAGCATGGCTGGAGTCCGATCTGTCGCGCTTGCGTCAGCACTTTCAGGGGCTGGTGCAGTCTTCAACGAATGCCTCGCTGAGCCTGCTGGCCCATGATGCCTGCCGCCAGCTCCACTACGACTATCTGAGGCTGAGGCTGATCGTCACCTACGCAGGACCAGGAACGGAGTGGTTGTCAGAGGATGGGGTGGATCGAGCGGCACTCGAGAGCCGCTGGAGTAAAGCAGAGAAAGCCAACGCACACATCGCCCGCGAAGGCGCACTGAGGCAGGCTCAGACCGGAGAGGTCTTGCTGCTCAAAGGGGCTGCGTGGCCGGGCAACAGCGCGCGAGGGGTGGTCCATCGCAGTCCTCCGATCCAGGCGCTGGGTCTGAAGCGGCTGGTCTATAAGCTCGACACCCCTTTTGAGCCCCACTGCCGAGAAGACCGATAAGCCATTCCCGAGGCGCTCACGCGAGCCTGCGCGCGCTCACGCGAGCCTGCGCGCTCAGCCGCGAGGGGTTCCACTCAGCCACGTCTCACAGAGGCTGAGCTGAGGTTGGCCACCACACTCCGCCGAGGCGGACACGATAAACCAGCCGCTCACCACCGACTCGTTATATCCGGCGGGGCCACCTCTCCCGAGTACCTGCCACGTGCAGCCGCCGACCTCCACGGTGATGGGGTTCTGTCCACACATCACCCGGTTGTTGTAGCTGTTGACACAGGGCATGGACACCTCCCCCAGCTTCAAGCGGCTCTCGGAGACACTTCCTTCTCGACTGGAGCCCAACAGGGCATCGACCACCTCAGCCGGGCACCAGTTGAGGTCCGAGCGCACCGTCCAGTCGAGGTCGTAGCTGCCTCCCGCCTCAAAACTTCGGCCACATTCATACTCACTCTCGTAGTCGAAGATGTCCGCCAAGCAGTTCATGTTGGAGAGCGTAAAGTCTCCGGTGACACTCACACCACCGACCGTCGAGCCATGAAGGTGCCCTTGTGTACAAACGGAAAGCTGCGGGAGCCCTCCCAGCGGATTTCAAAGTCCACTTCCTGCCCCGAAAGAGACCAGCCTGCTCCCGCGCTCGTGACCTGGCCTCCGTAGAGCGCCTGCACACCCGGAAAGAGCGGATAAAACTGGATATAAGCAAACTCTCCGGTCTGCCCATACTGATCAAAGGCCGGCCACGAGAACTGATAAGGTCCAAACTCCGTGCTGAAATAGCCTTCTTCGTCCTGGAGCTTAAAGGAGGTCTTTGTCCCCGTGTTCTCATCTTGGATCTGGATGTCGATCTGATTGTTGCGATTGTTCTGAGGGAACAGGTACACGAGATCACCACAGGCCGTCAGCAACAGCCCCATCACCGCCCCCATCACCACACACGAGGCACTCCACGCCCGCACCCGCACGCGGGAGCCCTCCAGATGCTTCTGCTGAGCCGAAAAAACGGGTTCCGCCATACGTTCCATCATACGTTCCGCCATACGTTCCGCCATCGTACCGCTCCTATGTTTGAGGGATTTTACGCGCTCAGTTTAACGGATGGAGCGTGGAGACACCAGCGGCAGCGTTGAAGATCCGTGCCAAAGATGAAGGAATGGCGGGCTTGCTGGCAAAAATGTGAGGGGCCCATGATAAAAAATGGACGACAAGAGTTGCCGGAGAGCTTTCACGTAACAGGTGTAATCTCCGGCGCATTCGTCCAAGACGGCGTCAAAAGAGGGCGCAACAAGGGGGTGAGCGTGTGTGTTTTTCCGATGTACACACGCTCGGCATTTGCGCCCAAAGCGTAAAGTTATGCGGCGGCCTCAGTGCAGCGGGCTCAGCGAGATCTGCTCGACTTTTCCCACCAGGTGGTCAGGGTTCAGGGCCCCCGTCGAGAAGTCATGCATCAGCTCGAACACCTGATCGGAGAAACCTCCGATGTTGAGGATGTCAGGGCGCTCCGGCGCTTGGCTATGGGCATTCGGTTGGAGATCGATGCACACCAGCTTTGCAGTTGGGTTGCGCTGCTTAAAGATCTCCCACTCGTGCAGGGTGCCCGTAGCACGTCCGGCGGCCGCACCGAGCCAGCTCTCGTTGTCGGAGACGTAGATCACCAGCTCCCCTTTGGCCTTCTGCCGGTTGAGCATGGTCAGCGGCGCACGACAGTTTGTCCCACCGCCTCCAACGGATGCCAGCTTCTCTGCGTTGGTCAGCACCGAGTCTCGCGCGTTGAGCTCCAGATGGCTGACCACCTCCTGCTCAAACGGGATGACCTCCGCCTTCGGGTTTTTACGCAGCACCGCCGCCGCCACCAGCCCTGCCACGTCGATGCAGCGCACTTTTGTGGTCGCCGAGCCTCGCGCACCCGTGATCGGCGAGCTCATAGAGCCCGAGACGTCTGGGAGCACATACACCTGCTGGCCCTCAAAGGTGGGCACTTGGCCCAGAGACAGCTCGAGGGCATCCTGGAGTGCTTCCCGCAGCAGGCCGGGCAGCTCCGCGTCGGCGTTTAGATAGGCCGCCAGGAGCTGATACGGAAAGACCCTTGCCTTCCGAATGGCGACCGGATCGCGCAGCCGTTCGGCCATCGCCACCACCTCATCGGCCTTTTTCATCACCCCGTGCCGGGCGAAGGTGTTGAGGTTCATGCGGAGGGTCTGCCACGACACTTGCCGCGCCACTTGACGCCAGTGCTCTGGGGTCAGGTTGAGGCTGGTCAAGCGCTGGAAGGGCACATCCGGCACCGGCTCCTTCGGATTGAGCTTAAAACGCTCGAAGGCTTTTACGGTCTCTGGCAGCAGCGCCTCCTGGTGAGGCCGGTCGAGCAGATACGCAAAGAGCGCCTCTTGCTCGGGAGAGCTCGGCTTTGGATGCATCATCTTGATCACATCCGCCAGAGACGGAGACTGTCCCACTGAGGCATTGAAGAGCTGCTCGCCGCGCTGGGAGGTCAGCCATTGTTGTACTTTCCGCTTGGGCATCGAGCCCAGAGACTTACGGCCCACCACGCCGGAGCGCATGATCTGCATGAAGGTGCGCAGCATCCGTCCGTTATCGATCACCTGATCAAACGTCACCGAGAAGGCTTCCCAGTCGCGGGTGGTCAGTGCCGCACACAGCAGGGCGGGCATATCTTTCATGTAGCCCTTAAGCCGTGCGTAGATGGCGGTTTTGGCGATAAACTCCGCCGGAACACCCTTCAGGAGCTCCAGCGTCTTCTGGAGCTGCTCCTCGGCGCTCGAATAGTAGGTCTGGTTCAGGCAGCCGGTGAGGGCATACTGAGCCAATGCATGGCGAGGGGTGAGCCGATATGCCCGGCCTCCTGCCTCATTGACGGTATTGGTGGCCGGGATGTTGCGCGTTGAGAAGAGCTGGAAGTTTGCCATGATACGTTCTCCTGTCGGCATTCGCCCGTGGGCGACGTTTTTTCGGTCTGGGTCGCTGTCGTGTATGCGGGAGGTAAGTCCAAGGGATGTGCCAGCCGCTGGCGTGTGGATTATTTATTTTTCAATCGTGATAAATATTTGTTTTTAAATGATTTTTATTTTCTGATAAATCAGAGCGCGAACCCTCGAATTTTGGGCACATTCTTGATATGATATAGAAAGATAAAATACGATAGAAATGTATAAGGAAGTCTCATGCCTGCGCCGGTGTCGTCTGCACGTCCGCTGGTCGTCTTTGCCTATCTGGGTCAGACGTTGGATGCCGGGAGCACGTCTCCCAAGCGGTGGCTACGCTGGCGTCCGACGGTGGCGTTGGGTCAATTCGGCGACCTGCTGATCTCGCGCCTTGAGCTGCTGTATGCCCCGGATCAAGAGCAGCTCCTCAAGACCGTTCAAGAAGACCTCGGGCTGGTGAGCCCGGAGACGGTGGTGGTGGCACGTCCCTTTGACGTCTCGGACCCCTGGGCGCTGGAGGAGGTGTACGAGGCGCTGCACGATGTGCTGAGCACCTATCCGTTTAAGCCGGAGAAAGAAGACTATCTGGTTCATATCACGACGGGCACACACGTCTTCCAGATCTGCTTATTCCTGCTGGTGGAGTCGCGGCATTTTCCGGGGCGCTTGCTTCAGCTCTCACCGCCGAAGGATGAGGCGGAGCTGCCGGGTGCGTGGCGTGTCATCGACCTGGACTTATCGAAGTATGATCGGCTAGCGGCGCGGTTCGCGCGGGAGCAGGCGGAGGGTTTATCCTTTCTCAAGGCGGGGATTCAGACTCAGAATAGGGGGTTTAACCGGCTGGTGGAGCAGCTCGAGCG
>JBJTQF010000018.1:0-32784 GCA_046075485.1 Myxococcota bacterium | reverse complement strand
CCCGTATCGGTTTGGGGTAGGGATGAGGTGATAGGGGCAGATACCATTGATTAAAAATGTAGGGTCGAATCATGATTCGCCCGTATCGAAATATAGGGTCGCATCATGATTGGCCCGTATCGGTTTGGGGTAGGGATGAGGTGATAGGGGCAGATACCATTGATTAAAAATGTAGGGTCGAATCATGATTCGCCCGTATCGGTTTGGGGTCGGGCAGGGGATAGCGGGACAGGGGATAGCGCGGCAGGAGCGGCACGAACAACAAAAAAAGCCGCCAGTCTTTCGACTGGCGGCCTACCCTACGTGTGGAGCTGAAGAGCAGAATCGAACTGCCGACCTGCTGATTACGAATCCTGAGTTTCCCCACAATTCACAACAACAGGCAAGACGTAACGATTGATATTATTTGATTTTTCTGCCGCGACTGTGTTGTCGCTTGTTGGCAATTGTCAGTATAGATTGAATGGCAGTGATCCGCAAGTGATCCTCGAGGGAATTTTCGGGGGAGGGGGAGAGTGGGGTGACCGAGGGGAAAATGGGAGGATTGCGTCTAATTGAAAGTAGACTGTTTAACCCACATCTGAGGGTACAGTACCCTCGTCCTTCGCACTTCTCAAATGGCGCGTTTGATCATAAGCCACCCGCTCCGTATTATACGTCGCACTTGGCTTGTTCTGGGAGAACCGCATCATGTTTGTCGATTGTGTGAAGGAACAGGCATTTCTCAACCAGGTGCTCAAACGTACGCATTCCTGACCAGCTCAGCGATTCCCCAACTACGAACGACAGCGTGTCCGGAAATCCAAGTTTCTCTCCATTAAGCCGAGCAGGTACCGATCCCGTCGGCCTCACGAGCCGGAGTCGCGGCGGGAGCTTGGGTCGAATTGAACCAGCTCCAGGGGCTGGCGGTAGATTTCGAGCGCCTTGATGAGGTGTCTGGGCGGGGGTGAGCCGCCGATTCCGTTCAAGTTCAACCTTCGGAGTGAGGGCGCGAGGATATGATTCGATGCTGCTCCAAATCCGAAAGAGTTGTTCATATTCGGCCTGGATGTACTCGCCGTTCCGCCTGACAGTACCTTTACCAAACAGTCCCTGCCGACTCTTTGCCTGTGATGGGTGTGCGCTGGAGTCTCCTGCGCAAAAAGCGAGGCTCCTGCATCAGATCTGGCGGAGTCTTCGCGTTTCATTGCGACTCCAGGGCCGAAATGCGGCTGAGAAGGGGCTCCAGCCGGTGCATCACTGGCGCAATTTCATGCTCGTGCTTTCGCCACTTGTCCAGGGAAGGTAAGCTCAATGATTGCCGTGATACGGGGAGAGATGCTGACAATAAAGCGGACGTCTCGTCCGTCCACTCCAGCTCACAGAATCGACTCAGCATCGCCAATGCTATCGCGGGTTCTTGGATCAAATCCTCGTAATGGATTCTGCACCAGTTCTGACGGGGTAAGCCTTCAAGATCGTCGAGGATGGCTGAGTTGGCCGCACGCCACTGCTCGGCGACAAGGGTCGCCAGTGAGGTCTGGGCCAGCGTTCTCCAGTTTGGGACGAGCAGAAAGCTCCACTCCCGGTACGGCCAGCCGGGCAGGTTACGATAGGCCACGAATTGGCGGGAACGCCATCCCTCCATCATGCTCGCCAGGCAGGGCTGGGGGGCACGGCAAAGATAAATAAAGCGCGCATCCGGAAAGAGTGCGTGCAGGAACGGAATTCGCAGCGAGTTCTTCGGTGTTTTCTCGAGCAGACGCAGCGTCTTGGGTTTGCAGTGGTCTGTCAGAGTGCTCCAGCGCACCCGTCGGCGATCGCGCAAGCGCGCGAGGAACCAGGGGATTACCTGCCCCCGAAGTGCCGGGGTGAGGTCTGATGCCAACAGTCGATTGCTATCGAAATCATGCGCTGCCGGGTGAAGGGCAGGGAGATCGCTCTCCAGCGCATGACTCTCACCTCCAATAGTCCAGACGCCCGAGAGAGTCGAGAGCAGGTCAAACAACATCGTGCTTCCAGATCGAGGAGCGGATACGATAAACACAGGTCGGTGAAAGGTCGCCTGGGCGGGAGAAACGCTGGCAATGGGACGTGAAACGCGAGGGGTCCCGCCTGGCGCCAGGCGTTGAAGGCTGAACCGGGAACGAGGCACCAGCGCCTGGACTTGAGACAGAAACGAGCGGAGAAGGTCATTCGTATTGCATGCCGACTGTAACATCCCCTGTTCGAGTGGATCCAGCGATTCAATCAAGAGTAGACAGGCATCTCTACGAGCCAGCTCACCTGCGGAGTCCGCACCAAATTGTGCTTCCACAGCTGACCACCGGACCCGGAAAGCATTCAGCGCAGTCCAGAGACCCACAGGCCACGGAGCAGCACCGCTGACCCTGAAAATGGCCTCCAGCTGCGCCTCCAGCTCTGCGGCGGAGAATAAGAGCTCGGATCCGTTACCTGAGAGAGTGAAATGCATCATACCTGAGCATGCTCGTCCGGAGTCACGCGCTCCGCAATCAGCTCCGCCACCGATTGGAGCGACTTGAATACATCGGCACTCAAGTCCTCTTCGGTTAGCTTTAGCTGGAAGGTCTCTTCGACCAGCGTAATGAACTCTACCAGCGCGATAGAATCTAGTCCGAGTCCGTCCTCGAAGAACGACACATCGTCGCGAATCTCCGCATAAGGAATGCGGAGATCTAGCTTCTCTGCGATGATGGTTTTGAGTTGTGGCACCACTTCATAGGTCATCATATATTCCTCCAGGGTATTGGATAATTGCCAGCGCCGAGGACCTGCCTCCTCAGGCACGCGCTGACGTGGGCACTTGAAGCAACTGCATCTGACCGAAGTCCATTCGAATAAGCCGATCTGCCACATAGAAATAGTGATCGTCGTGGCTGACCACGAGAAGTGTCTTTCCGGCACTCTTCAGCTCAGGTAGTAACACAGTGTAGTAGAACCGACGAAACTCCGGATCCTGATCGGCTGCGACCTCATCCAGGATCATGAGGGGACGATCCTCGAGGAGTGCCGCGAGCAGGGCAAGGCGCTTCCGCTGTCCTGTCGAGAGCGACTGATTCGTGAACGCACGATCGCGGAACTCTGTCTTGTCATCAAGCATCAGCCGTTCGAGCCAGTGTTGAACCTGCTCTTGAGATACCGAGCTAAGACCATACAGTCGATCAAACAGGTGAAAATCTGCGAACACAGCCGAAAAAAACGAGCGATAGAGATCGAGGTTGTCCCGATCAACGGGTACACCATTGAGGCGAAGGTATCCTGACGTCGGCACATAGAGACCACACAACGTTCGAAGAAGAGTTGTCTTGCCACTGCCATTGCCACCCACAATGAATAGGATCTCACCCCGCTTAATCTGAAGGTTCACAGGTCCTATGGTGAACGTAGAGCTGCGACGGAGACCAAGATAGGAATACGCGAGCTGATCTAGCTCCAGGGACTCAAATACTTTTGCCTGGCTAAGTTGAATCATGCTGCTGGTGTCATCGTGCGCAGGAGTGCGCTCAAGATGTCGCTCGAGCTCCTCGAGTCTCTGGGTCGCAACGTCAAACTGTGCTAACACGGTGAGGTTGATGATGATCTCTGGAATCGAGCCCACGGTGAAGATAACAAGCGCAGTGACCTGTGAGATGGCATCGCCCGAAAGTATGCTGAGAGAAGGTAGTATGAAGACAGGAACTCCGACGGTGAGATAGTGAAAGACATCCACACTGCTGAAGTTCTGGGTCTGCAAGCGACTGACCTCTTCTTGACCCTCACGCGCGCGCTCGCTCAAGGACTGCATATGCTCGGACACAAGCTCCTTGCGGCGACTGGCATTCAACCGCAGCTCCGCAAACCCGAGGATCACGCTGTTGAGCGCTTGGAAGAGCGGAGACTCCGCCCGAGCGCGCGCACGCAGTGCCTGGAGTACCCGCTTGCGGCGCTCATAAAACCACAGAAACAATGCGACCTGGAAGAGCGCGATGCACATGCCTGCGAGCGGATTTAGAAACACCAGATACAGCATTACCACCAGCAGGTTGAGGCCAGTTGTAAGCGTTGAGAACAAAAAGTTACTGGGCTGTGATAGGGTAGCGATGTCTCGTCCAAGAATGAGCTGAACTTCTGAACGCCCGAGCCGTTCGAGATCCGAGAGCTCGCAGCTGGTAAGCTTCTCGAAGAGGGTACCCCGAAACTCGTGGACCACCTTCGCGGCGCCCAGACCGGCCTGTTTCAGCACCGCGTAGCGCGACATGGCCAGAATAGCGACCATGCTCCAGAACATGATGACCTGACGACCGATGTCTTCTCCGGCCATGACGCGTGTTGTGCCGTTGGCAACCAGCGTCATCACCACCAGCTCAGAGACAGTGCAGACGAGCGTAGCGGCCATGAGTTCTGGCCAGTTTCCCGCGACTGCACGCCGAAATCGGGCAACAAATGGAGAGTTCACTGGCAGATCCATCATCCCCCCTGATCCGATGGAGCTTCAAATGAATAGCCGAATGAGTGAATGTCTTCAGAGAAATAGGATGCGAGTTTGTCTCGAGTGATCGGCGTATAAAAATTCCGATAGTCTCCGTGAGAAGATCGGTTCAGATGTGGAAGAGATGCCTCAATTCCAAGTGTGCGACTGACTGCCCGAAAGTCATCCGAGAGCGTCTCATAGCGTCCAAGTCTGTCTACCAGGAGCTTCCCAGAAGCATCGCTCAGTACATCGATCTGCCGCTTCTGCGCCCCCTTGGGAAAGGGCCGTGGTGTGCGAATCACCCAGTCCAGGTAAGCGTCGAAGGTTCCCAGAGATGCCACCACAGGATAACAGGGATGACCCTTTTCTCTCAGGATGAAATGATACATAGAGACCTGCCACTCCCAGGGGTTTCGGACGAAGGCAAACTTAAAGTATCCATCGAACACTGCTGCAGGAAGCTGTCGCTGTGCATCCGCTGCAGTGGCGTGTAATAACAACGACTCCCACACTGCATAGAGAGGATTTGATTTGCCATCGACCTCCCGCAATGGCCGGTTAATCTTAAAGTGATCAGGCTCCTGCGCATAAGGTGCCAATGCATGCCGAACACTCAGCCCCCCTGTCTTGGCAACGTGGAAGAAGATGAATCGGTGGGAATGAGAGATAAGCACGTGCTGACACCTCGACTTTTGATGGCTATCCGAGTGCGCTCCACACGGTCGTTGCCTGGGATCCGGAGTGCGAAAGCCCAGGACGTTCGGACGCCTCGAAAGTCCTTCGGGCGCGTTCGAGCCCAGCAGCCAGGCGCTCGAGCCCTGGCACCATGCGTTCCGGAGCACTGGCAAAGTTCATCCTCAAAAAGGGCGAGGAGACATTGCCAAAGTCATTGCCTGGAACCGTGACCACCCCTGAAGTTCGGAGTAGCTCAAGTGCAACGGTCATGGGATCCTCGTGTATGTCGGCGATGCTGATCGTCGCAAAGAAGCCGGCCTGAGGATGGGAGAGCTGCTCGAGGCCAAGGCGGAGGGCCGTCTGTTGGAAGAGCAGCGAGCATGCCTGTGGTGTCTACAATGTCGGGATAACTCCCTTCATAGGGCGAGGATTCCTGTACATAGCCCTGCCCCCAGGCTGGAATCATCCCCTGTCCGCTGAGCAGCAGTACGGGGATATGATCGGACTGAGCGGACATGATACCAGTGATTGCATTTGTGGTTCCTGGACCCGCTGTCGCGCAGCAGACTCCCAACTTTCCCGTCTCCCGGGCGTAGCCGGCAGCCATAAACGCTGCACCGCTCTCATGGCGTGTCAGGATTGCCCTGGGCCCCCCGCGAGCTGCGCTGCGGGCCAGTGCCTCGTACAGTCGCATAATGTGGACTCCAGGCACACCGAACACGTACTCGACCTCCATCAACTCCAGATAGTGAACGATGAGATCGCTCAGAGTGATGGTTGATTCGGACCTGCTAACCGATGATTCAGGCAAGGGCGATAATGCAGACATCACATGACTCTCCAGTTGCGCCATCCACATGGCCGATGGCTTTGTCTTCTGGCCTATCCAGCTACACTCTCGACCCCGTTGGTCGTCAACCCCACTTGCTTTCGAAGAAGACCCGCCCGCTCAAAGTATTGAAAGTAGGCGTTCAGAAGTACTGCATCAACAGGCGGACAGACAATGCCGGTGCCAGCGAGACCCTGTCTTGTATTGCGATCATCAAAGGCTGGCTTCGGCGCGAAGATGTTATTGGGCATACGGCTCAACATCTTCAGGAATCCGAAAGGACTGCGGCTACCCCGCTTCGTTGCGGCCTGATCGACGGCTGAAGTCCATTCCTCGTATGACAGCGCTTGCATCGGGTATCCAGCCGCAATCATGTGCTGAAAGAGCATTCTCCAGGAGCAGGGCGCTTGATGTGCCAGGTGAAAGGTCTCACCGGAAAGAGGCGTCTGTTTCGCAATATGAATGATGGCTTTGCTGGCATAGTCCATCGGAATGAAGTTGATTACATTCTCCACCGCTGGATACGCTCCGAGCTCTACACAGCCTTCCAGAATTGCGAATAGAAAGTCATCAAAGTTACCAATGATACCGCTGCGACTGTCGCCCAGAATTCGCACTGCACGGTAGATATTGGCGGCGAGTCCCCGCTTTTGAGCCAGTCTCACCACACCCTCCGCCACCCACTTGCTCTGCTGATATCCGTTACGCTGAAGTGATGCGATTGGCGAAGCATCCTCGCCAACACACCCCGAGTTCTGGCCAAAGAATATGCCCAGCGTTGAGATATAATGCAGCGGTATACCGCGTCCAAGTGATGCAAGCCGCAAGACCTCCTGAGTCCCAAAGACATTCGAACCTTTCGCGCTCGAGTAGGGCAGCATGATGTTCACCATCGCGCCATTGTGCACAATCGTGTCCACCTGCTCCGCGAGCATCTGAAACTGGGATTCCGTGAGGCCCAGATTGGGCCGAGCCAGATCCCCTTCCAGCGCCACGATGCGAGCTGCATCCGCTTCCTTCCAGCGTTGGTAGAAAGCGAGCGATCGGCCTATACGTTCGGTTGCACTCCCCTCTGGACCGGAGCGCGCCAGGCAGTACACCTGTGCATTGGTCTGCTCAAGCAACTCCGCCAGAAGATGCGTTCCAAGAAAGCCCGTCGCGCCGGTCAAGAAGACATGGTTCAGTTCCCGCTTGTCCTGCCCCGCATCGGGATGGAAACCCCAGGATTCGTTCAGTGTTACTTCCCGTTCGATGTCAATGGGAGCAGCCGATTGCATAGGTCATCATCCCTTCAGAAAACGTGGAAGCCTTTGGCCGCTCTCTATCGCTGAGATACCACTTCGAGCTCGAGTCCGGCGCGCAGACAAATGAGCTTGGTATGGATAGACTGATCGTGTTCATTGACAATAGGGCTTGAGTATGGCTGTACGAAATTGCTGTCCGAGGCGGTCAGAGCCTGAAAGAGGCGATGAAGCTCCGCGACGTTGTCAGCAGTCCTTACATTCAGAGCGTAGTGCCAGATTTCGTCCGGACTAAAACCCATGACACTGCGTTCTAGCCCTGCTCCTTGGTCCGCAGTTACAGCCAATAAATGGTCAAAGTTTCGATGGGTTAGGTTGGGCATCCCCTCGATGAAGTGATTCTCAATGGGTCGATGAATGTCAAACAGCTCTAGCATGAGAAGCTGTGACGATGCCCGGATCCAGACCCGCATGATCTCGGCATAAGCCCCCACACGCTCTTGAAACGCCATCGATGCGGGATAACGAAGCACCCGATGCACTGTAAGCTCGCCTCCAAGGCTCCTACGGGTTCGAGAAATCCACTGGTGAATGCCGTAGAGCAATAGGTCCAGCGGCTCATGAACCTCAAACCCCAGATGATAGATATGGCGTCCCACGAGCTGAGACAGGATTGCCTGAACCACCATCGAATGATCGACAAAGAAAGTATGGAGAAGCGTCTCAGCCTGCAGCGTCTTAACTTCCATCAATGCGTGGGTGAGCTTGCTTAAGTCCAGCTTGATGATCTGCATCAGTCGCTGTTCGGTCCAGACACTTTTCCGTCCAAGCGCCTCACGATGGAGGTGGAGCAGGTCTGCCAGTCGGCGCTGCACATCCCGGACACGTTGCGGCGCTTGTGGTTCAATATACTGGTCCATGCGATCACCCTACCTCTTTGCCTGGAGTCCTCGTCGAATCCTCTCGCAGCTCTACTCCAGTTCAGGTGCTCCTTTCCCCAAACTTATCAGACTCCGTGCCAGACACTTTCCGGCATAGTCGCCATAGAGTATGCCTTTTTGGGTCAGGTGTAGCGCATTGTCATGGTGTGTAATCAACCCGCCTTCACAGAGTGCTTCTATCGCCGATGCGCAGAGCACCTCAAGCTTTACGCCATACTTTTGCTCGAAGTATCGCAGGTCGAAGCGGACGAGTTTCATGGTCAATACAACGTCTCGAACCATGCTATCCAGGGCGGTCAGCAGGTGGCCCCGTTGGACAGGGAGCTCCTCATGCGTGATCATCTCAACATACTTGTCTTCATCATTGGTATTCTGGAAGAGGTACCCTCCCAGCTTGCCGAAAGCAGAGGTTCCAAAAGCGTAGATATCGTCGCCCCGAAACACGCTGGGCGAGTGAACGTGTGCATGCTTTCCGTGACGGGTGAATGTGTAGAAACTCCAGGGAATATACTCCGCTTTCTCAAGCTCATTCACGGCGTGTTCCACATACTTGAGCTCGTCGTCATCGGAAGGCAGCTCGAGGGTACTATTCTTGATGTTGCGGTAGTATTCAGTATTGGGATAGAGCTCGGTCTTATACACTGTGATGCTCTCGACCCCCGTCTGGATGGCCCGAAGCACGCTGTGTTCCCAGGTTTGAGGCGTCTCTCCTGCCAATCCACTCATCAGATCGATGTTGACAACTGCTCCGGTCTCTTTTGCCACACCAATGGCGCGCAGGGCCTTTTTTTCGTCGTCCAGCCGATGAGAGTTCTTGATGATTTCTGTGTCGAAGGACTGGATACCCATGCTGATGCGCGTGGCACCCATTGACATGATGACTGCCGCTTTCTCTTCGGTCAGTGTCACTGGCTCGGCTTCAATGGTATATTCTGCATTTTCGAGACGATAGTATTGGCGCAATGTCTCATTGATCTGAATAAGCAGCTCGGGTGCCAGGAGGCTGGGAGTACCTCCACCGAAGTACACAGAAATCACAGGGCGATCACTCAGGTGATACACCTTTGACGCCAGCGCCAGCTCCCGGCACAGTGCATCAACATAGCGCGACATTCGCTGTTGCTTCTCTGCACCCCTCAGGTTCACGGTTTTGTAGTAACAGTAGCTGCAGCGCTGAATGCAGTAGGGCATATGAAGGTAGAGATTGAGGGGCTTCCGGTTCTCCATCTCCATCGCAGTAAGGCGTTTCCACTGCATGAAGTTCGGATAGTTCGTGATGAACCCCTTCCGAGATGGGAGCCAGTAGTCATTTACGGTACGGGTGTTGATCACGACCTTCGCTCCTTTTGCGTGTGCAGGTGCTAACGTATTGCCTCGGGTCTGGTGCCGAGGTCAGGGACTGAATGAATGCAAAATACATTCTGTCTTGTGCTGGCCACCTTGCAGCTCTGCCAGCGCGGACAACGCCTGTCGATCCACTTTGGTATTGGGCAGCAGTGGCAGCTCGGGCATGAGTACAATCTCATCCGGGACTGCGTACACTGGGAGGAGCTGGCGGCAAAGCTGATGCACGCCCTGAGACGTGACCAGGCTGCCGGTGCGGGGCACAACGAAGGCCACCAGCTGTCCTTCAGAGCTCATTCCTTGCCGTGCCGCACAGCGCACCACCACCACCTGCCTCAGCGATGCCTGCTGTTCCAGCCGCTGCTCGATCTCGGCGAATTGAATCAGGTAGCCGCGACGGTTGATGCTTTGGCCTAACCGCCCGAGCACCTGACGGCTCCCGTCAGGTTGCTCGCGCACCAGATCTCCGGTCTGATGCCATTGCTCCGGAGAATGTCTGCTCAACCATCGACCACTCTCCTCGACATATCCCGCGAATCCATTGGGGTGACAGCAGAGCAGCTCCCCTTCGAGCGGAACCAACGGATCGATGGATTCAAATGCTGAATTCCCTGTCACTGGATTCCCTGTCACTGGAATTACCTTCAACTGTACCCCGGGCATCGGCACACCCAAGGTAGATGCCTTCAGTGATGCCGCTGTCTCTGGATGGCATGCCGCTATTGCCCCCATCTCAGAGCTGCCGTACTGGTTCACCAGGCATCCACCTACTTTTGCATCGAATGCTCGAAAGAGCTCTTCACTGATACGCTGTCCCGACGTGAGTACCAATCGATACTGTGTGTGCGGCTGACGGAATCCTGCCTGCAAGATGTCGCACAGTGTTGGCGTCAGAAGCGTGACCGTAGGCTGGAATGTCCGTTCTCGATCAAGATATCGGATCAGGTTTACACCCTCGAGGAGATCGATGGACACACCTGCCAGCAGTGCAGGCAGCAGCCCCGCCCCAAAGCCATACATGTGAGCAATTGGCAGCGGAATGAGCATCCGATCCTGTGCTGAGTAGCGGTAGTGCTCTACGCACGCTTGCGCGTTCAGGATCAGGTGCTCATGGGTGTGAGCCACCAGCTTAGAAACCCCCATGCTGCCGGATGTGCGGAGAAATACTTTCGCTCGTAAGTCGATCTCTGACGGGCGCTCAAAGTGTAGACATTTCTCGATCTGCAGTGGATTGATTGCTGTTGGCTGCTCAGGTCCTATCGCCCGATGCGCTTCCTGACTCCATGCCCGTGTGACTGAGTCCTCGCGTGACATCCGGACCCGGAAGGCGCAGAAGCGTGGCGTAGGCTTCAAGGTTTCGTGCGCTTCATCCCGCTCGGTCAGTGGCGAGTGCATGAAGGGCGAAAGCACGAAGCTCTGACCGCGTCTCAGAAGGCAGACGAGAAGGATCGCATCTGGCGCTGAGCTTCCACACTCCACGGAAAGACAATCCTCATTCTGTATGCCTGCCGCCTGAAGCTGCGCATCCAGGAGATCCATCAGCGTCTTGAAAGTGCGGTACTCAAGACGCACGGTGCCGTCGCTGATCGTGCTATCTCCATAGGTTTCCAGCGCCCTGACGACCTGAACTGTGGCAGCGGATGGCATACGGGTCCTCGTCTCCTGTGTGGTTGTCACACGGGTAGTTATTGCACGGGTGGTTGTCACACGGGTGGTAGTCTTAAGCCGAGTGAAGAGTGTCTGACAAGCTCCGTTTTTTACATCGTCGAGCGCGGGCCGGCGAGCGGCAGATCCTCCGCAGCCAGCTCCCGTGGTGGCGACTGCGGACTGGCACTGGAAGGCTTGGACGATGATTTTGCACCACTTTCAGCGCTTTCCTTCTTTTCCCGATTCACCCCGACGGCTTTGAGACCTTCGTCATAGTATGAGCGCAGGTGCTGCTTCACCCTGGCTGGATCGAATGTGAGCAGTGTGCCACCGCTCTCGAAGTGCTGAATAAACACGCGGCCCACACTATAGGTGCTCGCATACAGCACGATTGGCATTGCGATCATGCCTGGTACGGTTCCAATCACCGGTATAAACTTGAGCAGACTCAGTGCTGCTGGCACCAATAGCATGGGCACCAGGAGCCCTCCGATGATTGCCCCCCAGAGGGAATACTTTCGGTGCTCCCCTTCGAATGGATATCCATAGGCGGGAGCCAGTTTCTGGAGCATTCGTCCCACCACAACGACTGCAAACACCAGGTCAAGCAGCGGCAATGGAATCAATCCAACTGCCAGAGCACCAAGTGAATAGTTGCGCACCAGTGCCAGTGCTTTCAGTCGTCGTAGCTCGGCTGCTTCAGGGCTGCTGACTTCGACCTTTACAGTCTGTGTATCGGATGAATCTGCCATCTTTCTATTCTCCCTGGGTCAAGTCCGCTCTCTACCGGAAGCAAAGCGGGTGTGGTGTTTCGCAGACATCCCGTCACCGACAGCTCCGGAAAGAATCTCCGTATAGAATCTCCGTATAGAAGCTCAGTGAATCTTTTCATAGGATTACCGCCCGCTTCGTGATATGGACGTGATGCTGACGTGATGAATTTTTTGGGGGGAGGGCATGATGCCGCAAGGTATCACACTCGAGATCACAACAATGTCACGACGCAGGTATTATCTTCGGTGTGTTTGTGCGCTCGAGTCACTGTGCAAAGCCGATGTCTATTGCTCTGTGATTCAGGAATCTCGCTGTGCGTCCGGACCAATCGTCCTGACGAATTCTGTGTGGTAGATGATGTTTGCTTCAGGTCTTCTTCACTCGTTCGATGGAAGGAATATTTATGACACAGCCACTGACTGCTTCGGAGGTTCGCATCGATCTCAGGTCTTCAGAAGGAGCAGAGCTTCGACAGATTAAGGCGTACAGACTGATCCGAAACCATACGCTTCTTGCGGGTGCACTGGGCTTGATTCCTGTTCCTATTCTTGACGCTCTGCTGGCGTCCGTGGTGTTGGTTCGCATGCTCCGGAAATTGGCGGAACTCTATGGCTTCCAGTTCGAGAGTCGTCAGCGGCTTTACGCTGTTTTCGGCTCGCTTTTTGGCGGCGCGGCGCTCCCATTGCTGCTCTTTCCCGCTGTGGTCAGTCTGGTAAAGCTGCTCCCTCTGGTTGGTACACTCGCGGGTATGATCGCCATGCCCCTTGTGCTGACCCCTGCCGCTTACGCCCTCGGTCGCACATTCCTGCTGCACTTTGAAGGGGGAGGAACGCTGCTCAGCTTCGACCCTCAGGAGCTACGGCAGGTACTCCTGGCCTATTACGCCGATGGTCAGCGCTCGGCCAGCGCTGCCCCTGCCTCCGGTCCCGGGGCTTCAGTCCCTTGAACGCCGGGGCTGGCGGTGCCTTCCGCGCCTCCGTCTTGTCTCCTCTTGCCTCCCGCAGCGGAAGTTGGACCGAAAACACTGAAGGCACCTCTGCTCCACCTGGAGATCTCATGGAGTCTCGCTGGCAAAAGCGCTATCTCTTCGCCGGGATGATGGCCACCCTCTTTGCCCTCTTTCTCGTTGCCGCGTTCTGGCAACGCATCTTCTATTCGATCCACACCGGCCAAGTGGGGGTGCTCTACCGCTTCTTCTGGGGCACGTATACGGAGCGCACCTATGGCGAGGGCCTTAACGTCGTCTTCCCCTGGAATACCCTCTTCCTCTACGACGTGCGGGAGCAGGAACAGACGGAGGAGGTTGAGGTCCTCAGCTACAATGGGCTCTCCATCCGAGTCAGCTTCTCCTTTCGCTTTCAGCCGGACGCCGCCCGCGTCGGGCTACTCCATCAGAAGCTTGGACCCACCTACGTCCAGAAGCTCGTTCGCCCGATGATGGTTGCCACCGTCCGCGAAGTAATTGGCAACTATCGTCCGGAAGAGCTCTTCACCACCCACAGCGCCACGCTTCAGGAGGAAATCCGGCAGATTGCCCAGCGCGAGATTGCGCCGTACCACATCGGCATCACCCAGATTCTGGTCAAAAGCGTGAAGCTCCCGGCAGAAGTAGAAAAGGCCATCCAGGAAAAGCTGGTCTTGCAGCAGGTGGCGGAGGGCTACGATTTCCGGCTGGTGAGCGAAGAGCGGGAACGGCAGCGAAAGCAGATTGAATCCGAAGGCATTCGAGTCTACCACGAGACGGTTGCCAGGGCCTTGACCGCTCCGCTCCTGGAGTTCCTTCACATTCAGACCCTGGCGGGACTGGTGACGAGCCAGAACGCCAAGGTGGTGGTACTGGGCGAAGGCCGAAGCGCTGGTACGATGTTCCCACTTATGCTCAACGACCTCGACGCCTCTCCGTCACGAACAAGCCCGGGGCCCGCCCCGAAGGGAAGTCTTCACCCTGACACGACACAGACTGCCGAAGGCCTGTCGGAGCCTCCGCTCCTGCCGCCTGCCCTCAGCAGTTTGCCTGCGGATCAGGCGTTCGCTCTCCCCCATGCGCGCCCGGAAATCCCCGCGTCTGCACCTCCACCGGCACGCCAACCGAAACCACTGGATGTGTCATCCGGCTCCCACGGTGCCATGGGTGGCGCAGGGCCGTCTCCGCACCCAACGCCTGCCCGCGTAGGCACCAGGCCCCCCCCCGGAGAGCGATGACATGCGTATCAGCATAAATGACCTGATTGTGATGAGCGTCGAGCTGGTGAGTCTGTTGCTGTTTGTCGTGGTATTACGAACACTTGCGCTGCGGACGCTCCGTCGATTCGCAGGACGTCTCAGCGGAAACGCCGCATCCGCCCTGGTGCCACTGTCAGCGTTTGTTCGGCGCGGTGCGCTGCTGCTCGCCCCAACGCTGCTCGGCATCACGCTCATGCTCAACGTGTGGATTCTCTACCAGGGCGAGAGCCTGCTGGGTTTTGCATTGACCCGGCTGGGCCACTTTACTCGGGAAAATGCCATTGCCGCAGGGCTTCTGGTCGGGAAGTGCGCTGGATGGGGGCTGATGGCCGCCCTCGTGAACAGTGCATTGAAGTGGGCCATTACCTGGCTCGAGCACCGGGTATTGGAGTACCGTCAGCAGGTTCAGCTCCCGGCGGTGGAGATACCCATTCGCACGCCGGACGAAAGGGCGGGGGAGTCCAGCCTGATCGCGAGTTCCTGCAATCGCCTCCGCTCGCTTGTGAAGCGGTCGCTTCAGGCGGGGGTCCTGGTGGCCTGTCTCGCAACACTGGGTGCGCCGCTGCCGGTTCAAGAGGCGTCGGTGGCGCTGGCGCGCATCTATCCGCTGGTAGCGCTTCCCTTTGCACTCGCCCCCGCTTTCGGATTACTGGCCGAACAGGGGGTGATATTCCTCCGCCGACACCTCGAAGCCCGTGGCGTGCAACGTTACTTCGACGTGCTCTTGCCGCTGGCCATGCTGAGTCGGCGTCTGGTCGGCCTGGTGCTCTCGCTGGGCCTCTGCGGGCTGGCACTGCTGCAGTTCGAGTCCACCGTCGCATTGGCTGTGATCGTCGGGGTGACGATGGAAGTGCTCCTGACCGTCCTCGCCGCACGACTGGTGGCGGAGCTGGTCGAGCCCTTACTTCGAGAGCACTTCTCTGAGCGTGCTCACCTCAGCGAGCTGGAAAGGAATCGCCGTCAGACACTTCTGCCCATCTTCCGAGGCCTTCTGCAGTCCTTTATTGGGCTGAGCACCGTGATGATCCTCCTGATCGAGGTCGGCATCGATCCGCTCCCCATTGTTGCAGGGGCTGGAGTGGTCGGAATGGCACTCGGGCTGGGGGCGCGTGAGCTGATTGGGGACATCGTTGGCGGGTTCTTTATGCTGGTCGAAGACCAGGTGACGGTCGGTGACTTGATTGCCGTTAACGGCGTGGAAGGTCAGGTACTGGCCATCCACTTCCGCACCCTCTGGATTCGCCAGTCCAGCGGCGCGCTCCACATTCTAAACAATGGCGACATCCGCAAGCTTACCAATCTGAGCCGTGCCAATATCCAGGCCTACATCGAGGCTCGAGTCGCCTATCACACCGATCTGGAAGTCCTCAAGGAAGCTGTGCAGCAGCTTGAAGTCTGGGCCCGTGAGCACCTGCCCGAAGTGACGGGTCCTGTCCGGCTGAGAGGTGTCAAGGCGTATGACGACAGCGCGCTGGAAGTGCAGGTGACTGCCCTGTGCCAGCCCGGCCAGCACCAGCGCATGACGTACCCGCTGAGGACCCGCCTCTTCGAGATCCTGCGTGAGCGCGGCATCGAGATCCCCTACCCCCGCATGGTCGTGCTCCACGACGGGAGCGCACGGGGCAGTGTGCCCTACCTGGGTGAGCCGTCAATCCCGGAGGCACCGGTGACCCCGGCACTCCTGCCCTCGATGCGGCAGGTGGGAGGGGATGAGATCCCGGCACAGGCCGACGGCTTTCCCCTGGCCATAGAGAAAGAGGCGCGTCCTGGCCTGCTGGGCTGGCTACGCGCATGGTTCTGACCCCCTATGTGACTCCCAATGTGACCCCCACCCAATGTAATCCCCAATCTGACCCTCAATGTGACCCCGAAACGTTTGTCAAACACTCCCTCTGAGAGGAGAATCCCATGCGACTTTTCTGCCTTATTCTACTACTCCTGCCGACACTCGCTTACGCCGAGCCTGCGGTCACCCATGAAACCTGGGACGCTGCCGGACGGGTATTACGCCGGATCACGACTCAGGATAGTAAGGTCCTCCAGGAAGTGTCCTACGAATACGATGCGGTCGGTCGTCCCACGCGGGTCAAGACTGTCGAAGGCGGCAAAGAGACCCTCGAAAAGACCACATTCGGTCCCTTCGGCCCGGCCACCGAAGAAAAGACCGTCGATGGCATTCTGATTTCCAAGACCACTCGCACCTGGACGAAAGGACAGCTCACCCAGCTCCGGGTCGAAGCGGGAGACGGCAGCGTGAAGGTGACGACCCTCACCTACGATCTCTACGGACGCGTGGTGCGCCGACTGGTCGTCGATGGGGAGGGCAAAACCCTTAGCGAGACGGTCGCCGACATCCCACGCCCGATTGTACCGCTCGTGCTCTCGTTCAACCTGGGGATCGGCCTCCAGACCGATGTGGGGGTGCAGGATCTGAGTGGAGGGTTTTCGTTTGACCGGGAGCCCTCGGTCCGACGGTATGGGGCGGATCCCCTCGAGATCCATGTCAAAGGACTCTTTAAGCGTTCCAGTGCTCAGGGAGTCCCGATTAACGACCTGACTGCCTTCAACCTGGACATGGCGTATCGGCAGATCCTGCCCCGCTTCACCCTCTACGTCTCATCTGATCTGGTGCGGAACCCGGCGTCGAACCTGAACGTTGACCTGAAGCTCTCGCCGCTGGGGGCCCGATTCATCCTCTCCCAGCCTCCACCGCTGCTGTTGTTCATTGGGGTTGCGCCGTTGTGGAACTACCGCTCGATCACGCGGGAGCAGGCGAGTGTCGACGACACGGGCGCTGAAGTGGTCACCACAACGCTCGTAGAGAAAAGCATTGTCCGCGCTTCGTTGTCCCTCTACGCCCGTGGCACTGTCGGCCCGCTGACGCTGTCGAACTCCTTGGAGTTTGCGCCGCGCGTGTATTCGTCCACGGCCCAGGCTGAAACCGACCTGCAAACTGCGCTGGACCAGGAATCGATCTTAACCGATATGTTTTTGGCGGAGCTCAGGCTCTCGCGCACCTTCTCTCTGGTCCAGGACGTGACATTCCTGCGAGACATGACGCTCAAGAGCCGGGCGAAATACGACGCTGACGGCGCCTGCATCTCGAACACGAGCCTCTGCGACGGTTACGCCCTGATCGCCACGACCTCCCTCAAGATCAGCTTTGATTTCGCGAAGTAAGACCAGGAAGTAAGCTGATGTGGGTCTGGAAGCCCCGCGATGAACTGCTCTCCCCACTTCCGACCCGGCCCCATTTAAGACAGAAGCCCCAGCTGCCGCATCCGCAGCCGGAGACCTCGAGGTGACACCTGAAGCCGAGGGGCCAGGCGCTCCGGCTCAATGTCTCCGACAGCGTGTGCGACTTCCAGGATCACCTCCCGACTCAACAGCCCCGCGTGTGCGATTCCCGCCTCATCCATCCAGGCGTAGAGGGACTTCCGGGTGATGCCCAGCGATGCCGCCGCCTCCCCGATGCGCCAGCCACACCCTTCCAGGGTTGCGCGCAGGCGGGTCGAATCGATGCGGGCCGGCTTTGCCCCAGAAGCAGCCGACTTTTCCACATCGCGCGAGACGTCTGGTGAAAGAATGTCCGGCCCGGCCCGGCCTTCCGTGACGGGAGGTTCATTGGCCGAGTCAAGGCGTGCAACGTTATCGAGCAGCCAGGACGGCAGGACAGTGGTTTCGCGCGCATTGGCGCTCAGTGCAATCTGAAAGGCGACATTCCGCAGCTCCCGGATGTTTCCCGGCCAGGGATATCGCAGGAGCGTCAGCACGTCTGAGCGCTTGAGCCTCTCCGATCGTTCCCCCGCAGGCGCCTCCAGCAGCCGCTCGGCATTGAGCTGACGCAGGGCCTCGCGGAGAAAGTGAACAAGAAGGAGCGGGATGTCGACCAGACGCTCTCGTAGGGGCGGGATTGCCAGGGTCACGGCGGACAGTCGATGAAGCAGCGCATTCCGAAACTGGCCGACGCTGGTCAGTTGCTGTAGGTTCGCATCGGTTGCGGCAATGATGCGCACGTTGACCGGACGGGAAGGAATGCCGAGGGGACGGATTTCGCCCGCGTCGATGGCGCGCATGAGCATCGGTTGGATCTCGGTGGCGGTTTCTCCGATCTCGTCCAGAAAGAGAGTTCCCCCTTCCGCCTGGTCAAAGAGCCCCGGTCGCCGCGTGGCAGCACCGGTAAAGGCTCCTCGATCGTGGCCGAACAGCTCCGAGAGGGCCATCGAGGCGACCATCTCGGACATATTGACCGCAACAAAGGGCCGACCTGCTCGAGGACTCAGGCGATGGATGGCCTGCGCCACCAGCTCCTTACCGACCCCTGACTCGCCGGTCAGGAGCACCGGGAGCTCGAGCGGGGAGACCAGCCGGGCCTCAGTCCACACCCGCTGGAGCGCCGCGCTCACCCCCAGCAGGCCCAGCCGCTCCGGACGGAACCCCTCTTCACGGGCGGCATGAATCATCATGGACACGCGGCGTCCAAGGGTCAGGACCACGCCTGCGGCAGCACGTGAAGTACTCAGCACCTGCAGACGGCTACCAGGGCGACCGTCGATCTCGAAGCGGACCCGTTCGTCCTCTGGCTCGAGCTCCAGGCCCCTTTCCGTGCAGCGGATCTTCAGGGCGCTACGACTCAGCCGGGAATCGGCGAGAGGCCGGGGGGGACTCGCGTCTGGATTCGAGAAGAGTGGGCTCAAGCGGGAAATCCCCACCTCCTCTCGCAGGGTAGAGGGCCAGCAAAACTGTGCACCGATGCGCGCGACCTCTGGGTGATAGAGCAGGGTCAGGCACCAGCGCTCGGGACGCAACCCGGCTGCGGACAAAAGCCCAATGCTGCTAGGCTCTTCTTCGCTGGATGTGCGGGTGGCATGGGGAGCCAGTGATGATTTCATCGGATAGGGTCATCCAGTGACTATGCTCAAGTGCTTCAGCCAAATACGGGGTTGTCTCAGCGCATTGTGTCAGCGCATTGTGTCAGTGCATTGTGTCAGCGCATTGTCTCAGCGCATTGTGTCAGCCCACCCTGTCAGCCCATGACATCCCCTCTTGGGACAAACTCCAACGCTCCAGATCCGCATCGGATTTCCAGCCGTGATGTGGTGATAGGACCGTTCCCAATCGGTTTCAAAACCATCCCGCATACTGCATAGGATACCGTATAGGATACCGTATCGGATACGATCGTTTACGCGCTTCAGTGCTCATGATTGTTCCGTCCCCATTTCAAAATTTCAATTCTGCCGGAATCGTGCAAAATGTCTGGGAGGCCTTGTCCCGTCACCCGCCGTGATCTTTGAGCGTGGATAAATATAGCACAAGTGCCAAAAGGGACAGCATCTATACAGGTTAAGTGATCTTTCGGAATTTGAAAATAGTCAGTCTCTCCTCATGCACGCATAGCACGTGGCGTCCCCTCCTGGCACTGCGATTGTAATACCCGATCCCCTGTGAGACCCGGCCGCAATTCCTGGCCCACGCTCCGTGTCCAGGTACACCGTTTAAGGCGCCTTACGGCAGAGGCGCGGAGAAACTAAGAGAGGTTTTATACTCCATCGCGCGCAACAGAGGCATGGAGTGGCCCTGAAAGCCTCTCGCGAGATGGAGTTTGAAACCGTAGTTGCGCATAGCTGCTGAGCGGGGGGGCGTATCGATGGCCACCGACTCCCTTATGGGCAAAATAGATCGGATGGCACCTCGGGCGGGACTCTTCGCATCATCTCAAGTGTCTGATCTCACCACAAATGCTTCATTCTAATCCCCCTTTGTGGTCATCTCTGCTGTCAATTCCATTCAGAATACCATCGTGAACGCGCTTCTGAATGCGTGAGGGCACTGGTCTGGCTGCCCGCGAGCCTGCTTTGTCAGATCTCGCGCGCACCTCTCCCGTGCACAAGGTCCCAACCCTTTTGCGAGGCGTCTCCGACACGTCTTTGCGGCCCTTGCGCTCAGCCAGCCCTGGCGATCTTGTCAGCCATCGCCCGAAAGCGCTGCGCCTGCTGCCGATGCGCCTGCTGCTTTTGCTCCGACGGCCCGCGAGACGTCCGGAGAATTCGCAGCGTTCGCAGGTTCTGAGAGCCACAGTGCGCACAGACCCCCGCCTCCTTCTTGGCTGGACGGGGGCAGGTCAGCTCGAGCGAAGCCTCCGTCTCCTCCGGTGTCTGTGGGGAGGTTGGGGGGCGCAGCTCCGCTAGAAAACGCCTTGCAGCCTCAAGCCGCTCCTTCTGGTGGGCAGGAGCCAACAGCCCGTAATGCCTGAGCTTCTTGAAGCCGACCGGCAATACATGCTGCAGAAATCGCCGCACGAATTCCAGGGGCTCCAACGTGACTTCCCCGCCGCCGCACACCGCAAAGCGCACCCCAGATTCATCCACCTGTCGCAGCCGTCGATTCGAGATCCCCGTGCGATGGGTGTATTGCCCGAGGTACTTCAGCACCTGCTCCGGCCCTCCAAAGGGGCGTTTGCTGTGTCGAGTAGACACAAAAGAAGACACGGGAAGTGCCTTTGGGTTTTGTACAGCTTGTCCTTGAGTTCCAACAACGTGCCGCAGCCCGCCTTGCGCGCACATTCGTCGGCCAGCTTCAGCTCCCGACGCTTGTCGAGTTCCATCACTCCCTTCATGAAGTTGCCGCGAAACAGCTTTGTCACCACCTTCATGGGGAGCAGGAAATCCCCTTTGCCACGGGCATTTATCCAACGAGTGCCATCCACACTCAGCCCTCCGCTACTGATGATGCAGTGAACATGGGGATGAAACGACAAATCCTGCGACCAGGTATGCAGCACAAGCGTCAGGGCGGGTCGCAGGTCTCGACGTTTGGGGTCCATACAGAGCTCGAGCAACGTCTCGGCAGCGGTCTTCATCAGCAGGTCGTACAGGAGTCGTCGGTTGGCCAGAAACAGCGGTCTGAGTTCAGCAGGGACGGTAAAAACCGCGTGGAAATAGGGCGTTTCGAGCACCCGCAACATCTGCGCTTCGACCCAGATCCGGCTGAGTTGCCCCTGGCATTTGGGGCAGCTCCGGTTCCGGCAGGAGTTGTAGGAAGTGTCTGCCAGGCCACAGTCGCCGCAGGTGGTGGTATGTCCCCCCATGGCTTCGGTGCGGCAGAGGGTGATGTCCGATAAGACTCGCGCCTGCTCGGACGAGAGCGCGTGCAGGGCTTGATACTGGGGTCCGAATCTACGCAGAATATCGGCGATCTCGAGCGTAGGATGTCCCGAATCAGTGTCGGCGGATTCCTCAATGTTGGTGTCTGGAGGGTGAATCTGCGCCGTGTTGGACGCGTATTGTGGGTTCATGTGAGGATGTCCTCCTCGGGAGTGCCAAGCAGCTCGAGGGGACTTGTGGTATTGGCGATCTCGCTGGGGGTGAGGTGGATATAGCGTGCAGTGGTGCGGATAGAGCTGTGTCCCAGGAGCTGCTGGATGGCTTTGATATCGGTGCCCATGCGGTGAATGTGGCTGGCGAAGGAATGACGCAGGAGATGTGGGGTGACCTTGAAGTTCCAGCCGAGGGAGGAGACAGCCTCCCTCAGGCTCTCCTGGACGGTCTCGTGTTGGATGGGGCGGTCTCTTAAGGGGACCTTTCCGGGAAAGACCACATCGGTCGGGGGTCGATAGTCGCGCCAGTAAGCGCGCAGAAGTTGTAGGGTTGTTGGGGATAGCATGACCAGACGTTGCTTATTGCCTTTGCCGGTGAGGTCGAGCAGCTTGCGCTTGCTGTCGATCTGAGACAGACGCAGACCACAGGCCTCGGAGATACGCAGACCACCGCCGTACGCCAGGGTGATGATGGCCCGGTGCATGGGGTTGGAGATTGCATTGAGCAGGTCACGGACCTGGGCTCCCGTGAGGATGTGACGAACGGGAACGGGCACCTTTGGGAGGGGAAAGTGCTCAACGACTTCGGGTCGATGGAGCACGTTGCGAAAGAGGAACTTGATGGCAACGAGGTGCATCTTATAGTTGGCGGGTCCGAACTGCTCTTTCTCGAGCAGATCCACGAGATAACGACGGACGTGGGTGTGCTGGATCTCCTCGAAAGGCAGACCGATGGTGTTGGCGAAACGGCGGACGCAGAGCAAATAGCGCACGCCGGCGCCCTTGGCGCATGAATGGAGCTTGAGCTGCAGGTGGAATTCGGTGTATGCGCAAGACATAGGACCTCCACGAGAAATGGAAGAGTGCGGGTTGCCGGTATTGGCAGTCGCCCGTACAGAAGTCCTGATTTTTGAGCGGCGTGGGGAAAAGAGAGGAGCGGAGGGTGCCAGAACCGGCACAGGACACCTCAGCCCCAACGCAGGCAGGACAGTGAAGAGCCCGGGCGCATCGCGTTGGCCACACTGCTACAATATGCTACAATAGAGGATAAGCTGCCGCGAAGCGGCTATGTGCAACTGTCTCCACGGGTCGGCCTCTGTACCTGCTCAACTCATCCATCCCATTGGAGGTAATTCCCACATGCTGCACGTTCAGCTCATGGCGACTCCGCGCATCTTGCTCAACGGTGAGCCGCTCTCTCGCCTGAACACGTACTACTTTGAGGCGCTCCTGGCGGGGGTGCTCCTGGAGCCGGGTCGCACAGTCAGTCGGGAGGAGCTGGGACTCAGGTTCTGGCGGACGCATGATGAGGTGTGTAGACGCACCAATCTGCGCCAGCTCCTGACTCGCTTTAAGAGAGTATGGCCAGAAGGGGAGCAGTTTATTAACCTTGGGCGAGAGGTGGCCGCCTGGCGATCGGAGCAACCCCTGTCGCTTGACGTTGAACGTATTGAGCTGTTGCTGGCCCAGCCGCCGACTCGGGAGATCCTCAAGGAGCTGGTAGGCCTCTACCGGGGGCCGCTTCTGGCAGCCCATACCGAGCGGTGGGTGGTCTCGCGCCGCCTCCGCCTCGAGCAGGCCTGCATTCGTTATTGCCGGGGGGCCACCAGCCGGGCTGAAGCGTTGCGAGATCATTCCCTCCTGATTCAGAGCATTGAGGCTCTGGTCCACATCCAGCCTGGCGTCGAGGATCACTGGACGGAGCTCGCACGCGCCCACAACCTCGCGGGGAGTCATCATCGCCTGGAGGAGACGGCGGAGCAGTATGTCTTCGCCCGTGAATCGATCGGACAGGCCCCCCGAAAGGAAACGCTCAGTCGTCTCAGTCCCTTACGGCCTTCCGTTCGCACCACACCCGGCCCGTCTCAGTCAATTTTTGGACGCGACGTTGAGTGGCACACCCTGCTCGAGCTCTGGACCGGCGCGCGCAGCGGTGCCTCATCGGTCGCACTTGTGAGCGGCAGCACCGGAATGGGCAAGTCCACGCTCCTCGAAGAGTTCGGCCAGCATGTTCGCGGGGATGACTGTGTCGTCCTCCAGGTCCAGTGCTTTCCGAGCACAGCCTCGTGTCCATATCTGGGAATCGCGAAGCTGGCCCGCCAGCTCGCATCGATGGAAAGAGCAGATGGCACGCGCAGCGACGCCACAGACCGCTGGATCGCAGCGGCAGCAGCTTCCGGCACCTCACTCCAGACGGGGTCTGGGCCGCTGTCGGGTGGAGGGCTTCAGCTCGGTCGGATTGCGCTGCTGCAGAAGCTGCGGGCGGATCTCACCTCGGTCAGACCAGTGCTCATTCTTGTGGACGACCTGCACTGGTGCGATCGAGAGAGCCTGGAGCTGCTGACGGTGCTTCTTCAGGAGGGCTCGACAGAAGGTCTTATGCTGGTTATATCCATGAATTTGCAAGGTTTGTGCGGGGAGAACCCTCTGGGACCTAGACTTCAGACCGAGCTGGCGCGAGGGTGTCACTTCGCTCAGCTTGAGCTGAGACCGCTGCTGCCGGAAGCATCTCTCGAGCTGATCTTAAGCCGGATGGTCACCCCGGTTGCTCAGGCCAGTCTGGACGCGCTGGTGGAGCAGAGCGAAGGCATTCCGCTCCTGCTGCTGGAGCGGTTCCGGGTGAAGGAGCAGGTGGGCGGGAGTACCGGGCCCCTCACGGTCTCCTTTCGAGAACGGCTGCTTGGGCTATTCGCCCGCTGTTCGCCGGGCGCACGTGCGTTGGCGCAGCACTGCGCCGTCGTGGGCCGACACATCGTGCCTCACGATCACGTTCTCTTTCGAGATGAAGCAGCGGATCTTCTGGCTGCCCTGGATGAGCTCCTGGCCAACGGCTTCCTGCGCGAGCGGGAGGATGGGGTACTGGAGTGGCCCTTTGAGGCGCAGCGAAAAGTAATCCTGGAGACCCTCAGCGTGTTCCGGCGTCACGCGCTCGAGCGAAAGGCTGCGGCGTGCACGGTCGCGCTGGAACCGCTGGCCACCCGGCCCCTGAGCGCGTTATGAGTGAGGACTTCTCACTGATGCACGGGCACTTTCGTTGGCAGCACATAGGAATTCGGTTCGAGCAGGGCGCGCACTTCCGGATCCCGCAGCAGCGGCTCCAGCTCCGGCAGGGCCACGGCGGAATCGGCGAGCAGCTCCGGCACGGGCGACTTTGCCAGGGCACCCCGTAAGTGCTGGCGGACCTGGCTAAGCTGGCCGTTCGCTAGGGCTCCCATGGCCAGGGCCAATTCTACTTCTCCGGCAGCTTTGGCAAACCAGGTCTGCATCGACCCGGTCGCAACTTTGGTCATGCGCTGGGCAAGCGCCAGCGCGTCGAGCTGCACTCCCCGGGCCCTGGTTGGCTGTTCCAGAAGAAGCCACACATCGCCGAGTGCGCGGAGGAGGAGTAGCTCGTACCCGTTTTCGTCGACGGTCCTGGGTCGCGCATAGGGGGGCGCGGCTCCCCCTGCAAGGATTGTGGCTACCACGAGCTGCAGGGCTGGATCGTCTCTGTGTGCCCGGAGGCTGCTCCTCCAGACCTCCCAGAACTCCTGCCGTGCAGCGAATCCGAGGTGGTGCTCGAGCCAGGGAAGGATCTGCGCTGGGTTCTCACGAAGCTGCATCCGAAGTAGCGTGCGCACGGGGGGCCGCGTGATCCCGCCGTTCCGGATCAGGGGCTCGAGCTGCTTGAAGCAGGCTTCGGAGGAGCCATGCCGACAGCCCATCACAGCGAGGAGAATCGCACAGCGGAGTGGATCCGCACGGGTGGCTTGGGCGAGCACTTCCTGCGCTTCGTCATCCCGTCCCTCCACGATGCGACGGGCCGCAGTGTCCACGAGATTGGCCCCGGTCCCTGCCGCAGCCGTTGCGCCCTTCAGGGTGATTGACTTCAGCCGCACCTCCGCCAGAGAGCCTTGCGTCCAGTAGCTCTCTGGCGCCGCCAGGTAGATCTCCATCGATCCAGGGGAGGGTATTTCATCTGGCTCGAGCTGATAGCGCGTCGGTGTCTGGTTGACCTCGAAGTAGATCGCGCGGGAAGCAGCGTCGAGTGAGAGCTTGAGCGAGATCGGCATGGCGGCTGTGGGGCCGGAGATGGGCTGTCGAAAGAGTCCCAGCATCTCCCGACGGGCGAACCACGCCGCGACAGCCTGCTCCAGTCGGCTACCGCCCCCGTGGCCTCCCACATTGAACCGATAGCTCAGGGGAGGCTGAGCTGCTCCGACAAAGCGAAAGCCAAGCTCCAGGCTCGAGCCCCATTCCAGACGCGACACATCCAGGGTGAACTCCGCGGTCAGCCGCTTGCCATCCCACCGCAGTGGCAGACGCACCAGATCCTGAGTCCCCGTGAGCGCGCGCACGCGAAGGTGACCCTGAGAGGGATTCCATCGAACAAGCTGCGGGTGGGGGAAGATCAGCTCGGATGCGAGCGCGTGGGTGAAGTCCAGCCGAAGCTCAGGAAGGCTCAGCTCGTCCTCCAGGTGCTTGATGCGCGTGAGCGTCGCCGTCCTTTCGTGCGCCGTCAGGCCTGATTGCTCGAGCAGAGCGCGCCGTGCGAGACGCTCTTCTGCTTGTTTTCCAAGCTGTGCCCACGCGTCTGCTGCCAAGCGGTGCGCCTCCGTTGACTGCGGATCCCGGGTCCGAGCCAGCCCGTACAGCTCCACCGCCAGTGCGGGCCTCCCCTGGGCATCCGCCAGCTTTCCGGCGCGGATGAGCGCCCGGACTCCCGGCTGATCCTTCGTTGCGGCATTCAGATGTCGTAGCTGTTCAACGCCGATGTCGAGGAGACCCATGGAGATCAGATCCTCGATGCGTCCCCACACATCCGGCGCTGTCTCGAGGCCCGTAAGTGTTTCCGCTGGATGGGTGAGCGGTGGAAGGGAGGCATTGCCAGCCCCCAGCATCCACACCTGCTGGGACCCTGTGTCCTGCACCCATACCTCCGCCGCCGGATCCCCGTCGGTTTCCGTAGCGGTCCAGACCCTCAAGCCGGGAATCATCAAGGTGGAAAAACCGCCGTCCGGGCGTGTGAGTGCGATCTGAGTGCTGTCCCACGTGCCAGGACCCCGGTCCGGAATCCGGGTTCGCACCAGGACGTCAGCGTCGCCGTCTCCGTCGAGGTCTGCCACTGTGAGCTGATCGCCCGAGGCATCGGGAAAAGGCGGCGGCACATGGTGTCTCACCTGGAGCGCTCCGTCCAGGAGCTCCAGCAGGTAGGTCCCGGGCGGAAAACCCACGGGGGACGTCGCAGGGAAAGAAGCGGTGTTCTCGAGCGAGGCGTTGCGCAATGCCAGGATGCCCGTTTTGCCACCCGGCAGTGGAAAGGGTGCAGCGTCTATCAGCTTGCCCAGCTTGCGACGTGCGGTCAGCGTGAGACTGCCGGGTGAAGGCCCGGCGTGGAAGACCCGAAGGTCATAGGCACCCCACTGAGAGAGCGCTGCCACCAGCTCCGGTCGTCCATCCCCCTCCAGGTCTGCCACAAAGAGCGCATTGATGATGGAGTTGGTCAGGTCGGTCGGCCTATGGGGACTCAGTTGACGAAAGTGACCGTCTTTGTCTTCAACGAAGCTCAAGAGCTGTCGCTCGAGCGAGACATACAGCTCGGGTCGTCCATCTTCATCCATATCGGCGATACAAGCTGAGTAGAGGATTGCGGAGGGAAACGCCACCAGCTCCTTCAGCTCTGATCCCTCCAGCCGGTAGAGGCCCGCTTTCGGGTGCTGTCCGGCGGCATCAATGGTCCGGATGGCGAAGACCTCCGCGCCTTTCCATCGTCCCAGCTCTAGCGGTGGGAGTGCGAAACGCTGCCCTGAAGGCGCGTGAATCAGCCTTGGCTGTGCTTCGGGCGGATGGATGTGATCCGACGACGACGTCAGGGGCGGCAGGAGCGCCTGGGAGCGGGGCGGCATATAGTCCTGGTGCATTCCGAAGGTGCGGTGGGTAGAGGCAAATCGTCCAGAGCGCCCCTGCTCGAGCACGGTCATGCGGGACAGATGTGCCAGCACCGGGCTGAAGGGGCCCTTGAGATCTGGTCCCAGTCGCCGCGTAAGCTCCTGGAGATCCCGGTCGGCCCGGGCAAGGGCCAGTAAGAGACCCTGAAGACGGGGCTCCGTGCGCCATCCCGGAATGTCCCGGGCAATGAGCGACCTGAGCGCGATGAGCCGACTTCCGTCGCCATGGGCATCAAACAGGGTGGAGAAGGAAGTTAGCACATCGAGCCGGTCCTCTGGATGCTCCGCCAGGATATAGGCCTGGGCATATTCCTTGAGAGCGGGTGTCTGCCGTCCCGCGTCTCGCGCGTGATGTCCGGTCCTTAGGCGCATCTGTGCAGGGGCGCGAGTCCCCTGGACTTCGGGAAGCTCAACAAAGCTGTCCACCGCGCGGGCTGCAGCATCTTCCTGGTTGGTTTGCCAGAGCGGCAGGAGTTCCCGATCCAGGGCTTCCAGCCGTTCCCGGGCCTGTGCCTCGCGCTGCTCCTGTGCCGCTCGCGCCTGGTTGGCTTCATATGCCTGAAAGCTGCCGATTGTGCTCGGCACCAACACCAGCGCCAGGCTAAGAAAGAGCAGTGGCACCCGGTGGCGTCTTGTCCACCATCGCAGTCGTCGGCCCAGGCCCGGTCTGGAGACCTTCACGGGTTCCCCGCGCAAGAAGCGCTCCAGATCCGCTGCCAGCTCGAGGGCGGTGGGATAACGTAGCTCGGGTTCGTGGGCAAGGGCTTTATGGCAGATAAGCGCCAGCTCAGGTGGAATGCCCGATGCGTGGGCGGGAAAGGGGGGCGGTGCCTGGGTCTTCCGGGTGGCCAGCTCCATCGGGCTCACGCCGGCAAAAGGTGGATGTCCCGCCAGCAGGTGATAGAGCACGCCGCCCAGCGCGAAGACGTCTGAGAGGGGACCCACCCATGCCAGGTCTCCAGGCGCCTGCTCCGGTGCCATGTAGGCAGGAGTCCCCATTACCTGCCCGGTGAGGGTCAAGTCCTGCCCATCCTTATCCTCGAAGTGCGCAAGGCCGAAATCGCTGAGACGGGGTATCACGCCGTCCTCGAGCAGCACATTACCAGGCTTGACGTCGCGATGGGTAATTCCGCGCGCGTGGGCATGGTGGACTGCCTGAGCCAGACTGGCGAGGATACGGGCTGCTTCCCTGGCAGGAAAGTGCCCGTCCTGCTTGAGCCGCATTCGCAGCGACGGCCCAGCCACGTAGTCCATGGTGTACCAGGGGCAGCCTTCGTGCAGTCCGGTGTCGTGAATGCGCACGATACCGGGATGGTCGAGCCGGGCGATAGCTCTGGCTTCCTGCAGAAGACGGCGCCGCTGCGGCTCTCCCGCCATCCCGCCCCACAGCAGCATCTTGAGGGCGACGGTGCGGTCAAGCTGAGGATCCCAGGCCCGATATACCACCCCCATCCCCCCCTGACCAAGCTCCTCGAGCAGGGTATAGCGGTCGATACGAAAGACATGTGTCAGCGACTGAGTGACCACTCGAGGCGTATAAGGAGTATGAGCGTCTTGAGAGGGGGACTCCTGATGGCTGGCCCCGCTCTCGTCCGTCCGGGTATTGTGTGCAGACTCAGAGCCCGAGTCTGCCTCTGAGTCAGAGGCAGACTCGGAGGCTTCGTAGGCCGGTACCGATGCCGACGGCTGAAAGGGCTTGGTCATATCGTCCGTTCGGGAGAGGCCTGCGGGGGCACCAGCAGAAACGGAGGCCGCTGCCCGCTGCAGAAGAGCGGCCCCCATTCTCAACGCAGCTATGTTGCACGCATACACTCACAGAGAGGTCGCGTGTCCACATCGAGCATAGTCCTTTCTTCAGAGTATACCAGCTCATAAGGTGATCGCAAAACGCAGAATACCCATTTATTTACCTGAAGAATGCTCGAGACAATTTGAGCACACCTGGCGAAAAATGCGGGACCTGCTCACGCTGGTCAGGCGTGGGAACATTGAAGGGTTGTGGGTCGGTCAGCGCCGAACCTGTTTGTATCGACCCGCTTCTGCGTACACGGAAGCCGCTGCGTCGTGAAGTGGGATACCGGCGGTACTCTGCATAAACGCGGGTGTCATCTGCGTCAGAACGGGCCAGGCTTTTCGCAGCAACTCGGCTTCGAGCACTAGGGTGCTAAGCAACATCTCCACCTCTGCCGCAGGCGTTTCTTCATTCGTCATCAGCAAGATGGGTATGCCGACGGTGGGGATCAGCCGGTGGGTGCTCAGCGCGTCTCCATACGTCGACAGGTCGATCGTCGTCCGGGTGAGGAAGGGGGTGTCTTCAAGGTGAGCATCCAGTCCGGTGACCGGGAGTACGGTCATGTCGCTGTTGCGCTGGAGCATCGCCGTCACAAAGCCGTCAGGATGAGCCGCCATGAGGAAAAGTGCTACGATCGATCCGTCCATGAAGAGCCTGGAAGCCTCCATCGGAGGTGGTTCTCCTGGCAGCAGCGAGTATTGCCAGAGCTTTTCGTCGAAAATGCCCCGGTTGAACAGGGTGATAGCGTTGCTGCGTGGCCCGCTTCCTGGCGCATGCCGCATGGACACCCGCCGTCCTTCCAGGTCCTGTAAATCCCGGATCGAAGCCACTTCCCCGGGTTTTGGGCGTCGCTCACCGCTCTTAAGGGCTCCTCCACCGCTGACATGGGCACCGATCAAGGTTTCGCGGCTCGATGCCAGCACCGTAAGCGCTGAAATGTAGAGGGCTGCGACTGCCCGGAGCGAGTGGAGTGGACGGTCGGTCCAGGGACCCTCCCCCCCCAGGGCCTGAACAACGAGATCTGCTGGGACCAGGGCAAACCCCGCCTTTCCAGACGCCAACAATTCCACACTCGCAACATCGTCTTTGGCGGGCACCAGCGCCGCGCCCATTCCGGGTGGACATGGGGGTGCGAGTGTCAGGCGCTCGCGACAATACGCACCGAAGAACTCTACAAGCCCTGCGGCGATCGCGTAGTCACTCCCCTCGGAACGTCCTGCCGCAAAGAGCAGCAGGGAGGGAGGCTTCTCCTCCGGCAAAGAAGTGTCCACTGGCATCGACACGGGGGGCTTTGCCAGGGTGCCTACAGGTTCGGTCTCCAGGGCCGATTCGAACCGACTGGCTCCCGCATGGCGCGGGAAACGCCTCCCTTTTCCCTGCCAGCGCGCGTCCAGCAGTGCACCTCCTCGGAGAAGCAGGCCGGGTGAGACTGTGCGATGTAGCTCGGCGGTGAGTGTGGCGATCTGTGCATCCTTCACCAGGCTCGACGAGAGCAGCTCCAGCGGACGCATCCAGCTTAGGATTTCCACGCCACTTCGGCCTGGAGTGTCGGGGGCGGATAAGAGCACCGGCTCGAGCCCCCGTGGACCACCGGCATTCGGACCGGAGTCAGCAAGGGAGTCAAGCGACACCAGACGAAGGGGACGAACCGTGTCGGCGGTTTTTGCCTCGAGCGACGGGAACAGGCTGAAGTCCAGAAACCCGTCCAGGTGTAGGCTGGCATAGCGGGACACCCATGTTTCGGGCGAGACGGAAATCCATTCGGGCGGTGGAAGGTCCATGGCCATTAGCTGCCCATCGATCCAACCTCTGAGTCCGACGGAAGTGGTGCCGGAGTAGCCGAGACGCCGCGCAGACAGGTCGCGCATGGCGTAGGCGCCCGTATCTGTTGCGATGGCTAGCTGGGCGACCTCCCCCGGCACTCGGCATATCGAGCGAAGGTTTCCCCAGGGAATCAGCACTGCCCCGGACCTGTCAGTGCTCTGAGAGAACCCCGAATCAAAACCTTCGTCTGTCGCGGGGAGGAGGCCCAACTCATACTCTCCTGCGGCCAGGTGGTTCAGGAGCATCTGACGGGTTGGAGGGATGAGGGGTGATGGAGCATCCACCCGGGGCACCCGGCTTCCGGCGTGCTGTCCAGGGTGATCCCTGTTGAGGCGCTCGACGAGCGACGTGACTGTTCCCGCGGCCTCGGTGGACACGAGGCTTAACCCACGTGTCTCGAGCGTCGGCGGTGGAGACACCATCGGTGCGAGCAGTCGCTTTTCCTGATAGACCTCCCGTGCGCCCGGGTGAAGGTCTTCGGGCGGCACGCCCTCGAGCAACGACGCCGCAGTTACATCCTGGAAGGTCCGACGTTTCTTGAGCTGCTGGACTCCCTCCACCAGGGCCTGTGTCACCAGGCGGGCGTCAGCGTCCGGCATGTTTTCGCTGACTACCAGCAGCGTCCAGCTGCCCACCGATGTGACGTCTACTCCGAGGTTGGACAGCGGATAGGCAGAAGACGCCAGCGACGTCTCCTGGTAGGCGGGGCTGCGTTTGCGGAGCGCATTGAGATCGAGCACCAACGGCACCAGATGAAGCTCGCTCGAAATCAGAAAGTGACGTGCCCATTCGCTTGGGTGTGAGATCGCGGCAAAGACGGCATCCAACTCGCGGCGCTTCAGGAGGGTGCTGAGCCGATCGGTCTCTCCGGTGACGACGGTCACAGCGGCGTTTGCATCCGTCTCGGAGGGTCCTACCGCCAGCGGGCTTGGGGGAACGGTCGTATAAGCGGGCGAGGCGTCGGAGGTTGGCCGGATCTTCAGCGCTGCGGCGTCGAGCAGATCGATGAGGGATTTGCCATCTGTTGACGTGAGCGAATGGACCCCGACTCGCTTACCGCGCAGGTCTTCGAGCGTCTGGATGCCACTTTCGTCGGTGGCCAGGAGGGTCATCATCGACATAAAGACCTGGCCAATGACCCGGACACGTCGGCGTAACGCCCGGCTCGATTGATCGTCACGCGCTCCGGGATAGAGGACTTGCCCTTGAACGAAGCCCAGGTCTGCTGCGCCCGTGATGAGGGCTTCCAGGTTATGGTGGGAGCCCGGAGTTGGCTGAACAACCAGCCTCAGGCCCTGTCCCTGTAGCTGTATATTGACCACATCAGCGAGAATGCCGCCTGCGCGCGGATACTCCTTGCTCACTTGACCGACTGCCAGGGTCAAGGTGCGCTCTGGAGGCTCGAGAAACGCTGGAGTGCTCGGGCGCTCTGGTGCAAAGTGCCAGACGGCCACGAGGATCAGGGCCACCACCATCCCCAATGTCATGGTCCAGCCGATGAGGCGTCGAGCTGGTCCGAGGATTCGCTCTTTGATCGAAGCGGCATGAGGTCTCGTTGTCATTGGGGGTGCGCTCATCTTCAGGGTGGATAGCATACAACCTCCGCCTAACGCCTTGCCGATCAGCGGCGGCCGCAGGCCGTCCGCTGCATCGGCATGTTAGACGACGTTCCACGTCTCTGAGACACCTTCATATTCGAACTCTGCCTGCTCAAGGGCGTCCTCCAGGTTCTCGTGCCAGGTATCCGTAACCGTGTTCCACTCCGGGTCGCAGCCGAAGAGGTAGTAGGCCGTCTCGCC
>JBJTQF010000017.1:0-16830 GCA_046075485.1 Myxococcota bacterium | reverse complement strand
CCAGGGATACTTTGGAGACCCCTTCTTCAAACTGCTCGTAGTGGGCCACCCGCACCCGCTCCAGCCCCTCCGCTTCCACAAAAAAGGCCACACTGTCAAAGAAGCTCAGGTCCGCATCGGACGGATCCGTCACCTCGAGGGTAAACTCGGTGATCTTCACCGACTCCACATCTTCTTTATTCACCCCTTGATTTTTGAACTCCTCACTGGCGCTGAGGTCGAAGGTCGCCAGGTCTGGGAAGGCCACCGTAAACAGGTCCAGCACCAGATCGCTGCCCTCGATGGTGGTATTGGCTTTGGTCACCACCTCAAAGGTGAGGAAATCCGCACACCCCGGGCGCGTGGGCCCCATCCCAAACAACAAGGCGACGGCGGCCATGCCTGCCCAAGTCCGAAATCGTCCGCTCATGGAATCCGCTCCTTTCAGATGAAATCACCACCGCAGCCTGTGCATCACACATGCTTGACCGGATTTTCATGGCTGCACCGCTGAAGTAAACCGTCGCGCGCTTTAAAGTGCCAGTCCGTAAGCCTGCCCTCATCCGGGCGACCCTCGACGGCTGGCTCGCCACCCCTGGACCTGCCGCTCGAGCAGGTTCCAAGCGGGGCCACCCGCACGCATCACGATGCCCTCGTAGCGGGTATAGGTCTGCTTCACCCGATCTCGGTAATAGACCCGATGGAAATCAGGCTGAGCCGGATCGTGAAGCCGCGCCAGCCGCGCCAGCTCCGATTCTTCCGCAGGCCACTTCTCCCCCGCCACATACCAGCCGAGCTGATCTCCCTCCTCGAGCTGGAGCCCTGCTCGTCTCACCGCTTCCCAGGCTGGCACCGACGCACGCACTCCACTCTTTCGGGCCTTCACATATTGCTCAAACGGCTCTCGCAGCGTATCTCGGCGCACCACATCCGCCAGCGTGAGCGTGGGCCCCTCGAGCTTCTCGAAGACCAGCCCCACCAGCGCCGGCAGATCCTGCCAGCGTTGTTCCAGGATCAGCAGCAGCAGTCCATCGGTAAACTGACGCAAGAAGGGCTCCATCATCCGGGAGCGCAGGAGATGTCCATGTAAGGTCACCTTTCCTTCCGCCAGGGTCGCATACTGCTGATTCTTGACATGCAGGAGGCTTTCAAAGTGCTCCGTCACCTGGAAGTGCAAATAACTGGGCAGCGGCGCATTAAAATCACGCATCATCGCCTCCACCACCTCTCGACCACCGCCCGAGCGTGGCCCCTGAAACATGAGCTGCTTGGGATAGGCCACCACCAGCTTACAGCCTGCGGCCTCCAGCGTGCGCTTGAGACGCTGGAGCAGATCTCGCGATGCGCCCACCAGCCCATGCGCCAGCGGCACATCCTGAAGATGTGAGGTATGATGTGCCAAATGTTCCGCCACTGCACAAGAGAGCTGTCGAAGTGCGGTCCACACTTGCCAGCCCGGCACCGCTCGCTCCAGCGGGGTCGTCGCTCGAGCATGTTGTGCCACCTGCGCTTGCGCTCGCGCCAGTCCCGTCAGCGCCCCCGCGTAAAAACCCAGCCCATCTTTTTGTGAGAAGCTGCCTCGACTGAGCATCAACCGAGGCAACAGCTCCCGGGTATCTATCGAAAACACCGGCCTGAAGAGCCCCAGGTTGAGATCATTGAGCTGTGCCGCACCCGGCGAGCTCTCTTCTCCAGGTTTGCCGAGTGCCACCCGCTGGTGGAGCGCCGCTCGCACAATCATGGCCTCCACTTTACGCTCATACGGTCGAGTGGCTGCCCCCAGCAGGGTCATCGACACCGACTGAGCTTCTACGAAGAGCGGCTGGAGAAAGATCGAGGCCATCGCGCGGGTTTCTCGCACATCGTCGAGGGCATAAGACTCCAGGCGAGCCGGATCACGACGCCAAGTCTCTCGGATGTCTTGGCCGGACACATAGGTACGCTCCGCCGGAGCCACGCCGTAAGCACGCGCCAGCTCCTTGAGCCCATACCCTTCGACGGGGGCATGGAAGGCATCAAAGAGCTGTGCCAGCAACATGGTATCCATCACATGGCGACCCATGACAACGTGCTTGTGGTAGAACTGTTCTCGTCCAGTGAGCATAAAGCGGGAGGGGTTGGAGCGCAGTGGACTTCCATCCCGGCCCAAACTCAGCGCCACGCCATAACGTGCGGCTCGAGCCGCCAGGTACGGGAGGTCAAACCGATAGAGGTTGTGGCCTTCGATGACATCGGGGTCGCGCTCGCGCACGCAGGCGACGAAGGCTTCGATCATCTCTTTTTCGCTGAGGGTGTTTGCGGAAATCACTCTTTCCCAGCCGGTATTGTCCGAAAGAGAGATCAGCAGGATGCGATCTTTAGCTCGACTGGAATTTGGAAACTCATGGGGATCCTCGTACCACGTCTCGAGGTCTACCTGCATGCGCAGCAAGCCGGTGAACGGCAGCCGATAAAACAGGGAGGTGCCCAGCGCGGTGAGGGCCTGCTGAATGGGATCGTTGAGCACAAAATATGGGCAAGTGGGATCCTGAAGGGTGGTGTTGGTCTTAAAGCGTAACCCCTTGAGGATTTCATCTTGTACCGCAAGGTCTGGAGTCTGAACCAACATGCGCAGCGGCCCAGGGCCCACGAGTGGGGTCGTCCGGTGCGGCTCGGGACAGCCTGTGAGGAGCGGAGGGTCTTCGAGAAAAAAGAAAGGCCGGAAGGGAACACGACGCTCCTCGAGCTTTCCAGGCAGGCCCTCGGGCGTGGGCGGGCGCACATATAATACGGCCAGCGCCCCTTGTTGAAGCTCGGCGGCCACCACATACGGGATGGGCTGAGCGCCATACAGCAGGGCCTGGCTTTCAGGCGAGAGCACATCGGGGGAGGGGCAGAGCATGGGCCACGAATCTCCAGGGCGGTGAAGAACATGCACAGACCAGAAGATTCGGTCCTGCGGGCGCAGGATAGCTGTTAATCGGAGACGACGTCAAGCAGCGCGTGGCACGGGTCCGTGGGTTCTCAACTTTTGGATATGCTAAAATTTTGAACCGCAAGATGCATAAAAATTGAACAGAGGGAGATTCTGGCGTGCGCAAATTCATTTGTGTGCGATAGACACGATCCTAAAAGCGACGGCTAAGTGCTTTACAGTGTCACGGTTTAGACGTTTTACATCCTTTTTATCTTTTCCGTCGTCTCTCAAGAGGCGGTCGGCACGCTTTATGATATTTACTGAGTTGTTAGCGCGTACATGAGGGCTTTTTTGCCATCCTGTGCTGATGCTCCAAACCCGTGTGGTGATCTTCAATCGGAGGATTGTTCATATGTCGAATTCCCGTCGTGTGCTCTGGTCTTTGGCTGCAACGGCTTCGCTTCTTTCTCTGACGCCTTCGGCAGAGGCTCGATATGGTGGGCCCTTGTGGCGCACCGAGCTGGTTTCGATGAACGAGGTTCAGCGTGTGCCTTCTCAGATCGTGGGCCAGTTCCGGGTGAGTGGTGAGCAGCAAGTGGTGGACATGGCGCGGGCGTACCTGCGCTCGGTGCAGAGCCAGCTTGGTCATCAGAATGTGGATACCGACCTCCAGGTGCAGCGGGTGATCGAGCGGGATGAGCTGGGCATGGGCCATGTTCGCTTCCAGCATGTGGTGGCGGGCGTTCCGGTTTTTGCCTCCGAGCTGTGGGTTCACACCAAAGGAGACGTGGTCACGGGTCTCAACGGCAGCTATTTGCCGAGCTTCCGCGCTTCCGCCCGTCCGGTGGTGCTGAGCGAGGACGCTGGAAACCTGGCCGCCGAGTACGTGCAGGACTTGATTCACCAGGATCTGATTGCTTCTGACGTGGCTTCTCGGGAGCTGGGTGTGGACGTGGAGCAGGCTCCCAAGCTGGTCTTCTACAATCAAGGACTGCTGGACAACACCCGCACCCCCACCGTTTTGGCTTGGCATGTGCGCGTGAGTGGTTATGAGGTGATGGTCAATGCGCGCACCGGTGCCATCGTGGACGGCTGGGATGCCATTCACACGGCACTCTCCCGTGAGATCTACACCGCCAAAAACACCACCAACACCCCCGGGACGTTGGTCTGCAAAGAGGGCTCCGGCTGCTCCACCAACGACCAAGACGCCAATCTTGCTTACAATCAGTTTGGCGAGACCTGGAACTATTTTAAGAATACCCACAGCCGCGACTCTTACGACAACAAGGGTGGAAAGCTCATCGGAACGGTTCACTATAGCCAGAACTTCGTCAATGCTTACTGGGACGGTAAGCAGATGGTGTTCGGCGATAACATGGTGGCCGACGACGTGACCGCTCACGAGCTGGGTCATGGTGTGTGCCAGTATACCGCCGGTTTGGTCTACAAGAACCAGTCTGGCGCGCTCAATGAGTCCTACTCGGACGTCTGGGGCGTGATGGTGGACCGCGAAGACTGGCTCATGGGTGAGGATCTGCCGATTGGAGCCATCCGCTCCATGTCGGATCCGGGTGCTTACAGCCAGCCGAAGGACATGACCGAGTACAAGAACTATAAGTTCTACGACAACGGCGGTGTGCATATCAACTCGGGGATCCCGAACTATGCCTCTTACCTGCTCGCCGACGGCGGCACCAACCAGGGCGTGAAGGTCATCGCTCAGGGCCGCGAGAAGGTCGAGAAGATCTGGTATCGCGTGGAAACCACCAAGCTCACCTCCAGCTCGCAGTTTAAGGACTTCGCAAATGCGGCGGTCACGGCGTGTGGTGAGCTGTATGGCGGCGCCACCTCCGTCACCTGCAAAGAAGTCACCAACGCCTTCAAAGCGGTGAAGATCCTCTGATCAACGAGATGCAGAGCTAAAACGGGGCGGGCTCTTCGGGGCTCGCCCTTTTTTATTTGTTCGCGTTTTAGTTGTTCGCGCCCTGCCTGCGTTTGGCCTCAGCCTTTCTCAAAACGGTAGCCGACTCCTCGCACGGTCAGAAAATGTTTAGGCGCATCGGCCACGTCGAGTTTTTCCCGGAGCTTCTGCACAAAGTTGTCCACCGTGCGTTCGGTGCCTTCATACTCATCCCCCCACACCGATTGAAGGATGCGCTCGCGGGTGAGGGCTTGCCCGCGCTGCCGGAGAAAATACACCAGCAGCTCCAGCTCTTTGTGGCTGAGGGCGACAGATTGTCCGGCTCGAGTGACCTCTCGGGCCGTGAGGTTGACCTCGACCTCCCCAAACTGGAGCTTTTCGCCCACGGGGTCGCTGAGGCGATGCCGTCGCAGCACGGCTTTGATGCGGGCCAGCAGCTCCTTGAGCCCGAAGGGTTTGGTCACATAGTCATCCGCCCCGAGATCCAGGCCGAGGATTTTATCCAGCTCGGTGCCTTTGGCGGTGAGCATGATCACGGGAATGAGCACGCCTCGCCCCCGTAGTTTTCGCAGCACTTCGTAGCCATTCATGTTGGGCAACATGATGTCGAGCAGGATCAGCGCAGGTTGACCCTGTTGGGCCAGCTCCAGGCCACGCTCCCCGTCGTGGGCCACTTCGACGGCATAACCTTCAAATTTGAGGTTCATGGTCAGTCCCCGGATGATGCTCGGGTCGTCTTCGATCAGCAGGATCTTCTCCATCACGGCTCCTGAGAAAGTGCCAAGGGATGAGAGGGCGTCTCATCAAGTGCGCGAAGGCTTCGAGGGGGATGAGCGACGGGCAGCAGGAGCAGGCTGAACTTACTGCCCACCCCCAGCTCACTCTCGACCTGAATTTTGCCCTCATGGGCGTCCATGATATGTTTGACGATGGTGAGTCCTAAGCCGCTGCCTTCGGTTTTGCGGGAGAGCAGGACATCGGCGCGATAGAATTTCTCGAAGATGCGCTTACGGTCGGCGGGGCTGATGCCGATGCCGTTGTCCTGCACCTCGAGCACGATGTACCCCCGCTGCATGCTGGCTTTGAGGGTGATGCGTTTTTTTTCACCGGTATACTTCACCGCGTTGTTGAGCAGGTTCAGCAAGGCTTCTTCGAGGGCTTCCACATCCACTCGAATGAAGGGCAAATCCGGCTCCACTTGCACCGTCAGCTCGAGCTGAGTCTGGAGCCGCTGCGGTCCAAACGCCTGCACCGTCTGGTCGATCAGGGACTGTACCGAGAGCGTCTCCAGCGAATAAATCCGCCGTCCCGCTTCCATGCGCGCCCACCCGAGGATGCGCTCGATCATGCGCGTGAGGCGCTCCGTCTCCGTGGAGATGATGTCGAGACATTCCTGCACTTCGGCGGGATCCTGCACACGCCCCATTTGAAGGGTCTCGATGAACATCCGAATGGAGGTCAAGGGGGTGCGCAGCTCGTGGGAGACGTTGGAGACAAAGTCGGTCTGAAGGCGTGAGAGCCGTGCTTCTCGGCGAATAAACCGCACCGTCAGCACCACCCCGACGATCACCAGGGTGATCAGCAGAATCAGCAAGGTGCTGTAAAAGATGGTGTTCCGCAACAAGGTGGATGCCACGGGATCGGAGCTGGGCATATAGGCCCACAGAGAATATTCCTGCAAAGGCTCCACCAGCGGACGGCGGATCAGCGGACGCACCCCCTGCCCTTCCTGGAGGCTCGCCACGGGGGTGGGCTGGCTCTCACCTTCTGGTTTAGCCGGGGCAGGAGGCTGTCCCGACAACGACGAAGGCAGCGCGGAGGAGACCACCCTCAGCAGCTCGTAGAGGGTCCGGTCGGTGTTTTCGGGCACGGAGATCGGCACCAATACAAATCGAGCATTCTCTTCGGGGTACAAACGGAAGACCACCCTCTGCAACAGGGCTTGGAGGCCAGGCTCGTCGGGCGGGCTCCTTTGCGCCTGTACTTCCTTGAGCAGCTCTTTTTCGATGCGCTCCACCCGCTCCAGGTAGGTATCCTGGAGACGCTTTTCAAGGGCCGCCCGCTCGTTACGAATGGCGAGAATGCCAAATCCAGACAACAGGATCGTAGGCAGGATCACCAACCCCAGCATCAACAGAAAAATTCGCTTAAAGTCAAACAGCTCATCGGCTTGGCGAGACACGGCCATAACCAGGTGCTCCATCGGTACGGGAGGGGCTCACCTCACGGTCTCAAGATTACGTACACGGTCTCAAGATAACGTACACCGCCGCAGGCCGCAATGGAGGAGCGAAAGACACGGCGTTGAAAGAATTGACAGCGTAGGAGGGTTGAGAAACCCTTGACACTTGCCTCAAGGAAGTCAAAAATGCCCCGAAAAGAGCTCCGCTGTCTCAACCGTCCGTCCGATTTCAGGAGTGCCCATGCGCGCGCGTATGACCGTTCCTTTCCTGCTGAGCCGAGGTCTGCTGAGCCGAGTTCTACTGAGCACAGGTCTGCTGAGTGGCTTGTTGGCCTGTACCTCTACCGGCGAGGAGGTGCCAACCCCTACGGCCATCCCTTCCCCCCCGGACAGCCCGCTCATTGGCAAGCTGGATCAGCGCATCACGCAGTTTTGTTTAAGCTCACTCTCGGATGTCAACAGTGATGGCACACCAGACAATCACCTCTCGCTGGCCCTCGATACACTCTATGCAAGCCTCGAGCAAGCGGTGATCGGCGCGTTGGATGATGGCAGTGTGAGCCCGGAGCAGGCATGGACGATCATTGGTGGGGTGCTGGAGCGCAGTGGACTCCCGGTAAGTGCTCAGATCTACTGCGAAACCCTCGACGAGAGCCTGCTGAGCACCGACCTTAACATGCTGGCAACCTTCTCGGCTCAGCCCGAAGGACTGAAGGCGATCTTTCAGAGTGCGGACAATACGCCGTATGGACTGGCGGCCACGGGTCAGGTCTATGCCGACCTACTGGGTGCGAATGAGCCGACGTTTGTATTGGGTCCAGGCTCGTTTGTGGTGCCGTATCCGCAGAGCTTTTTTACCTTACCGGTGGTGCAGGCGCAGCTTGAAGGACACATCACCGTCGATGTGCTGCGGGAAGCCTCTCTCTCGGGTGCGGTGCTGCTCGAGAGCCTGGTGCAAGCGGCACTCACCCCGGTGCCCACCTCCATTGAGATCAATGGCACCAGCATTGACATCCCCAAAGACCTGCTGGTGGCTCAGCTCACCCAGGCATTGGCTGAAGCGGAGACCTCCTCGGGTGAGCCACTCTGTGATCTGGAGATCAATGGAAAACCAGCCCTCTCCGCTTATTATGGGGTGGCGGGGGTGACGGTTCAGCTCGCCCCGTGAGCGCTGCCTGCCTGCTGCGTTCCCGCGTTGAACCCACGCCCCCCATAAGGCCAGCGCACCGCCGAGAGCCTACACCCCACCTGACGGCTACGCCTGCCTCAACAACCACACAGAGAGTTATTACATCACGATGCTGATGATCGACCCTTTGCTCTCGTCGCCGTCGGCGCTGGCTTCGGTGCGTTCTTCGGAGCTGGTGGTGGAGACGTTGCTGGTGTCTTCACTCTCAGTTCCGTAGGTGACGGCGGAGGCGGACTCTTGTTCCTCTACCACCTGGGTGGTCACTTCATCTTGTGCCACTTGGTAGGAGGTCTCCGCTTTGCTCTGCGCCTGCGTGGAAGCGGCACTCGAGGCGGTGCTGGCGGCGGCTGCACTGCCCTGCTTGGTTCCTTCGATGAGGGCGGAACGATAGGTATCCAGTGGACTGACGCTGCTGACGCTGCTGATGGCCATAAGGATGCGCCTCCTGATGAAAGGATCATGATGGGTAAGGGCGATGACGGTCTGACAACTTGCAAACATCGTTAGGCTCAGCATAATCCGGCTCAGCATGAAAGTCGATTAAATTAGCGACTGTTCACTTTAAGACCCTGGCGTGAAGCATGATCGGCGGGGTAAGCGCTACGGGAAGAAGGCAGACTCGGCAGGACACTTTTCACGACTCGCTCTGGAGGGCTGCTTTGAGCCAGCCTCCCTTCTGTTCTTTGTTGAGCTTTCGCATCTCCGCTGCTGCACGCTCGTGGGAGAGCAGTCCGGCCACCAACGCCTCGCTGATCTGGCGCGCACGGTCTCGACGCCGCACACTCTCGAGGGGCTCCAGCACCTGCTCGAGGCTCTGGAGACCGATCACCCCCTGCGTGCTGGCCCCAGCCACCACTTCGAGCTTGGCCAGTCGTTTCTCGAGCACCCCTTTCAGCACCGCTTGAGTGCTCTTCACCTCGTCGGCGAGGGACATCCACAGCCCTCCTTCTTGGCGGAGTCGCTCGACCGCTTCGAGGGCCTGGCACACGTCGAGCAAACCAAAGTCGGGATGTTCGCGGAGCAGGGTCAGGCCCCGCGCCACACGCGAGCGACGGGTATCACGCAACATCTCCCGGTATTTTTCCACCGCCCCCACGGAGGCCCAGCGATATACAAAGTCCAGCCCCGTGCCTTTGATGTTTTGAGTGCCCATCACATGCACATGCGCCCCCGGTGGACAGACCTCGGCGAGGGTGCGAATGATCTGATCCCCCGTCAAGGCCGGATCGTGCAGGGGCACCACGGTCTCCAGAAAGAGCGCCCGCCAGACTTGGCGGAAGGTCTGGTTGACCTGCTCGGGCTTCAGCTCGCCCCGCAGACCCAGCTCGAGCTGCCGCTGCACCTCCCGCATACGACGCATGCGCACGAGCGCGCGTGCAAAACCACTCACCCAGCCGGATTGATACCCTTCGGCGCTCAGATCGATGGGCTGACGTGGGCTTGGCAGGTTTTTGAAGGCCCCTGCTCGCTCCAGACCCGCCTGCAAGTGGCTGCGGAGCTCGCTGTTGATCAGCGCCTCAAGCTCCGCCTGAAGGGGCAATTCCGGCTCGGCATGCGCTTGATCCAGCCAGCCTTCGAGCTGAGCCAGCAGCACCCCATCCTCTTGGAGCTTCCGAGCAGCTTCAGCATCCCCGGCACCGGCCAGCCAGCTCGCCACTTCTTTCAGCAGGCTATCGGCACTCAGCCCCGGCAGCTTGGCCCCCGAGACGTAACGCCAGAAACGCTGGCGTCGTCGCTCCGCCACAGCCCCCACGAGAGCACCGTCGTCTTCCGGCTGGAGGAGCTGGAGCTCGTCGAGGTAACGGTCGAGGGCACTCTCGATATACTGCATCAGCCCGGAGATGTTGGTGCCGATCAGCACATGGCGATGGGCGGCGATGTCTCGCACCAGAATTTCGGCAAAAACTTGAGAGCGGGCCACGCGATCCGCGCGGTTATTGACCACCGTGACATACCAGTGTCCGGGTTGTTCAGCGGGTAGGTGCTGATGAAAACCCATCCGATTCCAGTTTGACATGAAGCCGGTGCGTTCATTGGCGGAGTTTCCACTCACGAACTGCATGTGTCGTCCCCAAGCGGTGGTCCAGGGATAGGCTTTGAGCACCCCAATGTCGGGCACCACTTTATCGGCCATCTCGATGAGGCACTTGTCCGGCTCAAAGCCGAGGGATTGTCCGAGGGCCAGCACCAGGGCGATGTTGCGCGGGTGCTCTTGGTACGGAAAACGCTCGAGAAAGTCTTGGGAGATGAGGTCGGAGTGTCTCAGCGAAACCGGAATAAGCTGAGCGTCTTTCACCCGGGCGGTCTCCCGCAGGACCGGCAACATCTGCTCTTCGGTGGTGAAGACTTTGCCACCTCGACGGATGAACTCGCCGATGCACCACGCGACATCCACGCCAGCGGGCCCCTGGATGTCTTCGTGGTCGGGATAGGCATTGGTCAAGGTGCTGACATCGTCCTGGCTCCAGTCCTCTTGAATGACTTGCACATAACGGGGCTGGAGGGCCATACATTCGTACAAAAAGACCTGCACTTCGAGCTGAGCGGCCATCCGAATACACTCATACTGTTCCCAGATGGTGGCCTTGTCATAGGGTCGATAGAGGAATAATTCCATTGCGGGACTGTCGGGAAGGGCATGGATCACCATTGCCTCGCATCCGGTTGTTTTTACGAGCACTTCATATCCCATCCCCTGGAAGAGAGCCGCTTTGAGGCGCTCCGTTCCCGACTTGCCACGGGTTCCCCAGCCTCCCACGACCAGGGGGATCTTCGCCCGCGCTCTGCGGATGGTATGCATACGCGCCATCCCGCGTCCCACCATGTAGAGCAACAAGGCCAGCACCAGCAAGGCAAGCTGCGTCACCCCTCCCGAGAGGCGAACAAACAGCTCTCGGCTCATGTGTTGGGCCAGCTCGAGCATGCGTCCCGGCTCTGGAGGGGTCATGCCAGCGGCGGCGGCTGCAAAGATACGGCTGAGTCCCGAGCCTTCTTGTTGGAGTACCGCGCGCCCATCGTGGGGCACAAAACGCACCTCGTATCCCAGCCCGGTGATGCGCTCCAGGAATTGACGCTGCTCCTCCGGCTCGGCAGAAGAGAGGGCCAGCCTCCGAAGGGTGTTGAGCCGCTCGTAGTCTCGGCTCAGCTCGGCGCGGGCGCGTAACCTTCCCATGAGGGTGGTCGGGGCATACACTTCCGTCATACCTTCGGCGCTGAACAGACAGATGCGCTGGCGAGAGAGTAAGGCCATGCTCAACAGGTCGTCCAGGAGGGGGAGGTAACGGCCCCAAGCGCCCTCTTGTTCGGAGAGCAGACGCTCACCCGGTACGGTGGTGGCGGTGATCTCGGCGAGTGAACCCGGATGCGCCCGCAGCTCGCCCGCGTAGGCGCGTCCGCGTGTGTGAATGAAACCCTGGCGTTTGTTAGGCGCTCGATGGCGCAGCTCGTGCCAGATGCGCCACAGTCTGCGGGTGAAGTGTTCTCCTCGGGTGATGCGCATACCACCCACGGTACGATGGGCATACAATCCAAAATCGTCGCGGGTGAGATGGGCTAAGATCCGCCCCAGGGTCTGCTCATCCGGGACCATCTCGGAGGGCAAGAGAAAGGATCTCCCGAGTGCGAGTCCAGAGATATGTGTTTGAATATACTGTGTAAGTTTCCATCGTTCAGGAGATGCCATCAGATAGAGGCTCTCCATTCCATCGGAGAGACGGGTGCGCTCTTTTGGGGAGAGTCCAGGGCGTGCCAAGCTCACGCGCAGGGCCTGATCCAGTCCGATGGCAAATCGTCGGCATTGCTCGACCCCCACGGTGGAGATATGGGCCAGTCCTTCTTCCAGGGCCGTGCGTCGGACCAGCTCCGCTTCGTCTTCCAGCAGCAGGCGTAAGAGGGCGGCCTGGGCCTGCTCGCGTAAGGAGGGGCTCTCGGAGAGCCACCGTCGCCAGGTGATCGCCATCACGGCCCGCACGCGGGGGGAACTGTCCGGCTGTTTCCCTGCCCGCTCGAGCTGCTTGAGGAGACGGGCCGAACGCTCTCCGGGATAGGCGGCGAGGGTCTCCACGGCCTGCAAACGCACCGACTCCGCCGGATCTTGCTGGCTGAAGAGGCGTGCCAGCAGCTCCAGCCCTTCCTCTCCGGGCAAATGTCCGGGCAGGAGCCGCAGCAGTCCCCGTCTCACCACAAAGTCATCGCTGACCGGCACCGGCTCGAGCAGGCGCTTGATCAGGAGCGCGTGAAGCTCACCGCGCGCGGCGGAGCCCAAGACCTGAGCGGCGGCAAGCTGGACCCACTTATCTTCTCGCACTTCGAGGCAGCGAAAGAGCGCCCGTAAGGTCTGGGAGGAGACCTCCCGGCTGCGTTTTTCATCGGGCAAGGGGGCGATCAGTAAAGCCAGCACCTGGAGGCTCAAGGCGCGGGTGGCCGGACGCCCCATCAGGCAGCGGGTGTTGAGAAAACCTTCCAGCTCTCGTTCGTGCAGCCACTGAAGGCACTGGTCGGCCTGGGCGGAGGGTGAGAGTGCCTCGAGCTCACGCTCGATCACCGCGTGGAGCAGCTTGAGGACCACCTCAATCAGCAGCTCGGCCTTGAGGCGCTGGCGGGCGTATTGGGCGCGGAGGGAGTCCAGATCGACATACTTCCGCAGGAGGGGCTTGCCACTCCATTGGGCAAGTTTTCCGTCCAGCTCGGTGAGCCACACCTTGAGGGCTTGGCGTTTGACCACTGCCGATGCCTGCTCTCCTCCGGCCTGAGCGACCTGCTCGAGGCGACGGGAGGCTTCTTCACGCTCCGCTTCGAGCTGTCGAGCGGCGTTGCACAGCGCCCCCAACAGATCGGCCACTTCGGGCAATGGCGCAGGATCTTTGTAACGGGGTGGAAAATGGCTGGGCAGGCGAAGGGCCAACATGCCCAGATGCCCCCGCTGAAGGCGCGCTTCTAGGGGGGGGAGCAGGGCCGCCAGTGCCTCCTGAACGCGCCGCGTCTCGCGTGTATGTTGAGATGTGATGTTCATACGTACCTCATTCTGGAAGCGGAAGACGGCTCAACTGTCGGGCTCGCTCTTGTTGTCCCAAGAGCTCTGCAAAACGTGCTTCACCGGGCTGCGCATTCTGTGCGGGGGTGGAGGGCCCTTGCTCTAATTCACAGGCAAGCTGGAGCTGCCAGGTCTGGCTCAGCGGCTCCAGTCTCAGCCGACTCTCCACACCCAACCGCCATCCACGGCTGGACAGACGAGGGGTGGACCCCAGCGGTGTTTGCCAACGAGCGCCCAGCCCCAGAACCGGGGTCCAGCTCAGGCTCGAGCGGTTGTCATCCACCAGTCCCCAGGCACTTCTCAGCTCCTGGCTGAAGGTCAAGCCCCTCACGCTCTGCTCCGCCAGCAGTCGCCCTTCGAGCTGATCGAGGCTCAAGAGCTCGGCGTTGGAGGTGGCCTTAAACCGACCGCTCAGATAGACATCGTTGAGTGGACGCCCCAGGAGCTCGAGCTGGCCGGTCAGTCCCCAGGGATGCTCGAGGGTATAGTCATCGACAAAACGTTCGGCGAAGGTGCCCACTCCCGCTTGTTGATCGTGTCGGGCAAGGGCTCCCAAGGCAGGGCGCAGCCACAGTCGAGGCCGGAGTGCATACAAGGGGGCGAGCTCCATCCGGGCAAACGCGCGTAAGGCTTCTCCTTCGGGCGCTCGTTGTGCTTCTCCCAGACCGTCGAAGCTCAGGCGCAGGTGGGGGGTGAGCGCAACAAAGGTGGTGAACCTCAGCAGTCCCGTGGGCAGTGTGAGGTCTTTTTCCACTTGCTCAGCGGTCGCGCGGGCGGTCAAGCTCAGGCCCTGAATGCCCCAGGCGGAGACATTCCGCCGTCGCTGGCTCAGGCGAAGCTGAAGCCCAGCACCTTCGAGGGCGTCGATGCCGTCTTCACTCCACTCTTCGTTCAGGCCGACCATTCCGCCGAGCTGCCCGAGGGAGGAGAAGGTCAAGGTAGGGCCTCCCGCGTGTGCAGGGACACGCACAGGGAATATTTCTGATGCACTTTTGGATAGAGATGATATATCCGTATCATAAAGAGATGTTTGAGCTGCGTTGATGCGAACGGGGTTCGTCTCCACATGCGCGCGTTTGGGCGTGCTGAGGGCTTCTTCGAGGGCCTCCACCACCGGCTCCCGCACTCGAAAGCTCACCAGTGCAGGCACGGAGGTCAAGACCTGCACCTTCCACACACCTGCCGGGAGCCCCAGGGTCTGACGCTGGCCTTGCCCCACCCTCGCCCCTCGCCGAGCCTCGAGCCAGGCTTCTGCATCGGGCTGAGTTGGCAGCTTCATGGGCTCCAGGGTCCGTACTTCTCCGGCGGTCGAGCGCAGCAGCACCTTGACGGAGCCCTCCGGCAGCAGGCGAGGGTTGCCACTGCGTGTTGAGAGGGGCTCACCCCACACCCGCGTCTCCACTTCTAACTGCGTGGGGCCCATCACGGTCTGTTCAACCGGCTCTTGCGGACGGGCACCAAACACTCGCCGCCGAGGGCTGGGTAAGACCGGATACCAGCGCCCACTGGTCAGCTCTCGCTCGGCCTGCGCAAGCTGATTGGACCAAGCAGCACTGGGCTCCGGGGTGGCAGAGAAGGTGCCAGAGAGGGCGGCAGAGAGCGCCGCCGTGGGGCCACTTTCTTCACCCCACACCCGCACGGCCAGCCGTCGAGCCGGAGTGTCCACCGCGCCTGCCTCAAGCTGGACTTCGATCCGATGTTGGCCGCTGAGACGCTCCAGCACTTCCACCTGAGCTCGTCCCGGGGTCAAGGTGAGGGTGCGCTCTGTGATGCCATTGAGCAATACGCTCACCTCACAGGGAGATGCGGTGGGCTCGAGAGGGCCTCCTCCTTCATCGACACAAAAAAGCTCGAGGCGTAAGGCGGTTGCACGGGCAAACGACACCGACACTCCCGCTTGAGAGCGGGCGGAGAGCAACAGTCCGTCTTCTACCGGCCAGGGCAGTCCCAGGAGTGCTTCTCGCGCCTGAGTCCGCAGGGGACGCGCACGACCTGCTTCTTCGGGGGTCATGCCCAGCCACTCCACACTGGCCACCCACTCGGCATGGGTCAAGGTCCGCCAGCGACTGAACTGAGAGAGGCTCGAGAGCAGACCTTCAGCGGGCTCACCGAGGCTGAGGGCTTGGGCGGCATCGGCACTGCCTCGTAGGGCTGCTTTGGACATACCCTCCAGCTCTGCCGGCAACAGGGACCGCTTGAGGGTGCGGTAGAAGGCAAGCTCCTGCTCGAGGGCCAAAAGTTCGGCACGGGCGGCCATTCGCCAGAGAGGTCCGGGCTCTTTGCTGAGGCGGGCAAGGGCTCTCCAGGCGTCGGCGGCGGTGGGATACTCGTCGAGCAGCTCCCCCAGGCGGGCGTTCAGCCAGAGGGCTCCAGGATTTTTGCGCTCTTCGGGGGTCAAGGACTGCAAGCGCCGCCAAGCCTGCTGTTTCTCGCCTCGCTGGAGCGCATCCCACACAGGGCTGAGCAACAGTCCTTCGACGGCCAGTCCTTCGGGCAGGACCAGGGCGGCATCACGCTGCTGGGTGCGCTGCTCGGCCAGCCAAGTGGTGAGCTGTTCGATATGCTGAAGGGAGGGCGGGTTGAGCTGCTGGCGCGGGAGCTCGGCCAAGAGCTGAAGGGCCAGACTCTCGAGGCCGAGGGAAGCGAGCAGCTCGGCTTGGGAGAGCTGAAGTGCAGCAGACTGTTCGCGAGGTGCTTCTCGTAGTTGCTGACTGAGCCGGGTGAGGGCTCGAAGGGTTTCGTCGGCAGAAAACGCCAGGGGCTGATAGGGTACGGGGGGCTCTGCTTCTGCTTCGGTGAGGGGTGTCTCGAGCAGGACACGGGCCCACACAGCACCATCTCCTTCAAGCTGAAGGGTGAGGGTGGGATGGGTCTCGGGCAGAGGCAAGGTGATGTTACGGGAGGGCCCCAGGCGGATCACCTCCAGTCCGTCGGAGATCCCTTCGCCATCGGCTTCGCTCAGTTGATAGACGAGCTTGAGCTTTTGAGAACCCAGCGTCATGATCACCCGTCCATCCAGGGAGTGACCGGCTCCTTCTTCACCCCGCAGCTCGAGACGCAGCCGCTGTCCGGGGAGCCCTTTTAAGGGAAGGCTCATGCTTCGTTCGCTGGTGGACAGGCGCGCCCACCGTCGAAGCACCGGCACACGCGGGGCAACGGCGCTGTTCTGCTCTTGGGTCGGCTCCACCCGAGGATCCCACACGGCGCTGAGGGCTTCGGGATCCACCTGCTCTCCCGCCGAGCTCGCCTGCTGAAAAGGGGGGGGCTCTCCCGTGCTCAGCAGGGTTCCATCGGGCCCTTCCACCCGCACGCGAGGCTCGGGCTGGAGCCAGACTTGAACGCCTTGCCCTTCCCAGCGAATGGCTTGTGTGCCGGGTTGAAGCGGAATCCGCAACGGCTCCAGTCGCTGAAGCAACGGTATGGAGCGCAGCTTGCCGCCCACTTCCACCATGAGCACTTTCCCCGGCAGGTCGCTGGTGGCCAGCAGGCGCAGGGACTGAGGGGCTTCCGCTGAAGGCTGGACTTGATAGACCTGTCCTGCCAGGAGGGGCTCGAGCTGTCCAGGGTACGCCGTGGGTCGCGCTGGCAAACGGGTGATGAGACGGCGACGCTCGGCCTCCACCGGAAG
>JBJTQF010000016.1:0-4681 GCA_046075485.1 Myxococcota bacterium | reverse complement strand
ACGCACAAGACCACACCCGCCGGGAGCAACAGAAAAGGCAGGAGCAACGCAAAATAAGGATCGCTGAAGGACATCAGCACCCCGGTGACTCCCAAAGACAGGAGCAGCCCCCCCTGGCGGAGCAGCGCACGTCCCCATCCTTCCGGCTTCTTGGGAGGCTGAACCCAACGCCACAGCAGTGCCAGGGTGAGCGGATAAAACGCCACCGGCGCCTTCTCGAGCTGTCCATTTCCCATCGTACAGAGCAGGAAGGGTCCAAACGCAAAAGCCAGCGAGATCGCGGCCAGCACACCGGGTTTCGCCTGAGACACCTGCTTGAGAAAGAAGAGCATGGCCAGCCCTGCCAGCATGGGCTGCATCAACAGCGCGACGTTATAAGCGCCGAGTGGTCCCAGCAGGTCCATCCAGGGGCGTGCCAGCAGCATCGGCCCCCAGCCTAAGAAGCTCACCTTGCCCCCCATCGGATATCCCGCCTGGATGAGCTGCTCGTCGAGCCCCAGCCGTCCTTCGAGCAGCCGCCGCATCAGCCCAAACGCCCACACATGACTGTCTCCGAAGGTCGAGCGGGTATGCCAGGTGGACAGATGAAGCGGCAGCGGCCACCATAACAGCAGCGTGATCACCCCGGACAAGAGCGCCACCAGGCCATACGCCAGCCCCGGATTTTCGATCCAGCCGAGCTTCGCGTGCGCCTGCGTGGATGCGTGCGTGGGCGAGCGTGTGTGAAGTTCCGCCCTTTCCGGGGGTGATGCGTGTCCTGCGTCTTCCTGCTTGACCTGATTCTTTCGCTCCGGCTCCACATCCGCTCCTGAAGAGAGTGCCCCTAGAGCGTAGAGGGTAACATGCAGGCTCTTGGGTCTGGGCAGGAAAATCGAGGGAGGCGTTGGGCAGGCGAAGGGCTCCGTGGGTGCTGAGGGTTGATGTAGTATTACTACATTTTATGCTTGACCCTCGGGGTGGAAATGGCGCATTCTGACATGACTACTACAGACCGCGCATCGTGCGCAGCCCTCAGCCCTGTGATCGAGGATCCCATGAACCGCACCCTCCCCATTGTGTCCTTTGACTACGTGATCTTTGGTGGGACCGGAGATCTCACCCTGCGTAAGATCCTGCCTGCGCTCTACTATCGAGACCGGGATGGGCAGATCTCGGAGGACTCCCGCGTCATTGCGGTCTCCCGAGGACCGCTGACGGATCAGGACTATCGCACAAAGGCGGAGGAGGGACTCCGGCACTACGTGAAATCGAGTGATGTGGATGAGACGGTGGTGCGCCGCTTTATCGGTCGGCTCTTTCATATTCGCACCAATGCCACCACCGATGAAGGCTGGGATGAGCTCGCCCGGTCGCTGAAGCCGGGACGTCAGCGGGTGCGGGTGTTTTATTTGGCGACGGCGCCGGATCTGTTTGGCGTCATTTCTCGCCAGCTCAAGAACCATCAGCTCGTCACTTCGGAGAGCCGTGTGGTGCTGGAGAAGCCTCTCGGCCACAACTTGGCCAGTGCTCGCCGCATCAGCGATGAGGTCGGAGCGGTCTTCGAGGAGCGGCAGATCTTCCGCATCGATCATTATCTGGGCAAGGAGACGGTGCAGAACCTGCTCGCGCTGCGGTTTGCCAATGCGATCTTTGGGCCGCTGTGGTCTTCGGCGTGGATCGACCATGTGCAGATCCTGGTCTCGGAGACGGTGGGGCTGGAGGGGCGAGCGGGTTATTACGACAAAGCCGGTGCGCTGCGGGATATGGTGCAGAACCATCTGCTCCAGCTCCTCTGTCTGGTGGCGATGGAGCCTCCGATTCATCTCGACAGCGACAGTGTGCGCGACGAGAAGCTCAAGGTGTTGCGGGCGCTGAAGCCGATGACCCCGGAGGAAGTGATCTTACGCACGGTGCGCGGTCAATATCGTGCGGGGGCCATCAACGGCGTGGCGGTGCCGGGATATCTCGACGAGCTCAAGGAGAACCTCAACAGCACCACGGAGACCTTTGTGGCGCTGAAGGTGGAGGTCGAAAACTGGCGTTGGGCGGGTGTTCCTTTTTATCTGCGCACGGGCAAGCGGCTCTATCAGCGCACGTCGGAGATCGTGATCCAGTTCCGGCCCGTGCCACACTCGATCTTTCCGAAGGACTCTGGCGAAATCGTCCCAAACCGTTTGGTAGTAAGACTCCAGCCCAATGAAGGCATCCGCATGCACTTGATGAGCAAGGATCCCTCTCCGGGAGGGCTGCGGCTGCGTCCCACGGGTCTCAACTTGAGCTTCGCGGAGGCTTTTAAGACCCGCTATCCCGATGCGTATGAGCGCCTGCTCATGGAGGTCGTGCGTGGCAATACCACATTGTTCATGCGTCGCGACGAGGTGGAGGCAGCATGGTCGTGGGTGGAGCCGATTCTCGAGCTGTGGGAGCGTCGTCAAGACATGCCCCGAGGCTATACGGCGGGGACTTGGGGGCCCTCATCGGCCATTGCGTTGATCGAACGAGACGGGCGCACCTGGTATGAGGAGGGAGAATAATGGCTTCGCAGGCGGATTTGACGGCTCATGGAGCTGAGGCGGGCGTGACGGAGCGGGGCATGACGGAGCGGGGCGTGACGGAGCGGGGCGCAGTGGTGAGGCTCCATCCGGTGCTCGAGGCGGTGACGGCGCGTCTTCGGGAGCGTTCGCGGGTGACACGGCAGGCGTATTTGTCGCGGCTGGAGGGGGTGGACATGCGGACGCCTCGTCGTTCGACGTTGGCGTGTTGTAACCTGGCGCATGGGTTTGCGGCGCATGATCCGCTGGAGAAGGGGCGTTTGCGGCAGGGGATGCAGGCCAATCTGGGGATTGTCTCCGCATATAACGACATGTTATCGGCGCATCAGCCGCTGGAGCGTTATCCGGCGTTGATCAAGGCGGAGGTATTGGCCCGGGGTGCGGTGGCACAGTTTGCGGGTGGTGTGCCTGCGATGTGTGACGGCATCACGCAGGGGCAGGTGGGCATGGAGCTGAGCTTGCTCAGCCGAGATGTGATTGCGATGTCTACGGCGATTGCCTTGAGCCACGACATGTTTGATGCGGCCTTGTTGTTGGGGGTGTGTGACAAGATTGTGCCGGGTTTGCTGATGGGTGCGTTGAGTTTTGGGCATCTGCCGGTGGTATTTGTGCCGGCGGGGCCGATGCCTTCGGGGCTTCCCAACCCGGAGAAGAGTCGGATTCGGCAGGCGCACGCGGAGGGCAAGGTGGGGCGGGAGGAGCTGCTCGAGGCGGAGGCTCAGAGTTACCATGCACCGGGGACGTGTACATTTTACGGCACGGCCAATTCTAACCAGCTCTTGATGGAGATCATGGGGTTGCATCTGCCGGGGGCGAGTTTTGTTTCGCCGAACACGCCTTTGCGGGATGCGCTCACGAGGGCGGCGGCGCGTCGTGCGTTGGAGCTGACGGGTTTTGGGTTGAGTTATACGCCCATTGGCGCGGTGGTGGATGAGCGGGCGATCTTAAATGGGGTGGTGGGCTTATTGGCGACGGGGGGTTCAACGAATCACACGTTGCACTTGGTGGCGATTGCGGCGGCGGCGGGCATTGTGCTGACCTGGGATGATTTTGAGGCGCTCTCGGAGGTTGTTCCGTTGTTGGCGCGGGTGTATCCGAACGGGACGGCGGACATCAACCACTTCCAGGCGGCGGGTGGGATGGCCTTTTTGATCCGGGAGCTTTTGGCGGGTGGGTTCTTGCACGAGGACGTGCTGACGGTGGCGGGGGTTGGGTTGCGGCGTTATACCCAAGTTCCGACGCTGAATACCGAGGAACCACATACCGAGGGGCTGCATACCGAGGGACTGCATACCGAGGAGTTGGTGTGGGGGGAGGTTTCGGCGAGCTCGGGGGACGAGCAGGTCTTACGTCCGTTGTCTCGTCCGTTTGCGTCGGAGGGTGGATTGCGGATTTTGCGGGGGAATTTGGGGCGAGCGGTGATCAAGGTCTCGGCGGTGAAGCCTTTGCATCGGGTGGTGGAAGCGCCGGCGTTGGTGTTTGAGACGCAAGAAGCGTTATTGGATGCGTATCAAGCGGGTCGGTTGGAGCGAGATTTTATTGCGGTTTTGCGTTTTCAGGGGCCACGGGCGAATGGGATGCCGGAGCTGCATCAGCTCACCCCGACATTGGGGATGTTGCAGGATCGGGGATATCGGGTGGGGTTGGTGACGGACGGGCGGATGTCGGGCGCGTCGGGCAAGGTGCCTGCGGCAATTCATGTGACACCGGAGGCGTTGAGTGGGGGGTTATTGGCATATGTGAGGGATGGGGATCCGATGAGGCTGGATGCCGAGCGGGGGGTGGTGGAGGTATTGCTGGACGAGAGTAGTTTACGCCAGCGTGTGCCGGGGAGTCCGAGTGAGCATGCACAGGGGGTTGGTTTTGGGCGGGAGTTATTTGGGGCATTGAGAGCGGCGATGACGGGGGCGGAGGAGGGAGCGCGTTCGTTTGGAGCGAGTGTGCTTCAGGCGGGCGTGCAAGCGGTGGAGCCGAGTAGGGGTGTGCATCGGGAAGTGACTGCTGTGTACGCTGTTTAACCTCGTTGGGGGGTGCCCCCTCACAAAACGGGGTCAAGGGATTGAATCCCTTGCGGGTGAGTGCAGAGATGGCAGCGCCCTCTTTGCAGTCCTCAACAAAAAAAGCAAAACGGGGTCAAGGGATGGAATCCC
>JBJTQF010000015.1:0-5417 GCA_046075485.1 Myxococcota bacterium | reverse complement strand
GGTGATACTGCTTCAACACCTTGAAAATGCTTATAAAATGGCGAATTGCACGGAACGGCAGAAAATCCTGAAATTCATCGTTTCTAACAGTCAATGGATAGATAGAAAGTTGAAAGTGGAATTCCGCAAGCCGTTCTGTTTTATGGTGAATTTGGATGATGATCCGGAGGACGATCAGGGGGGAGAGGGGGACGATTCCGGGGGGTGTTCAATCGCCCCATAGTGATCATGTTCTCAACGGCATTCGGAGAGGCGTTGCGACCGGAACTGCCCGCCTCCCGGCGGAGCAGGTCGCCCTCCACTTCTTTCATGATGAACAGGCTGGAGAAAATACCGTAGAGTCTATGGAGCTCCTCAAGACTGGCCAGCTCTCTGCATGGCCTCCAGGCTTCTTTGATCAGTCTCAACGTGATCTGGCTGCGCTTGCCCGCGTTCAACGGAGGAAGCCATGAGTGCTTCTTTTGTATTGGATGAAGCAAGCTGGGGAGAGATTCCGTCCTCAGACTCCGCTCTGGCCAGTGCCATTGATCAGCTCTTGGAGCGTATAGAGTATGCTCGCTCGCGTCGAGAGCCTGTCTATCGTCTGGAGGACTTCTATTATCTAAAGCTGCACGATGGGCAAACACTCTGCGACTTTCTCTATTCATCTGATGCGCTCAACGATGGACAGCGAGAGCTGGAGCGAGACCTTCTGCTGCGACTCAGCGAGGCTTTAGATAAGACCGCTCCCCCTCCCACTGAAGAGCTCATGTCGGGAGAGGCAGAAATGGAGGGGACGGCGTGTTTTGCGCCCGCCATCTGCTGGGCTCATGTTCAGCAGAGACAGCGTAAGCCGACGGCACTGCTGCCTCTGCCACTCACCCATCGTTTTGCCGGTCATGTGGAGGTGCGCGTTGATGGTCTCGAGCTTCTCCTCTTCTTCGTGACATCTCGTCAAGAACACCTTGATTTTGTCCGTGATGCGGTCCTGCTTGAAAGAGCCGATGTCCAGACGTTTGCAGCGCGATGTCCCCTCTGCTTCCCCGACCTTGAGTGGTCAGATACCGCTCTTGATGAGCTCTCCCGCTGGAAATACTTTCGGCAGGATTCGGCCCTCACACTTCGGCATCTTGCCGTGCTCAATGATCATGGCGCACGCCTCTTCTGTGAGCACCCCGGAGGGATGGGGGTTGAGGAGCAGCTTGGAGCGTTGGGGGTAAACGCCAGCACCGAAAACGGTAACACCCGGAGTCATGCTCCGAGCCGACAGGATCGCACCCGCCGCTTTAGAGGTGAGGCGCTTCTCTTCTGGTGGCACACAAAAATGACTCCCCAAGAAGGCCGCATCCACTTTCATCATGTTCCACCCAAATTGCCCTCCGATGAACATCCGAATGGACGCATTGTCATTGGCATCTTCACCGACCACTGCCGCTAGCCAAATCCCTAATGCCATCCCTCCTCTGTCCCCCCTACCATTCCTGCTCCGTTCTGCCTCGCATGGCGCTATACTAGAAGCAGCAGCCGACCCGGAAGACCCGGAGCCCTCCACCGCCACGGAGCTTCGGAGCCGCAGTCCAGAAGCGTGCAGTCCAGAAGCGTGCAGTCCAGAAGCGTGCAGTCCTGAAGCGTGCAGTGCGGAGGCGAAATATGTCAGCAGCAGCTCCCCCCCCAGCTCCTCAGACATCCCACAGTGTCGATGCCCTGCGCATCGAAGGCTTGAGCTTCAAACGGGGAGATAAGACCCCCCTGAGAGGCATCTCCCTCACCCTCAAGCGAGGCGAAGCCCTGGCCCTCCTAGGTCCACGAGGCGCTGGAAAGACCCTGCTGGCCCAGCTCATCTGCGGTCTCTTGCCCCCCAGCAGCGGTGAGATCTCCATTCACGGGTTCTCGCTCCAGCAACAAGGACGAGCGGCCCGCGCATCGCTGGGCTACGTGCCCGCCACCCTCTCGTTTTATCCTGAGCTCACGGTGCAAGAAAACCTCGAATTTTTTGGGCACCTGTATCTGCTCAAGCCCGAGGCGATGGCTCAACGGCTCCAGACCGTGCTCAAGCTGACCGGGCTGCTCGGGAGACAGGAGGTACAAGCGCAGAACCTCTCGTTGACCCTCCAGCGGCACCTGAACCTGGGGGTGGCCATCATGCATCAGCCCCATCTGCTCCTGCTCGATGAGCCGACCCTCGGCATGGATGGCACAGGCAAACGTCACCTGCTCGACACCCTCAAGAGCCTGCGCGCTCAAGGCACCGCGTTGCTGTTGCTCTCCGCCGTGCCGGACGAAGTGCGAGAAGTGGCCGATACCATCGCCCTCATCGACCGAGGGAGTCTGCTGGCCCAGGGTTTTTATCATGAGCTCCTGGCCAGCCTCGGAGACAGCGCACGTCTGAGCCTCACCCTCGAAGGGCGCAAAGACGCCGTGCTGGAGACCCTCGAGCGTTGGCGCGGGCTCGAAGGTGTGACCGGCGTGACCCTCACCGAAGGCACGAGCCCTCCGCATGTGGAGGTGTTGGCGCCAAAACCAGAGCGGCTCCTGGGGTTGCTGCTCGACGTCGCGCGCATCAAAAACGTGTCGGTGCTCTCGTTTCAGGTGCATAAGCCGGGGCTGGAAGCACTTTTTCTCCAGTTGACGGGGCACCCCCTCACGGAGCTGGCGTCTGCTCCGGCAGAGCAGGTCTAAGACCGCCAGGAGGAAATCCCGATGGATCGACGGGTGTTTTATCTCTTCCAGCGTGATCTGCGCAGGCTCCTGCACAGTCGTGCTTTGCCGATCACCCTGCTGGCCCTGCCTCTGCTCCTGCTGGGTCTGCTCTATCTGGAGTACGGTGGCGCTCGCGGCGTGAAGCTCCCGCCCGTTCGGGTGATCATGCTCAACCTGGATAATCCCGACGGCGGCCTGGTGGCCACCCACGAGAGTATGGTGCTCACCCAGGGGTTACTCGACGAGCAGCTTGAGCCCTTCATCCGCACACGTTTGGCCAAAGACGAAGCCCAGGTGGATGCGGCCCTGAAGTATCGGCAGGCGGATGTGGGGCTGGTGATTCCAGCCGGATTTGCCGCAGGTGTGCAGGATCCGCTCAACCCTCCGACCTTGCTGTTGAGAGCAGGGAAAGGCAGAGCTCAAGCGGTCGAAGAAGTCCAGTCCGTGTTGATCCCGCTGCTCGAGCGGCTCCAGGTGGGAGGGAACCTGCTGACCGTGCTCCAGTCCAGCGCAGAAGCACAAGGAATCAGCCTCACCACCGCCAATCTCGCGGAAGGGGTCAAGGACCACACGGGCTGGGAGGCTCAGCGGGAAGAGCTCCACCGGCAAGGCAAGACGTTGGGGCTCGAGGTGCTTGGGCCAGATCCTTCGGTCTCGATCAGCGCCTTTGAGCAGCGGTCTCAGGAGCGGATGTTGGCGATGGCGGCGGTGTTGGTGCTGGCGTCCAGTCTCCTGGGGGGTCAGCTTGCCCTGAGCTTTCGTCAAGAGCAGACTGAAAACACCCTGGTGAGGCTGAAGCTCCCCAGCGTGACACCCTTGATGTGGGTGCTCGGCAAAGCCGGTGCGGGTGCGGTGATGGGCTGGGGAGGCTTGCTCGTGGTGCTGGTGATCTCGAGCTGGTTTTATAGACTGACTTGGACGCCGCTCAGCGGTGTGTTGCTGGCGTGGGTGCTCACCCCGCTGGCGGGGGTAGGGTTTGGACTGGCGCTGACACCGCTGCTGGGGCGTGTGTCTCGGCCCGGGAGCTGGCTGGTGGGAAGCTGGGTGTTGGTTTCGCTCCTGAGTGGTACGTTTGGCGCACTGCTCGGTCCCGCCGGTCAGCAGATGCTCGAGCGTTTTCCGGCGAGCCTGCGCTCCCTTCTGGAAGGCATGACCTTTCTGTTTCCGCAAGGTTGGACCCTGCGACTGTGGCAGGAGACCTTTGGCGATGCGGCGCTCTCGAGCCGTCTGCTCTCGCTGAGCGGAGGACTGGTGCTGAGTCTGCTGGGATTGGGGCTGGGTCTGCTGGGTGCTCGTACCCTTCTTCAGCGACAGGAGGGGGTATGAACGAACGCGCGCGGCTCTCGCGGCTGATTTTATCGCAGTGGCTGCGGCAGAAGCTGATGGTGGGGGGGAGCTTGCTGCTGCCGGTCCTGCTGCTGGTGGGGTTGAGGCTGTTATTGCCGCCACCGGCGGATGATGGGGATCCACGTCCGCGTATTCTCTTGCTGGCACCGGACCCGGATGACCTGCTGAGCACCACCCTGCTGCGGGTGTTGGAGCAGCAGAAGCAGGTGCGTCCGACGCTTCAGCCGCTCACGGAGCTTGAGACACCTCTTCGGGCGCTCCGGGCGGGCCAGTGGGCGGCGGTGGTGGAGATTCCTCCTCAATATACAGAGTCCTTGATGGCGGGGAAGGGGGCCACGCTGCAAATCCGGCTGGATGAGACCACCCGTGCGGGGCTCAACGCGCGGCTTTTGCTCTCGACGTCGGTGGAGCGTCTGCTGCGAGCGGTGGAGCTGAGTCGTGTGTCGGTGGCGACGCTGGAGCGTCAGCAGCCGTTGCCGGGGCTGGCTCGGGAGGCGCGTCAGCTCTGGGTGCTCAACGAGGCGCTGAACGTGGCGCAGCGGCTGCCGGCGCAGGTGGGGGTGGAGCGTCTTGAGGGGGGGGAGGTGCCGAAGAACACACGAACGTTGCTTCAGCCGGAGCGGGCGGTGGGTTCGGCGCTGGCGCTGACGTTTTTGTTGGGGGCGGGAGGGCTGCTGTGGCAGGCGGTACGGGCGCGTGAGCGTGGGGTGTGGGCGCATTTGTTGTGTACGCCGCTCACGGGTGTGGCGCTCCTGAGTGCGTATGGGCGGGTGATGGGGGGAGTGCTGCTGGTGCAGGGGGTGCTCTTGCTGGGGGTGGTGGGGCTGGAGGGAGGATTTTTGGGGTGGCAGCTCCTGGGGATGCTCCTGCTGAGTGTGTGTTTGGGTGTCTGGGGGTTGAGTCTCATGCTTTTGGTGTTGGTGCTGAGCCGTCGAGCGGAGGTGGCGGGTGTGGCGTTGGGGGCGCTGGCTTTATCGCTGGGGGTGGTGGGGGGTGTTTTTTCTCCGTTGGAGGTGGATGGGGAGCTGCCCCCGGCGTGGAGGCTCTGGAGTCCGATGGGGAGTGGGCTGGAGCTGCTGAGGCGACTGTTGGCGGGGGGGGATGGGGTGAGTGTATTATGGCCAGCGGGGGTCTTGCTGTTGTATGCGCTGTTGCAGGGGGGCGCGGCGGCGCTGGTACTCTCGCGACGGAAGATTTGAGGGGATGATCCAGCCCACAGTCTCGACGAGCTTCGTCACTCGGATGTGCATCGGTGAGGGTGGATGGATGTGGTCGATGTCCTCTCTGGATCACAGACTCGAGGCCGAGTATACTACGTCGGAGATATCGGTTTTGAAAAAAGCGAGGTTCAATCATGGGCGGGTGGCGGGCCTCGCACACGCCTGAGTCTG
>JBJTQF010000014.1:0-4138 GCA_046075485.1 Myxococcota bacterium | reverse complement strand
CGGGCCAACTACAAAGGCAAGGTTGGCCGTACCACCCCAGTCGGTCAGTATCCAGAAGGCGCCTCCTGGGTGGGCGCGCTGGACATGGCAGGCAATGTGTGGGAGTGGTGCAAGGACTGGTATGGGAAGGATCCTAACAGTGTACAAATCAATCCATCAGGCTTTCTAACTGGCTCCTACCGGGTGCTGCGGGGCGGTTCCTGGGGCGACGGTGCGTCGAACCTCCGGGGGGCCATCCGGGGCAGGAACTGGCCCTCGATCCGGGGCAGCGACGTGGGCTTTCGTGTCGTCTGGTCCGCTTCCCGTGGCGCGGCTCCGTAATGTGGCATATACACTATACTATATTACTGCGCCGTCGAGCGACAAGTCCCGGAACTGTGTCGCCAGACGACAAAATCCTGCACTGCCGAAATTGTGCCGTTTTATGCAGGCAAGCCTTCCTGAATTTGTATATTGTGCCGTGAATATCAAGCCTTTTGACCGTCCAATCCACCCTACACCGCTCAATCTGTAGCGACAAGATACGGCGACTTCGTCCACTGAGCGACACGTCTTGTCCACTGAGCGACATACTTTCGTCGATTGAGCGACAATGATTGTCGATTGAGCGACACATCGAGCGACAATGATTGTCGATTGAGCGACACATCGAGCGACACATCTTGTCGATTGAGCGACACATCGAGCGACACATCTTGTCGATTGAGCGACACATCGAGCGACACGTCTTGTCGATTGAGCGACACATCGAAGGACGTTCGACGCCGTGGCTCCGCCCTACACCGGCAGAAGCAGGCCCCGATACGCGGTCAGGGAGTGCTTCAACCGGAGCAGGCGGTGTGGGCTCAGCGGTCTCCACACACTCCTCTGTACCAGCCGTCGCAGCCGACCCAGCAGACGCTTACCTGGTCCAATCCCCTCCCGTCCCACACGATAACCCAGAAAGAGCACCTTTGCCGTGCAGGGGTGAATCCGAATGCGCTGCTCGTTGAGCCTCAAGCCGAGCCGTTCCGTCACAAACGCCCGGATCTCTCGGGTCCACTGGTGAAGCTGAGCGCGGGAGTTGCCCAAAACCGTAAGGTCATCCATATAACGGATATATCCCCCTATCTTCAGCTCTCGCTTGATAAAATGGTCCAGGCTGTTGAGGTAAAAATTGCTAAACACCTGCGAGGTGAGGTGTCCGATCGCCAGTCCACAGCCCGGCGCCGACTGAAACGCCGGATCTCCCAGGTGAAGCCGCACCGACGCATCGTCGTAAAGCCAGGGTTGCTGCTCGATGATCCGCCGGATGAGGGCCAGCAGCGGCGCATCGGGCACCTGGCGCTCAAGGGTCTGCATCAGCCGCTCCCTCGGAATGGAGAGAAAATACTTCTTCAGGTCAAGCTGTAGCACATAACGGTGGGTTTGCATGAAGTGCTTGAGCCGCAACACCGCCCGGTGAGTGCCCCGCCCCTTCAGGCAGGCGTAGGTGTCGTGGATGTAGTGCCGACTGAGCAGGGGCTCCAGCACGTCGCAGAGGGCATGTTGTACCACCCGATTCTCAAACGGAGTGATGACAATGGCCCGAGGCTTGGGATCCCGGATGAGCTGTAGACGACCGGGGAGCGGACGATACACCTGAGTCTGAAGCAGCATTTGCAGCCGCCGCAGCCGCCAGTCCCGGTGAAAGAGGAAACCCGCCACCTCCGGTTGATGACGCTTGCCCCTCGCGGCAGCCTCACAGGCCCGACGCAGGTTGTCCGCATCACATACCTGGGCAAAGCGTCCCCGATAGGTCTTCACAGAGAGCGCCTCCGGAAAAAAAAGCCCGCCCGGACGGTAGGTCTTCCACAGCAGGCTGCGGTCGACGGACTGGAACGGGCGGGCTAGGTTGAAGCCACCGGTGCCCCGGCAGCTCAGGAGAAGACCTTCACGCAGACTCTCCGCCGACAGAGGAAGGGGCTCATCTCTTCCCCGGCTCTCCCAGAAAGTCCCGCGTGTCGCGCCACGGGAAGCGGACCAGACGACACGAAAGCCCACGTTGTTGTTCCGGTTCGAGGGCCTGTTCCTGTTCCGGTTGGCCCCCCGGAGGTTCGACGCATCGTTGTTCCAGGAACCGCCCCGCAGCACCCGGTTGGAGCCAGTGTGGTCTCCCCCTCATCACCCCGGACGGGGCGAAGTCTCATGGTTCATCTCATGGTCCAGAACTCGGTCGAAAGTGGCGTCTCGCACGGGCGACTCCGAACGCAGCCACCCACCCAGCATGTTGCCCACCCCGTCAAGCTGCTCCATGGCGTAACGGAGCTGACGCGGCTCCAGCAGCTTCCGAGCCTCGGCCAGCCGCAGCCCAATGCGCAGAGCCATCACCAGCGCGTTGGCCCGCTCCAGCCGCTCCAGCCGCTGACCTCGGAACTGGAGGGCCTGAGACAACAGCTCCAGGGTCTCCAGGGCCTGATGTTGCAGTCGGTCCCGCAGGAACAGGGCCGAGGCGCTGCCGGAAAAGCCGTCCGAGCGCTCCAGGAGCCAGAGGGTCAGGTCAAAACACTTCACATAGATGGGGGCCTGGGAGCGCTTCATAGTGTCACCCCCTCCTGTCCGCTCCGGCGTTCCAGCCGACGCAGCAGCCGCGCCAATCCAGGCAACACCTCCCCCTCCAGACGCTGTAGGGCCTGAAGTGACCAGGAGAGGGCGTCGGCGGCAGGTCGGCTCCCCGTCTCAGCCGCACACACCTGATTGAAGCGTCGTAGTCCTTCCGAGCCTTCCAGGGTGAGCAGGTCGGAGGCCACCCGGGCGAAGCACACTCGCGCTCGCAAGTAAGCTTCCCGCTTTAGTCCCCGGTCGAACTGGTAGTAGCCGATGCTCAGGGCTCGCAGCCCCTCCAGCATGGCCAGGGCGGGCTCAGGCAGCCGGGCATGAGGCGGTATTCCAGGCGGGCTCGAGGCCGGAGGTGGGGATGACAACACTTCGTAAAGCTCCAGTGCCGTCGCAAAGAGCTGAAGTCGGGCCAGGGTGAACGCTGATGACCTCCTCTGCCGGGTATCTGAGCGGGTCGTGGTCTGTCCATCGGCGTGAGGGGGCTGGGAAGCCGGGCTGCGCTTTCCCAGAGGGGCTGAGCGCGGATGTCCCGGGCCGAGCGGTGCGGAGTGGAGAGCGTTGTCGACCACCTGCTGGATGCGGGCGCGTCGGGCCTGAGTCTGAGCGAGCTGAGCCGGATCAGAGGGCAGGCAGTCGCGACGGATCATCCACTGACGTCCGACAAGACGGGCCTTGAGCTGACCGCTGCTGATGAGATATCGAATCGCGCGGGGTGACTTGCCGAGGGTGGCAGCCGCTTCCATGACGGTCAGTTCCATGCCGAGACTCCTGGATTTTGGTCTTTGACGACGTGTCCATTGAGCGACAGTCGTTGTCGTCTGAGCGACATACTTTCGTCGATTGAGCGACAAAACGAGCGACAATCCGTGTCGCTCAGCGGAAGTGAGTGTCGCTCAGCGGAAGTGAGTGTCGCTCGATTGTCACTCATGGGGAAGAATAAAGGGATCACTCTTTTTCTGGAAAAGATATTTTAAATAATATGATAGCATCATGGGTTGATCACTTAAAGTCAAATTGTGCGGAAAAGTTGGGGCGGAGGGGAATGTGTCGTCTGGCGACACAACCCGGGGACTTGTCGCTCGAAGGTGCAGTAATATAGTATAGTGTATATGTCAGATCACAGCGCCGCGCCACGGGAAGCGGACCAGACGACACGAAAGCCCACGTCGTTGTCCCGGTCCGAGGGCCCGAACCAGTACCGGACGGCCCCCCGGAGGAAAGACGACGCATCGATGAACCAGGAACCGCCCCGCAGCACCCGGTAGGAGCCAGTTGTAAAACCTGACGGATCGATTTGTGTGCCGGATGGATATCCTCCATACCAATCCCCGCACCACTCCCACACATTTCCCGCCATGTCGTATACCCCTTCCGGTGTGGCCCCAAGCGGAAAAGCTCCTACCGGTGAGGTCTGGCGGATGCCAGTCTGATCGTAGTTCGCCCGCTCCGCCGTCGGCTTCTCTTTGCCCCAGGGATAGGCCCTTCCCTCTTTCCCCCGCGCTGCGTATTCCCACTCCGCCTCGGATGGCAGTCGAACGACACGTCCTGCTTCCTTTGACGA
>JBJTQF010000013.1:0-14931 GCA_046075485.1 Myxococcota bacterium | reverse complement strand
GCGCCTCCACCCCCATTCGTCAGCATGGACGAGACAAACACTCAATCTTTAATACGCTGCGCAAGCTGAGCCCTCAGCCATGCCAGCTCATCGGCCATTCTCGCCTTATCGGAAAAGCTCAACGCCGAACAAGCCGAACGTGCGAGAATGGCCGATGAGCTGGCATGGCTGAGGGCTCAGCTTGCGCAGCGTATTAAAGATTGAGTGTTTGTCTCGTCCATGCTGACGAATGGGGGTGGAGGCGCATATCCGCTCTTGCCCTGCGTGAGCTGTGTGTGTGTCAAGTCGCTCAGGCATATGGCACTGGGTTCTCGGCCCCTCGTGTTAGCCTCGAAACTTCCCCACATCAAGCTGATGTTTCTTCAGCAGGCGCCAGAGGTTCTTGCGATCCAGCCCTGCCTCTTGAGCTGCGCGTGTCGGAGAGCCTTGGCACCGTGTGAGCAGCGCCTCCAGATATCCCCGCTCGAAACGTGTGACCGCCAGCTCTTTGGCCTTCTGAAATGAGAGCAGCCCTTCTTCTTGGACGGGGACACCCTCTTGATGGGGTAGCCCGAGGTCGTGGCGTCGGATCAGCTCCTCCGCCGTGACCACAGAGAGCGCTCGCACCTTGTTTTCCAGCTCACGCACATTTCCGGGCCAAGCGTATGCCTGGAGCGCCTCCAGTGCATCCTCTGAAAAACGCAGCGAGCGTCCCAGCTCCGCCCCACATCGGCGGAGAAAGTGAGTCGCCAGGGGCATGATATCCTCTCGCCGTTCCCGCAAAGGCGGCAGGTGCAGCGGAATCACATTCAGCCGATAGTAGAGATCCTCTCGAAAGCGGCCCTGGCCGATGAGCTGAGGCAGCTCTCGATTGGTGGCCGCGACGATGCGCACATCCACCCGCACACTTTTATCGTCTCCCAGAGGGCGGATTTCCCCCTCCTGGAGAAAACGCAGCAGCTTGACCTGAAGTGGAAGGGAGGTCTCCCCCACCTCATCCATGAAGAGCGTGCCCCCGTGAGCCTCCATCGCCACCCCTTGCCGGTCTCGCTGAGCCCCCGTAAACGCCCCACGTTTATAGCCAAACAGCTCACTCTCGAGAAGCTGCTCGGGAAATGCACCGCAGTTGATGGCCACAAAGGGTTGACCCTCCCGCAAGCTGAGCCGGTGGAGCTCGCGTGCGATCAGCTCCTTGCCCGTGCCCGACTCCCCGGTGATCAGCACCGGCACACTCGAGCGCGCAATCGGCGGCAAGCGCGAGAGCAGCGACTGCATCACCTCACTGCACACAATCAAACGACTGGACGATGACAACAAGGGCTCAGAAGTCGGCCCTCCTGGACGTGAACCATCCCCATCCGGCCCAGCAGGATCCTTACCCGTCACTGATTTCATGCAAGGGCCTCACGAGATTGAAGAGCAGCGCGTCATCCGACGGGTTATCATAACCACCAGCCCTGCTCTCCGATAGCAGAATTGGCAAAATCTCATTTACATAAGAAGGTATATCACCATGCGTTTTGTCATCGACCGCTTTGAAGAAGGTGCTGCCGTCTGCGAAGGTCTCGGCACCGTCCCCCGCGAGCTGCTCCCCCAAGACGCTCAAGAAGGAGATGTCTTGCTCGTCGAGCGCCACGCCCAAACCGTGACATGGCGTCTCGACCTGGCCGAACGTCAGAAGAAACTCGAAGCACTGGCCGCCTTACGCAAACGCCTCACCCCCGCAGGCTCCGACGGCTTCGAGATCTGAACCGCACCGTTCGCCATGCGCCTCCGCCATCCATGCCACGGATGACGGCGGGCTCAAGCACCGCTCAAGACCCAGGTCCGCCAGCCGCGCCAGACCCTGTTCACCCCACTCTGGTGGAGCCGGAGCACCATGTGCCTTGACGAATTCTGGAGAAAATATTGACAGCCAGTCCCATCCCCTTCAGACTCTAAACCCTGTTGGGTCTCAAAACGGGACGCGCTCCCCTCGGCGGGTCAAGTCTTCATCATCCCTCCGCTTGCTTTAACCGAGAAGTGACGCATGGACTACTATTTTGATAAGTATCGCCTGCAAGGCATCTTAGGCGAAGGTGGCATGGCGACCGTCTACTTGGCACGGCTCGAAGGCCATCGAGACTTTCGCCGACGGGTGGCCCTCAAAGTCATTCACGCACACCTCAGCCATCGAGAAGAGTTCATCCGCTGGTTCACCAAAGAAGCCCGCCTCGGAGGATACCTCTCACATCCCAACCTGATCTCGACCCTCGACTTCCGCGAAGCACAAGGCTGCCTCTTTTTGGTGATGGAGTACGTCGAAGGCTGCACCCTCAAGCACATCTTAAATCACGCGATGGCTCAAGAAGCCCCCCTTTCTTTAACCGCCGTGGGAGAGCTGGTGCAAGCCATGCTTCAGGGCCTGGCCTCCGCCCATCAAGCCACCGACGACGATGGCCAGCCTCTCCAGCTCGTTCATCGCGACCTGAAGCCCTCCAACGTCTTGATTGGCAAAAACGGTGCCATCAAGATCGCCGACTTCGGCGTCGCACGCGCGAAACTCTCCAGCGAAGACACCGAACACACCGGCATGGTCAAAGGCACCCTCACCTACATGGCCCCCGAACAAGCCCAGGGATTACGACAGCTCGACCAGCGTGCCGATCTGTTCGCCATCGCCGCCATGACCTACGAGCTGCTCACCCTCAACTACCTCCAAGACCGCAGCCTTCCCGCCCTCATCCTGCAAGAGCAAATTAAGACCGCTCAGTATGAGACGCCCCTCCGCGCCCTCGAGCGTGATCCCGAGCGGGCCGAGCTCGTGCCCTTCCTGCGCAAAGGACTGGCCCGAGACCCCGCTGCTCGTTTCTCCAGCGCCCAAGAGATGCTCAGAGCCGTTCAGAGCCTGCGCCCCGTGCTCATGTCTGGACCCTCCCTCCACGACTGGATGGAAGACGGCGGCTTCGACTGAAACAGCAGCAGCCAACTCACCCCCCTCCGCTGGGCCCCCGGGTTGAGCCACCAAGCCACACCCGAAAAAAATGCTGCGCCAGCCTCACCTGCGGCACCTCCGGCGTCCGTGGCACCTCCGGCGTCCGTGGCAGCTCCTGCGCCTGCATCCGCTCGCGCGCCTGCGCCTGCGCGTACACACGAGGCCGTGGTGTCCGCCCTCGACGCCACCGCCGATAAGACGGTCCCCCCTCCAGCAGGTCTTCGGCCTCCACCTTCCATGCGGCAGCTTAAGCCCGTCGAAGAAGTCCCCACCGATCCGGGCCTTGCCCCTGCGCCGAGCGTGCCCCAACCGAACGTCTCAGGCCCCGCCCGCGAAAAGTCCGCCCTCGAAAAGTCAGCCTCCGAAGAGCGGCTCCGCAGCGGCTCCGAGCTCAGACGGCTGACCCCCAGCGCCCCCGAGCCTCTGCACTCACCCGAACCAGAGGCCACGACCGAGCGCCGCTCCGCTCAAGACTTCTGGCTGCAAAACCTGCGCATTGGAGCAGACACCGAAAGCCAGACCGTCGAGCTCAGCCCCGCAGGACTCGGCCCCGCAGCTCGAGCTCCGGTGGGAGTGTCTCCAGCGCAGCCTCATCAAGACCTTGCGCCCGCCTTGAGCACGTCACTCGAGCGTGTGGTGGCTCCGCCGCCGGTTCCGGTGCAAGTTGCGTCGCAGGTTCTACCGGTCTCCGCGCCGCAGTCCTCGGGGGTGTTGACTTCGAGGCTCACTCGACCCGCAGCTCGCCGCTCCATGCGTCTGTTGTATGCCGGTGCAGCGATGCCTCCTGCTCACCATGCTGCTGTTTGTGACCCGAAATCGCTGGAGAACCTCCGAACCCCAGCCCATCGCAGCAGATGCAGCCGGAAAAACCACCGACAAAGCCTCCAAGCGAGTCGGAGCAGAAAAGAGCGGCAAAGAAACAGCCTCCCGGAGCTTGGGGCTCCCGTCCTCATCGGTGTCGTCGAGTGGAAATAAGCCCGCGTCAGCAGCTCCCACGTCGGCAGCTCCCGCCGCAGCCGTCACCACGTCAGCAGCTCCCGGCTCAGCAGTCACCACGTCGGTGGGTGTGGTGCGACGAACGCCCCCTCCCGAGCGAGCCTCGAGCGAAGGTGCAGCATCCTCTTCCGGCAGCTCCGACGGGCTCGTGGAGGGGAGGGCCTCAGCTTCTGCTTCAGATGCTGTGATGCCGTCGCGTGTCCTTCAACAGAGTGGGGCCTTGATGCCACCACCTCCGCCGGAAGGACGGAGTGTGTTGTTGCTGATTTTTAAAGATGCACCAGAAGATGGAGAAGTACGCCTGGATGGACATGCCGCAGGCTCGTTTCGAGGCACGATGCGCGCCAACCTCGTGCCCGGTGAACATCGGCTGGAGGTACAATTTCCGGGGAATGCTCCGATTGTGCGCCGCATCGAGCTCCAAGAGCGGCAAGAGCTTCAGTGTACCGTCTCGTATCGCGAGCAGCTCATTGGCTGTCTGTCGCGGTGAGTCAGCGCACGCCCAGCCATGCGCGGAGCTGAGGCCGATGGGCGATCTCCAGACTGGAGGGAATTCGCGTGCCCAGCACCGGGAGAGACCGGCGATGGGCCACCAGACTGCGCACGGTATCCAGCATCGCTTGACCCGTGGGAGGCTGACGCCACAGCACCACCCGCTCCTGCACCCCTTCCCAGAAGCGTGCGCGCGCCTCGAGGCTGAGTAAGGTGCCTCGTCGGACTTGTGCAGCATGCTCGGGGGTTTGGATGATCTCCCGCAAGGCTTCCTCCAGCCAGGCCCCATGATCCTGATCTTGCTGGACGTGCAGCGTGAAGTAGTGGATTTCCTCGGGCGTGAAGGTGCGCTCGAGCCCTTCCAGGAGATATCCAAACATGGTGGGAATGGACCATTCATGTCCTGGACCCAGCGCGCCGAGCCCTACCAGAAAAGGTTCTTGAGTCACCATCCGGGCATGTTCGCGCACGAACTGGACCACTCGTCGGTCGAGCACCACCAGATCTTCCTCTCCGGGGCCAACACCACAGCTTGTCATAAATTCGCGATAGAGAGAAGCATGGTCCTGCCCTGCTTGTTGTTCGCCGTATTCGTCTACCAGTACCCGCTCGAGCCAGCGTCGCGCCTGCGCGTGAGGCGCACGTTCTTTGAGCCGCCCCATATACCACGTAAAGAGGCCCACCAGCGGATAATGCTGGAGGCTTAAGATCTTATAGTCCTCGCGGTTCCAGGGCCAAGCGGCGCTGCGTTTGAGAAACGGATGGTGAAGGGTAGGATGAGCCTCCACCTCGCGGCGGAGCTGCGTCAGAACTTCGTCGGCAAATGGCATGGGTGACTCCTTGCGATGCGTGGGTGTCTAAGATGTCTAAGGTGTCTAAGATGTCTCAGATGCCGGAGTTGCGCAAGAGATGCACCTTTCGCGTGTGCAGCAGGAAAATGAGGCTCGAGCGAGGTGCTGAGCTGTCCACCGGTCTCAGCGCCGAGCGGGGTTGACGGGGACCATACTGGCGACTTCTTGCAGCGCGGTGGGCACACGCGCGTAGCGGATGGCCTCTTCAAAGGAGACCTTGCCGCCTCTGACCAGCTCGATCAGGCAGCGGTCGATGGTGAGCATGCCTTCTTTGCGGGAGGTCTCCATGATGCTCACGAGCTGATGCACCTTCCCGTCGCGAATCGAGGCGCGCACCGCCGAAGTCCCCAGGAGCAGCTCAAAGGCAGGCACCCGTCCTTTATTGTCTGAGCGCACCAGGAGCCGCTGAGCCAGCACCCCCAGCAGACACGAGGCGAGCTGCGAGCGCACCTGCGGCTGCTGATGAGGCGGAAACACATCGATGATGCGGTCGATGCTCTGGGGGGCATCGTTGGTGTGGAGGGTGGCCATCACCAAGTGACCGGTCTCCGCAGCGGTGAGGGCTGCGCTGATGGTCTCCATATCTCGCATCTCACCGACCAAGATCACATCGGGATCTTGCCGGAGAATGTACTTGAGGGCCGATGCAAAAGAGAGGGTATCTGCGCCCACCTCACGCTGTTCGACGGTTGCGGTTTTGTTAGTATGGAAAAACTCGATGGGATCTTCCACCGTGATGATGTGGCAGTTGCGCGTATGGTTGATCTGATCCACCATCGCCGCCAGGGTGGTCGATTTTCCGGAGCCCGTGGGACCGGTCACCAGCAGCAGACCATGCGGCTTGAGCGCCAGGTCCTTGAGCACCGGTGGCAGGCCCAGACTTCCGAGATCCGGGAGACTGTTGGGAATCAAGCGCATGGCCACTGCCACCGTGTTACGCTGATAGTGTGCATTAATACGGAACCGATGCTGTTGGCTCAAGGTGACGGCAAAGTCCAGCTCCCGCTCCAGCTCAAACTTCTCGCGTTGCGCATGGCTGAGCAAGCTGAAGAGCATGCGGCGAATGTCCACGTTGTTGAGGCGTTCTTTTCCGAGGGGTCCCAATCGGCCATGCACCCGGAGCATGGGGGGAATCCCCACCGTCAGATGTACGTCACTGGCGTTGTAATGAAGCGCCACCTGCAAGAGCTGCTTCATATCCAGCGCCCCCACCGACCCCAGCCCTTCGTGCTCCGCCATAAAAGCCGCCGAGCCGCGCTCCAGCCCTTTGGCCATCATGCGGAACTCTTCGCCGTTGCTGGCATATGCGGCGCCGGTCTCCAGCGCGATCTGCTTGGACTCATACAAGCGGACCAGGGCTCGGTTGAAGCTCTGCATGCCTTCTGAGTTGTTCATCAGGTCTTCGAGCTCATCAAATCGCTGCTCACGCACCAGCTTACGCACCGGAGGCGTCATCAACAGCACCTCACAGGCGAGGGCTCGCCCCGTGCCATCCGCTTTGGGCACCAGACGCTGAGCGACGATGGCCTCCAGCGCCATCGCCAGGTCGTTGGCCACCTGAGCCCGCACATGCTCTGGATAATACGACAGGATCCGCTGCAAGGTCTGAGTGGCGTTGATGGTATGCACCGTGGACAGCACCAAATGGCCCGTCAGCGAAGCCGACAGCGCCACGTTCATGGTCTCCGCATCGCGCATCTCTCCGATGAGAATCACATCGGGACTCTCGCGCAGGACGTGGCGAAGGGCAGACTCAAAGGAGCGGGTATCACTGCCAATCTCTCGCTGCGTGATCAACGAGCGGAGGTCTTCGTGGGCAAACTCGATGGGGTCTTCGATGGTGACGATATGGCGCGGCAAGGTATTGTTGATGTGATGGATGAAGGCCGCCAGGGTGGTAGCCTTGCCCGAGCCCGTACTGCCCGTCACCAAGATCAGCCCTCGGTTGAAGGCGGTGAGCTCCTTCACGCTGGCAGGCAGGCCCAGGCTCTCGAGGCTCACCTGTCCGCTGGGTACTTTCCGAACCACCAAACCCAACCCACCCCGCTTGTGGTGAAAGTTGAGCCGAAATCGTCCGAGCTTGGCATCCGCATAGCCGATGTCAAGGTCTCCATCCTGCTCCAACTGGAGGAGCTGGTTCGGACGTAAGGTGGCCTGCATAAACGCTTGTAAGACGGAGCGGGAGACCGCTGAACCACCCGCCGATGCCACATTGCCATGAACGCGGAAATAGGGCACTCGATCTTCGGTGATGAAGAGATCGGAGGCGCTTAGGTGGGCCATCTGCTCCAAAAAGTAGCTCAGCTCGTTCATGGATACACTCTCTGGGTCGAGTGGAAGGGCTCGGCGGACCCCATGTCTGCCGCTCACCGTTCTCTTTCAAAACAGATGAGATTATGCCCCAAACTAAGCCGGGTGAGAAGCACTGGCCTACCAATCGCACCGGAGATTTTGCGACGTCATGAGGCTCCCCCGGCCACTTTTATTGTGGAATGAGCAAAAAGCTCCGACAAGTACCCCTGTGCAGTCTCTCTCAGGAAGGTAAGCCGTCAAAGGGCCAGCCGTGAGCGTCAAGCCCTTGACGCCGCCCGTGTTCTTGGGCCAGGCGAAGGGGTGCGGAGTGGGTGGGAGCATGCCCGAGAAGGGCTCCGAGCTCACCTTCCGATGGAGAAAGATGTTTCGTGCGCTCAAAATTGGCATCAACATCTGACTGCATAGACAAAGGTTTGAGGGCACCTCATACGCACACACGCGCATGACCTCTCACGCAGGATGCGGTGAGGACGCCGGAACGTCAAGTGTCCTTCAAGCTGGCACAAAACTTGTCCCAGCTTGAGAGCTTCAGCTTCTCGATTAGAACCTGTCAGCGGAGTATATGCATGAAGCGCACAGTGGATGTCCTCTTTATCAATCCGGGCAATCGAAAAGAGATCTATCAGGGCTTGGGGGATGAGTTCTGCGCCATCGAGCCCCCCGCCTTTGCGGGTCTCTTTGCGCGGTATCTCCAGCTCAAGGGGCTGAACGTGGCCATCTTGGACGCACCGGCGCTGGGCATGAATGCGCGTGAAGTGGCGGAGCTGGCACTGTTGGAGTTTGAACCCACGCTCATCACCCTCGCCGTGTATGGATATCAGCCCTCCGCCTCCACTCAAAACATGACCGCTGCGGGAGAGATCGCCCAGCTTCTCAAAGAAGCCCGCCCTGAGCTCAAGGTGTTGATGACCGGGACTCATCCGGCGGCCCTTCCCGAACGCACCATCACCGAAGAAGCCGTCGATTTTGTGTGTGATCTCGAAGGCCCCATCACCATCCACAAGACCTGCGAAGCCATCAAACAAGGGACTCGTGACTTCTCTGCCATTCCAAGCCTGTGGTGGCGCGAAGGTGACGTCATTCATCGTCCCACCGCTGCGGAAGGGTTGATCAAGGATCTCGACACCGAGATGCCGGGCATCGCCTGGGATCTGCTCGACATGAGCCGCTATCGTGCGCACAACTGGCACAGCTTCGCGCACATCCACGAACGAGCGCCTTATGCATCCATTCATACCACCCTGGGCTGTCCTTATAAGTGCTCCTTCTGCTGCATCAATGCCCCCTTCGGCAAACCATCGTATCGCATGTGGAAGCCCGAGACCGTGATCGCGGAGATCGACCGACTGGTCTATGATTATGGGGTCAAGAATATCAAGTTTGTCGATGAAATGTTTGTGCTCAACCGCCAGCATGTGATGGGCATCTGCGACCTGCTGATCTCACGGCCCTATAAAGTCAACATCTGGGCCTATGCTCGGGTGGATACGGTGCAAGATGACTTCTTGGAGAAGCTCAAAGCAGCGGGCTTTAACTGGCTCTGTCTGGGCATCGAGAGCGCCAGCAAACACGTCAGAGATGGTGCGCACAAAAAGTATGGCAATGAAGAGATCATCGAGACCGTCCGACGCATCCAGGCGGCTGGCATCTACATCATCGGCAATTACATCTTTGGTCTGCCGGACGACTCTGTGGCCCATATGCAAGAGACCCTCGACCTGGCCATTGAGCTGAACTGCGAATTTGCAAACTTCTACTCGGCGATGGCATATCCCGGCTCGGCGCTCTATCGCAGTGCGGTGTCTGAGCAGAAGGTGCTCCCCGCACGTTGGCATCACTTCTCTCAGCATGGGTATGAGAGTCTGCCGCTGAGCAACGACTGGTGCCGTGCCGATGAGATCCTCGAGTTCCGCGACAATGCGTTTAACACGTACTTTACGAATCCTCGTTATTTGAACATGGTCCGGGAGAAGTTTGGCCAAGACGTGGTCGATCACATCAACCGGATGGTGGCAGTTCCGCTGCGGCGTAAGCTGATCGAGCAGCGGAAGGCGGCCTGAGCTTAATCTCATGGATCCCTGTGGAGGCTGGCGGTGAACCACGACGTTCAACCCCTCATTCAAAAATCGCAGTGGCTACGACAGAGTCTGCTGGAGCTGGTGGCCCGCAGTCGAAAGGGACATCTCCCGTCGAGCTACTCCTGTACCGAAATTTTGGTCTCTCTCTATTACGGAGGTGTGCTTCAATACCAGCATGGCAATCCCCGCTGGGAAGGCCGAGACCGGGTGGTGGTGAGTAAAGGTCATGCGGGCATGGCGGCGTATCCCATCTTGGCAGACCTGGGATATTATTCACCAGAAGAGCTCAACAAGTTCACCAAAGCAGATGGCATCCTGCGTATGTATCCCGATCCCAGCATTCCGGGCATCGAGTGCAGCTCAGGCTCATTGGGTCATGCGCTGGGCGTGGCGACTGGATGGTGTCTGGCAGCCCGCAGTGAAGGACGCTCCAATCGGGCCTTCATCTTGCTGGGAGACGGTGAACTTTACGAAGGCTCCATCTGGGAAACCGCCATCTTTGCCGCGCATCAACGCCTGGATAACCTGGTGGCGATTGTAGACCGAAACGGCCTCTGCATCATGGGGGAGACCGAAAAGCTGGTGGAGCTGGGGGACGTGGAGGCCAAGTTTAGAGCCTTTGGCTGGCACGCCGTCTCTTGTGATGGACATGCTCACACCGACTTGCTGCGGGCCTTCTCTCACTTGGGCAAAACCGATGGAAAGCCTCTGGCCATCATCGCAAACACGGTGAAAGGCAAAGGCATCTCGTTTATGGAGCATAAGTCGGGCTGGCACAATAAGATCCCGACTGAAGCACAGTTTGAGCAGATGCGGCAAGAGCTGCTGGTTAATCCCATTCATTCATGAGGCAATCGCGTTATGGCAAGCGCACCTGGGCTTCAACGAGATCTCTTCATCGACGTGCTCTACGATGCCGCTCAAGATGACCGAGACATCATGTTTATCAGTGCAGATCTGGGGGCTCAAGCCCTGGATCGTTTTCGGGTAGATCGGGCCTCTCAGTTCATCCATGCGGGCATCTCTGAGCAGCAGATGATGGACATGGCGGCGGGTCTGGCGATGGCCGGTAAGAAGGTCTTCACCTATGCGATGGCCTGTTTTGCCACGGCCCGTTGTTACGAGCAGACCAAGTGTGCGGTGGCACTCCATCGTCAGCCGGTGACGCTGATCGGCGTGGGTGTGGGCATGGGATATGACGATGCGGGGCCCACACACTACACGACAGAAGATATGTCGGCCATGCGTGCGCTGGCAGGATTGGAGCTGTGGACGCCGGGAGATGCAGAAGCGACGGTCGCGTTGGCACACTTGGCGCTGAAGAAACCGGCCCTCCGCTATATCCGCTTGGAGCGGCCTGCGCTGCCCGACCTCTATCACGGACGTTTTCAAGATGTGATCGACGATGGCTGTGCGGAGCTTCGACAGGGGACACGACTGTGTCTGATCTCCTGTGGCTACATGTTGCACCGCTGTCTGGAGGTGGCAACACGGCTGGCGGAGCAAGGTCATTCGGTGGGGGTCATTGATCTCTTCCGGCTGAAGCCCCTCAATGCGGAGGTACTTGTCAAGATTCTCTCGCGTTATGAGCGGGTGATGACGGTGGAGGAACACTTCCTCTACGGAGGCTTTGGCAGTGCGGTTTTGGAGGGACTCCACGACGTGGGACATCTGATGCCGGTGACGCGGGTGGGCATGCCAGATCACTACTTCTTTGAGAATGGAACGCGGGCACACTTGCTCAAGTTGTGTGGATTGGATGTCAACTCTCTCACGGAAAAAGCGCGGGCGCTGCTGAACGCCTGAGCCCTCATGGAATGGGATGCGGCTGCTGAAGGAACCTTCAGATGCAGGAGCTGGATATGAGCGGACTGACCATCAAAGTAACCTCTCCTTCGTTCTCCAAGAATGTCACGCTGAGGGCGGAGCTGCTGGCGCGTTTCCCTCAAGCACAGTTCAACGACAAGGGGCTGAAGCTGGAGGGCGAAGCACTGGTGGCATGGCTCTCTGATGCGGACGCTGCCATCATTGGCTTGGAGCCGATCTCCGAAGGGATCTTGGCGCAGCTTCCTCGCCTGCGTATGGTCTCCAAGTTTGGCGTGGGGCTGGACAACATCGACCAGGATGCCTGTGCGCGTCGAGGCATTGCGGTTGGCTGGACGGGGGGTGTCAATCGCCGCTCGGTCTCCGAGATGGCCTTGAGTTTGATGATTGGATTGACTCGGAATCTGTACTTCGCATCGCGACAGCTTCACAACGGAACGTGGAATAAGTCGGGTGGATTTGAGCTCACTGGAAAGACGGTGGGCATCATTGGGGTGGGATATATTGGGCGAGACTTGGCGCAGCTCCTCAAGCCGTTTAACTGTAGACTGCTGGCCAATGATATCCTGCCACCGGATGACTTTTATCGGGGTATGAACCTGATCCCGGCCAGTAAAGAGGAGATCTTCCGCACGGCTCAGGTGGTGACGCTGCATGTTCCATTGACGGCTCAGACGCATCACATGATCAATGCGGAGACCCTCTCGATGTTTAGATCTGATGCGTTTCTGATCAACACAGCGCGGGGAGCCCTGGTGGATGCGGAAGCACTCAAGCAGGCGCTGAAGCAGAAGAAGCTGGCAGGGGCGGCCCTGGATGTATATGAAGAAGAGCCGGTGGTGGATGCGGAGCTGTTGGCGCTCCCGAGCTTGATCTGTACTCCTCATATTGGGGGCAGTGCGGTGGAGGCGGTGCTGGCGATGGGACGTTCTGCCATCCATCACTTGGAGAGGCAGCTTGCCTATATGGCGGCGTGAAGAAAGTAAAACGGACGAGCTTCGATGAAGTCTCGTCCGTATGTGTGTATGCGTATGTATGCGGGTGTGAGCGCATGCATATGCGCGTGAATGCGTGTATGTGAGCGCGCGTGGGGGCGCGTGGGGGCGCGTGCATCTATGCGGATGTACGCCTTAAAGTGTGTGTGCCGATTTAAGTCCTGCCTGTCTTACTCTTGCACGGTCTGCTTGAGCTTGCTGGTATCATAACCCTGCGCATTTAAGCGAGAAATGATTCCATTATAGGTATTCTGATCCATCGTGGGTGTGCGGCTGAGAATCCACAGATAACTTCCGCTGGGATCTCCGACGGCGGCATATCCATAGTTTCTGTCGAGGTCGATCACCCAATAGTTTCCAACACCGGTGGTTGAAGGATCTGTCCCGCTGAAGGAGACATTGAGCTTTGCATTGCTCGCGGTATCGACCACAGCAGCGGCACCACTGGCGATGCGCTCACGGCCTCCAATGCGACGGATATAACATCGATTTTCGACATCAATGAGCCCATCGGGGCGAGCGGTATATTCTGCGGTGGTGCCGACGCAGCCGACCTCAAAGGCGGTTGGATTGGAGGCGATCTCATACCAGAGGCCGACATAACGATTTAAGTCTACGTATGATACAACCTGGGGAGTGGCTTGGACTTTGGGCGCTGCTTCTGTTTGAAGAGTGGGTACAACAAAGAGCATGGAAGCCAGCAGAGACATCATTACCGTGCGCATAAAACAACCTCCTCGAGCTTGGGATTAAGTACACTATTCAAGATGAGGAGGGTGTCAAAAGGTCACAGCGAGGGAGCGATTTTTTACGGGGGCGGGCATAAAAAAGGCCAGCGTTCCCGGAGGAAGCTGGCCCAGCGTTTGAGAGGGCTGCTCACGTCATGTCTCAGCGCCGACGGGAGTGGACCCACACGGCGGGGAGTGCCAGGAGCAGGGCCCAGAGCGGAAGGTCATCGGCTCCGGGACGAGAGAGTGGATTTGGAAGATGTCTCAACGCGCCTGCGGATACGGAGGAGGCCATCGCGACCCCACCACATCCCAGCTCATCTTCTTCGGAGGGCATGCCCGCTCGGTACAGGTAGCGGATGCCGTTGATGTCGTCGGTGGCCAGGTCTCGTTTGGAGAGGTCCGCCGTGGCTGCCGTGGCATACATGGTGGCTTCATCGATATCCGAGTGGTCGAGTCCGAGGACGTGTCCCATTTCGTGTACACAGGTGTTGAGATAGTCGTATTTTGCCAGCCCGGGGTCCAGGGTATTGCTGAACGTGTGGCGAGCGTCGTTGAAGACCATGTCGAAGCCTTCGATGGCACCATCGCCGTCGGACCAGACCCGGGTCATGGCGAGCGCGTTCTCCTGGGAGGGGAACAGGGCTTTCCAGGTGTTGGGGTCTTGCTCGAAGTAGATGATGTTTTCATCGGAGCCTTCGGCGGCTTTTTTGTGAGTCAGCCCCTTGTAGTTAAACCGGAGGCCGAAGTTGAGCGCTTCCCAGGTGCGAACACACTGGAGGGTGGCGCGTTCCAGCTCCACAGGATCAAAGTCCTGGAAGCCGTCGGTGTTGAGGTAGAAGTCAACCGTCGGTGAATACCAGCGCAGCTCACTTCCATTTTGAGAGCGGAGTGTGCTGTAGGCATCGGCTTCTTGTATGGGGACCAGCGCGACCACCATCAGGGCGGCCATCGCGGCGATGTACTGTTTCATAGGCGTCTCCCTGCGTAGACACGCGCGTAGAGTGCGCAAGGAGGGATATTGCAAGGAATGCGCCAGAGATTGTGCAAGTGCAAAAAAATATTCTTCAGGTATGGCGTAAGGTTACGGAGTGGTATAAAAAGGGGTCATGGCAAGAGGGTGGATCTGATAGAGAATAAACCGGGTAAAAATAAATATCATATAGATAAATATCTGGGTTTTAAAAAACATGTGTGATGGGATTGGGTGTGGTAAATTCTCGTGTGGGATAAAAAAAGGGTTGACAGCAGTGGAGGGGTAGGGTATAAATGTCGCGTTCCGTTGCTGGTCCCCTGTAGCTCAGTCGGTAGAGCAATCGGCTGTTAACCGATCGGTCGCTGGTTCGAGTCCGGCCGGGGGAGCCAATCCAACGCATCTGGATAATCACAACCTACTGGAATGGCCGGTTGACCTGACCATTCCACGTTCGGGTAAGTTCGCAAGATCCCGATGCTTTTTCCCGCTTGAGGCCCTGAAGCGTAAACGACGCGTCAGGGCCTTTTCTTTTTCTTCCTCCCCAACCCAGCATAACTCAGAGTCAGGCGACATAGACACAAAGTCTTGCCCGACACTTGCCAAAATTCCAGCGCGACACGGCCTTGGCGCGCAAGAACCCTCACTCACCCCGACCGACATCATCCCGGCGGCCTCGAGCGACGAAAACATGCCGTCCGGCATAACAACCAGTATCGGTGCGGAGG
>JBJTQF010000012.1:0-15754 GCA_046075485.1 Myxococcota bacterium | reverse complement strand
TCCCGGCTTGAGTCCCGGCTTGAGTCCCAGCTTGAGTCCCGGCTTGAGTCCCGGCTTGAGTCCCAGCTTGAGTCCCGGCTTGAGTCCCGGCTTGAGTCCCGGCTTGAGTCCCGGCTTCTGAGTCCCCCGGACTCAGCGCCTCACGCAACAACGGCAGCACCGTCTTGGCCGAGAGGGGCTCGAGCCAAACCCGTCCCGGCTCCGTCAGCAGCCCCAAGCCCCGATACAGCGGCCATAACACCTGCGCCTCAAGACTCCGCTCCGTCACCAGGGGCATCACCAGCCTTCGAGGTCGTGGCATCAGCGGCGTCAACACCCGACGCAGCCGCAACGCCAACTCCTCCGGCTCGAGCGGAAGATCGTAGTGAATGATCACCCCCACACAGGACAAGTCCAGACCCGCACCCCCACGCTCCGTACAGAGCAAGACCTTCACCTCGGGATCATGCTGGAAGTGCTCCAGACGAATCCGCTGCTCCTCCAGCGGGAGCGCCCCCGCCAGCAGGCGCGTATGCATGCCCGCCCCCGTGAGCTGCTGCGCCAAGTGCCGCAACGGTCTCAACGTGCGACAAAACAACACCACCTTTCGAGCCGGACGCTGCTCCGCTTCGTCCTCCGCCCAGAGTGTGGTCAGGGCATGGGTCAGCAGATCCAGCCGAATGTCCTGATATACCTCGAGGGGCTCCTCCAGCAGCGGACGCAGGCGTGAGACAAGCTGCTCTCGAAGGGCCTCGGGAAGCTCCACCGGCGGACGCTCCGCCCAGAGATCCTCCTCCACATCCCGTTCCTTGTGCAGCTCCACATCCAGCCAGAGGGTCGATTTTTCGAGGTGCTCCTTGAGAAAGTTTCCACCATGCACCAACCCCGTCGCCAAGAGCTGAAGGGGAAGCAGCAACGCATCGAGCCGATCCTGCGCCTCCGCAAACGGCCACAGCACCGAAGTGGCCCAGCGCACCTCCTCCATCAGCTTCTGCTCGAGAGGCCCGAGAGGCGCCTCTAAGGGCAGCTCCACCAGCCCTCCCACCTGCGAGCTGTCATCGACCGGAAGTGTCGGAGCCGCCTCTCCCCCCTTGAGCACCGGCTCGTAGGTCAGATGGGCAAAGGCCGGATGTATACCCTCCATGCTCCGCAAGAGGGTGGCACGCCCCTCGGGAGAAAGCAGCTCCCCCGCCGAGAGCCGCTCCCGAATCGAGCGCACCAAGGGATCCGCCTTCAGCGGGTGAAAGGCCGGATGATCCAACAACATGTCGAGCTGCTCCAACGCCTGCGCCGGAGCCCCCTCCGCCAGTGACGCCAGCGCTTGGCTCAGCACGCGGGTGGTGCTCAAGAGACTCTGTGTGTCGAATGTCAACAGCTCAGGGCAGTCCAGCAGGTTGAGCAACGACGCCAGCTCCTCGGGACGCTCTCGCGCAGGCAACGCCGTCGAGAGCAGCACACCATCCGCCCCCTGAATCAGCGCCTGCACCGCCTTATGCAAGGGCGCATCCGGTTTGCCTAGAGACTCCACACCCTCCACCACGAGCAGATCCAACGCCGGATGATATCGCTCCAGCAGCTCCGGCACATCGAAGGTCGTCAGCGCCTCGAGCGCCACCACCGCCACCGCTGGCGGCAGCTCCCAGCCTTTGCGCAGGGCCAGCAGATGCGCCCGCAGCTCTCGTGCGCTCCAGCTCGACAAGGTCAGACCAAAACGCACCCGCATGGCATTGGCCACATGGCTCCGCTCGCGGGTGGGCACAAAGATCAGCACTTGGCGCGCCTGCCGACGGGTCAAAAACTCTCGAAGCACATGGCCGAGTGCCACCAGTCGCCCCGTCCCCCGCGCTTGGGTCAACAGCAGCCGAGGGGAAGGAGCCTCCAAGAGCTTGAGCAGCGGGATAAGCTGGGTGCCCAGCCGCTCCACTTGAGCGGTCTGATAACGCTCGCCCAGCGGATGAGGGAGATGCAGAAAACGCTCGTAAGTCAGCCGATGACGGAAGCTGGCAGGGCTGGCCAAACGGGCTGTGGCAAAGTCCGTCCAGACATCGGGTCCAGAGGCGGGCAGGCGCTCCAGCTCAAAGACCGGCAGGCTCTGGATGCTGGTGCCGAACTTGACCTTACACACCCACGCTTCGAGGGCAGGATGATAGGCCGTCTCCGAAATGATGCCTATGCGGGCCGTATTGGAGAGGCGACGAACCCGATCCCCTGCGACGAGGGGGCAGGCAGGGATGGACATGGCAAACCTCCAGCTCAGCAGAGCACATTCAGCACGTTCGCAACAGCAACAGACCACCGTTAAACAGATACTTGCTCAACACCCACGATCAACACCCACCATCAGCATCCAAGAGGAGTGCAAGGGATAGCATATGCGCTCAAAAGGAGCAACGGCGAGTACGTTCCTTCCGCGCGGATGTATGGGGTGCAGCAGCCTCCCCCCAAGAGGAGAGCGTTCAATCGCCGCAATATACATAACCCCAAGATAATAACACACAGCGTTCACATGTGAAGGATCTTCTTCGAGCACCGCAGCCCACAGATGTCATTTGATCAACACCAGACACTGCTGATTGAGCAACATGAGCCGACCATCCGCCCCCCACAGCTCCCGGAGCTCCACCTGATAACCAGCGTGTGCCGCGATGGTGTGCCCTCGATGATAGAGGGGCTGATCCAGCTCCAGCCCTTCGCCCATGTCCAGGAGCTCCGCCATGTATGAGACGGTGCCCATCGGACGAGGTGCTTCCATCCGGTTCATAAACGAAGGCCACACCGCATCCGACATGGCCACCAACGTTGCGGCATCCCAGCGCTCCACCGTCTCACGCGGACGCACCCACGTATGCGTGCGCGCAGAAGGCTCCTGGCTATAGGGCAGGAGCCCATCCAGTCGATATTCCATCCGACGGGCGAAGGAGGGCATGGCGGGTATCATCGGCAACGGCTCGAGGGTCTCCCACGGGGTCTGCTCCGGAGGCCACAGCTCCGTGAACTCCAGGGGCTGAGGCCGTGTATTGCCAAAGATCAGCACGGCATGGGCCTGGATCTCCTGCTGCTGCTCCAGCCGCACGGCTAAGGTGGTCAAGTTGTTGCCCGCACGTAACACCTCCACTTTGATCAGGGCCTCCCCCACGAGGGTGGGACCACACAGCTCTCCGGTGATGGAGCGCAGGGGTCTGTCAGGATCTTGGAGGGTCCGCTCCGCCGCACGCACCAGCGCCCCCAAGACCAGCCCGCCAAAGGCTCCACGTCCTTGTTGCCACCCATCCGGCACCGTCCAGCCAAACTGTCCAGGAGCGAGCTGCTCCAACTTCCAGGCCGCGTCAAACGCCATCATGAGCCTCATGTGATTGATTCTGAACATTTGATATTTTCAATTCTCAGCCAGCGCGCAGAGAGAGGATAACACACCCCCGCCGCCTGTAAACCTCGCCCCTTATCATCCTTCCTCAGTTGTGCTACAACATCCCCCTACGCACTCTATCTTGACCGACAGGGGGTCTCATGGCTTCGATTCTGATTGTGGACGACGACCGCTCCATCCGTCGTACCCTCGAGAAGTTTCTCACCGAGCAGCACTACCAAGTGGATACCGCAGAAGATGGCCAGCAAGCCCTGGAGCGCATCCGCTTGGGAGCTCCCGATGTGGTCTTGCTCGACATCAACATGCCGAACCTCGACGGGCTCGAGGTGCTCCGGCAGATGAAGACACGCGAGCAGCGGATCCCCACCATTGTGGTGAGCGCACGCGGAGATATGCGCACGACCATTCAAGCCATCCAGGAAGGGGCCTACGACTTTCTCAACAAGCCCCTCGACATCGAGAAGCTCAAGATCACCCTCAAACGGGCGCTCGAGCAGGCGCGCTTGACCCGCAATCTCCAGCATCTGGTGGCGGAAGCGGCGACCGATTTTCAGATGGATAACATTATCGGTTCGTCGCCCGCCATTCGTGAGGTGTTTAAGGCCATTGGTGCGGTCTCAACCACACGGGCCACGGTGCTGATCACCGGAGAGTCCGGCACGGGCAAGGAGCTGGTGGCACGGGCCATCCACTACAACAGCCCCGAGCGTGATCAACCTTTTGTGGCCGTCAACTGCTCCGCCTTCTCTGCCAGCTTGCTCGAGAGTGAGCTCTTTGGTCACGTCAAAGGCGCCTTCACCGGTGCCACTGCCGAAAAAGATGGCCGCTTTAAGCTGGCCGGACAAGGCACTCTCTTTCTCGATGAGGTGGGGGAGCTGAGCCTCGAGCTGCAAGTGAAGCTCCTGCGGGTGCTGCAAGAGCGGTCCTTCGAGCGCGTCGGCGATGGACGGCCCCTTCCCCTGCAAGCGCGGATCGTGGCCGCTACCAACTGCGATCTGCTCAATATGATTGAAGAAAACGCCTTCCGAGAAGACTTCTATTATCGCCTCAAGGTGATGGAGATTCAGCTTCCTCCCTTGCGCGACCGACGAGACGATATTCCTCTCCTGGTGGAGCACTTGCTTGCCAAGATCAACCGCACCCTCCACAAGCGTGTGCGGTATGTGCCCGAAGAAGCCATGCGACGCATCCAAGCCTACGACTGGCCCGGCAATATCCGCGAGCTCGAGAATACCCTCACCCGCGCCGTGGTGTTGACCAAAGGAGAAGTGCTCGACCCCGGCAGTTTGCCACTTCCCGGTCTGGTGGAGCTGAAAAAGGCAGCGCAGGCCCAAGAAGAAGAGCTGGTACGCCTCAAGGATGTGGAAAAAGCGCACATCATCAAGATGTTACACCGCACCGGCTGGAATAAGCGCCAGACCTGCATGTTGCTCGATATTACCCGCCCCACCCTTGACAAAAAGATCAAAGACTATGGTCTTGTGCCCGAAGGGGGCGCGCAGCCCGATGAGTCCGATGAGGAGGGCTGAGAGATGCCACCGCTCCCGCCTCCGTCCTTCGAGGGGGTGCTTCCACTTCTGCTGCAATCACCTTCGCCCTGGCTGGCCGCGCTGAGCGCCTTGTTGAGTTTGGTGATCGCTGGGGTGGTGCTCAATCGAAATCCACAACGGTTTGAGAATCAGTCGTTTTTTGCCCTGGTATTTCTGTCGGTGTTGGCCAATCTCAACGCCGCCTCGTTGTTTTTCAGTCCGCTGGCGTATCCGCTGCTGCATCCGCAGTATCGGCTGGTGCTGGCGCTGGGAGGCTTTACCCTCTTTGCGCTCCTGCTTTTTGTGTGGTCCTTTCCGTTTAATCGGAGACCGCCTCGTCTGCTCTTCTGGCCACTGCTGAGCGCGATGATCGTCAACGCTTTGATCACCCTGTTTTATTTTGAGCGGTTTTGGGCGGCTTCTTTCACACGGGGGCTCTATGCGTTAACCTTGCTGACGGCGCTGGGGGCGGCGGTGCGTAATCTGCGCCAGCTCGCGGGTCCGGCGGAGCGACGGGGCTTGCTGCTCATCCACACGGTCTTGCTGGTGCGTTTTGCGATGGCGGGGCTGGCGTTTGCCGTCCCTCGAGAGCTTGGAAAACCCGATGAGGGCCTACTCGTCGTCTATCTGATCCTCACACCGCCGCTCTTTGCGGCTTTGTTGGGGTATGGCCTGCTGAGGTTTCAGCTCTTTGATCCTCGGCGGCTGGCATCTCGCTCCCTGGCGTTTTTTTTGACCTCTGTGCTGGCCCTGGCGCTCTTTTTGTGGGTGCTCAGCGGGCTTCAAGCCTGGATGCGGGCCCTGCTGGGGCTCGAGGATGGCTCACTGCTCTCGACCACCCTGGTGCTGGCTTTTTTGCTGACCGCTTTTCATCCGGTGCAACGGGGGCTGGAGCGTTCTCTGGAGCGGGTCTTTAATCCCTCCCTCGTGCGGGCGCGTGAGGCCATGCGCGCTTATCGGCTGCAAACCCGGCGGCTGCTCGAGCATGAGGCGCTCTACAAAGAGATCGAAAATACCGTCTCGCTGCTCGCTCCTGAGCAGTTACTGGCCCTGCTGCTCCGTCAGCCCTCGCCGCATGTGGTGGGTCGAGAGGCTCTCAGCCGATTTCTGCCGGTGAGACCTACGACACAAGCGCCCATCGTGCGGGATCCACGCTCCGGCTTGTTTCGACGGGCGTGGCCGGAGGTGGAGCCGCTCCTGGCGGCGCTGGAACGCTCTCGACGCTCTCATGTGGCCCGACGACATCTTCAGGGATTGCCGCCGGATGTGGCACAAGAAGCGGAGGCGCTGGCCTTTTCGCTGGCGATTCCGATTTGGCGCGAGTCTCAGGTGGCAGGGCTGCTGCTGCTGGCGGGACCGGAGCTGGAACGGGAGCGGCTGGAGCTGCTCATCGAACTCAGTGAGTATCTGGGCCTACAGTGGGAAAATGCGGCACTCTACGCAGCGGCGCTCGAGAGTAATACCCGCTTGTTGGCCACCAACGGCGAGCTGGAGCAGTCGAATCAGGCGCTGGAGCAGTCGAATTTGGAGCTGGCAGGCACGCGGGCGTTTCTGGAGAGTCTGTTTGAGGCGGTTCCAGCCGGGATCGCGGTGCTGGATGGGCAAGCGCATGTGGTACGCTGGAATCGAGCGATGGAGCGGCTGACGGGGATCAGCAAAGAAGTGGCGCTGGGCAAAGCTGATCTGATGACCCTGTTGCCCGATCTGGGGCTGGGGGAAGGAGAGGGGACTCGGCAAGGGTTCACCCGTCCGCTTAAGCGGCGCATCAACCTCGAGACCCGCGAGCGGGATGTGGTGGTGCATATGCGCTTGGCGCTCTTTCGTGAGCCTACCGGGGGGGTGGGTGGCACGGTGTTGATTCTCACCGACGTCACCGAGCAGACGCAGATGCAGCAGGCGCTGGAGGAGTCCAAACGGCTGGCGCTCCTGGGACAGTTTGCGGCGGCGATGGCCCATGAGCTGCGCACGCCCTTAACCTCGATTCAGATGAACATCCAGATCCTGGCGGGCAAGGTGGAGCTGCCCACCGAAGACATGGAATACTTCGACATCGTGTTGACGGAGCTGGAGCGGCTCAACAAAACCATCAGCGAGATCTTGGACTTTGCCCGTCCGATGAAGCTGGAGCTGGCACCTCTGGATGCCCTCGACCTGTGCGAAGAGGTCAGCCGCAGCTTGTACTTTCTGCTGGCGGAGCGGGGGGTTGAGGTCTCACTGGCGCTCGAGCCGGGCCAGCTTATCCGGGTGGATGGGGAGCGCATCAAGCAGGTGCTGATCAACCTGCTGGACAATGCCTCTCAAGCGATTCAGGAGGATCCGTCTCGTCGTCCCGGCGGAGCACGGGAGCAGGAAGAAGGGCGGATTGTGGTGGAAGGGCGGCGTCGCTCGGGAGCGGGAGGGCTGCCCGGTCTGGAGCTGGTGCTCTCGGACAATGGCCGAGGCATGTCCAGCGAGACCCTCGGGCGCATCTTCGAGCCGTTTTATACCACTCGCGCGCGTGGCACGGGGCTGGGACTGGCGGTGGTGAAGAAGATCGTCGAGTCTCACGGGGGTGAGCTCGCTGCGGAGAGCGAAGAGGGCGTGGGCACACGTTTTCGGATTTGGTTTCCAACGGAGCGAGGTGCTGGAGGAGCCGGGCGGGGCTCAGGCACCGGTGACACATCAAAATCGTAGTAGACGCAAGAGGATTCAGACGTTACACTCTCGCGCCATAGCCGACTTCACACGACCATCGTTTAGCTTGAGGAGTGTCGTTCATGCAGCAGCTTCCACCCATCGTTCAGTATGGATTTCCGTTTATTACGAGCTTGATGGCCGTTCGATTTGTCACGTTTATCGTGCGCAGCGGGGGCGCTCTGGGAGAAGAACGCTCGGTCACGATGCGGAAGGCCGCGCTGGGGGCGCTGGGGCTGGGCCTGTGGATGGGGCTGTTTGCGTGGCTCGGCCAGTCTGGGCTGCTGGCGCAGTTTGAGGTGATGCCGCCTCCGCTTAATGTGGTGCTGGTGCTGGTGGTGCTCGCGGGGTTTGCGCTGGGCTTCTCGCCGCTGGGCGAGCGGCTGGTGCAGGGGCTCCCCTTGCATCTGCTGGTCTCGTTTCACATCTACCGCTTCCCGCTGGAGCTGATGATGCATAAGGCGTCGGAGGTCGGGCTCATGCCGGAGCAGATGTCGTATACGGGTTATAACTTCGACATCGCCACGGGGATAAGTGCCATCGCCTTGGCGTGGGCGCTGGACAAACGTTCGGTGCCGCTGAGGGTGGTGGAGGTGTGGAATGTGCTCGGATTTGTGCTGCTGATGGGGATTGGGCTGGTCTCGCTGCTCTCAACGCCGATGTTTGCGGTGTTTGGGCAGGAGCCGGAGAAGCTCAACACATGGATTGCGCACTTTCCGTATGTATGGCTGCCCAGTGTGCTGGTGCCGTTTGCGATCTTCGGGCATGTGCTGCTGTGGCGTAAGCTCAAGCTGGAGCGGCAGAAGCTCTAGTTCCAACCACCAGAAAGAGCTTCGGCAGTGGATAGAGAAGACGCCCTCACCCGGCGCTTTCCTGGACCCTCCCCCAAGGTTGGGGGAGGGTAAAGAAGGGACGGCCTCCCCCAAAAACAGCATCCTGCCAAAAAACCATGTCATCGTTGGCGAGCTCACCGTACAACTTATCCCTCAGAGACGACCGCAGAAAGCCCCGTGGGTTTTCCTGTCGTGGGGCGTGAGCCTCTCGTGGAGGGGTTAAAGCCCATTCTCGTCCTGCTTAAGCATTTTAACGCTATGAAAATCATATGAAAGACCATGACACCAGAAGCAGATGCAAAGCCACTTGTCGCACATGACAAATCATGTTATGAATCAAAGTTATTTCTCTCAACATTCCACATGAGGACTGTGACGTTGGCCAACCCGCACCTCGGCAAAACCGAACGAACGCCCTTGCCTGCCACTCCACTCGGCGATGAGACCGTCCAAAAACTGCGACGCGCCCAAGCCGATATCTTGGAGGAATATACCCATTCCGGCCACAACGACCCCTGGATCATCGGCTTTTCCGGCGGCAAAGACTCCACCCTCGTGCTTCAGCTCGTGCTGGAGACCGTGCTGTCCCTTCCTCCCTCTGAGCGCACACGACCCATCCATGTGGTCACAAACGATACGCTGGTGGAGTCTCCAGTCTTAATTTCGTTCATCCATAAGGTCTTGTCAAAGCTGGAGAAATGCATTGACGCACTGCGTATACCGCTTGTTGTGAAAATAACAACCCCCTCCTCTCACAAAGCTTCTGGGTTAATCTGATCGGGCGAGGGTATCCCTCGCCAAGCCGCGCCTTCCGGTGGTGTACGGATCGTATGAAGATCCAGCCCACCTCCGACTATATCCGCTCCACCGTCAGCGCCAGTGGTCAGGTGATCCTGCTCTTGGGGGTGCGTCGAGACGAATCCGCCACCCGTGCCCGCTCCGTAGATCGTTATACCAACCCCGACGGTGGCCGACTCAATCCCCACAATGACCTGAAAGGCTGCATGGTCTTTCGGCCCATCTCTGACTTTCTCACCGAAGAAGTCTGGGCACTGCTGTTGCAACGGCCGCCTCCGTGGGGCGGAACCCATCGAGAGTTGTGGACACTCTATCGGAATGCACAGGGCGGAGAATGCCCCCTGGTATTGGATGCAGACTCCGCACCTTCCTGCGGCAGTGCCTCCTCGCGTTTTGGCTGCTGGACCTGCACCGTGGTCGAAAAGGATAAGAGCTCCGAAGGTTTTATTGAAGCCGGATACGAGCATCTCGAGCCCCTCATGTTTTATCGAGACTGGCTCAAAGAGATCCGCAACGATCCCACCCGCCGAATGGTGGAGCGACGCACGGGCAAAGTACAGTTCATGCGGGATGGCTCCTTGATACCCGGCCCCTTCACATTGGCCGCTCGCCAAGAGATGTTGCAGCGCCTGCTCGACCTTCAAGCGGAAGTGGAGATGCCTCTCATTTCGCCCGAAGAGATCGAGCTGATCCGTCAAGTATGGTCGGAAGACCTGCTCAAGAGAGCCCAACGTGAGAAGCTCAAAGCGGCAACACGAGACGCCACTCCATCACCATCCGCAGGCCCATGGAACCCTTCGCATGAGCACACCGAAGCAGAAGTGGAGCTGGCAGATGCCACATTGAAAGACCCGGAACTAGAGGAGATCGATGTATGAAACAGCGAGGGATTGTATTACTCGATAAGGGCTCCGGTCGTGAGATCACCGAGCGTCTCTGCCACGAGAAAGAAGTCAACATCGCACTGCTCGACGATCTCGTTCAGATGCAGCTTGACTTTATCGGACGTGAACGGCGACGAGGTCTCACGGAGCGACTGGATGAGCTATTTGGGCAATATCTCGATCTTGAGGAGTGAGGCATGTATCTGAAGAAACTCAAGCTGCGGGACTGGAAGTCCTACACCCACTTAGAGCTCACCTTTCCCGAGCCCTCCAACCGCAAGAATGTGGTGCTGATTGGGGCCAACAACGGCTTTGGAAAAACCAGCCTCTTGGAAGCCCTTCTGGTCGGCATCTTCGGAAAAGATGCCCATCACCATGTCGGACGTGCCCTCAAAAACAGCTCCTGGTCTTCTTTCCTCGAGCGCGCATTTAATGCCCGCGCGAGCGAAAGCGGACGTCACTCCATGTCCATTGAAGTGACCCTCGAGGACGAGCTGGATGGCCCCACTGTCATCCAACGGGTCTGGCACTTCACCCCCGCTCGCAAACACAAGGCAGGAGACGATGAGATCCGCATCTATCAAGGGGAAGAGCGTGAGCTGATCGAACCCCATCGTCTGGAAGAAGAACCGGATGACTTCTACCGCAGTGTCATTGTCAAACACTTCCTACCGGTCGATCTGGCCCAGTTTTTCCTCTTCGATGGCGAACAAGTGCAAGCCCTCGCGCGCCAGAGTGCGCAGCAGCAGGTGAAGGCCGGGCTGGATGGATTGTTGGGTGTTCATATCCTCCGTCGCCTCCAAGACGATCTCCGCGCGTATGCATCACAACAGCAGAAACAGACGCGCTCCCTGGACTCCAAGAAACTCCAAGAGCTCAATGATGAGCTCGAACGTTTGGAGAGTAGCATCAAAGAAAAAGAACGACTGCTGCACGACACGGAAAAAGCCCACAAAGAAGCCCGACAAGAGCGTGATCGGGCCATTCTGGAGCTGGGCAGTCTCAGCGGTGGCACTCAAGCCAACATGCAGGAGCTGATGACCCATCAAGAGAACCTTCGACGGGATGAACAACGCACCAAAGCAGAGCTGGCCAATCTCATTCAAGGAGACCTGACGATCACCCTCTCGGGAAGTCCGCTGCTGAGGGCGTTGGCAGGCCGTCTGGAGCTGGAACATAAGCAGCATGAGTGGGAGACCAGCCGTAATGCCATGCGCCCACAACTTCAGCGCCTGCTCGAGCTGATCCAGCACAAAGGTCAGCCCTTTGAACCGCCGCTGACCCACATCCAACGCCGCACCCTCGAGGAACGTGTCACCGATGCCTGGGATACACTCTGGGCACCTCCCCCCGGTGAAAAGAACCTCGAGTATCGACATCCTTACCTCAGCCCGCAGGATCGCCAGCAGTGTCTGATGCGCATGGAAAAGCTCGAACAGACGCGAGTGGAGAAGATTGAAGATCTCCTCCACATGCTCAATCGACAGAAACAGGAGCTCAATCGGTGCAGCAATCAGATCGCGCAACAGGATGAAGGCAGCTCCGAACGCACCGCTCGGCTCACCGAACACTTGCAAAAAGTGAGCCAGGAAGTGGAACGTCTGGCCGTGCGCACAGATGAGCTCAAGCGCACACTCGAAGGCGAAACGGCCCGGCGTCGTGACCTGAATGCATCCCTCGGACGCCTACAAGGAGAGCTCAAAGAAGCAGAGCCTCAGCTCAAACGGGCCGCCCTGGCTCGAAAAGTAGTGGAGCTGGTGGATGATTTGCTCAAAGAAGCCGCACCCCGATACAATCAGCGTCTCGGCGAAGAGATGACCACGATCTATCGTCAGATGGCCCACAAGCGCCGCGTTGAGCAGATCGAGATCTCTCCCGACTGTGAAGTGAAGATGTTGGCCGCTGGTGGGCGAGAGCTTCGCAGCACGCTGGATTCGTCCGCCGGTGAAGATCAGATCTTTGCGCTGGCGCTGATCTCCGCCATTGCCGAGGTCTCCGAGTGTGTCTTTCCCCTCGTGATGGATACCCCACTCGCTCGTTTAGATACTCAACATCGTCTGAATGTGCTCCGCTATTTTACCACCGATACGAAGCAGCAGGTCATCTTACTCTCCACCCCTGAAGAGGTACATGGTCAGTTTCTGGATGCCATTCGTGATCGTGTCTGTGCCGCGTGGCGGATCGAACACGAAGAGTATGGCAATGGGATCGGAGACAGTCGGATGAAGCAGGGCTATTTTGAGCGTCTCTGATGGGCATGTGTTGAGCTCGCATCGACAAGGGTGATGCCTCAAGTTTCATCTGTCATGCGCACACACGTACACGAACACTTCAGAAGGTATCACACCTTCACGCATAAACGCATGAGATGTCTTTGCGGAGGGAGCAGACTCTATGACCACCGGACTTGAGCTGATGCAGCTCATGAAAAGCAACTATGTGACCACGTATCAAGCCGACAAGCTCAACAACGAATTTATGAACAGGCTCGGCTTGAGCAACCGCTATGGACCGGCACGACTGGCCATTGCTCGCTCATTGGCGGTCTCCACGGTGCCTCCCGTAGTATCCTCGGGCAGCGCCAGTGATGGCAAACCCATCCACGGCCAGCAGCTCTTTGGTGATGAGCTTAAGTTATGGGTGGCGCTCATCGTAGAGCATGCGGGACATGAGCTGACGACACTCACAGAGTTCAAAGACTTGGTGCGCCGTCACTGGGCCCGAGGCATCGACCTGCTGCATCAGGAATGGCAGCGCAGTGGTGAGAGTTTTGATAAGTTCATCCTGCTGCTGGCTCAACAGTCGGGCTCTCTGCTGATCCCTCGGGCAGTGGGCAAGGGCGAAGATGGTTCTCCACTCGAAGGGGGTATGGCCCAAACGGTAGGGGCGCTGACCGTTCAGCTTGGCATGGGACTGCTCAGCGGTGGTGAGAAAAAACCGATGTCTTGGACGCTGAATGCTGCCGGAAACTCGCCCCATGTGGCCATCATGGGGGCGACAGGAGCAGGCAAAACCCGCGCTGCCAATCAGCTCATCAAGCAGCTCAAGAGTCAAGCTCAATGCCCCGTGATTCTATTTGACATGGGCAAAGGAGATCTGGCCGCCGATGTCGCGCTGGTCCAACATCTGAACGCTAAAGTCTTACGCAGTCCCGCAGAACCCATTCCCCTCGATATCCTTCAGCTCGAGTCTTCGGATGAGACCACCCTGTTGAATGTAGCCGTGCGCTTTCGTGAGTCGTTTGAGAAGGTCTCAACCTCCCGCTTGGGAGGGCAGCAGCGGGATGCTGTTCGAGAAGCGGCCCTTCAGGCGCTGCGAAAGCATCGACCCACTCAGCTCGAGAACGTGCGGGATGCACTCGCGCAGGTGTACGACGAGCGTGGGCGTAAGCCCGACTCGGTGAATGCCGCCTTTAATGAGCTCACCGGCTGGAAGCTCTTTCAGCCCACGATGGGGCCCGCTGAGTTCTTTAATCAAAGCTGGATTTTGGATCTCCATGAGGCGACAGAGACGGCCCAACGGCTGATTGTATTCCTGGTGTTGGACAGTCTCTATCGCTGGCAGAGTCGTCTGCCGGATGCACCCATTGCCTCGGGCTCTCAACATCGAGCCCTGCGTCTCTTGGTGGGGATTGATGAGGCGCGAAAGGTGCTCGGCTATCGCCATGATGCCCTCAAGGGATTGGTGCGGGAGTCGCGCTCAAAGGGTCTCTCCATCTTTCTGATGAGCCAGTCTCCTGATGATTATCATAAGGAGACCGATAACTTCTTAGAGAATATGGGTCTGCTGCTGTGTTTTAGAACCAATGCAGCCAGTGGCAGCTTACACGCTGCTTATGGACAACAAGCGGATTTGGGTGGACTTCCGCCGGGGGTGTGCATCACCCGCTTGCCCGGTCATCCCGGGCTGACCCGCATTCAAGCCTGGGAGAATACACCATGAGCACGCACGACGATACAGCAGCGGATGAATCGGAAGACTGGTTTGGAGGGCTCGAGGTCCAGGAGGATGAGCCCGTGGAGTCCTTGTCTCTTTCAGCAGAGCGGCAGCTCATTCGGGAACGTATCCCCTATTGGAGCACACCCGAGGTCCAGGGGCTGGTTGCGGATCATCGGATTCAACCGGAGACGGCGGAGCGTCTGCTGGCCCTGGCTTTTCACAAACACTATGACGGAAACGCGGATGCACTTCGCCCAGATATCCAGCAGATGTTGCGGGAAGAAGTCGCGCGTCGTCAGCGTCTCAGCAGCGATGAAGATGAATGATGAAGCGGAATAGAACCTGCACTTGGTATTACGTCGGCTCAGGAGACGTCATGGTTCATATTGAGGTCAGAGAGGAGTCCATGTCATGATTCAGGTGGATGAGCTGCTTGAAGTGGAGATCCGCAATCTCTTCTCATACTGTTCGCTGGATAGGCCTACGGTCTTTGACTTTCGGAAGGCACCGGGAGAGACACGGAATCTCGCCCTGGTGATGGGTCGAAATGGATATGGCAAGACCAGCTTCATCAACTGTCTGCGTCTGCTCTTTTTAGGGGCGGAGGGGGATGAAGGTCGCCGTGCGGTGATGCGCCTGAGCCGAGATCCGGGTGGCACGGTCTTAGGGCCAACGGCTTTTGTCTTTGGCGTCGCAGGTCAATGGGAAGGCATCATCAACCGTCGTGCGCTACAGCTCAAGGAGCCCCTGGTGGCCTCCGTGAAGGTGACTTGGCGAGAACAAGACGGAGAAGCCTGGGCTCGCCGCGTCTGGAAGATCTTCACCACTCGAGAGTACATTGAGTCTCTGGAAGTGCAGCTTCCCCTGGAGGATGAGCCCTTGACGGGAGCAGAAGCACAGAATGCACTGGAGCAGCGACTGCCAGCACGGTTTATGCGCTTCTATATCTTTGATGGCGAAGACATGCAGCACATTGCAACCGGCTTGAGTGAGGGCAGCCACGGTTCGTCTCCCGAGAAACACGATATTGTCGCTAGGCTGCTCGGAATCGACCGGGTAAAGAGTCTGAGGCAGCTCTTACAGGGCGAAATTAAATCGATTGGCCACTCCGCGCGTGTGCAGGCGCACAAGCAGAAGGTGGAGGAGGCTGATCAGGCCGTCACAGAAGCGCAGCAGAAGCTGGAAGAGAATCGTCGTGAGCGTGCGGCGCTGGAAAAGGAACGTGCTGAGCTGGGGCGACTGTTGGAAGAGCTGGGAGAGCAGCTCTCGGAGCTCGATGCGGATAAGGACAGACGCAACCGCATGAAGGAGCTTCGAGAGGCACTTCCGAAGGGGCAGAGAGAGCTTCGTGAAAAGGGAGAGCAGGTGCTCAAAGAGCTGATCGCTTTTCTGCCCTTGTGGGCGGATCCCAGTCTGGTCAACGAGACGTTTGAGCAGGTGAAGAGCAGCAGCAACAGTGGCCAGCTCGACGGTGCAAAAGCAGCAAAGACTGAGCTGATTGAGTTACTGTATGCAAACCTTCCGACAGAGCTATTTCATCCGCCAGTAAAAAATCTGAAGCCCGAGCTTGTGAGTGAGCTCAAGAGCCGACTGCAATATCGGCTCAAGGCTTATGTGCCGATGGAACATGAAGAAGCAGGTCGTTTGTTTCATTCGATGGGGGGGCAGGATCGACAGAAGGTGTTGAGCTTTTTGAGTCCCTTTACATCAGGTGTTGCAGATGCCTCAGAGAGCGTGAAACAACCAGGCAAC
>JBJTQF010000011.1:0-28786 GCA_046075485.1 Myxococcota bacterium | reverse complement strand
CCATCCCCAAGCCAGAATAGGACCCGAGCGCCTCCACCTGCCTCTGCTTCCACCCGCTCGCACGCTCCCGCTCGCACGCACCCGCACGCACGCTCGCACGCACCCGCACGCACGCTCGCACGCACGCTCGCACGCACGCTCGCACGCACGCGGAGACGCCCTGTGCCGCTGTTCACCTCCAGGAGGTTCCACACACCCCCGACCTTATCCAGCCAGGGAGGTATAGAGCGCCTCGTAGCGCCGGGTGATCTCGGGGAGGCTGAAGTGTGCCTCAATATGGGCTCGAGCCTGTTGTCCGAGGGTGAGCCGCTCAGCTTCCGGCAGGTTGAGCACAGAAAACAGCCCCTCCGCGAGGGGAGCAGGGGCGCGGGGTGGCACCACTTTTCCGGTGGAGCCGATCAGCTCTTGGACATCACCCAGCTCGGTGGAGACGCAGGGGATACCGGAGGCCATCGCTTCGCCGATCACCAGGGGGAATGCCTCACCATACGCGGAGGAGAGGGCGAGCACATCCAGGGTCTTCATCAGGCTGTGGACGTCTGAGCGGCGTCCGAGGAGGCGGAAGCGAGGCATGAGGCCCACCTTCTCGATCTGGCTGCGCAGGTGTTCGTTTTGAGGTTCGACGCCGTCTCCGCAGAGTACAAAGTAGACCCCGGCCATTTTTCTCGAGAGGATGGCGGCGGCCTGAACGAAGTTGGCGTGATCCTTTTGGGGATCGAAGCGTCCGAAGAGGCCCACCACGGCGGCGTCGCTGGGGATGTCGAGGCTGGCTCTCTGGGCGAGTCCTTGTGCTCGGTCGGGCTGGAAGAGCTCGAGATCAAATCCATTGGGGATATGGACCATCTTGGAGGGGTCATATCCCAGCCGCTCGTGGAGAGCTTGAGCGACTTTGGAACAACACACGATCTTGTGGGGCGCGTAACGAGAGAGACGAGCGCATGCCTCGACGGTGGCGAGGGTCAAGCGGGAGGTTTTGCCGGGCTCGAGGGTGCTGTTGTGGATGCCCCAGACCAGCGCCGCATGGGTGACCGCTCGAGCCACCACCCCGCCGAGGAGGTCGGCGTGATACATCCAGGTTTGGACCACTTGAGTGCGGGCTCTTCGCAGGATGAGGGGGAGCCGGACCAGTGCGCGTGTGTCGGGGATGCCTCGGGGCATGTCGAGGCTGTAGACTGGGACATCGAGGGCGCGGATGCGCTCGGCGAGTGGGCCGAGGGGTTGCATGCTGACCGCTTCGACGTGGAAGCGGCTCCGGTCGTGTTTGGAGAGCAGTCGATAGAGCATCATCTCGGCGCCACCGGTATTGAGCCCGGTGATGAGGTGGGTGATCCGTATGCGCGAGGACATAAAGACTCCGGCTTGAGAAAGGGTTCTGATTGTTTGTGCCATTCTGCCATGCTAGCCTGACAACCCGAAAGGGATAAAGTGGGAGGTCTATGGACGGCGAAGGTCTGACGAACAGAACAAGGTACGCTCAGACAGTCCGGCCTCTAAGGAATATCTGCGTCCAGCCTGCTGAGGATGGTACATGCTCTTCACGCTGACTTGTACGGGGCCGCATGCGCCGAGTCTCCCGAAGTTATTCAATCGCAATCCGCAGGAGCTTCACACGGTGACGTTGCCGACGGGCCGTGTCCATCTCTTTTTTCCGGAGCTGACCTCGGAGCGGGTGACGGCGGCTTTTCTGCTGGATCTGGAGCCTGCAAGTGTGGAGCGGCGACCACGGGGCAGCATGCAAGCGCCCAAGCTGGTGGCGGATATTTTGCATGACCGGGCCTATATCTCATCGACGACGTTGCTGTTGGCTTTGGGACCGCTGCTCGAGCCGATCTTGGAGCCGTATGGCAAGACTGCGCGGGTGGGAGGTCAGCAGCCGTTGCCGTTGGATGCGCATCTGCATGCGGTGACGTGTCGTCGGGGGGGAGTGGCGTTATGGCAGCGTCTTTTTGTCCCGTTGGGATTTGAGCTGCACATGGAGCCGCTGGTGCCGATGGCGCAGCAGGGGGGAGGTTCCTCCTTGTGGCAGTTGATGCTCAAGCGGGAGTGTCCACTTCAGGTATTTTTGCGGCATCTGTATTTACTGACCGCTGTGATGGACGACGACGCGCCGGAGTGGGAGCGCGAGGACGAGGCGGAGCGTCTCTTGACCCTCGGCGAGACGTGGTTGAGTGACCATCCTGAGCAGGCATGGATTCTGGAGCGAGGGCGGAGCATTCGGCGGCGGATGTTGCTTCCGGAGCTGGAGCCCCTGTTGAGCATGACGGGGGAGCGTCCAGCGGAGCGGCTTCGGGCGTTGGAGCCGGGGCTTGAGGCGCGCCTGGAGGCGGGTTTAAACCTGGTGAGTCGTCGGCTTCAGGCGGTGGTGAGGGTCTTGGAGCAGCAGCGGATTTCGCGGGTGGGGGATTTGGGCTGTGGGGAGGGGCGCTTGTTGAAGGAGCTCTTGGCCCGTCCTCAGTTTAAGCGGATTGTGGGCTTGGATGTGGCGGTGGAGTGTCTGGAGCGGGCCAGTCGTCGGTTGCGGTTGGATCAGCTCCCGGAGGCGCAGGCGGATCGGGTTCAGCTTTTGCATGGCTCGGTGTTGTATTACGACAAGCGTTTGGAGGGTTTGGAGGCGTTGACCTTGCTGGAGGTGCTGGAGCACCTCGATCCGGAGAAGCTGCCCATATTGGAGGAGGTGCTCTTTGAGGGGTTGAGGCCGCCCTTGGTGTTGGTGACGACGCCGAATCAGAGCTTCAACGGTCGGCTGGAGGGGTTACCGCCGGGCCAGCTTCGGCACAGTGATCATCGTTTTGAGTGGACACGGGAGCAGACTCGGCGCTGGGCGGAGGGCATCTCGCATCGTCACAGCTATCGTTTCCAGCTTGAGGAGCTGGGCGAGCGGGATCCGGAGGTGGGGGCTCCTACGGTGATGGTGATCTTTCAGCGGCATTGAGTGGCTATTTTTCCTGCCGAGTTCTTTTCTGCCGGCCATTTCTGGCGGGAGGGGTGCTGACGACGAGCTGGGGGATTTTTCCTGCCGCGTTCTCTCCTGACTGAAGTTGCGTCTTGAATTTCCCTGCACGACTGGATACAGTGCCTGCTCATATACTTGAGGAGGTTTTCTGTGGAGCACAAGCCGCACGATACGCTGGCCAAGCTGGTGTTCAGTGTTTTAGCACCACATCGGGAGCAGCTCCCGGAGGTGGAGCTGCGCCTGCCTGCCTATGGTGATATTTTGTTGAGGCCGGGGGCTCCGCTGGCGGAGGCGACGGGGATGTTGCGGGAGCTGGTGGGGACTCAGCAGGTCTTGCTGGAGTTTTTCAGTGCGCGTCCTCGTCTGCTGGAGCTGGTGCGTATTCGGGCGAAGGGCTTTATGAGTGTTGCGTTGGAGCTTCAACGTGATACGGACTTTGCGACGCTGAAGAACAGCCGTATAATCATCATTGGGAATGGGCATCCGTTGGTTCCGCTCCGAGATGCTTTTTATCGGGAGCGGTGGCAGGTGCTCTCGCCGGGTCTCCACTGGCTTTCGGGCTGGCCGGAGGTCTTTTATCTGGACTTGCTGCGGCTTCCGGTCACACCTGAGACCGCTTGGCTCCACATCGCCGGAAAGAGTGTGTGGATTGGTTTGGCGCTGGAGCTGTTATTCTCCAGCGACAGTGCTGAGAACGAGGCTTTTATCTCCAGACTGAGCAAGGAGGTTCCTCATATGAAGATCGAACGAGATCGGGGAGAAGAAGCTGCCACCCGTCGATTTCTCACCGCTTGGGAAGAGCTCGCTGCCTTAAAACGGGGTGAAGCACGGGGTGAAGCACGGGGCCGCCGAGAAGCGTATCAGCACATGCTGCGTTTGCTCTTGACCCAGCGGTTTGGAGACGCTGCCGAGCCCGTACTGGCTCAGCTCGAGCTGCTCTCCGACCTTCAAACCCTCGAGACGGTGGCCATGCGCCTCTTACAAGCCACCTCCCCCCAGGAGCTGCGCCTGGACTGAGTGCTCATGCGCCTGCTGTCTTGAGCTGCTCCTGCTGCTCCACCACCGTCTCCACCCGTTTGATGCGCTTCCGGTCTACCACCACGCGCACGCCCTGGAGAAGCTGACGGCCCGTCTCCGCCTCCGTCGTGCGCAGGACCGCGTTGATGTGGTACACCCGAGGCAGTGTCACCTCCCGAAACCGTCCGCGCAGCGAATCATAAAACGCCATCTTATCTCGTGGTTCGTCGAGCGCCTTCAGCAGCCCATCCAGCGAGAGCCGGAAGAACTCCCGAATCCCAAAACCCTCCGGGACCGCCATGCCGGAGCGTGGCTCGAGGGTCAACTGACGGTGGTAATGCACCACCTGCTCCTCCTCGAGACGCAGATCTTTCATCGTATGACACGCGGAGCGGATGGCATGAATCTCCGGCGGAAGCTGTGTTTGCCCCAAAAATCCCATCCGCTCCCGTGCGCGACCCGAAAACCCTCCCATGCCAATCTGCTCCAGCGTCTCGCTGCTGAGCTCTTGGTCGTGATCCCAGCGGATGAGCCAGCCTGAGAGCACATTGCGGCTCCACTCCTTGATCCGATCCTTGAGCACATAGGCTCCCACCGCCGCTCCCAGCAGCAGCAGGCTGTTGGGATTCGCCAATCCCTGCTGAAAGAGCTGAAACTGGGCGATGGTCGCCCATGTCGCCGCCAATCCCGCCCCCACCGCCGCCGCACTGTTGCGATAAAACGGATCTCGACTCACACTGCGCGTATCTACATACAAGATCCGCTGAAGCTCTCGTTTGAGGTTGGCTTTACGATAGGTAAACCACTCGCCGTCATGCTCGCTGATGTCCGGGATGGCATATCCCTGGTCCAGCCGTCGATGGTTGACCATCTCCACCGTGTGCCCCAGCCTCAGACGCAGGCGGAGCGCTCGCCCCGTCCCGTCATGCAGCGCAGGACACTGCTCGAGATATACCGCAAGCTGAGCCAGCCGCTCATCCACGATGGCACTGGCGAACTCCTCCGCAAATCCCAACGCCGTCAAGAGCGCCGGAGGTGCCACCGGTGCATACGCCAGCGCCTTCGCCCTCAGCCGCTTGAGCGTGCCCAACGCCAGCAAGATGTCATCACAAAACAGGTGAAGCCGCGCCTCAAACTGCTCCAGGGCCTGGGGAGAACGTAGACGCCCCGCCTCCTGTCTCAGCCGAGCAGCCTGCTCCGAGACCTTATCTGCCAGCTCCGCCCCCAACATCTGTGCCAGCGCCGCCATGCTGCGAGGACTCGGCACGTCGGGCTCGAGCAGCTCCGCGATCTGCTTCCGCAAGACTCCCGCCGGGTTCATCGGATGCGCTAAGTCCGCCAGCTCATGCAGCCCCAGATAGGGTGAGTTTAGCCGCATCTGAAGTGTCGCCGCACGATAGAAGTCCTCTCGCGCCCAGCTCTCCGGGGTCACGCCAAAACTACGGGGAAAAAAGAGGTAGAGATCATACGAATACGTCACCTCCTCCTCGCCCGTCGGCAGCGGAAACAGATGACGCACCTCCAGCACCCGCCGATCCTTCTGGAGCATCTGCGCCTCCAGCTCCACCGGCTTCAGGGTTCGAGGCCGCTCGGGACGCTTCAGGCCCAACCCCGACAATGATAAATAGGAAAGCGGTGAGAGACTCGGCATCAGCACTCCTCTCAGGCGCGAGGCCAGCGTAAGATCACACTTCGACCTGTCTGGAGCGCCTCGCCCCCCAGCGGCTCCCACAGCGCCCGCAGCACGTTGAGCGCCCCCGGCTCCGCCTCCACCTCCGGCAGCTCCACGGTCACGAAGGTCGGCTGGACCTTCACGCGAGGCGAGAGACGCTCCACATGTTCCAGCCCCGCACACTCCACCAGGAGCAGAATGGTGCCCCAGAGCAAGCGGCTCTCCACATCCGCCACCTTCGCATCCGGGAGCTCATCGGGCAGCTTGAGCTGAGTTCCCGTCAGCCCCATCAGAGATGAGACCCGTCGATGGATGCTCCGCAGCAGCTCGCCGACCTCCACCGGACGCACCGAGCGCGGATCCGGCGCGAGAAAACCTCGCTGAGCCCCCCAGCCTTCTCCCAAGACTGCACAGAGGGGTGCTTGCCCAGGCCGCTTGAGCATGTGTAAGACCCCCGTCACACTTTTTCCAGGAAGCTCCGCAAGCGGAAGCACCAGTCGCTCCGGCTCTCCTTCCTGCTCGGCCACCCGCATGGCCTCCACAAAGGCGGGCTCATGCATCAGCGCCGTGCGAGCCCCCAGCTCGAGCGCTCCCAGATGCAGGAGCTGTCGCCCTTCTCCGTTGATGGCCACCAGCTCTCCGTCTTGCTCCAGCACCACCAGGGGGATGTCGAGGGCTTCCACAAGCTGCGCCAGCATCGCCTCTCCCGAGCGAGACGCCGCCAGCCGTCGCCGCATGGACTGCGCCAGATGCTCCAGCGCCCGTGCCGCATCTCCTACCTCATCGTTGTGGGTGTTGTTGAGCTTCACCGCCAGCTCTCCCTGAGACATCGCCTGAGCCGCCGACACCACCCGCTGAAGGGGGCGCGAAAAAAGCACCGCCGAGAGCAATGAGAACAGGATCGCCGCACTCACCGCCACCGCTTGGCTGTTGCGGGCAAAGTCGAGGCTGTTGGTGGTAATGGTGCGAATGTCCTCCATGCGCTGAGCCAAGCGGAGGATCTCGGCAGCGCCCGTGCCGCCCGAAGGAACGAGCACCGCCACATACAGCGACTCCTGCCGCGTGGTGGTCGAGACGCGGGTGGCGGCGCCCACGCCTGGTTGTACGAAGTCCACGCCACCTTCTCCCGGTGGCAGCTTGCCCAGGAGCACTTGCACCTCCGGGCGCAGGAGATGGTTCTCCATGCTGGCCACCTCCGCTTCGGAGTCGTAGAGCACCACCCCAGAGGTATCCAGATAGGTCACGCGGTCACCGGTAAACTGAGCGTATTGCTGGGCCAGGCTCAGCCGCTCCGCCAGGGGTTTTGGGATCATGAGCTTCTGGAGCCTGCCTGCGTCGGAGGCCAACGTGCGCGCCCGGTCGAGGGTGAGCTGCTGAAAGGTCTCCTGCCACAGATACAGTCCAATCGGCACTGCGCCGAGGGCTACCACCAACAGATACGAGATCAACAGACGCACGGGGATGGATACCCGGGTCCACGGCACCATACGCATGGAGCCTCCTTTATGGCAAACAGATGACGGGAATGTGACAGATCCCGCTGCAAATGGCAACCGTCAGGTCTCAGGAAGGTTCGGATGCAGATCGAGTGGACGTTATCGACTGGCAGACATCCTGTGGACGTTATCGACTGGCAGACATCCTGTGGCCATTACCGAGTGGCCGTTACCGAGTGGCCGTTATCCAGTGGCCGTCACTCAGCTCGAGGGGGTGAGGCTCGGGGCAGGCTCCACCGCAGCGCGGAGCGGGCAACGTCCGGTGCTCAAGGCCATATGGCCTGGAGGCTCTTGGCTCTCGCCGGATTCCAGCGAGGTCGGAGCCGGCGGCGGTATTTGGCTTCCTCCTCCGGGGCTCTTCTGCTCATCGGGACGGGCGGAGGGCCGACTGAGAATAAACGCCGCAATGCCGAGCCACAGTCCGCCCATCAAAAACCGGCTGATCAGCCGAATATCGGCAAAAAAGACCACATATCCCATCGCCAGGGAGAGCATGATCACGCTCCACGCCTTACCACGAGGCCGAATCACCCGATGTTCTTCCCAATCTCGGATGATGGGTCCGACCCCTTTCAGGGAGAGCAGCCAGGCATGCAGACGCGGTGAGCCTCGATAAAAACACCATGCCGCCAAGAGCAAAAAATCGACGGTGGGCAAGAAGGGCACCACCACCCCCACCGCCGCGATGATCAGACAGATGATGCCCGCCGTCACCAGCAGTATCCGTTTCAGCTCGTTCATCAGCGCATCCTCTTTTGTGTGACGCAGGACGGAAGGTGCCACATCGGGGCATCCGTCTCCGGCGGTGTTCAATCAACCTCATGGCTCGAGGGCCTGGGGGATGCAACCCGCGCGCTGCACCCCTGCTGTTTTATGTCGCTTCTACTGTCTCGTCACATGGCGGGCCTTAAGATGCTGCTTGCGCCTCAAGGTCTCCCTGTCAAAACCAGCTCGGGAGGCTCAAGCACGTTGAGTACGTCCACGGTCCAGGTTGAGCCAGGATTCGATCCAGGCGCGTGCGACGATCATCTCGGCCTCTTTGCGCGAGCGGCCTTCGCCTTGTCCGACTTGGCGTCCGCCAAAAAACAGGGTCACATGATAAAGGGGGGCATGAGCAGGCCCTTTGTGACCTCGAACTCGAAATTCTGGGTCGGGAAGGCTGCGCTGCCGACAGAGGTCGATTAACAACCCTTTAGGGTTGGTCTCGAGCTGCTCGACCTGCGCACGGCTGAGCCGCTGTCCCGGCCTGAGATGCTCCAGCACCGGGTCGAGTGGCTGCTGGTCTTCGTCCTCTTCGTCCCAGGTTTCGGGTGTGACCGTCGTCACCGCCTCGATCAGATGGTGCATGCTCAAGGGCTCATCGGGCTTCTCTTTTGAGATCGGAATTTTGGAGCGATCCTTAATCAGTGCTGAGGGCTCATAGGTCAAACCGCCGTCGTCTTCCACCAAGTCGCGGCTCAACCGACGGAGCGCCTTTCGACACGCCGCCTGCTCCGCCAGCTTGAGGCTGGAGCCTTCTCCTTGCTCGAGCAGCTCGCCGTGAACATAGAGGCCCACCTTAAACTGACGGAGATGTGGCACACCCCAGCTTGCGATCTCCCGGAAGTTGGGAGCAGGCAGCCGCTGCTTCTGGATGAGCTGGAGCAGCTCGCCCTTCGGGTTGATCTGCTCCAGGTACAACATGGGATTGAGGCGCACCTCCAATACCATCGGACGCAGGAGCTTCTCGAGGGCGGGCATGCCACCCTGCACGTACACAGCGGTACTCACCGCCGCCACTCCCTGCGCTAAGACCTGATCACGGTCACGACCTCCTTCATAGGCCAGCTCGGTCGAGATCAACAAGGCTTTGCCCAGATGATGACGACGCCCCACCTCCGCCAGCATGGCGTCACTGGCCAGGGTGTTGCGCACCGACTCGAGGGTCTCGTAGGTCTGATCGGTCAGATGATCTTGAAGCAGCAACGAGATGGCGGTCAACAACAACGGTCGCCCCACAAACTCCAGACGACGATTGTCTCGAAGCTCTGGGTGCTCAGGATGTTCTGCCACATAGCTGGAATGGATCAATGCCCGCTCAAAAAGAGGGCTGTCGGCCAACTCTAAGCCCACCCCGTGAAACCAGGTCTTGAGCTGAAAATGCATAAGTCTCCTGCAATACAAGAAGATATAAAATGAGCGGCTCTCAGCGGCCCTCAAGCTACCGTATTATAATGAGGGAGCTCAGGAGGGGCTAGGGAAGTACACCGATCTCTTCCCACAAAAAGCACTTTCGAGAAAACGCACTTTCGAGAAAACGCAGGGGCACTCACCTCAACACCTACCCGGCAGGCTCAACATACGCCGCCGAGCTTATTCTTTCTCCACCCAGATCGGGCCCGCCCAGCCGAGCGCACCGTCCACCTGCTCCACCCGCAGGTAATAAAAGCCCGGCGCCTGGAACGCATCGTCGGAGTGCGCAAACTGTACCACGTCTCCCAGCCCCTGACCCGTCTGAGCCTCCCGCTTCACCACCGAGACATAACCACGCCCATCATGCCGTAAGACCTCCACCTTCTGGAGCGGCGCGGTCCCCATGACCTGCCCCACCACCTGCGGCGCTCCACTCAAGCGCCCCTCTTCTCCCACCTTCAAGGAGGAGACCTGAAAAGACATCCACAGCCGCTCTCCCGAGGTCGCCAGCACACGCCGCGCGTGTATGCCCTCCCAGATGCCTCGACGACTGTTTTCCGTCGCCATCACCCCCGTCATCCCCCCTCGATACGAGATCGGACCCACATCAAAGAAGTGATTGTCACTCGCCGCCGTCAAGCCCATCCGAAATCCCGCCGCCAGCGCGTTGCGCACAAAACCTGGAGCACCCTCCGGTGCTTGATCCGTTGGACTCAACAGCGCACGCGGACGCATAAAAGGCAGCCGAGCCACATTCGGTCGAAGGGGCGTCACCGCATGAATCGCACGGGGAGGATTAAAAAATTCTGAGTTCCCATGCTGACTATAAACCTCCACCACCCGCTGGAGCTGGTTCGCCAGGGCCTGCTCTCCCCAGTCAAAAGGCTTCCCCCATAACCTCCAGGCCGGATGATGCGGGATGATCACCACCTTACGGTCCCGATAACTCTCGAGGAAGGTCTTCACCGTCATCAACCCGTCTGGAACATAATGAGACAGGAGCGGCTCCGGCTTCTCGTCGGGATGGAAATAGACGTTGCGATGCCCATCCTCCGACGTCCACTCATAGCCCAGGAGCGCCGTTAAGTCCTCACGCGCATCGTATTTGTCCGCCATCGACTGAAGGGCTATCCACTCACTCGGCGAGAGCAACAGACGCCGCCGATTTTCACCAAAGGCATCCAGCGGATCTGGATGAGAATGCTCCGAGAGACACATCCAGTCGAGATGCTCCTCCTCGATGGCCCGACGATATACCTCCTCCGGAGCCACAAAGCCATCGGCCAGAACGGAATGACGGTGACTGTCTCCCCAGAAGAGCAGCGGCCCCTCGGCACTCACCACCACCGGCTGCTGAGTGCGGGTTAAGACCTTCCCCGCTGCATCTCGGCCTTCTGCTTCGAGAAAATAATGACCGGGCGCTAAACCCGGCATCTGCACCCGGAGACTTCCTCGGTCAGACGAATGCACCCCCACACTCTTTTCGTAGGCGCTCCCCCGCACCCGCACGGTCATGGTGCCTTCAAACAGGATATCCCGCTCGCCCACCTCGTCGAGCGCCTGGAGCACCACCCCAAAAGGCTGCGCCGGTCGCACCGTAGAAGGCGCCACCACCTGCACCCGCTGAGCCGGACCTCCCACCACCTCCAGCAGCGGGTTCTCTCGCAACGTCTTGTAGCTGCCGGAGCCCTGCGCATCGATCAACACCGCCACACGCACACGGGTAGAGCGCGGCACACTGGTCATCCCCACCGCATCCGGCGCCGTCCCGCCCAGCCGGAAAGTTAAACGAGTCCCCCCCGGAAGAGCAGCCCCCTGCACCTGCACATGAGCTCGGTTAAAAGCGGCGGTCATCTCTTTAGGAGAAAACGGCGCGTGACTGTGCCGATCTCGCCTCAGCAGCTTCATGGCCACACGCTGACGGCTCCAGAGCGAAGGGATCTCCAGGACCAGCTTACTCTTGCCGGGAGGCGCATCCACCGTCAGGAAGCTGGGCTGCTGCGGATCTTGATCTTGAAAAGGACGCCAGGCCAGCATCTGCGGCGTGTAGAGCTGAGGCTGACCCGCCAAATCCACCACCTGCGCACCCAACACCAGATCGATGCCACCTCCCGGCTGGATGCCCTCGGGCCCCAACGTCACGGTGAGGGTCAGATGATGACCTTCGGTACGGGCTCTCATCATCGAAGGGCTGAGGCTGGCTTCTCCATCGGTATAGAGGAGCTCGTAAGGCAGAGGTGGGACCGGAATTCCTGCACGCGCACGCTCCCCGCTCGAGAGGGCGCATAACAGCAGGGCACTTAACAACATTGAGTGTCGAGCTTGTGGCATCATCGGCTCCCTGGAATGAGATCAAACAGTACAGATGAGGATACACCTTCACCTGTGGGAGGGGAAGCACCGTATGACAAACACGCCTCCCGCTCCTGGATTACTTTTGTACCGGCATCCGCTGTAAGGAAGATGACACTCCCTCCGCTGATAAGCTACGCTAAGCGCAGCTCGAGCCCATACTTCCAGGCGCTGTCAAAGGCCATTCGATACACTCCAGTGCCACATCCGATGAACCGACACTCGACGGGATGCGAGGATATACGGCTCGGCGACAAGCGATGATAAAATGCTCGACGGTGGCCCCTCAACGGTCACACGCGCGTGAGGTCTTATGCGGTTGGTATTACTCTCCGATACATTTTATCCCAACGTCGGCGGCGCGGAGCTGGTGGTGCATCAGCTCGCCTGCACCTGGGCTCAACAAGGACACACCGTCACCGTGCTCAATTGCACAGGAGACCAGAGCGTCACGCCGGGCTCGCCTTATCGTGTGGTGCGTCTGCCTTTTTTGAAGGGCTCCACCCGCTATGGCTTCCATCGGACTCCGTTTTTGCAGTATAGCCTGCTGCATCTTCAGCTCATGCTCGACGCGCTCCAGCCGGAGCTGGTCTCGGCTCATTTTGCGTATCCCGCAGGGATCTGGATGAAGGCACTCCGGCGCTCCTATCCGTACCTGGTGACGCTGCATGGTAAGGATATCACCCCTTTTGAGTGGGGATATCGTCAGCTCTACGGGAACATCGACGGGCTGCTGAGAGAAGCACTCACGGGCGCACGCGGGGTCATCGCCCTCTCGAGCTATATTCGGCGAGAGCTGGAAACGCTCGGGGTGCCCTCGGCGCGGATCCATGAGATCCCCAATGGGGTCCAGCTTGAACGTTTCTCAACGCCGGTGGAGGGCTCGTTGAGAGCGCGGCTGGGCCTGGCAGAGCAGACGCCGCTGGTGCTCTCGGTGGGGCGACATCATCCGGCCAAAGCGTATGAGGTGGGACTGGTGGCGTTTGAGCAGCTCTCGCGAAACTGTGCCGATGCACGCTGGTTGGTGGTGGGGAAAGGAAATGAGAGCCTCGGCGCACAAGCGCAAGCGCGTGGGCTGGCAGGGAAGGTCATCACGCTCGAGCACCTGGGTGGAGCGGACTTGGTGAGGGCCTATCAACAAGCAGATGTTCTGTTTTCGTGTTCAAAGTCGGAAGTGCTGTCGTTGGTGCTGCTGGAAGGCATGGCGGCAGGTTGTGCGGTGGTGGCGACCCGCATCAGTGGTGCGGAAGATGTGGTGCTCGAAGACCAGACCGGCTATCTCGTGGAGGTGGGACAAACGACGCAGATGGCAGCTCGGCTCGAGCAGGTGCTGAAGGAGCCCGGACGGCGGAAGCGACTCAGCGCAGGCGCTCGCCAGCGCATCCAAGCGTATGGGTGGGATCAGATCGCACGCCGCTATCTCGAGCTGGCCTAAAAAGGAGCCTACGTGTCTGCTGATGACGCCACAAAAAGGCTGAACCAGTCGTTTTTTGCGCGACCTGCGCCGGAGCTGGCCCCTGCGCTGCTCGGTCAGGTGCTGGTGAGACGCTGTGAGGATGGCACCGAGCTCCGCGCTCGCATCGTGGAGACCGAAGCGTACCACGGGATGGAAGACAGCGCCTGTCACGCGCGGGTAGGCCCCACGGAACGCACGGCGGTGATGTTCGGTGCGGCAGGACATGCGTATATCTACCTGATCTATGGGATGTATCATATGCTCAACATCTCATCGGATGAGCCGGGATTTCCAGGGGCGGTGCTGATCCGAGCGGTGGAGCCTCTGGCGGGGCTGGAGTGGATGCAACAACGACGGCGGATGACCGGTGTGGGGCTCACCAACGGGCCCGGCAAGCTGTGCCGAGCACTGGACATCGACCGAGGCTTCAACGGAATCCCGCTCTTCGAGAGTCCTCGTTTGTGGCTGGAAGCGGGTGCATGCGTCCAGCCGGAGCAGTATACAAGCGGCGCACGGATTGGGATCGACTACGCAGAGCCGCTCCACCGGGCGCTCCCGTGGCGCTTCTGGATCAAAGGGTGCCGCTGGGTGTCAAAAGGGTGAGGGGCGACTGAAGATGTTTCTGCTTTGAAATAAAGGGATTTAGGAGTGTTTAGCCACGGATGAAACACAGATGAAACGCGGATTAGGAGATTAGGAGAACAGGTTTAAGGGCTGAGGAAGAAGAGGAAGGAGTTTACACAACAGATTCGACGTGCTCGAGTTATACGCCCTCGGACTGTGCTTTAGATCTCCCAGGTGATGAGTGAGCTCGGCGTGGAGGACACTTCATCACCGGACTCTTTCGCTTGAGACAGCATGGCCCTGCCCCCCGAACAAACAAAAAACCCGGTCTTTTTTCAGACCGGGTAGCGTTAGACTCTCGCGTGCGTGTGGATGCCTACGTGTGTGCGCAAGCGTGTGGATGCCTCTCCACACATCACTACGCTGCTTTTTTCTGCTCATCCTTGAGCGTGCCCTGCGGCACCCAACGTTCCTCTCGCGTCATCACTCGAGCGGCGGCTTGGAGGCTGTAACCGACCACCCACCACATCGCCAGAGTCCCCACCGACGCCACAATATCTTTGACTTCACGCATGATGACGCTCCTTTCGCGCGGGTGCGCATGAGTTTGGAAGCTAACATAAGCCGGAGAGATGAAGCAGCTCAAAGGCGGTGAGCACTCCGGCTCTACCCTGTGCTTCAGGCTTCTGGTGTTACGGCAAGATCGGGCAGCGACTTGAGCACTTTTGTAGCAAGAAACCCTCAGAAATGCGCATCGGTGGAAAAAAGGTTGAAAAGCACTTCCAGAAGCCTAGAGTATCACCACACACGCCACACTGTGGCTCCGGGGCAGCAGCGAGAGGCTGGCTCTCGTTTAAACGCCCCTCGGACGAAGGAGAATACCATCCATGCCAAAGCTGAGAGTGCGGGTTGAGCAGGAGCTGTGTACAGGTGAAGCCATCTGTACCGGCATCGCACCCCGTTTTTATCACCTCATCACCGTAGACGGCGAGCATAAGGCCCAAGTCAAAGCCGCCGACGGCTCCGTTCACATCGATCACGTCCTCACCGTCTCAGACGACGACTACGACGAGATCCTCGAAGCCGCCGAACGATGCCCCCCCAAAGCCATCTTCATCTACGAAGTGTTCCCCGACGGACGCGAAGAACAGCTCTGCCCCTAAGCACGAGAGCCCCCCAATGTCCTCCGAAAAGACCTCCACTTCTGCACCCTCCGCCACCCTCTCCGCTGAGCTCAGCCCGCCCCCCCTCCCGTTTCACCGGATCACCCTCCTGCCCTCCCAGCGTGTGCTCGAGGTGCCACATGGAACCCGCATCTTCGACGCCTGCCGTCAAGCCGGGGTGCCCCTCGCCTCCGCCTGCGATGGAGACGCCATCTGCGCCCGCTGCAAAGTGGAAGTGCTCGCCGGAGCCGATGCGCTCTCCCCCATCACCCCCGCCGAAGCTCGCATGCTCAGCCGCGTCAAAGCCGAGCCCTCCGTTCGGATGGCCTGCGAGACCTTCACCCTCGGAGATATCACCCTCACCACCGGCTACTGGTGAGCTCACCCCTCCGTGTGCGCCTGCCACCGCCCCTCCGCGCAAATGCACCCCGCTCGAGCACCCTTCACTCGATGCAAATGCACCCAGGTGGAACGCTCCACGGTTGACTTTGGCAAAAGCTGATCCATACTACCCTCAGCGCTTCAACAACGAAGCCCCCCGTTTTGACAGCAGAAAGTGAGAGCCATGCAAAAATTCAACCGCTCCCTGACGGGCAAACAAAACCGAAAGCTCCGCTCCCTGGGACACAACCTCCAACCCACCCTAATGGTGGGCAAAGACGGGGTCACCGAGTCCGTCATCGACCAGTTTAATCAAGAGCTGCTCGCCCATGAGCTGGTCAAAGTCAAAGTGCTCGAGACCTCCCCCGACGCCCCGGTCGATGCAGCCTCCCTGCTCGCCCAGGAAACACGCGCGTATATCGCTCAAGTGATGGGAAGAACGGCCTTAATCTTCCGGCCTCACCCCGAAAAACCACGGATCCGACTGGAGGCGTGAGCACCCCTCGCCCCTCACCGTCGAGCTGGTCCGCTGCGCAGGTGCGCGACGGCTTCCTTCACCCTTATTACTAAAGGATATGACGATGCGCTCCTGGATGTTGATGAGCCTGCTCTCTCTGGTTGTATTGTGGCCCCATCAAGCCGACGCCTGCTCCTGCGCCGCCGGTCCTGCCTTCGTTCAGCCGCAGTCCGGTGCCACCAATGTACCCCTCAACGCCACCTTCCAAGTGGGATACACCTACTATGCACCCCTCGAAGCCTCACTGGTGCGCGCCGATGGCGTCTCCATCCCCCTCAGCTTCGAGACGCAGACCTACGGCAACGTCACCCTCTATACCTATAAACCCGCCGCTGGATATTACCTCGAGGCCAACAGCCGCTATACCCTCCTGAGCGACGGCATGGAGCTGAGCCAGTTCGCCACCGGTGCCTCTCGCGACGTCCAAGCCCCCACCCTCGAGGCCATCAGCAGCTTCGCCGGAGGCTTCGACGATGGCTGTACCGACGGCATGTGTACCTCCTGCGGCGACTCGTTGATGCTCGACCTCCAGTACCAACGCCCCGCCGACGCAGAGACCCCCACCGAAGGACTGCTCTATCGGGTGTACTATGCTCGAGGAGGCGCCATTCCCGACCAAAACAGCCCCAGCGTGCTGCTGACCTCTTATATGGGGCTCGGTTATAACCTGTGTACCTCCACCGTACCCGACCTCACCGTGGGCGAGACCGTCACCGTGCGCGCCGCCACCGTAGACTGGGCAGGCAATCAGAGCGCCCTCAGCGCCCCCATGACCACCGTGGTGGCCGACGATCCCGACACCAACACAGGCTGTAGCGCCTCCCAGCTCGTCGAATCTCGTCCCGTTCGAGGAAGCTGGCTCTGGATGAGCCTGCTGGGACTGCCCCTGCTCGCCATGCGTCGCCGCCGCGCCTGAGCTTTCCTGCCCTACACAACCGAGACGCCCCTTCTTCCACCGTGAGGTCGCCTATGGAGCTTTTTCTCAGCATCTGTCTGGGGATTGGGTTGAGCGCAGCCTGTGGATTTCGAGTCTTCATCCCCATGCTGGTGATGAGTCTGGCAGCCCACAGCGGGCAGCTCGAGCTGTCACCCACCTTTGTATGGCTGGGGAGCACTCCGGCGTTGCTGGTGTTGAGCGTGGCCACCTTGATGGAGCTGACGGCGTTTTATATCCCCGTAGTGGATAACCTGCTGGATGGCATCGCCATTCCGGCTGCAACCGTGGCCGGCGTGGTGGTCACGGCGTCGTGTGTCACCGACGTCAGCCCCCTGCTCCAGTGGAGCCTGGCCACCATCGCCGGAGGTGGCATGGCCGCCGGAGTTCAGCTCTCCACCACCAAGCTGAGACTGGCCTCCACCGCAACCACAGGAGGATTGGCCAACCCCATTCTGGCGACGATGGAAGCCGGGAGCGCCCTGCTGATGTCGGCGCTGGCAGTGATTGTTCCGGTGCTGGCGGCGTTGATGGCGGTGGTCGGCGTGGTGTTGATGGGAATAGCAGCCGCGTGGGTCGGTTCAAAGCTGGCACGGCTCATCCAGCGTCTGCGAGGCAAGACCCCTTCCTCCTGATCAGGCCCTGAGCAGGCCCTGATGAGGCCCTGATCAGGACTTCTCGCGCAGCCACTCGCGGAGCTGGTTGAGATCTCCCGTGGCTCGAGTGGCCGTCTCTCGGCTGATCCTGCCAGTGCGCACCAGCTCCACCAGAGAATGCTCGAGGGTCAGCATGCCATCCTCTCGGCCTATCTGCATCTGCGACGGGAGCTGATAGACCTTCCGATCCCGAATTAAGCTCGCCACCGCATGGTTCACATGCAGGATCTCCAGGGCCGGGAAACGAGCGCCCGCCTTCACCCCCGGTAAGAGCCGCTGCGTCACCACCGAACGCAACACCCCCGCAAGCTGCGCTCGAATCTGCGCCTGCTGATGCTCCGGGAACACATCGATGAGCCGATCAATGGCCATCGGAGCACCTCCGGCATGCAGAGTACCCAACACCAAGTGACCCGTCTCAGCGGCAGTAATGGCGGCAGCAATGGCCTCACGCTCTCGCAGCTCGCCCACCACGATGATGTCAGGGGCTTCCCGCAAAGCCGCCACAATGCCCGTGGCAAAACTCGGCACATGCGTGCCCACTTCCCGTTGATGGATAATCGCCTTCCGCCGGGTAAAAACGTACTCAATGGGGTCTTCAAGGGTCAAGATATGACAAATCCGAGTACGGTTGAGCTGCTCCACCAGAGACATCAAGGTGGTAGACTTGCCTGCTCCCGTTGCGCCGGTGATGAGCACCAACCCATGCGGATGATCCACCAAGCGGGTCAAGGCATCCGGCAGATGAAGCTGGCTCAGGCTGGGCATCTCCTCCCACACCGGACGAATGGCCACCGACCAGCCCCCAAGCTGGCGAAATAAGTTCACCCGCAGCCGCCGACGACGGCCATTGTCCTCAAACTGCCAGGCCAAATCCACACTGCCACGCTGGGCCAACAGCTCCCGATGCCGTGGCAGAAGATACGGATCCAGCCACTCGCCTAAGGTAGGCTCATCCACCGGGTCACTGCCCACCACTTGCCAGTCTCCGCCCATCCGCGCCACCGGCAGCTCCCCGGTCTGAAGCAGCAGGTCGGAACACCGCCGCTCCAGCGTTACCAAGAGCAGGCGCATGATGCCCGGCGCCACCGCGCCCCCCAGCCCCTCCCGCGTGGAGACATCGGCAGCCTTGAGACTCTCCTCCACCCCCGTTCGAGCCGCTCCCCGCACCATGACCCGCGCAGGCGCTTCTCGGACGGAGGACTCCCGGACCACCGGCTCCCGTGTCACGCTCGCGCGCGAGGCATTCTCACGGCCTGCTTGCTCACGAGGGAGAGCTTCTCGAGCGGTGTTGTCTCGACCGGTGTTGTCTCGACCGGTGTTGTCTCGACCGGTGTTGTCTCGACCGGTTGATTCTCGAGCGGTGTTGTCTCGACCGGTTGATTCTCGTGGAGCGCTCTCTCGGCTCGTGAGCTCACGGGCGGACTCACGCCCGAGCAAGGCTTTTGCGGTGGCGGTGACGGAGCGAGCAGGGGGTTTGGAGGGCTCCGCATCGGACTCCGGCACGAGGGCCGCAGGAGGCACCAGCACCGGTGCTGCTGGGCTGGCCTCCTCTTCTTTGGAGGGCTCGGCGTTTTTACGGGGGGCTTTGTGGGCCAGCGGTCGGAAGGTCAGCACCAGCTTGTCGGTGGACACCCGCACGCGCGCGGAAAAGCTCCCGCCTCGTTCGCCGTCGTAGGAGGTCTCGACCAGTCCTTGTTCGGTGAGAATACGTCGCTGCTCATCGCGGAGCACCTCATAGACCACGGTCTCGATCATCGCCGGGGTCATGGGAGGCATTGAGAGCAGGCGTGGGCTTCCGCCGTGCAGGAGCGCGGGGGGCTTGTGGGTGTTGAGCACCAATCCTTCTGCCTTCTGCGCTTCGATCAAGCGAAGAAGTCCGTCAATTACAGGCATGCACGCTCCCGCATCTGTTCGCACGTTGACCGGGCTTCGCTTTGGAGGCCCCACTCGTCCGCAGTGAACCGTCGTCTGTCCATGAGATGAAGGCATCGTTACCGAGAGCCTCTGCCGTTGTCAACCCCCGGCTTAACGTTCGAGGGCGGAGAGCTGTGGACCCCGCTTGTGCCGGTACATCCAGGAGGTGCCGCACTTTTCCCGCTTCAGGTGCCAGCACGCGCCTGAGCGGCGAACTTCAGAGGTAAGCGGCATCAACCAGCCAGTCGGTGGCCAGGGTGGGCCATTGGCTGAGCAGCTCCGCACGACGGGTTAAACGCTCCAGGTAGCGGGTCTGCAAGAGGGTCTCGTGTCCCAGCAGGACCGGTGCGTGGTGGAGAGGCGCGGTTTTTTCGGGATCCACACGGCTCAGGCGGGCCATCAGCAGATGGTCTCCGGGCAGAACCGCCGAGACCACCCACCGCTCGGCACCGGGGCTCAGGCCCTTTTCGCGCTGCGCGTCGAGCTTCAGTCCTTCTACCACATAATCATCGAAGCCAGCATCCCAGAGCAGGAGCTTCTCACGCAGGGCGGCATGGCCATCCACCAAGCGGCAGGAAAAACGCTGGGCCAGCTCCTGAGCGATGGGAGGGCCTTGATCAAAGCTCTGAGCAAAGACCCGCTGATGATGCGCACGCTGAACACTCACCCCCCATGCCAGCTCCGGCTCAACGGCGATATAGTGTCCGCGCTCGAAGTCGGTATACACCGCTGAGTTCTGAATGTGATGGGGCTTCTTGCAGTGAGGGCAGGTAAAATGCTGAAAGCTCCCCTCCAGGAGCTGCTTTCGCACGTCGGGGAGGCGGGTAATATGGATGCCCTCCAGGAGCGCCGCTGCAAAACGTCTCCCGCAGCCGGTGCAGGTCAGTCGTCGTCTGACAAAGGTGCTCATGGCATTGCCTGAAGATGAGAGGTCAGCCAGGGACGCAGGTCCACCTGAGGATGCTGCTGAGCAGCAGTCGAGAGGGCGGCTTTGGCCTCCGCTCCGCCGATGCGCTTGAGGGCTTGAACCAGGGGATTTAAGACGGTCTGATCTCGCTCGGCGAGCAGGGCTTCTCCGAGGGCGGAGACGCTGGCGGTGGCGTTGAGCTGTCCCAGTGCGTTGGCAGCGGCAGCACGAGCGGGTGCATAGGTGCTCTTGAGCAGCTTTTGCAGGCCCGGAATGGCGCGAGTCTCTCCCCGTTTGCCGAGGGTCTCCGCAGCGGAGACTTGGGCCAGCTTGGAGCCACTCTCAAGGGACTTGAGCAGGGCGTCGGCTTGGTCGGTGGCAGGCATGAGGGCTTCCACTCCGACCTGCTCGATGCGCGCGGGGCCTTGAGGAGGTGCGGTGATGGTATACCGCATGGGTCCAAAGGCGGGGGGCCTACCCAGCCAGAGCTGAAAGACCACGGTGCCGGGCTCGAGCCCCGGTTCCTGCTCCACCACGCGCCGAGTGGGGAGCTGCACCAGCTTCCACGCCTGCATGCTCACCTGTGAGGGGGGTGTCTGATCGGGGAGCTGGAGCTGAGCCATGTCGCTGGCGTAAAAACGCTCGAGACGTTGTGCTACGGCCATCGGCTCGGCGACTTGCAGAAATCCGGTCCAGTCGCCTTGTCCATCGGGGGTCAAGACGCCACGCTCGGAGACAAAATAGAAGCCTGCACCGGGGAGCTGAAAGGCTCGAAAGGGCCCCACGTCCAGCGAAGGCTGCGCTTTGAGGGTGCTGATGTCTCGACCCTGGGCCTTGAGGTGGGCTTCCAGGAGGGCTTGAGGTGACTGTGACATGGGGCTGGCTCCTGCAACGGTGGAAGTTTTGTCGGAGGTGCGCTCGACGGGCGCGGCAGGGCTGCACGCGGGCAGTACCCAAGCAATCAACAGAGCGGTGCGCAGGCGGATGCGCAGGGGCGAGAAAGCGCTCATGGCCTCTCTCCTTGTCGGTGAGGGTTAACCGGGATTGGGAACGCCGGTATTGTGAGATGGAATGGCAGGGGTCTTGGGTTTGCCGTCTGGACCCACTTCGTAGGGTTGACGCTCGAGCACATGGCGTTTGAAGTACTCTTTGATGTTGTCGGCGAGGCTTCCGCCCCATTTGGTGGGGTCGGTGAAACCTTCGGGATCGGAAAAGTACTCGGCGTAGCAGTTGGCGAAGAACTCTTTTTCGGACATCGCCGAGTAGTTATCCTGGGTGGCGTCGATGGCGGTCTTGGCGGCGTCTGAAAAGTAGTAGGGTTTTCCATACCAGTGGTTCCAGAAGGCGTACCCTTTGGTGCCTATCGGGAGGGTGGCGTAGTTCTGATACCAACGCGGGGAGGACAGATTGAGGGCGTCTCGCAAGGGCTGTGGCATGGCTTCCCAGAGCAGGACTGCTTTTTCGGCGGCGGAAGGCGTCCCGTCGGCCAGCGACGCATCGCGCATCACGGAGCCGAGCTGCGGCAGGGCTTGACTGGCTTGCCAGGCTTGGTTGCCGGAGTGGGCTTGGATGAGCTGGAGGATGGCCTTTTTTTCGGTGTCTCCGAACTCTTGGTCGTCGCCGCGTTTATCTTTCCAGTTGGCAGGGAATCCACCAAGAGACTCCACAAACTGCTGAGTGCCCTTTTCCCCTTCGGGGAAGGCCCAGAACTGGATTTCTTTCTCCAGCCAGGTATTGACGTTTTTGCCCAGCTCTTGATGGACGGCGTGTCCCACTTCGTGACGCACGGTGTGGGGTAGCCGCTCGGGGTTGAGGGTGCCGTTGAGCGTCGGGTCTTCGGGATGAAAGGTGGAGGTGCGCAGGCCGTTGCCCAGGTTGACGGCACCGGTGCCGGGGCTGAAGGTGCCGGCGTCTCCTGCCATCGCGTTGAAGGCGCTCAGCACGGTGTTTTCGGACACATCTTGATCGGGGAGCACGTCGAGCTGAGTCCAGACGGCGCGCACGTCGTCGGCAACCCAAGCGACGCCGTTGTTGGCCACCAGGGGGGTTTTAAAGCGGATCTCAAAGAGGGTGCCGCAGTCGGGCATGGGCAAGAGGCTGGCCAGTCGGCGGAGTGCGGCGCGGGTTTCGGGCATGAGCCCGGCACCTTTGGGCAGCTCGCTGAGCATGGGATCCCATTGGCTCATGGCTTTGAGCTGCTGCACGATCTTGAGCATGTCGGCGTCTTCGACCGTAGGGTTGCGGGCGATCTCCTGGAGCCGGGTGGCGGGGCCGGTGGTGGCCACCAACCATGCGAGCAGGCTCTGGGAGTTGGCCATCATCTGGCCGAAGGCGGCGGTGGTGCGTTGGGTGGCAAACAGCAGCAGGGGGGTGGTGCCGAGGTAGGGGATGCACCGCTCAAACAGGTCTTTCCAGCCTAAAAACTCCAGGACCTGCTGATGGTCGGCCTGAACAAAGAAGGTCTGCCAGGTGACGGGGCCGACGTCTCCGGCGACTTCGGCCACTTCCAGCCAGTAGGCTTTCCACTTCAGGGGGAGCCCGAGGGCGATCAAGGCTTGCACCATCTCCCGTGCGTTGAAGGCGTCGGCCAGCTTCCGCATGAGGGAGCTGTCTTGTCCGGCGCTGGAGCGTTCGGCGGGGGTGAGCTGGTTGATGAGGTTGAGACACTCATCTTCGTCCACGTTTCCGATCCAGCTTCCGTCGGCTTCTTCTTTGAGGCGCTCGAGGGTGGTGCCGGTGGCACCGTCTCGTTGGAGCACCAGTCGCTGAACGGCTTGATTTCCGGCGGTGCTCTGGAGACGCTGCACGAGCTGAGCGCGTCCGGGTTGCTCTCCTGCGCGCGCGTGTGAGCCCAGTCGCTGGATAGATGCGGCGGTCATGGGCTGAGCGTCGAGGGTGGCTTCTCCGCCTTCGAGCTCGGCGGCGGCACCTTCGAGGGCCAGCTCCGCACTGTGATGGTGGGAGAGGCTGTGTGCTTCTTCGCTTCTCTTACGACGCACTCTGGGACGGCTCATGGCTGGTCTCCTTGTGGCAGGCTCCACGATGGGCTCCGTAGAACGCATCAGAGCGGAGGTCACTCCGCGAGGGGATTGTAACGCAGAGACAGAGAGGCTTCAAGGGTCTGCTGTATTCGTCTTGAGGGGAATGCATCCATCCAGAGGTGCGCCTGAAGAATAAGCAGCAACACGACGAAGCTCTATGCAGCATAGACCACGAGCTGGACGGACGGACGTGATTTGCATCGGCGGGGAGCAGGCTGGACGATTCTGTTCTGTGGGGTCTGCGCAACACTCCGGGGGACTGTCCATTGATTGAGGACTACTTCCCCGACACCGAGACCTTCGTCGGGAAGGGTTCCGTGCCTTTGCTCTGCACAAACGTACAGGTGGAGCAGCTCTTTACATCCGGAATGCTCGCCACCGGATAGCCAGGAACTCCTGCCTCGGAGCTGCTCGCAGTCTCTTGAGGCGTGCTGTCATAGGCATTCCACTCGGGCGCTCCCGCCGTGGAGGCACCTGGGGCTGCCAGATGCCAGCTCTCGTTCCAGACGTGGAAGTTCCAGATGACGTCCTTGCTCTTGGCGGCATCGTAGGTGCCTTCTTTGGTCAATACCACCGCACTGGGAGCGGTCATCAGGGAGGGGCTTCGCGACGGACGATAGACGGTGGTCGATACCATATCGCTCTTTGCCGACTCATGCGCAGAGCCCAGGTTGGTGACCAATCGGGTGGGAATCCCCACGGAGCGCAGGCTGGAGGTGGTAAGAGAGAGGGTAAAAGCACCCGCCTGTCGCGTCACCGCGATGGGCAGCTCTGCATAGTCTTCGGTATAGTCTGCATCAACATTGAAGGAGGCAATTGCGTCCAGGAGGCTTCCCGGATTTCCCTCACACTTGGAGGATGCGGCGTGAACCGCAGCGGGAGGCAAGACAGCAGAAGCACCAAAAAGGAGGGCAGCCATTAGGAAGGAACGGCGCGGCATCATACAAACCTCTTGCGCTGGCGTTTTTCATCCGACAACCACTGCTCGCAAATCCACAATCCTGGCTGCATGATACGATAGCATTGAATACACGCCGTCGCTGCAATTTTTGCAGAACCTGTACGATCACCCTCCCCTTTCCGTTGAGGCAGTCCACCCTACTCGATTGTTTCTTGTTTTTTGCCCGCTCATTTTTTGCTGAGGATGCGCTGGACTCGTTCTTTCTCAAAGGGCACAAACAGCTCGCGGGCATGCCACAGCCTCGTCTGAGGCGGCAGCGGATAGTAGATCGCACGGGCCACGCTGAGCACTCGGTTTTGTTGGCTCTCCCAGCTTACCTTCTCGGCCAGTGCCTGGAGCGCATCTTGTTCCTGCTCGAGGCGAGCGTGCCAGTGTGAGACGTGCTCCACCGAGGCCAGGAAATCACGCTTATTCTGATTGCAGGCGGCGTGTGTGGCCACCAAGTTCTCGATGGAGTTGTCGGGATGTCGCGCCCACGGGATAAAATGATCGATCTGCACATCACTCCGCAGCGGCTCTCGGCAGTAAAAGCAGCGCCGCTGCTGAAGCTGGATCAAGCCCTGCTGCACCGGCTGGAGAGGAATGCGATCCATCCCAAACAAAAACTGCTCCAGCCGCGACTCTTCCATGTCATTGACCTGCGCCACCATCATGGCCCACTGACGATGGATGAGCGGACGCAACACCCCACTGAGCTGCACAAGCTGCTCCGCCACCCCCGGCTTTAGATGGATACGGTTGTCAAAAGGACTGGACTTGCCAAGCTGATAAGCCGTGACTTCTCGACGCCGAACGCTGACCCGCTCACCGCCACTGCGCTCCTCGAGCTGCCAGGCGATTTCGTAGAGAAAGCGGTCTTCGTCCCGACCCACAAACTGGAGACGCGGCAAGGGCATCTCGATGAGCTTCCACTCCACCTCGTGGAGCAACTTTCTCCAGGCGTCGGGCGCATGGGCCCGCGCCCGATGCAACGAGAGACTCGCCGCAGGATTGAGCTGCGCAACCTCCTTAAAATCCAGGATGAGCCGGAGAATCTCCGCCTGGACCTTCTGGCTTCCGCCCTGACTGAGCAGTCGGCCCTCGTCGCGCTGGCTGGGGGAGTACGGCATACACTGCGGCCAGTAGAGCGAGATGACCTTCTCGGCCAGCTCGTGGGTGGTGAGCACCGTCGGCGGGCTCCCCTGCTCACCCATCCTCTCGAGGCACAGGTCCATCAGGGCAATCAGCACCGCATACTTATAGGTGGCCGAAAAACGCCCCTGCTCGAGGAGCTGAATGATGCGCTCGGCAAGCTGAAGAGGCTGTAAGGAGTAGGAGTCAGCAGCCATATGACCTCAGCGAACAGACAGAGAGCCCCCACAAGCGGAGGAAGATGCGGGGTCCAGCAGTCGAGAGGAGTATAACACAGGAGGGGTAGAACCGTCTCAAGAAGAGCGTCGCCGGGAGGCGGCCTTACGCACACGCACACGCATACGCATACGCATACGCATACGCACACGAAGAGACGGCAGGAACAAACAAAAAAGGCCCCGTCGAAAAGACGGAGCCTCTTTGCTGGCGGACCCGGGGTGATTCGAACACCCGACCTACGGATTCGTAGTCCGGCGCTCTATCCAGCTGAGCTACGGGTCCAGACACTGGAGACACACCTCTTTGATTCTTTGCTGGCGCACGTTTTTTCGGGGGAGCCGAAACACAGAATTTCGACCGAATAAACGCCGCGAACCCAACGCAGAATAAACGAGCGGAGAAGGAGGGATTCGAACCCTCGGTAGGGTCTTACGTCCCTACAACGGTTTAGCAAACCGCCGCCTTAAGCCACTCGGCCACCTCTCCGTACCACACGCATACGTTAAGCGAAGCGTGCCTCTCCTGACTTCTTACACCGACTTTCAAACAGCGTCCTGCGCGAGAAGGTGAGCACAAGATACTTGATGGACGCTGGATTGTCAATAAAAAACTTTAACACACTTCACTTTGACAAACGATGGCGGAGGAGGAGGGATTCGAACCCCCGGACCCTTTCGAGTCAACAGTTTTCAAGACTGCCGCCTTAAACCACTCGGCCACTCCTCCATGCCGGGCGCTCTCCTCAAGCTGCGCCCAAGTCTACCGATCCACTCTCCCCTGTCAAGCGATATTAATACGCTCTCGGCCCATGTACTTCTGAAGCACACCCGGAACGCGCACGCTCCCGTCTTCGGCTTGGTAGTTCTCCAAAATGGCCAGCAAGGTCCGCCCCACCGCCAAACCAGAGCCGTTCAGGGTATGCACGTACTGCAACTTCCCTCCCCCCGCTGGCCGAAAACGAATGTTGGCGCGCCGTGCCTGGAAGTCTCCAAAATTCGAGCAGGACGAAATCTCACGATATGTCCCTTGACCCGGCAACCACACCTCCAAGTCATAAGTCCGGCTCGACGCGAATCCAGTATCACCAGAACAGAGCAACATGCGACGATACGGAAGCTCCAGCTTCTCCAGCACCGTCTCCGCATGACGGGTCAGCTTCTCGTGCTCTTCAGCAGAACGCTCCGGATGGGTAAACTTCACCAGCTCCACTTTGTGGAACTGATGCTGGCGGATCAACCCCCGCACGTCTTTACCGTAACTGCCCGCTTCTGCCCGGAAACAAGGGGTAAAGGCAGTATAGGAGATCGGAAGCTGCTCCTCTTTCAGCTCCTCGTCGGCGTGCAGGTTGGTCACCGGCACCTCCGCCGTCGGAATCAAAAACAGCTCCTTCTCTCCCGTCAGCTTAAATAAGTCCTGCTCAAACTTCGGAAGCTGACCCGTCCCCGTCATGCTCTTTCGATTGACCATATACGGCGGCAAGATCTCCAGATACCCATGCTCGCCCGTGTGCAGGTCCAGCATAAAGCTGATCAAGGCACGCTCCAGAGCCGCTCCAGCCCCCTTCAAGACCGAAAAACGCGCACCCGCGATCTTACCAGCGCGCTCAAAATCCAGGATGCCCAGCTTCTCGCCCACTTCCCAGTGCGGCTTGGGCGGAAACGCAAAACTCGGAAGCACTCCCCACACATGCTGCTGCACGTTCTCGTCCGAGTCCGCCCCACTCGGCACGTCGGCCTGAAGCACGTTCGGAATCACCATCAACAGCTCGTCAAGCTGCGCTTCCACCGTGGCCAGCTCCGCATCCAAGCCCTTGATCTCGTCGCCCATGCGCCGAACACCCTCTTGCGCTTCGGTGGTGTCCTGCTTCAGAGCCCGCAGCTTGCCAATCTCCTGGCTCTGACGGTTACGATCCGCCTTGAGCTGCTCCGCTCGCTTCAGAATCTCACGCCGACGCTCACTCAGGCTCAACAAGGGCGAGATGTCCAAGTCACTACGACGACGGTTGAGGCTCTCCTGAACACGCTCAGGGTTCTCCAGGATCAGTTTACGGTCGAGCATAATTCCTCCACGCGGATATCCAAAAATGAGACCGGTGTTATAACACGGTCAGGGATCAGGCGTCACCTGAAGAGTAAAGAGAGATGACCCCCATGCACGGCTCACGCGGAGACCCACTCAGAGACTCACGCGGAGACTCACGCCTCAGCCACAAAATCTTGACCCCCCTCCCAGGACCGAAACCGACCGCCCGCTCAAGACATCTCAACATTGCTTCACGGGAACACTCAGAAGGTCGCCTCCCGCTCCACATACAGGCGCTTAAGACCCCCTGAGCTCGCTCAATCGCCCCCACACTTCGAGATAAAGGATGCCCACATGAACTCAAAAAGCCTCGGATGGTTGGCCTCAGCCCTGCTGCTCTGCTCGGCATCCACTCCCCTGCTGGCCGCCGAGAACACAAGCAACACCCCCACACTGCTCAACCGCACCGGTGCCCCGTATCAGCTCAAGCTCAACGCCGAGCTGGGCTATTTCGGAGTGGCGGGGCATACCATCCAGTTCGGAAAAGCCGGAACACCCCTCGATTATGTCCTGGAAGGTGGACAAGATAACCTGTACACCTTCCTTCGCGCCTCCGGAGACCTCTCGCTGGGACGCCACACCGTCAGCCTGCTCTTCCAACCACTCAACCTCGAGACTCGAGAGGTCTTAAAAGAAGATAAGACCTTCTATAACACGTTCTTTCCCGCCGGAACGGTGGTCAACTTCAAATATGGCTTCCCGTTCTACCGCATCAGCTACCTCTATGACCTCTGGGAAACACCCCAGGATGAGCTCAGCTTCGGACTCTCCCTCCAGCTCCGCAACGCCACCATCGAGTTTGCATCCGCCGATGGAGAGCTGCTCAGCAGCAACCGAAATATCGGCCCCGTGCCCATCATCAAAACCCGCTTGCGAAAAAGCCTCGGACACGGCGTCTGGGCCGGATTTGAGGCCGATGGCTTCTACGCACCCGTCAAATACCTCAACGGGGATACCAATGCCGATGTCGTCGGCTCCATCCTCGATGCATCCGGCAGAATCGGGATCGAGCTCACACCCGGCGCAGAAGCCTTCCTCAACCTACGCTACATCGGCGGCGGCGCAGAAGGCACCGACCCCGATGAGACCAACGGAGACGGCTTCACCGCCAACTGGGTCCACTTCGTAGCCCTCAGCCTCGGATTGAGCCTGTTCTAAACGATAACAGATGATAGGAAGCATCGGAGGGCGCATC
>JBJTQF010000010.1:0-3683 GCA_046075485.1 Myxococcota bacterium | reverse complement strand
CTCATCAAAGCGGTCCTTCAGCTTGATGTCGTAATAGTACCTCAGCATGTGAATCAGGGTCGATTTGCCAAACCGCCGAGGACGCAAAAAAAGCTGGAACTGACCGTATAAGTCACTGTTTTCCATGAGGGACAAGTACGGTGTCTTATCTGCGTAGAACTGCCCACGTCTACGAATACGCTCAAAATCACACTGGCCATACGGGATCTTCATCTCGATTCCTCACATGCGGACGCTCAACGAGGCTACTTTCACCGATACTTTCACCCACACTATAGCCTCCAGCGGAAGTCTCGTCATGGAAATCGACTCGAGCACATCCGCACACGCGAGGGTCTCCGCACCTCCGCACCGTCTGAGGAGGAAGCGCAGCGCGCGCCGATGGGCATCATCACCTTCGATGGCCAAACCCTCAAGGCCACGAAGCTGAGAGGGGAGTAGGAGGGCAAAAGAAGGTGACTCCCCCCCCATGTAGCGTCCGCGCGACTCGAGCGGTCGTGACGTCCACTTTTCTGGACATGCTCCCCCTTTTGCCCGATGTAGCACAAACGATACATCCTCCTCCAAAACGTCCAGAATTCTGGACATCCACCCCCCCTCAGACGTGGCATCCTTGCCCCACCTTCACCCCACCCTCGCTCCAGCCACATCTTACCTGCTCTATTTGATTCACAGCTTCATGCCAATAACCCTTAAAGGCTTCATCATTTTATACCCTTCTCTTTTGTTTGCCTGATGTTGGACACTTTTTAGACACCCCCCTATTTTTCAGTCGCTCTCTTGTCCGGCACACAATTTGCTTTGTCAACGCGCGGGCCTACGCCCTTCACCCCGTTCACCTCTTTCTCGTGCGCGTGTGAGCACCCATCTCACCCGCACCCACTGGAGCCCGCATATGACCCCAAAACGCCCCCCGCTCTTACTCCTGCTCATCAGCCTGATGCTCGGCTGCCTCGGCATGCCTCAGACCTCATTCGCCAGCACTCGCCCCAACCTCTATCTGCTCTCCGTCGGCGTCGGACACTATCAAGACCGCGCCTTTCAACCCCTCCACTTCGTCGATGACGATGTTCAAAGCCTCCACGCCTGGGCCAGCTCCCAGCAGAACACCTTCTTTCATACCGTTCATACCCGCTCGCTCCTCGACGAGCAGGCCACCCGCGCCCACATCGTTCAAGCCCTCCTCACCTTCTATCAGCAGGCAAATGCACAAGATCTCCTCATTTTATACCTCGCCGGACACGGTTCCGTCGAAACACGCACCGGCGCCTGGCATTTCCTCCCCTTCGACGGCCTCTCCGATAACGTCGCAGGCTCCGGCCTCGAACAAGGAGACCTCCTCCGCAAGATTGAGGCCGGCACCCGCCAGCGCCCCCGCGTCCTCGTGCTCGTCGATGTCTGCTTCAGCGGCGCACTCGCCCAAGAGATCGCCCTCGCACCCGTTCCCCTGCCCGCTCCACTCCGAGAGACACCTGCGCCCGCACCCGCACCCGCACAGAAGAGAACGACCGCTGCTGCACCCGCGACCGCTGCCGCGCCTGCACAGAAGAGAACGACCGCTGCGACTCCTTCGACCCAGGGACGAGGCGTCCAGGTCGCCCTCGAAGCGCCTCAGCTCTCACAAGCTCAGGCCCAAGAGCTCGGTGCCTTTTTTGTACTCTTTGCCGCCGCCAGTGCCACCACTCAAGCCCGTGAGTCCCAGTCCTTTAAGCTCCCCTGGGAACCCGACTCCATCCAAGGACATGGCCTCTTTACCGCCGCCCTGCTCGACGCGCTCCACAACGCCGACGCCGATGTCGATCTCGATGGCACCATTCGCCTCGCCGAGCTCCGCCTACACGTTGATACACACATGCGCCGCTCTGAACAAGGGGCTCAGCGCCCCATCCTCTCGGGATGGGATACCGACGCCGTCATCTCCGCACTCCCCCACGCTCAAGAACGCTGCGACGGCCTCGACAACAACTTCAACGGACGCATCGATGAAAACTTCCCCGACTCCGACGCCGATGGCAAAGCGGACTGTCTCGAGCAAGAGCTCTGCAACGGCATCGACGACAACGACAACGGCAGCGTCGATGAAGGCTTCGACCAAGACCGCGATGGCTACCGCTCCATCCTGCTCTGCGGCTCCACCTTCGGCTCCGACTGCGACGACTCCGACGTCTCCATCCACCCCGAGCAGCGCGACTGGGGAAACCTCCGCGACGACGACTGCGATGGCGCCATGGATGAAGAAGACTTCGACCTCGCCCCTTGTGATGGTATCCCCGACCGCATGAACGGGGGCATCCAGAGCGCAAAACGGCGCTGGCTCATCTCATTGACCACCGGCCTGGCCTTCGGGACCGTCGGACTGCTGACCGGATATCAGAGCTGGCGGCTCCTCCCTGCCCAGTCCGAGAACTATGAGGTGGGTGTGGTCGCGGAGCCGCTCAACCCACTCATGCATGCGGCGGTGACCGGCGGGGCAGGACTGGTGCTCGGCACGGGGTTGAGCTTCCAGTTTGGTCGGCACGAAAAACACCTCCGGGAGCAGCTCCCTCCCGGACGGGCCGAGCGGCTGGCCCGCTGTGCCAAAGCCCCGCCTCGAACCGATGACCGACAACGTGACCTTCTCAACACCCCCATGCCCCAGGAGAAACACCGATGAAGACTTCACCTGTACACGGGGCGGCTCAGCCCCTTCGTTGGACCCTGTTGCAGGCGTGCCTGTTGCTGCTGTTGCTCAGCGCGCCGGGCTGCAACTTCTATTTTATGCTCGGAGACGCCGACGGTGATGGTTGGGCGGCCTGTCCCACCGGCTGGAGCGAGGAGGGCCTGCGCTGCGACTGTGATGACCTGGACGCGCGCTCTCATCCACGCGCACCCGAGCGATGCGATGAGGCGGCCCTCGACAATGACTGTGACGGGGTTGGAGATGAGCAGGATACCATCGTGTATCTGAACTTCTATCTCGACCAGGACCAGGATGCATATGGTGGGGGAGCTTCCACCTGGGCCTGCGACTATCCTTCTCCCGCCCATGTGCTGCTGGAGGGAGATTGTCAGGATGAAAATCCAGCGATTCATCCCAACCAGAAGGAGAAGTGTGGCAACAAGCTGGACGATGACTGCAACGGGGTGGTGGACTGTGAGCTGAATGGAACCGATCCAGACCGAGATGGGGTGCCGGTGGAGCTCGACTGTGCAGAAGGGGATACCTCCACGTACCCCGGGGCCTCCGAGCAGTGTGACGGAAAGGACAACAACTGCGATGGGCAAGTGGATGAGGAGGTGACCTTCGTCTATTACCAGGACAGGGATGGGGATGGCCTGGGGAACGCCACTCAGGTCACGATGAGCTGCACGCCCCCCGAAGGATTTGTCGAAAACGACGACGACTGTGATGATGATGATGCTTCCATCGGTGAGTGCGGAGAGCCGGCGACACCGGAGCCCACCCCTACGGCCACGCCGGAGCCGACACCTACGGCCACGCCGGAGCCGACACCTACGGCCACGCCGGAGCCGACACCTACGGCCACGCCGGAGCCACTCAGCGTTGACAACGACGGGGACGGCTTCAGCGAGCAGCAGGAGGACTGTGACGACACGGATCCCTCCGTCTATCCTGGTGCCCCCGATGTGGCAGGGGATGGGGCAGACATGAGCTGTGACGGCAGTGATGGTCAAGCGCCGAG
>JBJTQF010000009.1:0-8076 GCA_046075485.1 Myxococcota bacterium | reverse complement strand
CTCACATGCATGGACTCACACCATTCCTGGTGCTCCTCTCTCGTGAGATTTTTGACCACACCCTTGTGCTGGCACACTTCTTTATATCATGCTTGCTGTCCCATGATCACGGCGGAGCCCACCTCCGCTGAACGTTTGACTCCATATAAGCGGGTCTCATCACCCGCACAAGGTGGTCCTGAAATCACCCCTCGCAGACACCTGCTGCGCGGGAGAAGGAGCTTGCTCATGAAAAATATGCGCCGACCTCTGCCCCTCCATGCCATCACCTCCGGACTGCTGCTGGTCTGGATGAGCGCCTGCACCCCCCAAGAAGACCTGGATGGAGACGGGTTCTCCACCGCACAAGGAGACTGTGACGACAGCTTGGCCACCATATATCCCGGCGCAACAGAGCTGTGTGATACCTTCGACAACGACTGCAACGGCATTCCTGACGACAGCGGCTACTATTATCAAGACCTCGACGGAGACGGCTACGGCAACGCGGACGTCGAAAAACCCGACTGCAAAAAACCCTCCGGCTTTGTGGAGAGCGCAGGCGACTGCGACGACAGCAACCCGAACGTCAAACCCGGTGCCAAAGAAGTCTGCGACGAAGCCGACAACAACTGCGACAATCAAACCGATGAGAACCTGCCCACCCTCACGTATTACCTCGACGAAGATGGAGACGGCTACGGCATCCGCGAGACCACCCAAATCACCTGCACTCAGCCCGCCGGATATGCCGAAGAGGATGGAGACTGCGAAGACAGCGACCCAGCCGTCAACCCCGGCGAACGAGAGAGCTGCGACGCCCTCGACAACAACTGCTCCGGCCTCATCGATGAAGGGTATCCCATCGGACAAGTGTATCCCGACCTCGACGGCGACTTCTACGGCGACTACAGCGCCGAAGGCATCACCGCCTGCACCACCGCCGCCGGATACAGCATCCTCAATGCAGACTGCGATGACGACAACGAGCTGGTCAACCCAATGGCCGTTGAACGCTGTGATGGGCTCGATAACAACTGCAATCAGATCGTTGATGAAAATCTGCGCCAAGTCTTCTATGAAGATGCCGATGGAGACGGTTTTGGGAACATCCCGGTGGAGACCTGCAACCCCGGTGACAACGAAGTGGTCGGGCGCGGAGACTGCGACGATACCAACCCCAGCATCCATCCCGGTGCCACCGATCCCCTCGGTGATGGCAAAGACTCCGACTGTGGCGGAACCGATAACCCCGAACCCCATGTGATGCTCTCCGCCACCTCCTCACCGCTGATCAAACCCACCCTGCTGGCGGCCAAAGACGGCGCCACCATCTGGGTCGGACCTTCTGTGCTCATCGATGGGGATCTGAGCTGCTACGGCAAAAAGATCAAGCTCCGGTCCACCCACGGCGCAGAAGCCACCGTCATTGATGGCGCAGCCTTCAGCCGGATCTTCATCTTCACGCAAGGCGAAGACGCGAGCTGCGAAGTGGATGGGTTTACCATCGCCAACGGCTACAAAGAACAAGGAGCAGGCGTCTACATCAGCAATGCCTCTCCCACCCTGAGCAATAATCGCATCTTTCTGAACCAGGGCAACGACGGTGCCGGTGTCTACCTCAACGAATCCAACGCCAAGCTGGTCAACAACGTGATTTCCGATAACGTCGCCAGCAACAGCGGCGGCGGTGTGTTTATGCTCGGCGGTGCTCCCCGTTTGACCAACAACCTCATCATCAACAACGCGGCGCTGGGAAGTGAGGGGCCGGGTTACGGTGGAGGTGTGACCGTCTCCGCCAGTGATACATACCTGCTCAACAACACCATCGCCAGCAATGACGGGGCGTTCGGAGGCGGCGTCTCGTTGATCGGTGAAGGGGTGAATGCCACCTTCCAGAACAATATCATCGCCTTCAACGGGGTAGACAACGTCTGGATGGCCCCCGAAGCCGAAGGCTCCCCCGCGTTTGCCTACAATGTGCTCTTCAACCGGGGATTTGAGAACCATAACCTGAGCAGCCTGCCATCCACCAATAAGCTCCAGGATCCGAAGTTTGTGGTGTTCGCTCGAAATGAGAGCTCCGTTATCAGCGACTTCCACCTGAGCGCCACCTCCGGGTTGGCCGACGCCGGGAATCCTGCCACCTTCGATCCCGATGACTCCCGAGCAGAAATCGGTGCTTACGGCGGACAAGACGCTCAGCGCGCCTACTACAAGGATACGGACAACGACGGTGCCTACGACGGCTGGGAATACCGCTTCGGTTTCCTGCCCAAAGCAGCGGATGCCTCCCAAGACGCCGATGGGGATGGACTCTCCAACGCACAGGAGCAAAATGCGGGGACGGACCCACACAATCCCGACTGCGACAACGATGGCAGCTCCGACAAGGAGGAGGTCAGCGCAGGCGCTCATCCCCTCGACTGGTATTCTCGCCCGAGCGCCCCAGAGGGCATCACCGTCGAAGTCCCCGGTGACTTTGAGACCCTTCAAGAAGCCCTCGATCAGATCACCTACTCCGGGCACATTGTGCTGAAGGGTGGGCTCTATACCACGCCCATCGTCTTCTTCCAGCGCCACGCCATCGTGGAGGGAGAATCGAGCGACAATCCACCCCGCTTCAGCACGGCAGAAGGCACCACCTTTTTTGTCAATCTGGCCTCGCTGGACCTGTCCAACCTGGTCATCCAGGACTCCAGCGGCATCCAAGGAGGGGCCATCCACATGCAAGGGTCTCGCGGCACCCTCGAGAACCTCAGCATCGTCAACAATCAGGCCACGGAAGCAGGGGGTGGGCTGTATCTTCAAGCCTCCGCGCCCGTGCTGATCAATGTGGAGCTGGCCGGGAACGAAGCGGAGCGAGGAGGTGCGATCTATACCTTCTACGGGCGGGCCACCGTGGAGAACTCCCTTCTCGAGGAAAATCTGGCCGTCTACGGCGGTGCGCTCTACAGCCGCGCCTCGTGGAATCACCTGGAAGACAGCCGGATCCTCGACAACACCGCCGATCAAGGGGCCGGGAGCTTCGGTTATCAGAACGACGAGAGCACCTTTCTCCGCGTGGAGATCGCCCACAATAAGACGAATGGAGAATCGGAGCTGGGTGCTGGGCTGATGATCTCGGATGCCGCTCAGACCTTCACGAGCAGCCAGATTCACGGACATCGAACGGCGCGCGGAGCGGGGGTCTACATGCTCAATGATCTCGGCTCTCTGTTTGAAAATTGCCTGATCTACAACAACATTGCGACGGATCGAGGGGGTGCATTTTATCTCCACTACTCGGACCCGGTGCTGCTGAACTCGGCGGTGTATGATAACCTCGCGACCAATACCGGGGCGGGTATGTATCTGGATGGCTCAGGACCGCTGCTGCATTATTCGGTGCTGGTGAACAATGTGGCGGGTGTGCGTGGCGGTGGTATCCACCAGGAGGAGCCCATCTGGGAAGGGAATGACCTGCCCAATGTGGTGAGCTCCGGGTCGGTGCTGGCTTTTAACACGCCGGACAATCTCTTTGCCTACGTCTACGAAGGAAAGGCCGACGATGTGGAGCTGACCTACAGCCTCTTGTATGTGGAAGGGGGCAGTGGCACCAACGTGAGCCCGCTTGGAACGGGCTGTCTGAGCAGCGATCCGAAGTTTGTGAACATCGACAGCACGGCGGGGGCTTATGACTTCCATCCGGCCTCGGGCTCTCCGCTGATCGATGCCGGGAATCCGACCGAGCAGGATGCCGATGGCACACGCGCCGACATCGGGCTCTATGGCGGCCCCCTCGGGAATGGCTTCTGAGCCTGCCCTGCCGCTGAAGTCGCGTGGCTTCGAGGCGACCGACCGCTTCCCTGACCGCTGCCCTGCCTGAGTTTGCCCTCCTCGCTCCCTTCCCGCTGCCCTGCTCGCGGCCCTCCTCGCTTCAAATACCTGAGAAAAGACAGCGCCTCCCTTCATGAAGTTCCCTTTACAGGCTCGACAGGCAAACTTCCGGTAAGAGCTGACCGCTGAGCCTCCTTCCCCAGCCCTCTGCTCAGATCGTAATTGTTCAGTGGGTGTCACATAGGCTTAACAATTGAGGTTTATCTTTTCAATACTTCAAGCGTTGAATGCCACGGGTGAATGCCACGGGTGAATGCCAAGGACTCTGAGAAAGGAGCCGCGTGATGATGAAACAGGTGATCAGCAGCGTGTGTGGGGTAATGTGGGGGCTGACGTTCCTGCCGGGTTTGGCCAGCGCCCAAGCCACGGTGAAGGTCGATGGCTCGAGCACGGTCTTTCCGATCACGGAAGCGGTGGCGGAAGAATTCCAGAAGAGTGTCAAAGGTGCGACCCGCGTTACGGTGGGCATCTCGGGTACGGGGGGTGGGTTTAAGAAGTTCTGCCGAGGGGAAACCGATGTGCAGGATGCCTCTCGTCCGATTCTCCAGAAGGAGATCGATGCGTGCAAGGAGGCCGGCATCAGCTACATTGAGCTGCCGGTGGCCTTTGACGCGCTGACGGTGGTGGTCAACCCCAAAAACGACTGGGCGAAGTCCTTGACGGTGGCGCACCTGAAGACCATCTGGTCTCCAGAGTCACAGGGCAAGATCACGAGCTGGAATCAGGTGGATCCGAAGTTTCCGGCCCTCCCGCTCAAGCTCTACGGGGCGGGTTCGGACTCGGGCACCTTCGATTATTTTACCGAGGCCATCAATGGCAAAGCCAAGTCAACCCGCTCTGACTACACGGCCAGCGAGGACGACAACGTGCTGGTGCAGGGGGTGAGCAACGATAAGGGAGCCATCGGTTATTTTGGGATGGCATATTATACGGAGAATCAGGGCCGCTTGAAGGCGGTGGCGGTGGACAATGGTAAGGGGGGTGTGCTGCCGTCTGAGCGCACGGTGATGGATGGAAGTTATCAGCCGCTGTCTCGCCCGCTCTTTATTTATGTGAGCAGCAAGTCTCTGGAGAAGCCCGAGGTCAAAGCCTTTGTCGATTTTTACCTGAAGAATGTGGCAACGTTGGCTCGGGAGGTCAAATACGTGCCACTTCCCGAGAGTGCTTACAAGATTGGCGGCGAGCGGGTTCAGAAGAAGCTGCTCGGCACGGCTTTTGAAGGCAAGGAGTCGATTGGTGGAAAGATCGACGACTTGATGAAGAAGCCGGTGAAGCCCTAAACGTGGGAGCGCCTGTGGGCGTGTGTGCGGGAGCACCTGCGGGGGTGTCCACGTACATGTGCGTGCGGGCGTGAGAGCTGGATGGGGAGAGTGCCACGGGGTGCTCTCCCTCTTTCCGTTTTTTGAGAGAGCCATTTTATGTCCCTTCCGGTGCAACCTGCTTCACGACGTGCGTTTCAGCGCATCCGCGAGCGTATCATTGAGTCTCTGTTGTTGGGCTCTGCTCTGGCGTCGATCCTGATCACGCTGGGGATTGTGACCATCTTGGTGCTGGAGTCCTTGACCTTCTTTTCGCATGTCTCGCTGCTGGAGTTTGTCGGCACGACGGAGTGGACACCTCTGTTTGAGGATGCACACTACGGGATCTTGCCGTTGGTGGCGGGCACCTTGATGACCACCTTGATTGCGTTGTCGGTGGCGATTCCGCTGGGCACCATTGCGGCCATCTATTTGAGTGAGTATGCCCCGCATCGGCTCCGCGAGGTGGTGAAGCCGGTGTTGGAGCTGTTATCGGCCATTCCGTCGGTGGTATATGGCTATTTTGCGCTGCTTTTTGTTGCGCCCTTACTTCAGTCGGTGTATGCCGACCTCCCGGGATTTAGCATGTTGAGTGCGGGGTTGGTGATGGGGGTGATGATCATTCCGTATGTCAGCTCGATCAGTGAAGATGCCATGCGTTCGGTGCCGATGAACTTACGTGAGGGCTCATATGCGATGGGGGCGACGCGGATGCAAACGGCGCTGAAGGTGGTCTTTCCGGCGTCGTTTTCGGGCATCATGGCGGCCTATATCTTGGGCATCTCTCGAGCGATTGGCGAGACCATGATTGTGGCGATTGCGGCGGGGATGCAGCCCAACTTTACCTTAGACCCCACGCAGTCGGCGCAGACCTTAACCGCATATATTGTGCAGGTGAGTCTGGGAGATCTGCCGCATGGAAGCATTGGCTATCAGACGATCTTTGCGGCGGGTCTGGTGCTGTTTCTGATGACACTGGCGTTTAACATTGTGGGTCATTTCCTGCGTCGTCGTTTCCGGGAGATCTACTGATGCAGCATGACGCATGGACGGAAGAGCTGAGGTTGCCCATCATGTCTAAAACACCGAGCATCCCGCAGACACCTGAAGCTTTAAAGTCGATCATTCAAGCGGGTAAACTTCGGGATGCCCTCTTTGTGGTGGCGGGGGTGATTTCGTTGCTGGTGGGGATTGTGACCTTGCTGGCGCTTTTGATTGACCTGGCCATTGATGGTTTTGGGCGGCTGAATTACGAGTTTTTTACCTCCTTTCCATCTCGTCGAGCGGGCTCGGCGGGGATTCTATCGGCCTGGGTGGGCTCTGCGGTGGTGATGCTGGTGACGGCACTGGCGGCCATTCCGATGGGCATTGCGGCGGGGGTCTATCTCGAAGAGTATGCACCCAAGAATCGCTTGACAGCGTTTATTGAGATCAACATCTCCAACTTGGCGGGGGTTCCATCGATTGTGTATGGACTGATGGCGTTGGGGGTGTTTGTATACAAGCTGGGAATGGGGCAAAGTGTTGCCACTGCGGGACTTACGCTGGCACTCTTGATCTTGCCGGTGGTGATCATCACCACGCGAGAGGCCATTCGAGCCATTCCTCAGCATATACGGGAGGCCAGCTTTGCGATGGGGGCCACGCGCTGGCAGACGGTGCGGGATCATGTGCTGCCTTATTCGTTGGGTGGTATCATGACGGGGATCATCATTGCCCTCTCGCGTGCGATTGGAGAGACGGCACCGTTGATTACCATTGGGGCGCTGACCTTTATTGCTTTTTTGCCGCCATCGCCGATTCTTTCGGAGCCTCCTTTTGTATCTTTTGAGTGGCTCTCGGCACCTTATACGGTCTTGCCGATTCAGATGTTTAACTGGACATCTCGTCCGCAGGAGGCTTTTCACGTCAACGCAGCGGCGGCGGGGTTGGTGTTGGTGGTGATGACGTTGAGCATGAATGCCCTTGCCATTTTTATTCGTTATCGTTTCCGAAAGCGCATTTCTTGGTGATCAGGAGCGCCTATGACGGCTGAGCAGGCCCCTCGACTGAAGGCGGAGGCTCGTAATCTGAGCTTCTATTATGGTAGTAATCAGGTGGTCAAGAAGATCAACCTGAAGATTGAGGATCGTAAGGTGACGGCCTTGATTGGTCCGTCGGGTTGTGGAAAGACCACCTTTCTGCGGTGTTTCAATCGCATGCATGATCTGTATCCCAACAATCGATATGAGGGGGAGATCATCTTGCACCCGGATGGGATCAATATTGTGGATCCGAAGGTGGATCCCATTGAGGTCCGTATGCGGATTGGGATGGTGTTTCAGAAGCCGAATCCTTTTCCCCGCTCGATTTTTGAGAATGTGGCGTATGGGCTTCGCCTGCGAGGGGTGACCGATAAGGGGTTGCTGGCGCAGAAGGTGGAGGAGGCTTTGAGGAGCGCGGCGCTGTGGGAGGAGACGAAGGACCGGCTGGAGGGGCTGGCGTCTAATCTGTCGGGAGGGCAGCAGCAACGCTTGTGTATCGCGCGGGCGCTCGCGGTGGAGCCAGAGATTTTGCTGTTTGATGAGCCCACGTCGGCGTTGGATCCGATTGCGACCGGACGGGTGGAGGAGCTGGTGCATGAGCTGAAGGAGCGCGTGACGATCTTGATTGTGACGCATAATATGCAACAGGCTGCGCGTGTGTCGGATTATACCGCCTTTTTGTATATGGGGGAGGTGGTGGAGTTTGATAAGACGGAGAAGATCTTTACGAATCCATCGAACAGCCTCACCGAAGAATATATCACCGGACGTTTCGGCTAAAAACAAACGGGGTGCAGGGGTGAGACCCACCCCTGCTGGGAAAGTTTGAAAGGGCAACGCCCTTTCAATAAAGGGCTTCGGAAAGGGTGCAGCTTGCTGCACCCTTTTTTAGCTGA
>JBJTQF010000008.1:0-1513 GCA_046075485.1 Myxococcota bacterium | reverse complement strand
CATCGCCTTGTAGAACGCCTTCACGAAGCCCGTTCCCAAAAAGGCCGATGAATACAGCGTGCCCGAGCGACGATGCTCCTGCTCATACTCCTGCTGAAGCTGCTGCTTGAGCTGTGCCGCTTCTTTGGTCAGCAGCGAATGCGCGAAGTTGTCGTACTCGTCGATGAGCAGGAAGACCTTATATCCACTGCCCTTGACCATGCTCAGCAGGCTGGAGAGCTGCGTGGCTGCGGGGGGACACCGCTCAAAGCTGGGTAGCAGGGACTCGAGCCCGGGAAGGAGGTAGGAATACTCACGGATGAAGCCCAGGCACTCATCGCTGACCAGGGCGTCAAAGCTCTTCTCCATCTTGTCTTTGTCCCCATCGGTGGCCACCGGGGAAAAATCGAAGTACAAGACCATGTACTTGCCCTGCTCAGGCGTGGGGTGGTCATAGACGTAGAGCCCCTTAAAGAGCCGCTCGAAGCGGTCCTTCAGGTTGAGGTCGTAATAATGGCGGAGCATATGGATCAGAGTAGACTTCCCAAAGCGTCTTGGACGGAGAAAGACCTGGAAACTGCCGAAGAGATCACGGTTCTCCATCATCGGCAGGAAGATCGTCTTGTCGCTGTAGAACATGCCCTCCTCACGGATGCTCTCAAAGTCACACTGGCCATAAGGGATCTTCATCTCGGCTCCTCGGCTCTTGCGCCTTCTCTCTTGCGCCTTCTCTCTTGCGCCTTCTTTCTTGCGCCTCATCTCTCGTACCACTCGGTCGGTGGTCGATATCGGCGCCAGTATAGCTGCCATCGGGTTCGGCTGTCATAACAATCTCCCGCGCGTATACACGGGATGGCCTTTCACGAGCTCGTGCCAAACGTGTCGGGAAATTTCCATTCAGGAGATGATATCGTGCCTCTGAGTACTTCGTTTTGAGCACCACAGGAGGTACGGATGTATCACAACAAGCACTTCGGTCTTTCCCCTGGTGGCCTATCTTTTAGAGAGTCAAGTGGCTTTAGAGGAGCATATCCATCCGTATCTACTGTTGAGGTATGTGACGGCTCAGCTCCATGATCAGGGGTTGGGGCTGCCGAAGCTGTCGGCGGAGGACTATCTGAAACAAGGAACGCTGATGGCGGGTGCATTGGGTGCTTCGATGTCTCCGGGGCAGTGGTCGAGGGCGGAGCTGAAGTGATACTCTTTGGAGACGGTGGCACGGGCTCCAGGACATGAGGCTCAGCAGTTTGACACCATGCTCATGGAGGAGAAGCACGTGGAAGCACAAGAAGTTCATCTTACTTGGGCGGATAAGCTCATGCTTAAAGGCAGGGCCGAAGGAGAAGCGCAGTGAGAAGCGAAAAGGGAAGTCAACGGGAGCCGTCGAACCCTCGCCCGGCTCTTAGGTCAAAAGTTCGGCACCCTGTCTCCAGCCGTCTTAGCCCGACTGGGTGCCATCACCGGTCTGGAGCGACTGGATGCGCTGGCGGAGCAGGTGCTCACCGCCTCCAGCCTTCGAGAGTTGGGCCTGGAG
>JBJTQF010000007.1:0-15616 GCA_046075485.1 Myxococcota bacterium | reverse complement strand
GTGTCGCTGTCATTCCGCCTCAGCTCTTCCCCCTGTGGGCCCGCGCGAATGTCTGGGGTGAAGGCCCCGCCATCAAGGGCTCTCACGGCACATCTACTCACACCCTCCAGCAGCACCAGCAGCAGGGCGGGAGATAACAGCGACTTGAGAGCCCTTGATGGCGGGGCCTTCACCCCAGACATTCGCGCGGGCCCACACGGGGAAGAGCTGAGGCGGAATGACAGCGACACCTGTACCTCCACAATAAAAAGCAGAAAGAGGATGATAACCAAACGAGCAGCGGAGCTCTACACACGTCGATCTGTTGCAGTCTAACAGAATCATCGGATAACAGAACAAATTTTTGGAGCGGTCTGCCCCAACCTCGCTTGTTCTCAAGCCATCCCCGTTTGAGCAACACACCACGGGCGCTCCGGGTGAGGGTCGTGAGGCCACGGCAATGGCCAAGATCTTTCTGGCGGCTTGACCGAGCGCCGCTGCATGGTAATCTTAGAGCGTGTGTGACCTGTGATGGCCCAGCATGTGAAGCGTGCTGTTCACGCCGTCGAGCCTGTGCCAGCTCAAACCGATGTGAAAGAGGTTTTGATCATGCCCGAACTGTTCATCCTCGAGGGGGCCAGCTCTTTTGAATACTCACGCGACAACACGCCCGGCAGCTTCCGACCTCTCCCATCGGGAAAAGAAGCCTTAAAAGTCGAGCGAGGTACAGCCGTCACCTTTGGCGCCACGGGGAGCTTCCAGCCCGTGCGTTCGATAAAACTGGTGACGAGCGACGCCGCAGCACTGTTTGCCCTGAATCCGATTCCAGCAGTCGGCACCTATCTCCTATCCGGGACACCGAACGCACTATATAAGATCTATACACTGAGTCAAACCCAAGGCAGCCCCGTCGATGACGACTCAACCCAAGTCGGGGAGACCATGACGGGAAACATCAAGGTAACATTGGGCGGTTCCCAGGAAGAGTAGCGCCCGTGTCCGCAAGCACCTGCGCGCGTAACGCCAGCCCTTGCCAGCGTCTTTTGAGCCGAGGCTGAGCCGTCCAAGCCGTCACCAGCTCCGTCAGCGCCTCCTGAGCAAGCCGTGAAGCCATCTCCGGCGTGTGTTTGTGCTCCGCCTGAACCAGCAACAGCGCCCCCCGCAGCAGCCGACCTTCTGGCAAGTGTGGCCTCTGCTGGAGCAGCTTTTGAACGGTCTCCAGCCCCACTTCCACCCGTTTTTCCCACGCTGTCGATTGAGACCCTTCACCGGCCCTGCTGAAAGCTGCGTCATGCCAGTAGTGCCAACCCAGCCTCAACAGGTGCTCATCCTGTAAAACATCCAGGGCCAGCACCTGCTGATAAGCCTGCGTCGCTGCTTCAAATCCCGACTCATCCGCCACCCCCAGGTGCAGCTTGTGGCGATGCAGCAGCGCCAGCCGCTCCGCCCGACCGTGGAGGGCATAAACACTTCCTGGGTTCAGCTTCAGGGCCCTGTTGAGCGCCACTTCCGCTTCATGCAGCGCTTGAAGCGGACTCTTGCCTTGTTGAAGCAAGGACTCGGCGCTGAGCAGGTGGGCCTGCGCCAGACTTGCCCAGGGAGGAGCGAGCTCCGGCATACGGACTGTTGATTGTGAGCTGGCCGTGATGGCCTCCGCGACCAGCGCCTCCACCCGTTCCCCCATTTCCAGGTGAAAGTGTAGCTGTCGAACCCTCGTCTCACTGAGGTTAAAGTAGGCATATCCTTGCTGGGGAGCGATCTCCAGCGCCTGACGGAAGTGGTGCTCTGCCGCGTCCAGCAGCGGCAGCGGGTCCGCTCCACCCTCCCAGGCATCCTGAGCGAGCGCCAGCAGCACGGCACCGGCGCCGTTGTGGAGGTGAGGCAAGCGGGCATTGATGTGTACACCTGCGAGGTGCAGCTCGAGGGCCTCGTTTAACAGAGGTCGTGCAGCAATCCCATGTCGTTGCGCTCGTTGCGCTTGAGCCTGGAGGGTCTGGGCCTCATAAAAGTACACCACCGTATTGCCTGGATCACGCTTCCGAGCTTCCTTGAGCGCCTGCTGAGCCTGTGAGAGTGCATGATCCGCCTGTGAGGACGGTGGCCACGTACCCCATTGATAATACAATGTGCCCAGGTTGATCCAAGCGGCAGGCGGTTCCTCATTTTGTGCGAGGGCAGCCTGAAAAGCCTCCACTGCACACTGGAGCTGCGGCTCCGCGTTACCGCCAGACTGCATGAGATACTCCGCCCATGTCTGGTGGATTAAGCCGAGCTGCCGATGAAACTCATAGTCTCGCTCCAGGGCCTTGACACATTCAAGCGTCTCCACAGACAGACTGAGAAACAGACTGGGATCCTTGCCCTGAGCATTGAGCCCCTCCGCCTGTTGCCAATAGATGCTGGCCAGCTCGACCAGACCTTCTGCCCGCGTGGGGTCCAGCCCGATGGCCTTCTGGACAGACTCAAGTGCTTGTTTGAGCAGGTTTTCCCCGGACTCTCCCTGGTTCATGCGCTGCTCTCCCATGCGTCGTCGGAGGGTGGCATCCATCAGCCAGGCTTCATAGAAGGTCGGCTGAAGCAGGAGTGCCTGAGACAGTGCCTGTGTCGCCCGCTCAAAAGGGCCTTGCACTTGACCATCACCATACAAACCCAGGGTCATCTCTACATGCTCGAGCTGGCTGAGGGCAAGAAAGAGGGCTGGCACACTCTCTCCGATCTCCAGGGCCGTCCGATATGCTGCGCGTCCCGCTGCCAGATCAGAGGTCGCCCCCACCCGATCACCGGCGAGGTACTTCTGATAAGCACGAGTCCGAAACACCTCCGCCCGCAGAGCCGGGGCTTCGTAAAACCAGGGGAGCTGGAGCTCCATACGCTCCAGGTGTTGCAGCGCATCGTCAAACCGGGCTTCGGCGAAGGCCACCAGCGCCTGCACGTAGGCTTCGGACGGCACGGGAGCCCCTTGACTCTTGGCGAGATAGTCCAACAAGGGGGCTCGATACTGTTGAGCCAGCGCATCCTTCCAGTCCTGAAGACGCGCTTTAGGCACCCGACGCTCCGCTTCACGCAGGCGCGTTTGATACGCCTGAGCCAACACCAGGGCCAGCGCGTAGGCGGCGCGGGGCTCCTGAAAGCCGTTCTGCCAGGCCAGCTCCAAGTGCTGGAGGGCCTCCTCGGGCTCTCCCAGCGCCATATAACCCCTTCCAAGCGCATAGTGTCCAGGACCGAGCGCCGTCTTGCCATAACGCTGAACATCGTCTGACAAAGAGGACATCTGCTGCTCAAGTGAGGCTCGATCAGAGACCAGGGGATGCAGCGGAGAGAGTGCGGCATAACGGGCACTGGCTTCAATACGCTCAACCTGTTCTGTGAACGCACGCGCCAGGCGCTCCCGCTCGTGCATCTCTTGCTGGACATAGTAGCCCCAGCTTAAGGTGGACATCACCAGAATGCCCACACTCGACATCAGCAACGTCAGCTTCCGATGCTTGAGAAGCCACTTTTGCACTCGATAGCGCCGGTCTGCGGGGCGTGCGTGGACGGGCTCCCCGGACAAAAAGCGGTCCAGATCCTGAGCCAGAGCCAGGGCTGAATCGTAGCGGCGAGCGAGATCTTTCTCCAGACACTTGAGGGTGATGGCCTCCAGGTCGGGGGGCAGCTCCGGGACCACACGGCGGGGCAGCTCCGGCTCATTCTGTATCACCTACGAGATGACATCAAGTGCGTTATGACCAGCGAACGGGGGACGTCCCACCAGCACATGATAGAGCGTTGCGCCCAGACTGTAGACATCTGCCCGTCGATCCAGGCGGCGGTGCTCCCCCCGCGCCTGCTCGGGGGACATATAAGGAGGCGTGCCCAGCAGCTCCCCGGTCTGCATCAGCCCGTCTTCTTCGGGAGCGGCGGCCAAACCGAAGTCCAACACGTAGGGGTGTAGTTGCCCATCCACCTTCCGCTCCACCAAGATATTGGAAGGCTTGAGGTCTCGGTGAATGATGCCCACCTGATGCGCCGCATGTACGCCCAGCGCGGCATCACGCAGCACCATGATCAGGGCTTCCACGCCGAGCTGAGGGGCCAGACTTGCCAGCGACGACCCCTGAATAAGCTGCATGGCAATGTACACTTGGCCTTGAACTTCTCCCACCTCATACACTTGGCAGACGTGCGTATGATGGATGCGTGCCTGCGCTCGAGCCTCACTGACCAGGCGACGGTTGGCTTGAGGACTCTCCCGTTTGACCAGCTTTATCGCGATGTTCCGTTGGAGGCGGGGATCCAATGCCAGATAAACCTGACCCATGCCACCTTGTCCGAGCAGCTTGAGCAAACGGTAACGGTCCCAGCTCGACAAGAGCTGGGTGCCTGACGAAGTGTATGCTTTTGGTGCAGACTGTGTCGAGGGTGTCTCTCGAAACGACACGGTGGAGCCTTGACTGTCCGGCGGGCTGTCCTGCTGTGGGGCGGCGGAGGGCTCGGGGAGCGGCGCGGCGGACGTAGGCAGGGGCGGTAAAGGCTCGGGTGATGCGGAGCGTGTAGCGGCTTGTTGTTGTAGTGCCTGAAGGTTCTCCTCGGAGATGCGCCCCTGCTCGAGCAGCCAGCTCAGCGGGTGCAGACCCTGCTGCTCCCACTGGAGGCGACAGGTCACCAGCTCAGCCGGTGTGACCAATCCCTCTGCGAGCAGATGCGTGAGCAAGTGCTCCAGGGTCAACGCATCAAGCACTTCAAGCGTATGCGGGTCATGCATGTGACAGTACGATTCCTGATGAGAGATGGAGTTTTAGTGCTGAATTCAAACATTACACGAAAGAATCTATAGCATTATAGCGAGAATGAGTGTGCGTCGGTGTGTCTTGGCAAGAAAAGAAGGGGCAAGCGGATGGGGCGAGCCAGTGCTACCAGCGCGTGGTACAAGGTCGAGCCGTTAAACGCGCACCTGAAAACGCCAGTGGCAGTTGGAAGGCTTCTGTTGTGAGGTATGATACCTAAAGTTAAGCTGATGACATCAGCTCCGATGAGGCAAGCTAAAGGAAGGGTGTTTCGTTTGAGTACGCTTGATATATTCATGCATGCGGGCATCACATACGTGCGGGCATCACATGCATGCAGGCATCACATGCATGAAGGCAGCACATACGTGCAGACATCACATACGAGCGGGCGTCACATGGGTGTGGGAAAAAGGTATGAGCTTGTGTGAGATGATATGAGATGCGTGAATGAGAGAAGTGTGTCTGAATGAGAGACGGAGTGTTCAGCCGTGGTTCATCAAGTGCTTGCCGTCGCCGCAGCCGCCACCACAGAGCGCATCTTCTCCAGGTTTTTGGTGACACTGTCTTGAATGTTCATCGGCTCAAAGGGATTGGTATCCAGGCTCAGGAAGAGAGCATCTGACTCCACAAACTCAAGATAAGCATCGATCTGCTGGACCGCAGCCGCCAGAAACTCTTTACGCTCGACTTCTTCGGCGGCAGAGAGTGCTTTGCTCAGATCTTCCAGAAGCTGAGTGTCCAGCTCATCCAAAATATCATACAGCCGCTTCACTCGGGTGGCGATCACATCAAAATCGGGCTCTCCCTCGGACATCTTGAGGATGGTGGCCTCAAGCTGGCGGAGGTTGGTTTGAAGTTTGAGTCGGAGTTGTTCCCAGCCCAGCTTCACCACTTCCACGGGAGACTTTTTGGGGGCTGCTTTACTCTCCGGCTTCGGCTCTGGGGTGGGTGGAGGAGGTGTCTTGTTCTCTGAGGTCGCCTCTGACTTGGGTGGAGGCGGTGTTTTAGAGTCAGGTTTGCTAGCCTTCAGATCCTCATCCTGATCCACCAGCTCCTTGCCATCCAATACGAAGATGACCTCGGAGATAAGGGTGATACGAAGCTCCTTTAAGAGCTTCTCCAGTCGCTTTTTGGCACCGGAGACACGCGGACCTTCCAACACCAGACGCAGCGTGTCGGGCTTCTTTTCATCCTGCTTGACGCTGCCCCAGCTAATGTCGGCCTCCTTGAGCTTTTCTTTGATGCCAGCAGACAGAACCTTCGGCTCTTTCGACTTATGAAAGAGGATACGAGATTCTTTGTCCTTCGACATGATGCCGATGGCAAACGAGAAAGGTTTGAAGGGGGGCTTGAGGATCTTGGGCAAGATCTTCTTGAGGTAGTTGGTATACGCGGTGACATCACCAAAGAGATCCCCTTGAATGTTCTCCACCGCATCTTCAATCTCTTCCCGACACTGGTACAGCACTTTTGTGAAACGCTCGAGCGCCGCCACCGTGTTCTCGCACTCCGCCTCATCATATCCTGCGGGCTTTTTGGATACCTTGAGCAGCGCATTGGCTTCTTCGGTGAGCTGCTTTGTGGCAGACTGCACATCCTTATAGGCAGACATCGCAGCTTGCTGAGTGGTTGGATCCGGTTTTGCCTCCAGCTTCGTCAGGCTCTTCTCCAGAGATGCCACACTGGTCTCTAGGTTCTTGCGATTTGACAGAAAGGTGGGTGCATTGCTCTTCCACCAGTCGGCTGAGATCTCAGGTACTGCATTCTTCTTCATGGCAAAACTCCGTCAGGTTAGAATTTCGACGACTGCCACCGACTCAGAGCTGTGCCAAAACTGCGATGGATATGAGCTGTGTTATCAGGACGCCGATGGAGATGACTATCGTCCTGATGCCACCAAGACGATCTTCTCCACCTCCATTGCCTGTACCGGTCCCGGAGCCGCCACCGGTAAACAGCAGCTCGGCGATTGTGATGATACCGATCCGCTGATCTATCCGCTCTCCGTCGAGCGTTGTAATCAAGCCGATGACGACTGTGATGGTAAGATCGATGAAGGAGCAACGGACCTAAGCCTGGTGGAGACCTGCAATTCAAAGGATGACAACTGTAATGGTCAGATCGACGAAGGGGTGGGGGATACTTGGTACAAGGATGCCGATGCCGATGAATATGGAGATCCCACTCTCACGAGAGTATCCTGTACGCTGCCCACCGGATATGTTGCAAACAACCTCGACTGTAATGACGCAGACCGCAACATTCATCCGGGAGCCACCGAGACCTGTGATGGAGCGGATCAGGACTGTGACCGCAGCATCGATGAAGGTGCCACCGACACCAAGAGCTGGTATTTAGACTCTGACAAAGACGGATTTGGTGATCCGAAAAAGATGCTGTCTGCTTGCACTGCACCTTCCAATCAATATGTCTCCAATAACTTTGACTGTGACGATACCAATGCCAACATCAGTCCCACGGATCCAGAGTCCTGCATCGGTCAAGATGACGACTGTGATGGAAAGATCGACGATGGTGTCACGAATGCTTGTGGTGCCTGTGGGGTGGTGCCCACCGAGATCTGCAACGGTACAGATGACGACTGTGATGGAAAGACCGACGAAGACATTGGTACGACGTGGTATCTTGATGCGGATGGAGATGGTGCAGGCTCTCCCAATACATCAAAGGTCGCGTGTGATCAGCCCGTCAACTATGTCTCCCGAAACAACGACTGCAATGATACCAATGCATCCATCTATCCTGGCGCTCCTGAAGCATGTAATGGCCTCGATGACGACTGTGACCGCTCGATAGATGAAGGGGCCACCATCGGCGTGCGGACCTTCTATGTCGATAATGATATGGATGGCTTTGGCACCGCTCTGGGCAGCATTGAGGCATGCTCTGCCCCCTCCACCGTCTACTCCGATGTTCAAGGAGACTGTGACGATCTGAACGATCTCATCTATCCGGGCGCCACAGAACGCTGTAATTATGTGGACGATGACTGTGACGGCTCGGTCGATGAGTCCGTCACCAAGACCTACTATCGTGATCAGGATGGAGATGGGTATGGATCCTCCACCTCGACCACCGCTTGCACGGCGCCATCAGGATTCGTTTCCGCGACCGGAGACTGTAACGATACAAACGCCAACATTCGCCCCGGTGCTTCAGAAGTCTGTGGCAATGAGGTGGATGACAACTGCAATTCTGCGGTGGATGAAGATTCCGTGTGTGGCTGCACCTGGTCACTCTCCTTCTCGTCCCTCTACTTCTACAATACCAAGTCGGGAGTCGAAGGAAAGGCGGATGATCCGGCGGAGATGATCCTATTTCTGACCATCAACGGATCAGAAGTTCAGGTGCCTTCCAATAGCTGGAACAGCATGTACAACGATCAGTGGTGGTATCCCAACTACTTCATGAACTCTGGCACGCTGGATTTTGGCGCTCAGTTTAACGTCAAAGCCAACTATCGAAGCTGCGAAGGGGGCGGAGATGGTTTGCACTGTGCAAGTGATGCCATCGGCATCAGCTTCGTCTGTAATGGGGTCTCGTATAGCGCCAGCAACTGGACCTATCCCCAGGATGGAATTGCCACCTACTCGACCGTTACGATCTCGACCAAGCAGGGACGTTGAAGCAATGGTGTGTGAACATGTGGCAGGCGTCGTGGGGCGTCTGCTGCATCGTGTGACGGGCAGAGGCTGAGCTATTTATGGATAGAGTTCAAATCACCTTTCTCAAAAGAGGGGCAGACGAAGGACGATGAGCCCTCCGCCGTAACTTCCCCACAGTCTTTCTTGATAGAGCTTCCAGCGTAAGATGACATCACCTGAGCCGGTATCGATGCGCTCCTCACCCGTGCGCTGGGTTGGGAAGAGTGCCGCTGCTCCTGCGCGTAGCTCCAGTCCGAGCTGAAGAGGCTGTTTGCCCAGCAAAATTTGCCAATGACTGGCCGCCGTGAGCTCCAAGCCTCCTCCCCAGGTGGGCATATAGATCGGCATGCGGCTGACGTTGGTGGTCTCTCCGGAGTAGGGATCGTTGGTGCCCGGTGCCCCCTCACCATTTTCATCCTCGAGTGAGACCAGCGCCAGATATTCCATCCAGTTATATCGAAGCAGCCGGAGTCCTCCGCCATAGGTCACAGAGAGACCCCCTTTGACGGGGAGCTGTCGGTGCAGACTTGCCCCTGCGCTGGCCCAGCTCTGCGCCAGTCCTGGGTTGCCCTCCGACACCACGTCCCCTGGCAGAGACACACCGGGTCTGAGCTGAACATCGAACCGCGTGCCAACATAACCCAGCGTCCCCAACAGAGAAGCCCGGGTGCTGGAGACCTCCAGAAAGGCCCCGGCGGAGCTTCCCAGCCGATTCACATCGATGACTTCCTGAGAGCCTCCACTGAGCTGCTGAATGGGAAGTGAATCCCCTTGCCAGCCGGTGAGGTTGAGATAACCAAAGCCGAGCGCTTGCCCATCTCCCAGGCTGAGACGCTGGTTGACGGGGGGACGCTGTTTGCCAATCACAAAGGTGACACCCTCAAAGTCGCGGATCTCAAAGGCCACCGCATCGATCTCGTACTTGCCACGGGGCAAAAAGAGGCGCGTGTCTGGCACCAAGATCGTGCCTGAGCGGAGCAGCTCCTGAACTTCTTCCATGCGTGGCAACAAGGCGGGATCGTCGGGTTTGCCCTCAAGCTGCACCCGGATCTTGTCACGCCGGTTTCGGGGCAGCCGCAGCTTCAGCTCTCCGTACTGCGCCCGTACCTGCTCTCGCATGCGGTTGAGGCGAGCGCGCTCCTCCGGGCTGACGGAGATCACCCGCTCGGTTTCATCCAGCACCGCCAGGGTCTCGGGAATCCGGCCAAGACAGAGCTGGGACTTGGCAATGCCCTCCCTGAGCTCAAACAGGGCTTCCCCCCTTCCTTCTGCTGTGTCTCCAACGCCAGCAGTAAGGCATCCTGACAGAATGTATCATCGAGGTACTGATTGATCTTTTTGATCTGCACTCGAAAATAGGCTTCTGAAGTGCTCGCCTGCGTAGGGGCGGGTAGCACAAGCGCGAGGGTCACGGCCATGCCCAACGAGGCTTGAGCCACCGGAGGAAGGTCTCGATATAGGCAGGATGTGTGGATGTGGTGCTTCATGGTCTGGGCTCCGCCGAGAGGGGCACTTGAGCTGGCATCTGTGCCGTAGAAGGACCGTCGGTCAAAAGTTGCCATAGATGAACTCCACGAAACAGATAGTACGGATCCAGCGCTGCTGCCGTTTTAAAGGCCACCCCGAGGGGCATCTGCACCACCACGGCATCTCGTCGCTGCCACAACCACAAACCGGCGGCGAGCTCTACCAGTTGGGTCTGAATCTCCCGTCGGTAGCGTTCCCGACTGGCGAGCAGCATAGAGCGCCGCTCGAGCTCCAGCAGTTTATCAAGTGGTGGATCTCGCAGACCTAAAGGATTATAAGTCCCATTGGAATGAAGGAGTTCCGTGTAACCCTCATCCTCATCCATAAACCACTCTTGCAGCACCAGATCGGGGCCGGACTCTAAGCCCCCCACCACCGGCGGAGTCCAGCGGCGAAGCTCGATCCCTTCGCGTGTCAGCCGATCTCGAAGCACACCTGCCAAGACATCCCCCGAAGGTACTCTCTCATCCACCGCCAATGACAGCACCAAAGGCTGACCTCGGGCATCTCTTAAGCTCTCACCACTGCGAACATACCCTTGTTTGAGTAGGAGGTTGCGGGCCAGCTCTGGATCATACTTAAGCTGCGGGAGTGTCTTCATCAGCCCTTCGTATCGTCGATCTGGCACATATGGACCCACCAAAGGAGAGCGTAACCAGTCTGGCATGGGAACACTTTTCAAGAGCGCTTTGCGTTCGATCAGACGTGCGATGGCTTGCCTCAGCTCGGGATTACGATGGAAGCGACTGCCTGCACGCTGCTGAAATCCAAGCACCAACACTCGGCGAGATTCGGCCACACGTACTTGTAAGTCAAGGCGGGGTTGTGTCGCAAGTGCCAGCGAAGGGGGCAATATCATGAGCCGAGGCTGAGGGGTCTCTGCGGTCGAAATGTTGAGCAGCTCTGAGAGCTCCGGTTTAGATACATACCGCAGTGAGATGTGCTCAATCTTAGGTTTTCCAAGTGGATAATAAGCATTGGCGCTCAGCTCGATGCGCTGCTCAGTGCGCTGCTCAGTGCGCTGCTCAGTAGGCTGCTCAGTAGGCTGCTCAGTGCGCTGCATGACGTGATAGGGTCCGAGGGTAGGAGCTTGACCCTTTAACAAGAGCTCATCGGATACATGGTGGGGAAAGAGCGGAAGATTGGCCAACATCGGCGCCAGCTCCTCCCCTCGCACGGGTCTGGAAAACGTCAGCTCGAGGGTGCGGGCATCCAACACCTCCACTTGATCGAGCAGAAAGAAACATCTTGCCAAGACTCTTAGCCCTGTACTGGCTTCAGGTCTTACGCTGGCAAGATGCAGGCGGAGATAGCTGGAGGCGACGTCCTGCGCGGTAAAAGGCTCACCGTTTGAAAAGCGCAGTCCTGGTTTTAGGCGAAGCTGATGCCGCACGCTGCTATATCCGGCCACCGGCGTCTCAAAGAGTGGCATCTCCAGCGTATTTCGTTCTTCATTGATGTGGCCCATGCGCTCCACGATGAAGGCGCTGAGCTGGAGTGCGCTGGTGCTATTGTGCAGGTGGAGCGGATGAAAGCTGTCTGGCATCGGCTCCGTTGAGAGAATCTCCAGCGTTGGTCCGGGGGGGGCGTGGCGTCTTTTGCGGCGGCAAGTGACCTTTGCCCATAACACAGACAGACACAAAACAGTACATATATGGAGAGCATGAATGAACGTAGCGTCACTTTTTACCTCCCGCTGACTCAGGATCGAGCGCCAGACTTTGCCGGAGGTTGCCCAGATGTTCTTCTGCCCGCTCCAGCTCTTCTTGCTGTGTGGACTCCAGCCCACGCGCGCTGCGCATGAGGCCGAGATACTTTTCCCAGCTTACCACCGCCAGTTGTTCCAGGCTGCGACTCTCTTGATCGGGAACTCCATTCTTAAGTGCTTCCCGCGCCAAACCCTCGTAAGACCAAGCCTGGGCCTGTGCCAAACGGGACAGGTGAGGGCGGGTATCATCGCCCACCGGGAGGGCTCGAAACAGCTCCTCCGCTGCTCGTGCTTCCGCCAGGGCTTCACTGTATTTGCCCAACATGGCTAAGGTGACGGCGTATTCCGCCAGGTGCTCCGGCGACAGTCGAAGGGACGGAACCGACTGAAAGAGGGTACGATAGGCTTCTTCCAGTCGATCCCAGCGCGGGCCGGTTTTGCCTTCTCCATCCCTCGCGACTCCCTGTTCATAATAACGGGCCAGCAGCGCAATCCCCACGGTCGCCTCGAGGGGGCGGCCACTCTGAATTGCGGCAAATGCTTGAGACACATCGGCTTCAGAGAGAGCGCAAGTCACATCATCGAGGGCTCTTCCCCGTGCTTCTCGAAGCTCTGTGCGCCGAAAGACCTCCAGCACCTTCTGCGTAACCCCTTGATAAGTGGCCTCTGGCGTCGGTGTGGGCGTCTCTGTTGTCGTGCGAGCGCCCACGGCATTCACCACCCCGGCCTCATCCGTGTCACCGGGTTGATTTTCCCAGCGTGGCTGTTTTAATGAGCGGAGGCGGCTGGGAGGCTCTTCCTCGGGTGCTTTCCAAAATTCACAACCGATGCTGGACAAGCCCAAGATCAGCACGAAGAGCTGTTTCATCTGTCGCCCTCCCATGAAACGTGGAAGGGTCAATTGGGAGTTCATGTGTATGACGCAGCCCTCAAAAGATGGGGGGACCAATTCGGCGCAGGGCGTCGGGGTCACGTTGACCTTCAGGAATCACCTTACCGGGTACGACGGGCCGCATCCGACTCTCTAGTACAGCCCCCCGTAAGGCTCTTGTCAATTAGGCTGGGGGGGCTGGTGCGCTTGGGGAAAAAAGAGCTCTCGCCGCGCTCATTCTGAGTGATAACGTCTCTGTTTGCTGTCATGATGAGGGATGCGCTTAGCCACTTCTGTCAAGTCATTGGTCTCGCTCGACTTTTTTCCGAGGCACTTTTCCCCGAGGCACTTTCTCAGGGGTGCCTTGAATTCCGTGCTTCTCACGATTGAATCCGCGTGTGCCGCACTCTCCAATGAGCCGACGACCGGGGGACCCGTTTCGGCTGGCCGGGCTGCTGACGCGGCGTCTGACCCAGCTCTTCCTTCCCAGGCTTTGGACGCTCCACAACGGGAGCCTCGTCGCTCCACTCCCCATCGCGTCGCTCCGGGCCCCAAACCCAAAACCATTGAGCTCCTGCCAGCGGAACGAAAAAGGCTCGAGCTGCTCGCTCGTTCCAGAACCGGCTCTGCTGAATCCGCCTATCGGGCTCAAATCATCCTCACGCTTGCGGAGGCTCCCAATGTTTCCGCCGCTGCTAAGAAATTGGGATTTTCAAGGAATACCATCACTTTATGGCGTGACCGCTTTCTCGACAGAGGAGAATTGGGCCTCAAGACCCTCTCCATTCCCGGTCGAATGCCCACCATCTCGGACATCGCTCGCGTCAACCTCATTGGAATGGCTTGCGGCACTCCTGCCGATTTCGGTGTCCTGGCTCGCACCACATGGACCCATGAGTCCCTGCACGAAGCCTACATGGCCCATCACCCCACGCTCGAGGCCATCAGTGTCAGTACGATTCAACGAATCCTTCACAATGCGGACCTCAAACCCCATCGCTTACGCCTGTGGTTGCACAGCCCTGACCCGGAATTCCGTCGTAAAGTCAACGAGGTCTGCGCTCTCTACAAAGAAGTGCCTGAGGGGGCTCTCGTTCTGTGTTTTGATGAAAAGACTGGCATGCAGGCATTGGGTCGTCGTCACGCCGCCGTTTTGCCCTCCCCGAGATTGCAAGGGCGCAAGGAGTTCGAGTATGTCCGTCATGGCACTCGTTCACTCCTTGCCACCTTCAACCCCCACACCGGTGAAGTTTTCGCTCAAGTCCGGTCCACTCGAACCGCCGAAGACCTCCTCGCCTTCATGGAGGCTCTGGCAGCCCATCACCCCACCGGTGACATCCACATCATCTGGGACAATCTCAACATCCACCACGAGGGCAAAGACAAGCGTTGGACGGAGTTCAATGAAAAGCATGGAAACCGATTCCATTTCCACGACACTCCAATTCACGCTTCCTGGGTAAATCAGATCGAGATATTCTTTGGTATTTTCTCCAAGCGAGTGCTCAAGCATGCCGATTTTGGCAGCGTCGAGGCGCTCGAGAAAGCTTCTGTCGCGTTCATCGAGCACTGGAACCGAACCGAAAAGCACCCATTCGCTTGGAAATTCAAAGGCTACCCGCTGGTGAGCTCATCGTGAGACCGGGCGGGCGAATAGGAGGCCCGCCATGGCGCAAGAGTACGACTTCGCAGAGCTGACAAGACTGCTCGCCGCCCGTCCAGAGCTGAAACATGTGTGCGTTCGAAAGTACGGTCAGTCCCTGATCCTGTACCAACCGGACGAGCATGCTCCAGATAATCTTGTTCGCTTCACACGTCGCGCCTCCAACCGGTGGAGCCTGAGCTTTGCCCTGCACACCGGTCGGTGGGAGGCCACGCCATTCGAAGATTCCCTCTCCGCACTCTTCCACATGGTCTGCGAACAGTTCAGCTTCTACCTGGCTCCTCGGTGATGACGACCTGCCACACCGGCTGCGATTCCTCCATTTCTATCTGCCAAGATGTCTACGGGGGGGTGTACTAGGGGCATATTCCAACAGGATGACAATGACTTACCGTTCGTGAAAATCGGGCAGGCGTGCGATCTTGACCCAGTATTCGTTGATCAGCCGAATGACATGCATAAAGGCATCGAACTCGAGAGGCTTGCTGATAAACGTGTTGGCCCCAAGCTGATAGCTCGAGCTGATATCGTCTTCACGCTCGGAGGTGCTGAGCACAATGATGGGGATGCGACGCAGCTCCGGGTGATTCTTGACAATCCGTAAGACGTCAAAGCCGTTGAGACGCGGAAGGTTGAGATCCAGCAGGATCAAATCAGGCCGGACCCCTTTTTCAGGGGTGTTATAAGGAGGACGGTGAAGCAAAAAATCGACGGCTTCCTCTCCATCCCGGGCCACCCAGAGCCGATGTTTGACCATGCTCCGGGAAAACGCTTGGCACGCAATCAGCACGTCATGCTGACTGTCTTCGACCAGCAATATCTCCAGTGGACGCTCTGACATGGATCCTCCCTCAACGACAGAGCCTCCTGGAGCGGACGCACACGACGGCAGTGTGTGCTGCGTGGCTGTCGCAGTCGCTTGCTCACATGCTACGGATTATACACAGACCTCCGAATTTTGTCAGGAAAATCAGGGGCCGTGCAGTGGCTGACAGGATTGCTTCTGAAATAGTCCTGCATACTTGAGTAACCCCTGAACCTTCCCTCAAGTCTTTTTGGAATATCTCGAAAGAGAGGGTGTAAGCACCCGTCGTCAGGAGGAGTCCGGGGATGGCTGGGACGGGTGCTTTAACCGCTCATCTCTCCCCGTTTTCAGGAGGCTCTATGTCGGCTGGTCAGCAACGATGTTCCGCGTGCGGTTCGCTCTTTGTGCCCAACCGGTTTCACCCCCAACAGCAGTTCTGCTCACACGCAGAATGCCGACGGGCGCGCAAACAAGCGTATAAGAAAGTCTATAATCGACAGTGGCGGGAAGCCAACCCTGATTACTTTCGACAATATTGGCTGGAGTATCGCACGTTGGGTTGAGCAGACACGATGAGCGTCCAAAAACAAAATGGGGTGCAGGGGGGTGATCCCCCCCTGCTGGGAAAG
>JBJTQF010000006.1:0-5208 GCA_046075485.1 Myxococcota bacterium | reverse complement strand
GTCATCCGGCACATCGGGGAGCATTTCACCAGCAAGCATGGGGACGAGGATGCCTTTGACCCGCTCTTCACGGAGTCGCTCAGCGAGCGAGTCGAGGTGGGTATCTCGGCGTTGGATCAGGATTTCTTTGGCCTGCTCGACGTGTGTTTGTGTGATGGTATGAGTCCGATCCTTGACAATGACCTGGGTGAGCTGTCGAGCGAGGGCATTAACCAGCCAGGGCTGACCTCGGGTGAGATGCCAGACATGAGCAAGGGCCTCTTCTTCAAAACGCTGGCCCGTCGCAGATTGATGCTGAAGCAGGAGCTCAAATACTTCTTCCCGGTTGAAGTTGCGGAGGGTGATGGAGTCCGCCTTCACATTAAAAGGACTGGCGGTGTGCAGCCGCTCAGAGCCACCGGATGCGACCTTATAATCGCGATGGTCCGCCACTGCGGCGTCCCGCATACCGATGAGTGCCACAGAGTAGGGAAACGAAGCAGGCCGAGAAGGATATCCCGACCGAAGTTGCCGTCACACGGTGAGCAAAGCGGCATTCTCGAGCGCGTCTATCTCATCGATGAAGAGCACCAGCGGACGAGGGCAGGCTTCAGCCCAGTTTTGGAGAAACTCACGAATGACATTTCCGGTTTTGGCGGAGCCGAGCATGGGAGGCGGAAGCAGCTCTTGAGGCAGCCAGTGGCGGCATGAGCCCTCCCAGCTTTGGACGATGGCACCTTCGGCTTTCTCCACATCATCTTTAAAGACCGCGCCCTGCTCGCAGGTCAAGAGCACGGAGGCATACGCTCCCGACGCCGTGAGCCCCTTGGCCAGCCCAATCATGCTGGTCGTCTTGCCCACTTGGCGTGGAGCATGGATGACAAAGTAGAGCTCTTGAGCGATCAGCTCCTTGAAGGACTCCACCCGAGCGGTGGCGGGCAGCATATAATGCCGTTCTTCTCGGCAAGGACCAGCGGTATTAAAAAATCGTTCCATCTGATAACTCCCTCTCCCGTGGGCTCAGGCGCGCCCGTATGGGGGAGTGTATACGCGATGCAGGGTTTCATCGCCAGCAAAATGGGAGAGGGCAGGGGCATCCATGACCCGGCGCGGCGTGTCAGTGCCTGTCCTGTTTCATCGAGATGTGTGACGGTGGCAAGCTCGGCTCTGAGCCGGACGTGAAACGAACATCATCACCGGTGTTGTCGAGCACTGACCCGGCACTGCGTGTGGCTTGTTGCGTGGCTGACGTCGATGCTGAGTGCCGCTCAGCGGCATTGAGGAGCTGGTGGGGACGTTCTGGAATGTCGGCGATGCCGCGGCCACTTAGTTCAGCCAGGCCCTCTATCCTTCCCTCCTGGCGGAAGCCTCCTTGCGCTCTGCTGTCCTGACCGCTCGCAGAGCACTTCGGGATGCTGCTGGAGCTCAACATATAGCGCGTATGCCACCTTCTCCCTTTGGAACGTGTCGGGTGCCTATACCGCACCATACCAGAAGCTCACACCTTCTTCCGTACTTTGTGTGTTGCTTTTAACGGAAGGATACCTTCGTCACGATTCATCCCCTTCCGCCAGCCCCAGCCCCTGCCGCACGATGGTGTGGAGCTCCTCCTGGAGCGCTTGCCGAGCACTGCTCCGCCACAGCTCCCCCTGAAGATGCACGAACCGGACACCTACCTGCTGAGGCGGCGTGCCCTCCTTCATCCGCTCCGAAGAGAGTTGATAGTCCGCTGCCTCCACACCCGGCACCCTGGGATAGAGCAGGATACTGTGCCGTGCCTCGTACCGCGTCGCATACGCATACAGTTGATACAGATCGTCCCGGCCAACACCTGAACGATGCCGCCCCGCCGTCAGTCGCTTCCACTTGGTGTCGATGATCAGCAGAGCACCCAAGCGGTGTTTAAGGACCAGATCCGGCTTGAGGCGTAACACCGGAGTGCCCGTCGGAGTCTCAAGCAGGTGACGCCTGGTGCGAAGAGACTGAGCATCGAGCAGAACACCCGGAAGCCGGGGCACAACACGAGAACGCAACAGACCAGCGATGAATCCCTCGAAAACCATGTTCATGTCGAACATCAACGAGAAACAGCGGGCATCGCCAGCCCCGGGCAGCGGCGCGTGGTGCTCGAGAAACAGACGGGCAAACGAAAACAGCTCCGCGAAGCGCTCAAGCTGCCGGGTGAGGGTTATGTGAGGCAGGAGCGCTCGCGGATCTCGGACATCGCGCACGTCGTCCAGCATGAGCAGACAGCGCCGCAGCAAGTCCTGCGTACCGGACTGACGGACCATCCCCAGGAGCAGCCGACAGACCGCACGGAACACACGATTGAGCGGGATGTCATCGGTAAACGCCTCGTATTCACAGAAGAATCTCTCCATGTGCCCCGCATTGTGTCGCACTTGGAGACCGAGCTTGAGCTTTCCCTTCAGGGTGCGGAGATTCTCCTCGCGGGCTTGGTAATCTCGGGCCGGTCCCCGCAGCATCTCCTTCAAGAGACGGTCGGCGAAGAGGGCCGCCAGCGTCTCACTCAAAGCCGATGCTTGGTGATCCAGCCGGGCCACGTCCTGAGGACGGAGCGGCACATCCCCCGCGACCGCCAGCATGTAGAGCAGGTTTCGCTGAGCACGATGGGCTGGCTTCAAAGGTTCTGGGACGGAGGCCACTTCGTCTTCTGAAGCCAAGTCGGGAGTGGAGGCGGCAGACATCGTCTTCTGTCCGGCAACCTTTCCGCGAGGTGCAGCGTCAAGTTTGGGGAGGATCTCGATCAGGAGCTGGGGAAGCTGGATGACCCCGACCCATTGGGTAGCTCGAGCGTGCTGAGGGTGCCATTCAAAGATCCGCTCGGACTCGGGTCTGGAAGTATCGTAGCGATACAGCGCATCGAACGCCGCGCGCGTGACGGTTCGGTTCCGCAGGTCGTCTTCACTGTCGGCGTTCCGCCTCCCTTCGCACCAGAGCTGGCCGTGTTCGACCAGAACGACGGGCTTCATGCGGGCGTACCCGACGAGGCAGCCTCAAAATCGGCCTGGAGCGCCTTTTCCTGCTTCTCCCAGCCCGCGTTATCCAGTGGCAGTATGCGTAGGAAGTAGGGGATGAGTGCTGCCCCTTGACTGCGTTGAAACGCCGGATTCAAACCGAATATGGGTCGAATATCCTCCAGTTCCTGGTCATCATCGGCAAACGCCTCCATAACAGAAGTGTTGACCGTCACCATGGAATAGGGCTCGAGATCCTTCATCCACTCCGTCGAGTCCTTTTTCCGCCGCCGAGGTTTTCCCTGATCGTCATAGGGGCAGCCCAGCACCACTGCCATTTTATCCCAGGCGCCATAGAAGTATTCTTGTAACAGCGGGATGATGCGGATGGTGAAAACGTCTCTCAGCTTCTCCAGGGTGGTGGCCCTCAGAAAGTAGGCGTGACCGAGCTGATGGTCGCGGTCGTTGAGCCGGACAATCCGCTGATTTAAGGTTTTCAGGAGCTCCACCACGAGCTGCACATGGGCCTCGCTGCATTTGCCGTCCCCCTTCAGCGCCTCCCCGAGCACGTCCGCATTGGGCATCAGCTCCTCGAACTCGAAGCGTCGGCGTAACGCCACGTCCATGAGGGCAATCGAGCGATCTGCGGTGTTCATGGTGCCGATCACATGCAAGTTGGGAGGTATACCAAACCAGTGCTCGGGAGAGCCGGCCAGACGAAGGAGGGTTGCTTCATCAGCCCCGAGCCGCTTGTCGGGCTCGAGCAGGGTGATCAGCTCCCCCAGGATTTTGCTGATGTTGCCTCGGTTGATCTCGTCGATGATGAGGACAAACTGAGGTGTCTTATCTGTAAAATTGAATTGCTCGGGAGATTTGCCATCGAGAACGTCCTGGGCCCTCTCGGGCGAGGGCATGCTCGGCTGCGTAATGCTTGAAATCCGCCGCGAGAGCTCGTAAAGCTCGCGATACACGATCCACAGTGCCGTATAGTGATGTCCCCCTCGGTGGACGGTGGTCTGGGTGGTCATCTCCGTGCTGAAGATGCGTTTTCCATGTTCATGCGTGTAGCCGTCAGGCTCGACACCAAATTCCTGACGATGATCCCAAATCAGTCGTGAGTTGTCCTTTGAGGCCCGCTGGACCTTGTCGGAGAGAGATATCACGGAGTTGTCTGAAGCCACCTCGCACTGAGTGGTGTAGAGATTGTCGTTCTGACTGGCGCGGAGCACGTAACTTTTCCCGCCCTTGCCCTGAACAATAAGCTCTCCCTCGTGATGAATGATCACTAGAAGTTGGTTCCATAACTCATTAAAGGTAGGCTCGATTCGATCCGTCATCAACCCCGCCGCTGCCGCACGCAGGGCGATGCGCTTAAAAATCCCCTCCTGGAGGGTGTAGCGAACCTCACTGGCATTCCCCTGATCCAGTACGGGGCGTATGCCCTCGACGAACTCCTCATACCCATAAGCCTGGTGGAAGGTCACCATCTCGATCCGCCCCTTTGCCTGGAGGCTGCGGAATCGTTCCAACAGCTCACGGCGGGGAAGTTTGGCGGATGCGGGCTCCACCAGCTCGAGCGCTTTCTGAGCGGTCGTCCAGGTCTTGCCGGTGCCGGGTGGGCCGTAAAGGATGAGGTTGAGGGGAACGCAGGGGGTGAACGATGGAGAGGATGTCTGTTCGGGCTGCTTCGCCGACTCCTCCGCGCTCATAGGGTTCTTCTCAAGGGTGGGATCGTCTAGCTCCTCGTCCTCGTCCTCGTCCTCGTCTATCGGTGCCTTGAGGTCTTCGGCGGGCGCACTCTCCTTGAGCTTGGCCGCTCTGTCGAAGAGCCACTCACCGTTACCCATTGCGGAGCCGGGTGGTAATAGGAAGGGCAACTTGAGCAGGGCCAGGTGGATGAGCCGACGGAAGGGGACTTCGGGCGCGTCATCCAGCGTGCCTTCCGGTACGTTGAGGTTGCCGATCAACACGGTATGTTGGGTGGCGCGCTGGAGCTTGTCATGGTCCACCAACCTTCGCACGGCGGAGGTCAACGGAGCGGAGTCCCCAGCTTTTCGCCTGGACAGCACGATGTTGGCACGGAGCTGACAGGAGCCTTTTCCCTCGACTTTATCGACCGGGCTTGCCACGGTACACCAGACGACCTGTTGTTCTGCCCTGCCGGGATGATTGTAGCGGAGAAGGAGGCCGACTTGTCCACCGTAGGTCTTGTGTTTGACGGTCCAGTAGCTGGCTTCCAGGCGGAACTCGA
>JBJTQF010000005.1:0-47936 GCA_046075485.1 Myxococcota bacterium | reverse complement strand
AGCCGCGTGCGAAGCGCATCCAATCCGTTGAGGGTCTCTATCTTAAAGCACTCTGAGAGTTTATGGTGTGCGGCCAGTGCATAGAGAACATGTTTGTCGTGTGGGCCTTCCACCAGCAAGACATTCCGCTTGTTCATCAGCGTACCTCGATCCGGTCGCGGGTCAACACGGTGAGATCCTCTCGATCCAGCACACTGACCTTGAGCTGATCTTGTTGGCGGTAGAGCTTGAGCAATCGCACATCCACAAGAGGGTGCGCCTGAAGCGCCTGCTGTAGGCCCGCGATGCAATCCCATGAGTGAGTGGTCGCAAAGATCTGAACGCCGGACACCTGCGCGGACTTCAGCAGGAACTCCCAGAGCTGAGGATGGACTTCGTAGTGAATGCCGTTCTCCAGCTCATCGATCAGGAGCAGGGCGTGCTGTCGAGCGGCTTCGAGAGCCAGCGCAAAGTGGAACATCTTTCGCATGCCATCGCCCAACGAGCGGAGCGGAACCGGCTCCGGCTGCCCTTTGAGTCGGATCATGGCCACTCGGCCTTCGGCCACCGGAGTCTCGACAAAGGTAATGCGCTGAATGGGGGCGAGCAGGCCCAAACACTCCGTGATGCGCTCTTCCGCATCGGTCAGCGAGACCGTATCCCACCACGTCGCAGCGATGGCCGGGCTCAGCCCCACAGCGGAGACAAAAGCCGCATGATCTCGAGGCAGCTCGTTTGGGTAGTTCAGAAAGAACCCGGGTCCAAACGGAAAAGATGACAGGGGCTCCGGCCCCAAAATACGCGGAGGATTGTGCCCAAAGCTGGCCCGGATACCGGTCTCATGCTCAGAGCCGTTGAGATCCGACTCCAGCAGCTCGAGGGGGACTTCCTCCCAGTCGCGGCTCTGGCTGCCTTCATCCGAGTGGGGCCTGCGGAGCTTGACCGCTGTCAGCTCGAGCTTTGGTTTCCCCTCGTGAAGAGGCCCAAGCTGGATGGTGGAGCCCGGCTTTGGCTGTCGCCCAAAAAAGAGCGACTCCAGACGCACGAGGCGCTGAAGCTGCCGAGTTGACAACGTGCTTCGACCAAATTCATCGCGAGACATGAGCAGGTCTCGAATGACGTTTGCATTGCCTTGGGCTCGGTACAGCCGGAGCGCCTCCAGCAGCATGGTCTTACCCGTATTGTTCTTTCCAACAATGAGGTTGATCTGCCCAAGGGATGGAATCTCAAGGTGTTTGAAGGCCCGAAAGCCCTGGATGCGGAAGCTGGGAAGCATCATGGGTGATTCACCGACAAGCGTTTGATGAGAAGGCGAGCGAACAAGCAGGCGTCTATCCCGAATCGAGATCTCAAATCATATAACATAAAGGGTCGAGGCTGCGATCACAAATCCTACGCCTCCGACGCTGCTCAACGGCTGGCCGACCGGCTGGAGCAGGAAAAAAACGGCGCGGAATAAGGCCGGAGGGGAGGGGCTCACGCGCACGCGCATCACACGCGCACGCGAGCACCCATCACACGTTTTACTGGGGCAGGTCGGGGATGTCCACCGTCGTCACCGCCGTCACCACCGCCGTGCCCGTGACAGTATTGGATGCCAAGTGGTTGAGGTTGGTCGAGAACGTCGCCGTATCCGCTGGTTTACGTTCCATGCCGACCAGGGCCACCCCATACGCATAGCTGGAGCCAAACGCCGTGCCCGGAATCTCGAGCGTGGACACTTCCTCTTGGGTCAAGAAGTTGTAGATGCTGTTGAGATCCTTCGGCAAGTTGTCGTACACCTGATTGCCATCGGAGTCGAAGACCGCCACCAGTGCGTTATCAGAAGCGGGCTCCCACTTGAGCGTGAGCGGAGTGCCGGGCTCATGATATTGGCCCATCTCAGTGGGTTCGGTGAGATTGGCGCCGCCGGTGGGGTTGACCTTGACCCAGAAGCTCTGATCGCCGAAGGTCATCGAGACCTTATAATCGGCCCCTTCTTGGTAGGTCAGGCGTTCATCGTCGAGGTTGGTCAGGTAATAAAAGCCCGAGGCATTTTCGTCCGACTTCAGGTCTAAGCTGGTGCCGTCGGGGAGCTGGAGCTTGACCACGGCGTCCTTGACCCCTTCACCCGTGAACGGCGACGCGCTGATGTTCTCGGGGGTGGTGAGCCGCCCGAGGGCCACCGTGATGGCCACCGTATCCGGCGCATTGACCCCGAGCTCGCGGAGTGCCTCTCCCGGAATATTGACAAAGACGACCTCCGTGGCCACCGTCGCCAGATACTGCGTATTATCTTGAATGAGATCGCAGCCCGTCAGCGCCACGGCTCCCAGTGTCAGTGCTCCCAATGCAGAAACAAACCGGCTCATACATCCTCCTTGACCTGCGCACCTACAGCCCGCATCGGCACACCCGCTGCGTATGAATAACCGCGCTGGCCCACTATATCATACGTCACAACCCCCTTAAACCTTACAGATCAGGCTTTCCTCTCAGATACTTTACCTTTTCGCGCGCACGACTACAGCGACGACGACAAACCTACGCTATAATAAAGCGCATTTTTTCGAGCGCCGCGTCTCCTCGCGGAGACACAACCCCGAGCCCTCACGCGCACCCACATCCGCTGGGCCCGCCTGAGCCCCGCTCGAGTCGAGCTGCCACGCTCCTGACGTTTTCTGGAGATGTCCCATGCATGCCACTGCCTCTTCCTCTGTGTCGGCCTCGGGCGCTGCCCTCAGCCCGGCTGAAGCCTACCCCATTCCCGCCATGACGGAGCGGGCACCCAGCGCCCTGGTCGATCTGAAGGATTTTGACCTTGCCGATCTTGAGGCGTTCATCAAGCCGCTCGGCAAAGAGCGTTTTCGAGCTGCACAGCTCCTCAAGTGGATCTATCAGAAAGATGCGGCATCCTTCGACGACATGACCGATCTCAGCCGCGAGTTTCGGCAGCAGCTCAAGGGCATCGCCACCCTGAGCCGCATGGAGCCGCACACCATCTTGCGCTCCGACGACGGCACCCGTAAGTTTCTGTTCACCCTCGAAGGGGGATTTGAGATCGAGAGTGTGGTCATTCCAGAAGAGAACCGCTTGACCATCTGTATCTCGACCCAGGTGGGCTGTCCGCTGGCCTGCTCCTTTTGTGTGACCGGCTTGGGTGGCGTGAAGCGTAACCTGCGCGTCTCCGAGATCATCGGCCAGATCCAGGGCGCCATCCGCCACCTCGAGCCCGGAGAACGTCTCACCAACATCGTGGTGATGGGCATGGGCGAGCCCTTGCTCAACTACGATAACGTGGTCAAAGCCCTCCAGATCGCCTTGTATGAGGATGGCCTCAACTTCAGCCATCGGCGGATTACCCTCTCCACGGCGGGCGTGGTGCCCAATATTTACCGACTGGCCAAAGATCTGCCCGTGAACCTGGCAATTTCCTTAAACGCCACCACCGAGGCCCTGCGCCGTGAGATCATGCCCATCACCCGACGGTACTCCATGAACGAGCTGCTCGAAGCCTGCCGACAATATCCCCTCCAGAGTCGCAAGCGCATCACCTTTGAGTATGTGCTGCTGGGAGGGCTCAACGACAGCCTCGAAGACGCCGCCCGCCTGTTTAAGCTGCTCAAAGGCATGAAGGCCAAAGTCAACCTCATCCCGTACAACGAAAACGCCTGGAGCGGCTACAAACGCCCAGAGCTGGAGACCATCAAAGAATTCCAAAACTATCTGATGCAACGTCATATGCTCGCCAGTGTCCGCTGGAGCCGAGGCCCTGATATCGGTGCCGCTTGTGGACAGCTCGGCGTCACCCGCGTGCGTGTTGATAAATATGCAGAGGTTGACACCGAGTTTGCCCTCGACTAAGGTGAGCACAGTTTTCCACCCGAGAGGAGAAACACAGTGATTTCTCCTCCGCAGCAGGTTGTTCCGTCTGGAGGTCAGGATGCAGGGGTCAGCGCAGAACGTGATTGGTGTGGTGGGTGGCAGCGGTCTCTATGCCCTCGAGGGACTGACTCATGTGCAGGAAGTGGCCCTCGACACCCCATTTGGGCGGCCCTCCGATGTGTATGTCACCGGTGAGCTGAACGGCACCCGCATGGTGTTTTTGCCTCGGCACGGGCGAGGCCATCGGTTTACCCCCTCAGAGCTGAACTATCGAGCCAATATTTACGGCTTTAAGCAGCTCGGCGTGACCCATCTGATCTCGGTGAGTGCCGTGGGCAGCATGAAAGAAGAGATCCACCCCGGCGATATTGTGGTGGTCGATCAGTTTATCGACCGCACCGTGCAGCGTCCGCATACCTTCTTCAACGAAGGGATTGTGGCCCATGTGCCCCTGGCCGATCCGGTGTGTCCCCTGCTGGCCCAGACCCTCACCACCACCTGCGAGCAGCTCGGCGTGCGCCATCATCGCGGCGGTACGTATATCTGTATCGAAGGCCCGCAGTTCTCCACCCGTGCCGAATCCAAGCTGTACCGGAGCTGGGGCGTCTCGGTGATCGGCATGACCAATATGCCCGAAGCACGCTTGGCCCGAGAAGCAGAGATCTCCTACGCCACCCTCGCCCTGGCCACCGACTACGACTGCTGGCACGAGAGCGAAGAAGACGTCTCGGTTGAAGCGGTGATCGCCGTGCTGACCGCCAACGTTGCCAAAGCACTGGCCATCATTGCGGCAGCAGTGCCCCAGATCTCCACCGACCGCACAGGATCTCCGGCTTTTGGAGCCCTCAAACATGCCGTCATGACCGATCCCAAACGAGTCCCCCCCGAGACCTGGGCCCGGGTGAAGCTCTTGGTGGGACCGTATTTTCCTCAAGGAGAGTAGACGATGCAGACCTCAACCTGGAGCCGAGCTCGCCGCTGGTATGGCGGATGCATGCGCATGGCCCTGCCGTTGGTCCTGCTCCTGAGCAGTGGTGCCTGTGTCAGCACCGAAGACATCAAGACCGCCACCGCCTTACGTGAGCTGGGCATCAGCTATCTCAACGAAGGCAATAACGAAGCGGCGCTCCGCGAGCTGCTGCGTGCCAAAGAGCTCAACCCACGCGATGCGCGCATCCGGCATGAAGTGGCCCTGGCCTTTTTTGCGAAAGGACTGCCCGCCAAAGCCGAGACCGAGTTTAAGGCGGCCATTAAGCTCGACCCGAAGCTCAGCGAGGCGCGGTTGAACCTCGCCAGCATGTATCTGTCCTTGGAGCGGTACGATGAAGCCGTGGAGCAGCTCAAGCTGGTGACCGAAGACTATCTCTACCGGAGCCCCGCTCGCGCGTGGAACAACCTGGGCTGGACCTATTATAAGCAGGGCCGCATTCCAGAGGCGATGGGCGCTTATCAACAAGCCTTGCGTATCGCACCGAACTTCTGTCAGGCCCTGCACAACGTGGCCCTTGTCCACTCGGATCGCAAGGAGCTGGAGAACGCCGTGGCCTTCTCGGAAAAAGCAGTTCAGACCTGCCCCGAAGACCTCCGCTTCCGTCTTCAGCTTGCCATGACCCAGGCGGCCCTCAAGCGCATCGACGACGCCACCAGCAACCTTCAGCTTGTGGTCGAAAAAGACCCCGTCGGCAGACTCGGGGCTCAAGCCCGCGAAGCCCTCCGCACCGTTCAGTAAAGCCTTCAGGAGAGGATCATGGCAGAGCAGCTCCAGCTTGTGGAGAGCATCGGAACCGTCCTGCGTCGCGCACGCGAAGCCAGCGGCAAAAATCTGGAGACCCTTGCCCAGCAGACCCGCATCAAGAAGGCTCACCTGGAAGCCATTGAGCGGGACGACCTGCGCGCCCTGCCTCCCGGACCTTTTGTCAAAGGTTTTATCTTAACCTATGCCAAAGCCGTCGGGCTCAAGCAGGAGCAGATCTTGCCTTTGCTCCCGGACATCGACACCACCCCGAACGCGCACGCCTTAGCCCTCTCCGCCACCGAGCGGCGAAATGCCGACGTGAAGCTGCGAGAGCTCCCGGTGGGAGGACGGCCTCGTACCAGTGCCTGGGTGGGGCCGATGGTGGCCGTGGGTGTGGTGGGGGTGATCCTCGGGCTTCTGTGGCAAAATCCCGACGTGCGAGACGCCCTTCGGTTTGACTTTCAGAAAGACCCTGCGCCTGCCTCGGCGGAGCCCATACCCGCGACCGTGCCTGTCCCCGCTTCTGCGCCTGCACGAGCGCCTGCTGCTGCCGCCAGCACCAAACCTGCGGCGAGCCCCGGTGTGTCGTCCTCCGCGCCGAGCAAAGCGGAGAGTGCATCCGCGTCGGCCAAATCCGAGAGTGCCCCTTCGACCGCCGTGGCACCTGCTGCGAGTGCCTCTGCTGCCGCGCCGTTGCCCCCTGTTCCGGCGGGGGTGAGTTATCAGCGCCTCAGTGCTTATGTTTCCGAGCGTGATCAGCAGAGCTGGGATGTCTACACCGATCCGGCCAACAAAAAAACCGGCGCTCAGAAGCTGGTGTTGAGCGCCAGTGCCAAATCGTATGTCTGGGTGGGTTCTACCCCTGAAGGCCAGCCTCAGTTTGAGGGCGTGCTCCAGCAGGGGGAGCAGAAGACTTTTACCGCCAAGACCGACGTGTGGATCAAGGTGGGCAACGCGGCGGGTGTCTCTATTTCCTACAATGGCCAGCCGTTGGGCTCGCTGGGGAAGTATGGCGACCGGAAGGGCCTCGGATTCCGACTCAACCTCAGCGAGTGACCGGGGAGGCTCATGGATACCGCCGCCCTCAGCCAGAAGCAGCAGATGTTGCTGGATACCGTGCGTAAGCTGGTGCGCCAGGGAGCCAATGCTAACCTCGACCGGATGGTGGACAAGCTGCACCCGGTTGAGATTTCTGCCTTATTTCCGCACCTCAACGATTGGGAAGCGCGGAACCTCTTGGGCATGCTGCTGGAGCACGACCTGAGCTTTGGCTCTGAAGTGCTCTCCGAGATGGACGAGAACATTGCCACCTCGTTGTTGGAGCAGCTCCCCAAAGAGCGGATTTCCCAGGTGATCTCCGAAGTCCCTGCCGACGACGGCGCCAGTCTCCTGCGTATGTTGCCGGAAGAAGCCGCAGCAGAGATCGTGCCCACCCTCGAAGATGATGTCTCCGAGGCGGTGGAGGAAGTTTTGGCCTATCCCTCCGACACGGCGGGCGGGCTGATGAACACCGAGCCTTTTGCCCTCCACGACACCAACACCATTGGAGAAGCCATTACCTCCCTTCAGCAGGCCAGTGAGTCGCTGGAGATGGTGTTTTACGTCTATATTACCAACGGCTCAGACCAGCTCGTGGGTGTATTGTCCTTGCGTTCCCTTTTGACGCGGCCTCCCGAGACCCCTTTAAAGGCGCTGATGATCACCGAGGTCTTATCGGTGCATACCTCGACCTCTCAGAAGGATGTGGCCAAGATGGTGGCCCGCTACAACCTGCTCGCCGTTCCGGTGGTGGACGATTTTAACAAGCTGGTGGGCATTGTCACCGTGGACGACGTCATTGACGTGCTCCAGGAGGAAGCCAACGAAGACATCCTCAAGATGGTGGGAGCGGCGGAAGAAGAGGTGGGGGAGCGTTCGACCTTACGTTCTGTGCGCACTCGTGCGCCGTGGATGTTGGGCACCTTAGCGGCGGGCCTGCTGGGTTCGGAGGTGATCCATCATTATCATCCGACCCTGGAGGCCACCATCGTGCTGGCGGGGTTCATTCCGGTGATGGTGGGATTGTCGGGGAATGCGGGCAATCAGTCGGCGGCCTTGACTGCGCGGGGGATTCTCCAGGCTCAGGGGGATGGCCGGATGCTCTGGCGTTATCTCTTCCGCGAGCTGAGGGTGGGTGCGCTCTTGGGTATGGCTTCGGCTGTGCTGGTGGCGTCTTTTATCGCTTGGCGATACGCGACCTCACCGATGTTGCCGGTGGCGGTCGGTCTGAGTGCATTTCTTTCGATTGTGACCGCAGTGACCCTGGGCACCTTGAGTCCGCTGCTGCTCAACCGGCTGAAGCTGGATCCGGGGTTTGCCACCGGGCCTTTTGTTTCGACGGTGGTGGATGTGTTGGGCATTGCCATCTATTTTATGCTCACCACGCAGCTCCTAAGCTGAGCCGCGCCGAGCTGAGCTGAGCCGAGCTGAGCCGAGCTGAGCCGAGCCGCGCCGCGCTGAGCCGAGCTGAGCCGCGCTGAGCCGCGCTGAGCCGCGCTGAGCCGAGCAGGGAGCCACCTCATGAAGCCCTTACATACCAAATGTCAGCATAGCCGTGCGATTGTGCTTCGCCATGTGGATTTTCGCGAGTCTGACCGGGTGATCACGGTTTTTACCCTGGAGCAGGGTCGGATGGCGGGCTTGGCGAAGGGGGTTCGTAAGAGTGTGCGGCGGTTTGCGGGGCGGCTGGATCTGTTTTCTCTGGTGGTCTTGGAGCATCGAGACGGACGGGGTGAGCTCTCCCATTTTGAGCGGGCGGACTTGCTGAGTGCCCATCTGGGCATTCGTTCGGAGCTGTATCGGATTGCGTGGGCCAGCTTTCTCTGCGAGCTGGTCGAGCGTCTTTACGGGGAGGGCGAGCCTCATCCCGAGGCGTTTGAGGTGCTGGAGGCGACCCTCTCATATTTGGACACGGCGGCGAGGGTGGGAGAGGGCCCTTTACGAGCGGCGGAGCTCCGGCTCTTATGTGAAGCGGGTCTTCAGCCGGAGCTTGAAGCCTGTGCCATTTGTCGGGTGGGGGTGGAGAGTGGGCGTGCATTTGCCTTTGTGGTGGCGCGTGGAGGCTTGGTGTGTGAGCATTGTCAGCCCTCGGAGCAGGACGAGCAGGTGCCTGCGGAGACCATAGCGCTCCTGAGTGCGGCGCTTTTTTGTCCGCTTGAGGGCTTGTGGCGGCTTCCGTTTGGGTTGCGGGAAGCGCGGGGAGCGCGATCCTTGCTGACCTCCTTTGTGCGTCATCATGTGGGGGAGCGGCTGCGTACCGCCAGCTTCCTGCAAGAGCTGGAAGTGCAGGGCTAAACGCGCTGAGAACCGCGTTCCAAGTGTGTTAGCGCGGCTGACCTTCGTACTGTTCTGCCTTCGATTTGAGGCATTTCCCACCGACTCCGGCCCTATCGACTCCGGCCCTATCGACTCGAGCCATACCAACTCCAGCCCTATCGACTCCGGCCCTATCGACTCCAGCCCTATCGATTCCGGCCATACCAACTCCAGCCCTATCGATTCCGGCTTCAACGTCTGGATGTGATCGTGCTCAGCGACCGAGTCTGACCCTTCCTGAGCGAGGCGCAAAGTCATTGCGCAGGAGTTTATCCCCGGAGCGTGAGGCAAACTCAGAGCGGGGGGAGCGTTCTCCAGAGCGGGGCGAGAAGTCGTTTCGCACGGGTTTTTCTCGTCGGCGTTCGTCGGTTGGCTCGGGTGGAGGGAGCAGGAACGAGCCACTGAGGGCGGCGATGACCTCATCGGAGCCCAGGGTGAGGATCTCGACCGGCTCGGGGGGGCGCGTGGGAGCGCGGGATGCGCGCGGAGGGCTGTTGCCGGTGGCCAGCTCCACCTCGAGCAGGTGGGGGAGTGTGGCTTGATGTGCTGTGCGTGAGGTTCCTGTCCCTGCCTCGGGCGGGGAGGTGGTGGCAAACTCTGGACTTTCTGTGAGGGCGATGTGCATGCGGCCACTGGCGCTGCGCACGGCTTTGGCTCCGTCTCGCCAGCGCACGGGCGCGTTTTTGCCTTCCAGGGCTGCTTGTTCATCGGTGAGAAGCTGGAGGGTGAGATCCCGCAGCTCCTCGAGGGCTTCGGCGAGCATCTCTTGCATCTCGGGGCGGATTTCGATGGCTTCCATCCAGCGGTGGAGTGCTTCCAATCTGCGGAGTGGAGCGCGTTCAAGCTGACGTCCGAGCTCGATCATGCGTGTCATGGTGGGCCCTCCTGCCAAAATGTGCCAAATGAAAGGGATCTTCCTCTCTTTCAGCATCGGCATGAAGGGCGGAGAAGTTAAGGGCGGCGCGATGAAATCAGCCAGCGTCGGAGGATGCCGTGCTGTCCCAGCCTCATCCACAACAACAAAGTCTTGCCAGGCCGGATCGAGTGGCGGAGCTGAGCCACGGACTGACCCGCCTCGAGCCCTTGTTTCCAGTCTTGAAGGTGGAGTGCGAAGTGGTGAAGACCTCCCCAGCGTCCGGGTTCGTATCCTGCCAGCAGTGCTGCTTCATACCGTGCCAGCTCGCCGAGCTCGGGGGGGAGCGGTCTGTCCTGCTGCGTGTGTTGGCGGAGCCAGTGTGCAAACTGGAGGGCTTCCGTTCGATGGGGGGTGAGACCTGTGGGCAGATAGGTCTCGGCGAACTGAGCGTGGAGCGTGCGGGCATTTTCTCCCAGTCCTCGAAAGGTCAAGGGCAGGAGCTTCTGGAGCTCTTGTCGCCGTTTGTTGAGCAGGGCTTGCGCTTGATAGGTGAGCAGCTCGGCGGGTAAGCTCGAGAGCAGGTGGTGCTCATCGGGGGAGAGTCCGGTGGAGGGGTCCAGCGCGTGGGGGTTCTTGAGCCAGCGTTGCCGGAAGGTGGCGTCGGTGAGCAGGCGGGCCAGCACTGCTTGTTGTTGCTCGAGGCTCATGACGGCGTGTTCTCCTCATGCGCGTGCGCGTGCGTGTGCGTGTGCGTGTGCGGCTGCGCGTGTACCTGCGCGTGCGTGTGTACCTGCGGGAAAGCCTGTGCGGGCGCTGCGTTCTGGCCGTGGAGGTTTTTCCACATGACCTGAGCGCGTCTGAGCTCGGCGGCGAGCTCGGCGAAGGGGGGGAAGTTTTCGTCTCGTTCTAGGATGAGGGCCTCAATTGGAGCGTGTTGCATGACTTTTTCCATGAGGAGCCAGACGGCTTCGGGGGTGGGGTGAGCGTGGCTGTCGATGAGTTTTCCGCCGCTGAGGTGGCCTCCGACGAAGTGGAGCTGTCGTACTTTCTCGAGGGGGAGGTGGTTGAGCATGGTCTGGGCGTCTTCGCCGTGGTTGAGGGCGTTGGCGTGCAGGTTCATGACATCCAGCAGGAGGTCGCAGCCGGATTTTTCGACCAGCTCGGAGAGAAACTGTGCTTCGGAGAGCTCTCCACCGGGCATGCGAAAGAGTGCTGCGATGTTTTCCAGCAACAGTGGATGGGGAATGAAGCGCCGGACGGTCTCGAGGTTGCGGCAGACGACGCGGATGGCTTCTCGCGAGAAGGGCAGGGGCATGAGGTGTCCGATTTCCCGTCCGTCTGCGTGGGTGAAGGCGATATGTTCGCTCCAGAAGGGGGGATCCAGCTTTCGGATCAGCTTGGCGACCCGTTTGAGGTAGTCGAGGTCGAGTCCTTCTGCCGAGCCGAGGGAGAGGTGTAGTCCGTGGGGGATCAGGGTAAAGTTCGCTTGGAGCAGCGCCAGCTCTTCTTGTTTTTCCCAGGTGGTGAGCAGATAGTGGTCGAGGGTCAGCTCGAGCACTTCCACTTCTGCTCGGTGTAGAAAGATGTCTTGGCGAAAGCGCGGACGAAAGCCGATCCCGGTGAGCGGGCGTGTCTTCGTATGTTCGTGGGGGAGGGGAGGCGTCTGCTCAGTCACCGCCGCCGCCACATCCGCCGCATCCGCCGCCGCTGCTACAGCTACTGCCGCTGTCGCTGCTGCTCGAGCAGCTTCCACATCCGCCGGTATCGCCGCTGTTTTGGCCTTGCGCTTGTGCTTGTTGTTTGAGCCGTTGGAGTGGGGCGAGCTCATCGGGGGGCAGTACGCTCATCCCATACGCGCCCATGAGCAGGACGGGTGCCATGCCGAGGGCGGGGTTCCAGCCAGCGGGGGCGGGGGTATTTTCTTCGGGGGTGTCTCCTGCTTTCCGAAACGAGCGGATTTCTTCTGACAGGTGGCGTTTTTGGGCTCGAAACGTCTCTTGAACATCCTTGAGGTATTGAGTCCCGCGCTCTGTCAGTCTGGAGAGCTTATGCCGTTGCCACAGCAGGGCCGCGCCTACCACGCCCATCAGCACCAGAAAGAGCACATTGTAGCGTGCATGCATGAGGGCCCAAGCGAGCTTAAAGCTGCCGAGGGAGATGAACAGCACCATCGTTTGTCCGACGATGGCTCGGGCTTGGCGTTGTATCCGGCTGCCTCGGATGAGTTTTTCTTGCTCCAGTCGTTCTTGCAGCGTGCGGGTGAAGATGCCCACCTGCTCGACCAGGGTGGAGGTGAGCTCGGGGGCCTGAGACCAGCTCAGCGGGGCGCCATCGGCCTGTGTGCGTTTGATCCAGCTCTCGAGAGCGCGCTCGAGCGGATTGTGTTCGAGGGTTTGGGTGGCGGCTTGGAGCTCGGGGGGAGCGGGTGCTTGGCCTTCGATGGTGATCAGCCCACGCTGCACCATCCGGTAGAGGCCGAGCTGTGCGACCTCGGGCGTACCGTTGCGGAGGAAGGCCAGCTCATAGGGATCCGGCTCTGCCGGGAGCTTGCGCCGACCGAGTGTCATGCTCTGATCCAGCCGCTTGAGCCGGAAGCCGGTGACCAGCCACAACAGCACAAACACGGCGGCGTAGAGGGCTAAAAAGGTGGGGCCTCGCATATTTCCGAGCCATTCGATGGGGTTCATCAGCCTCGACCTCCTCCCAGAGTGCTGGCCAGCAGACGGAGCTGAGGCAGGAGAGACTCGAGCTCCGCGCCTTCATGTGCCGCTTGTTCCATGAGCTGAAGCAGCGCCGGACGCTGTACTGCTCCTGGTGCTGCTCCTGGTGCTGCTCCTGATGTTGCGGACTGCTGGCGTTGATAGACCGCTGCGTTTTCGATATACCCTTGCCACGACCGCTCGATGCCTTCGAGGTCGGAGGGGGTGAGCTCTCGGGCGACTTTGGCGGGATTTCCGAACGCCAGCACGCCGGAAGGGAGCTTCTTGCCGGGGGGGAGCAGGCTGCCGGCCCCTAGAATGACTCGCTCTGCGACCTCTGCGTTGTCCAACAAGACGGAGCCCATCCCGATGATGCAGCGTTCTCCGACGGTGCAGCCGTGCAGCACCACTCGGTGACCGACTGTGACATACGCGCCGATGGTGGTCTTGGAGAGCCCGTGGGTGAGGTGAACCACGCAGCCATCTTGGATGGAGGTGCCTTCACCGATGACGATCTCGCCGTCGTCGCCGCGTAAGACGGCGGTGGGCCAGATGGAGGCGTGAGGTCCAATCTTGACCTTCCCGATGACGACTGCGGAGGGATGAACGAAGGCGGTGGGGTGGATCTCGGGCCAGCAGCCCTGGAACGGCTCAATCATGGGGGCGCTCCACACAAGAAGTCTGACGGATGCGTTTGATTTCTATGGGAGCAGTATAATACAGTTGTTGACTTGCCATATCCAACCTCTGTCTTGCCTGAAGAAACTCGGGGGGCAGCATACTCAGCTCGGGAGGACCTACGACTCCATCAAGGTGCGTCGTTGAGCTTCAAAAAGCTCGGGGGTGAGCACCCCACTGTTGAGCAGTCCTTGCAGGAGCTGAAGGGCTTTCTGTTTACCTTCTGCGAGGCCCTCCGCGATGCCTTCGATTTTGCCCTCCGCGCGGCCTTCGATTTTGCCCTCCGCGTGGCCTTCGATTTTGCCCTCCGCGCGAGCGTCGATATAACGCACAGCGGCGTCTCGCTGATGTTTTTCCCAGCAGATATAGGCCCAGCGTAGGTCTTGTTTTTCGCTGATCATATCCAACCTCTGTCTTGCCTGAAGAAACTCGGGGGGCAGCATACTCAGCTCGGGCGGAAGCGAGAGCAGATGCCCATATCGAACAAAATACAGCCATGCCACGCCTTTGTCGAGTGTCGTGAGGTCGGGAGGGTGGCGCGGATCCCACGGAAGTTTCTCCAACTCAAGCAGGTGAAGCTGTAGCTGATCAGAGTAGAGGTGATGATGCTCGCGCTCGCGGAGCTCAAAAAGAGAGTGAACGTGTGGATGCAGCAGAGGACTAAAGAGGTTGAAACAGACGAGATGAATGCCAATGGTCTGGTTGAGCTGCGTATAGGGCTCACCCCGCTCAAGCTGGCTGGCATGCAGTCGGCTGAGATAAAAGACGGAGCGGCTTCGGTAAAAAGACTGAGCCGCCACCTGCATCTCGATGTTGAGTCGGCGTCCAGCCCCATCGGTTGCGCGGATGTCAAAGATGTTCTCTTTATCGACAAAACGAAGGTCGCTGAGGTCTCGGTGCTGGAGGGTGAGAGACGTAATGGCCTCCGTACCAGAGCGATGAAGGAGGGCATTGAGAAACGAAATCAAGAGGAAGCAGTGCTGCGTGTCATCAAAGAGGCGGCGAAAAACGCCGTCAAAGAAGACAGGTAGCGGGCTGTTGGAGGCGAGAAAGGATGCTTCATCTGACACATGTGGCAGTTCTTGCATAGGTAATATCCTCGTAAATGTTTAAGTTTACAAGGATATTCGATCTGAGACAAGAAATCCACGCGCATTTTATCACCGCTGGAGAAGAGACCGGAGCGTTGGACCGCTCACCCACCTCAAGGGCGGGAGCACAAAGCCCTCCCACCTCTGAAGGTCACTTCCCCTTACTCGGCACCCACCCCAATATACGTGCGCAGCTTCTCCGACTCAAACAGCTCACGTGCCCGGTCCTCGCGTGTGGCGAACGACACCACAATCCCCACCACAAAAGCAGCCCCCATCGAGAAGAGCCCAGGGTTCTTCAGCGGGAAGATGGCCTCCGCGTTCTTGAAGATATCCACCCACACCGTCGGGCTGAGCACAATCAGCGTCACCGCCGTCACCAGACCTGCAAAGATGCTCGCCACCGCTCCCTTTGTGGTGAAGTTTTTCCACAGAATCGACATCAAGAGCGCCGGGAAGTTGGCACTGGCCGCCACCGCAAACGCCAAGCCCACCATAAACGCCACATTCTGACCCTTAAACACCAGCCCGAGCAGCACCGCCGCGATGCCCAGCGCCAGGGTCGCTCCACGCGCCACCTTCATCTGCTCCGCTTCGCTGGCCTCACCCTGTCGCATCACCCCGTTGTACAGGTCATGCGAGATCGCACTGGCACCGGCCAGCGTCAAACCCGCCACCACCGCCAGGATGGTCGCAAACGCCACCGCCGCCAAGAAGCCCAGGAACATCTCGCCGCCCAGCGCTTCCGCCAAGAGAGGAGCCGCCATGTTGCCGCCCTTATCGATGGAGACGATCATCTCTCGACCCACCAGCACCATCGAACCAAATCCAATGGTGAAGGTCAGAATATAGAAGTAGCCGATAAATCCGGTGGCATAAAACACCGACTTCCGTGCCTCCTTCGCATTGGGCACCGTGTAAAAACGCATCAGAATGTGTGGAAGACCCGCCGTCCCAAACATCAGCGCCAGCCCCAACGAGAACGCATCAATGGGATTGGTGATCAACCCTCCAGGCTTCATCACCCCATCCCCGTACTGTTTTTGAGCCTCCGCGAAGAGCTGACCATAGCTGAAATCGAACTTGCTCAGGGTGAGCCCCACCAGCAAGGTCGCACCTCCCAACAAGAGCACCGCCTTGATGATCTGCACCCACGTCGTCGCCAACATGCCCCCAAAGAGCACATAGGCGATCATCAACGCACCCACCCCCACAATGGCCACCTCATACGGCAGACCAAAGAGCAGCTTGATGAGCGTCCCCGCTCCCACCATCTGCGCAATCAAGTACAAGAGCACCGTGGTCATCGACCCCACCGCCGCCGCTGTTCGGATCGGCTTCTGGCTGAGCCGATATGCCACCACATCCGCGAAGGTGTATTTGCCCAGGTTACGGAGCGGCTCCGCGATCAAGAAGAGCACCACCGGCCAGCCTACCAGCCAGCCCACCGAATAGATCAGACCATCATATCCCTTCGTTGCCACCAATCCTGCGATTCCCAGAAAGGATGCCGCGCTCATGTAGTCACCCGCCAGCGCCAGCCCGTTCTGAAAACCCGTGATGCTCCGACCCGCCGTAAAAAACTCCGACGTGGTCTTGGTCTTCATGGCCGCCCAGTAGGTCACCACCAACGTCGCCGCCACAAACACCAGAAAGAATACAATCGCCACAATACTCGTCTGTCCAATGACTGTCTGCTGCATGGCTTACTCCTCCAGATGCTTCTTGAGATCTTCTACCAGGCCATCATACCGGCGGTTGGCCCACAGCACATAGATGCCCGTTCCAATCCACGACAGCAGAATCACCCCAATTCCGATGGGAATCCCCACCGTCACCTTCTCCGTCAATGCGGAGCCCAAATACTCCTTCTGATATGCCACGAGGTAGATGAACCCATAATAGATGACCATCGTAAAGACCGTCAGCACCACAGAGATCAGGAATTTCTCCGATGCCATCGACTTAAAAGCGTCACTTTCCAGCACTTTCTGATGCTTCTGACTCATATCGAGCGCCTCCAGAGCGGGTGAGATATGTTCGTGAGCGGGAAGGTAGACATACCTCTCCCGTAAACACCTGTGCAGCAACACAGGCTCGATTTCAACGAATGTTATGGGTGAAGTCCGGTACGCCGGACACGCTCAGAAGAGATTGTTACGACGCTCGATCAGCGTCTCCACCACCGATGGATCGGCGAGGGTGCTGGTATCGCCGAGAGAGTCATACTCCCCCGCCGCGATCTTACGGAGAATCCGGCGCATGATCTTGCCGGAGCGAGTCTTCGGAAGTCCCGTGACGATCTGAATCTTGTCGGGCACCGCAATCGGACCAATGGCAAATCGTACCGCCTCTTTGACCCCTCCAATGATCTCAGACTCATCGATGCCATCGGCGTCCTCGCGCAGATGCACGTAGGCGTAGATGCCCGTTCCCTTGATGTCATGCGGATAACCCACCACCGCTGCTTCTGCCACCAGACGATGCGTGATCAGTGCCGACTCGATCTCCGCCGTGCCCAGCCGATGTCCAGAGACATTGAGCACATCATCCACTCGACCCGTGATCCAGTAGTATCCATCTGCATCACGATAGCAGCCATCTCCGGTGAAATAGAGTCCTGGGAAGGTCGAGAAATAGGTCTCACGGAATCGACGGTGATCCCCGTAGATGGTGCGCGCCTGTCCTGGCCAGGAGCGGTTGAGGCACAGGTTGCCACGTACATCATTGCCTTCGAGCAGCTTGCCTTGATCATCCACCAGCACCGGCTCCACCCCAAAGAAGGGCAGGGTCGCCGAGCCCGGCTTACACGGCGTGGCTCCCGGCAGTGGCGTGATCAGGGCTCCGCCCGTCTCCGTTTGCCACCAGGTATCCACCACCGTACAGCGTCCTTCTCCTACCACATCGTGATACCATTTCCACACCTCGGGGTTGATGGGCTCTCCCACCGATCCCAGGATGCGCAAGCTCGACCGCTTGTGTTTGGTCACCCACTTATCCCCTTCCCGGATGAGCGTGCGAAGTGCCGTCGGTGCTCCGTAGAAGATCGTCGCCTGGATATCATCCACCACTTGCCAATAGCGTCCTGCGTCGGGATAGGTTGGCAGTGACTCAAACATCACCGTGGTGATGCCATTCGCCAGCGGACCATACACAATATAGGTGTGACCCGTCACCCATCCACAATCCGCCGCACAGAAGTGAATGTCCTCTTCGTGTGCATCAAAGACATAATGATGCGTCATGGCTGCATAGAGGAGGTATCCAGCAGTGGTATGCAATACCCCTTTCGGTTTGCCCGTCGAGCCCGAGGTATACAAAATAAAGAGTGGATCTTCAGACGACATCCACTCCACCGGACAGGTCGAGCGTTGTTTCGACATCTCTGCCTCGAGAGAGAAGTCTCGACCCTGCTGCATGGGCACTTCGGTCTCGGTGCGATGCGCGACCAGCACCGACGTGATCGTGGAGTTCCCTTCGATGGCATGATCCACAATACTCTTGATGGGAATCCGCTTGGAGCCACGCAGACCTTCGTTGGAGGTCACGATTACACTGCACTTGGCATCCAGGATGCGGTCGCGGAGTGCCTCCGAAGAGAATCCGGCAAACACCACCGAGTGAACCGCGCCGATGCGTGCGCACGCCAGCATGGTGTACGCCAGCTCTGGAATCATGGGGAGGTAGATGCAGACACGATCTCCCTTCTGTACGCCGTGGGCGAGCAGGACATTGGCCATGCGTGCGACGTGATGTTTCAGCTCTCGAAAGCTGATATATTTGTATTCTCCGGGCTCATTGCCTGCCCAGATGATGGCGGTCTTGTTGGGTTTGCTGAAGGCGTGGCGATCTACACAGTTAAAACAAGCGTTGAGCTTGCCTCCTGAGAACCATGAGAAGTCTACCTCATTCATGTCCGCATCCAGGATAGAGTACGGCTCATGGAACCACGTCAGTCGTTTGGCTTCGCGTGCCCAAAACTGCTCGGGTTGATCAAGACTCTCTCGATAGAGTGCTTCATACGCTTCGAGAGAGCTGATATGGGCGTTGGCCTGAATTTGGGGCTTCACCGGGTACATGGGGGCACCTCTTGCTCGGGGTCTCAGGGTTTAGGTCCGCGATGGATGGGCCTGCCAGCCTTAAAAAGGTTGTCACATACAATCGTCTGAGTTCAGAGTCTGAGCTCAGAGTCTGAGTTCAGAGTCTGAGTTCAGAACAGAAGCTGCGCTTGGAGGGTGGCGCTGAGCTTGGCTTCGTTGGTCTCATCGGAGAAGTCACCGGTTCGCACGGAGCCCAGGTCCAGCTTCACATTGGCCCCATGCTCTTTGATCCAGTAGTTGACGCCGGCATGAACCCCGAACACATCTGCCTTGCCACTGGCGCTGGTGAGCTGGTCTACGTAGATCAGCGGCTCCACCTTGCCGATGCGCACCCCTGCCTCTGCGAAGAAGCCGGAGCCCGCACTGGCTGCTTCATCATGTTGGTACATGAAGTAGTTGGCTTGTGCAATGACCTCGAGCTTCTCGTTGAGAGGATAGTCTACAAAAGCATCAAAGCCCAGCGACAGCTCATCGGCGAGGTGTTCGCCGGTGACGTTCCCGTCGGCATCTTTTTCGGTGATGCGGAAGACCTGTGGTTGATAATTTCCGTCCATGCCCACCGTCACGATGGGGTCTTTGGTGAAGTAAATGCCCTTCAAGAAAAAGTCATTCTCCTTGCCCAAGATCGAGTAGTGGATGCGGCCTGCCAAGCGTGGCGCGTCGGTGGGATTGACCGGGTTGAGTGCATTTCCGGCACTGTCGGTCTGGCCTGCCACCCCTTCCGTTCCATTAAACACGCCCACCCGGTAGTGCAGCTTGCCCGCGAGCACCTGCCCACGCACCTGCACGCCCGAGTCTCGCCACACGAGCGTGGAGTCTGGCGCATACTTGACCAGGGCGCTGTGATAGTCGAGCGTGTTGAGGCTGACCGCTCCTTGAGTCGCTTGGTGGGTGAAGGGCAGCAAGATCAAGCCGGTATCGATCATCAGCGCATCGTTAAGCTTGAAGGTCGCGTATGCGTCTTGAATATAGATGGGTGCGTCGGTGAGCTTAAACTTGGCGTCTTTGCCGAGGTTGGGCTGGTCGGTCTCTACAAAGAAGCTCAGCTTATCGTTCCAGGAGCCGCTCAAGATGATGCGCGAGCGACGAATGAAGAGGTCGGTGCCGAGGCTCTCCCCATCGGCGGCGGCTTTGGGTGCCACAACCGCTTGTGATTGGAGCAGATAACCGACGTTGAGGGTGGTCTTGTCATCGATTTGGAGCTTCGCGGCGTGGGCCGGAAGCGCGATACAGACCAGAGCCAGCAGTCCTGCGCTTTGAAGTCGAGTCATGGGAGATCCTCAAGGCATGGGGGGGTGAGTACGGGGTTGCACCGCAGGGTGTCCCGTTTGGGTCTGTGCTCTTCTTAAGCAAGTCTCGTTCCAGGCGAATAAATCCGGCCACTGCGTGGTCAGTCGGGATTGGCACGGGCGTGTACGTGTGCGAAGGTGACAACCCCGTTACCAAAGGTGACATCAGCCCGTCACGCGCTTGTTACCGTGCGCACGGAGCGCCTCTATGTCTCGAACGGAATGCCCTCGGACTCGAGACACCTTTCAATTGCGCCTTCCCGACCCCCTATGTTAGCCTCCCAGTGAACGGTCTCTCTACGTGTGCGTCCTGCGTTCTTGGAGGTTTCATGCATTGCCACAACCCGATCTTTTGTGCCATTCCTCCTTTTATTCTGGAGCGAATTCTTCAGTTGGGCACCGCCCGTCAGAAGCTCTGGGCTCAGAAGGCCCTGGCCACTTCGGAGCGCATCCGAGGTCAGCGTGATGCCACCAGCATCTTGGCCAGTCTTCAGCTCACCCCGGTGGGTGAGAAGCGCCGCACCATCTACGACGCGCGGGGCGCTGAGGAGCTCCCGGGCAAGCGGGTCCGCAGTGAAGGGGAGCCTCCCACGGGAGATCGGGCGGTCGATGAAGCGTATGACGGTGCAGGTGCCACCTTCGACCTCTTTTTTGAGTGTTATGGTCGGAATTCGCTCGACGACCGGGGCATGCGTCTGGACTCCAGCGTGCATTTTGGGGAGAGCTTTGACAACGCCTTCTGGAACGGCTCTCAGATGGTCTATGGTGACGGCGACCCGGATTTGCCGCCGGACGAGCAGCTCTTCAATCGTTTTACGGTCTCGGTGGACATCATGGGGCATGAGCTGACCCACGGCCTGACTCAGCACGAAGCCAATCTACGTTATATGCATCAGTCGGGTGCGCTCAACGAGCACATGTCGGATGTGTTTGGCTCCCTGGTGAAGCAGCGGGTATTGGGTCAGCGGGCCGATCAAGCCGACTGGCTGATTGGAGAGGGGCTCTTCACGCAGAATGTGCGAGCGGTGGCCATTCGTTCGATGAAGGCACCGGGGACGGCTTACGACGATGCGGTGCTGGGTAAGGATCCGCAGCCGGGACACATGCGAGACTACGTGAAGCTGAAGATGTGGCAGGACAATGGCGGCGTGCATGTGAACTCCGGGATTCCCAACCGTGCATTTTATGGGGTGGCCACGGCGCTGGGAGGACACGCTTGGGAGCGTGCGGGCCGGATCTGGTACTATACCTTACGTGACCGACTGCGCCGGAACTCCAACTTCAACCACTGTGCCCGCATGACCTGGCTCGTCGCCGGAGAGCTCTTCGGAAACGGCAGCCAGGAGCAGCAGGCGGTGCGCACGGGCTGGCTGGAGGTGGGCATCGATCCGCAAGTTCATAATCTCGATTTTGAAGCCATCTTTTGAGGCATTTGCCCAACTGAGAGGTTGTACATGTTGTGGACCCCGCCGTTGTCCCCATCCTTCTCGGCTTCGCCGTCTGTTTCCTTGCTCCTGCATGATCGGTACGTGCTTCACACGCGCCTCTCTGACACGGAGGGGCGTCCGGTCTGGGCTGCTTTTGACCGGCTGCTCGAGCGGGAAGTGGTCATCAAGGGCATCGAGCAGGGTCTGGAGGGCGAGGCGTCTGCATCATTGGCTCAGGAGTATCTGCGCCTGTTGGTGCGTCGTCATCCGTTTCTGCCGGAGGTGTATGACTTTGCGGTGGCGTCTCATCCGGAGCGTGTTTTTGAGCCGTTCCCTTATTTTGTGCAGGAGCGTCTGAGGGGCAGCACGCTGGACCAGCTTCGGGGTCAGCTCTCATGGGAGGCGCTGCATGAGCTGGCCCGTCAGCTCCTGGAGGGTGTGGCTTGGCTGCATGCTTCGGGGTTGAGCCGGCTGGACCTGAAGCCAATCCACCTGTTTCAGACCGAAAACGGCTGGAAGCTCATCGATCTGGATCAAGCGGAGCAGGACGATCCCAGCTTTCGAGATCCGCATGGCACGGTGGGGTATTTGGCACCGGAGCAGGCCAGCGGTGCCTCTCTGGGGGTGCAGACCGATCTGTATACGGTGGGCCTGATGCTTCTCGAGAGCCTGCCGACCTCGTCTCCGTCTGCTGTTGAGCCCGCACCCGACCTGCCCGTGTGGTCTTCCGAGCGGGCTGCTGAAGGACTGGTCCTGCCGCGTGTGCTTTTGAGACAAGCCCCTCGCTTGTGGCGACTGTTGCGGGCGTTGCTTCAGAAGAATGCGGCGGATCGTCCGGGCAGTGCTGAAGAGGCCCTGACCTTGCTCTTGGCGTCTGAGACCCTCACTTTTTCTCAGCGGTGTCCTTCGTATACCGCGTGGCGTCGGGAGATGCCACTTCCGCCGGTGTTGATGTGTGCGCGGGGGCGGGCGCAGCGGATGCTGGAGCAGCGGCTGGAGCAGCTTCAGGCGTTGCGGGGTGGGGTGGTGCAGGTGGTGGGGCGGAGGGGCAGTGGTTTTACTCGCTTTTTGCAGGAGTCGCTCTTGCCGCTTCAGCAGCGGGGGGTGCCGGTGTTGTGGCTGAGCCGACTCTTGCCACACAAGCACGAAGGGGGGCCATTTCCGGCGGCTCTGAATGCGCTCTTACGGGCGTTGAGCTGGTGGGGGGGGACTCCGTTGGCATCGACTGCGGTGCAGGCTCGTCAGGAGCGCACCTTACAGGACTTTTGGCAGAACCCGGAGCGGGGAGCGGTGGAGACCTCGGTGTTGCAGGCCCTGCTCACGCTCTCTCAGCCTTTTGTGTCTCAGACGTGGCCGGTGCTGGTGGTGGTGGATGCCGAGCCGGTGCTCGACGAGGTGACGCTGGAGACCTTGCGGGCGCTGGGTCCATATCTCGAGGGGCAGCAGCTCATCCTGCTGATGGTTCAGCCGTCGCCGGAGTCCAAAGAGCCGGTCTTGCTGGAGCCTGCTGCATCTACGCTGGCAGACGCCTCCGGGTCGGCGGAGTCCTCTGCTGCGGAGCCTGACGTGGGGACGCTCTTTGAGGCGCATCTCCCACTGGAGCCCTTACCGGCAGATGACGTGCGACGCTGGATCGAGCAGGTGCTCTCGGAGCGGTTTGTCACCAGTGCAGCGCATCTGGCGGCGATCATGAAGGTGACGGGGGGGTTGCCTGGACGTGTGGCGGAGCGCCTGTGGAGGCACTGGCAAACGGGTCGCGGGCTGGACATGGAGGCATTGGGAGCGCCTGCGTCTCCGACGGAGCAGGGGAGCGGCGTGGGAGAGCAGTCCTTATCCTCGGCGGAGTCCGCATCGGCTCACGCGGAGGGGGCTCGGCTGCTGGAGCGTGTTCCGGCCCTGCTCAGAACCTACAAGCTCCGCCAGGTGCTGGCGTTGTTAGAACCGCACTTGACACATGCACAATCTCCGCTGAGCCGAGATGATGTGCAGCTCATGGCCCTGTTTGCCTTTGCGCTCCAGCTCACGGGGAAGCATCCGGAGGCGGTGGCCAGCTTTGACCGTGCGGTGGCGGAAGCGCAGGCGCTCGATCCAGATGCTCCGCTGAGCTCGCGGGTGGAGTGGACGCGCTGGAGACTCCGGGCCTGCTGGAGCTTGCTGGCACAGAAAAAGCCAGAGCTGGTGAAGGAGCGCATCCAAACATTGGGCTCCGAGGGAATCCCTCCTGAGCCGAGCCTCGAGATTGAGTATGAATGGTATCAGTTCCGCTTGGCTTTGGACCGTGAAAGCCGCCCCGACCTTCAGAGTGTGGCTCAGCGCCTGTATGAGCGGGCCCAACACGAAGGCACGTCTGCTCAAGTCATGCGGCTCGCGAACCATCTGGCGCTGATGGCCATGCAGCAGCGGCGGTACGACGATGCGCTCAGCCTGCTCGACGAGCTGCTGAGTCAGCATCGCCGAGAGTTCTTGTTTATCCATGAGGCATCCACGTTACACAACCGTGCTGCCGTGCTCGACGAGCTGGAGGAGTTCCGAGCGGCGCAGGTGGCGATGGAGCGGGCCGCTCAGCTCCATGCGTATGCGGGCAACGAAGCCGCTGCCTTTAGCAATGCGTGTGACAGTGTGACCCTGCTCTATCGTATCGGAGCCATCGAACGTGCCGAACAACAGGTGACACTGCTGGAGCGCAGCCCCTGGCGACAGCGTCACAAGCTGCTCACCGAGCGTAAGCTCAGCCTGCTGATGGCACAACGGGATCTCCATCGGGTGATGGGGCGAACCCTGAACAAAAAGACCACACAGGAGCAGCAGGCCGCACTTCGTCCGATCCTGGCCAGGCTGGAGACAGTCTTTCATCAGGAAGATGTCCAGCAAAACAGGCTTTTATATCTGGCCTACCTCGTCGAGCTGGCCCAGCTTCAGTTGCTGCTCTCCGCGCCGTTCAAGGTGCTCCAGCTCCTGATGAACGAGCTCAGCGCACTGGACAAGCTGCCCTCACGATGGGTACGCACTCGGCTTCAGCAGCTCTCGGACCAGGCGATGGAGCAGCACATGGCGATGAAGCGTGTGCCGACCGGGGTGGAGACCCTTCAAACGATGCGCACCCCACCGGAGACGGAAGCACCACCTTCATCGGCGCACTCGACGGCACTGCCTGCGTCAGAACAGCACGCGCGCGAAAACAAGAGAGAGCTCCGAGAGAGCCCGTCCACATTGCACGGCTCCATCTCCGCTCGCGCTGGAGGGCTTGCGCCTTCGGTGAGGCCGCCGCTGGGCTCGTTACGCTCAGCCCGAGTGGTGGAGAGCGCATCGGAAGAAGCCTCCGTCGAAGAAAGCCTGCTCTGGCTGGAGCGACTCCCCCGCATTCTGGCGCTGGCCGATGATCCCGAAGCACTGGCGGCGGAGCTGGCGGAGCTGGCAGGCGCTCTGCTCCAGGGCTATGGTCTGATGTATGTGCTGGACGCCGAGCAGCCTCAAATCATCCGCGAGACAGAGCTCCCGCCCGAGACGCCACCGGAGCTGGTCTCTCAGGTGCTCGCCTGGGTCGAGCGCGAGAAAGTGCCGCTCTACATCTCCAACCTGAGCCACTCGTGGCAGCGGCTCCAACTGAGCAGACGTTCTTATATGCCGCCCCTCAGTGTGGCGGCGCTCCCGATCCTGTTTGAGCAGACCGTCCTGGGTGTGCTCTACGTGCAACATGCTCAGCCGGGTGTGCTGATGCAGGCGCGTGCGCGTACCATCCTGGAGGCCCTGGCGAGGCTGGCTCAGCAGGGGCTCGAGCAGCGGCTCAAACGACGACGATGGGCGCGACAAGAGCCCTCTGAGTTTGGCTTGATCGGAACCAGTCCGGCAGCAGAGGCCCTCCGCAAGCGTGTACAAGGTGTGCTCCAAGAAGGCGGAGACGATCTGGTGATCTTCTTGGACGGCGAAATTGGGGTGGGCAAGTCCCTGATCGCCCGCATGATCCACAAATACGGCGCACGCAGCATACGTCCTTATCTCTCAGTGAACTGCGGCGCAGTGCCAGAAGGCATCTTCGAGAGCCTGATGTGTGGCCACCTCAAGGGCATCTTCACCGGTGCCAGCCATGAACGAGCAGGCTGGCTCGAGCAAGCCAAAGGAGGGGTGCTCTTTCTCGACGAGGTGGGGGAAACCCCCATCACGCAGCAGGTCAAGCTCCTAGACATCCTCGGCGAGCGCTACTTCCGGCGCGTCGGAAGTATTCAGCCCCTTCCCTTCGATGTACACCTTATCTCCGCCACCAACCGCTCCATCAAGGAGATGTTGGAGTCCGGGCGCGTGCGTCCAGACTTCGTTCGACGCTTGCATGTCAACGTGGTGGAAGTGCCTCCCCTGCGCGCACGAGGCCCCGAAGATATCCGCCTGCTCTCGGGGACTTTCATCGGACAGTATCTGTATGGACGAGAGGCTGCGGCCTCCAAGCCCATCCCCGCTCTGGAAGCGTATATGGTCGGTGCCGGCATCGACCTGCTCTACAAATATGAGTGGCCCTGGAACATCGCCGAGCTCGAGAGCCTCTTTCGTGACGTCCGCGTGCGCGCACACCTCTCCACTCAGGGAGAACAGAAAATCCCCCGGGAGCTGGTCCAAGAAATCTTAAGCACGAATGCTTCACTCGGCGGTCGCAGCCGCGTATCCGATGTCTATCACCCGAGCAATGGTGGGCTCCATGATGGGCTCCATGATTCGCTCAATGGTGGGCTCAATGATTGGCTCAATGGTGGGCTCAATGGTGGGCTCAGCACCTCCAGCAAGACAGCGGCTGAAACACGCGGGGCAGGCAACCACTTCACAGGGGCAGGCAACCACTTCACAGGGGCAGGCAGCTCCGCCCTCACTTCTGGCGTCGCTTCCTTCAACCCCAAGCAGAATCTCTCCCTCAAAGCCCTGGAAGATCAGCAGCTCGAGGAAAAATACCGCTATGCGCTCCAAGTGCTCCAGCACATGAATGGAAACGTCGCCGCCGCCGCACGGGCACTCGACTGTAGCCGAGACGTCTTCTATCGAGCACAAGAGCGGCTCAAAGATAAAAAAATCACGTCATAAGGGCCAGCATATGAGGGAGGTCATCCGGGCGGAGCGGACGCGAGATGTCCTCGTGAACCACTCCCTCCGGCCCCCGAAGCTGGGTCTGCGGAATACGCGACGAGCCCAGCTCCAAAGCCCCCACCAACAGCTCATGCGTGCCCGTATACACATAGGCAGGCGCACGAAGCCCAAACCGCGCCACAAATCGTAAGACCTCCGCTGAGGTCTGAGCCGGATCTCCTTGCCCATCAAAACGATCCCAGCTCAGCAAGAGCAGCAGGGTCTTGGCCGGAAGCTGCTGCTCGAGCTGGCGCACCAGGGGCATCTCCTCCTCACACGGATCACACCAGGTCGCAAAATGATGCAGCACCACCGAGTCATGCGCCGAGAGCAGCCGCTCCAGCGCCTCGTGGCTCAGCGCGCTGCCCGTCGGTGGCAAGACATACGCCGGTTTTGAAGCGGTCTCCGGTTCTGAAGGAGAATTTACCTGCTCCGAGGGCCGCTGCCCCGACATCTCCAGACCCTCCGTCGAGGCGCTAGGGTGGGCCGAGCCAGGACGCGCCTCTCGACGCTTCTCGAGCCAGCCTTCAAGCTGCTCGCGGACCCAACGTTTTGCCGCAGAACGAAACATGCAAATACCTCGCTGCTCGAGCGCCTCCGCACCCAGGGTCATGTGCCGTTGGCGCGACGATCTTTCTCTGCGACCGGCACCCAGGGACAACGGTATCCGGCAGAGCCTCCGCGTTTATAACGATAATAACGGTCCATGCGACTGGCCCGCTGGCTGTCACTCTCTTTCTCCGGTGCGGCAAAAGCGGGGGCGACTTCGTGGCACACCCGCGCATCGTCGCCAATAAAGGCCATCTGTCGCCCCTCGGGATGCAAATGGCCCCCCCACGGACTGCGCACCTGCATCACAATCCCCGGCGGAGGTGTGAACTCCCCCGGAGGCTCCTTTTTGGCCGCAGCAGACATCACATCCATCCAGACAGGAAGGGCCAGACTGCCACCGGTCTCATGGCCTCCCAGGGTCTTGGTGTCCGTACCTCGACCTGCTTCAAATCCAACCCAAGTGCCCGCCACGAGGTTGTTGCTGAAGCCCACAAACCATGCATCACGGCTCTCGTTGGTGGTGCCGGTCTTACCCGCCACCGGGAACTTCAGGCGTCGAGCAGGCCAAGCGGTGCCGTGTTGTGTCACTTCTCGCATCATATCGGTCATCACAAAGGCCACGCGCGGATCCAGCACCGGCTCGGCAGGATCGAGACCCACCGTGTACAACACCTGGCCTCCGCGTGCCTTCACCTGATCCACAAATCGCGCCCGGGTGCGATAGCCCCCCGACGCAAAAACACTATAACCCTCCACCATCTCGGCGAGGGTCACCGGGGATGTCCCCAACGCCAGGGCAGGAACAGGCCGAATCCGCGAGGTAATCCCCAGTCGATGAGCCAAAGAGACCACCTTCTCCGGCTTAGAGCGAAAAATAAGCTGAATGGCAATGCTGTTGAGCGAGAGGGCCAAAGCTCGCCTCACCAAGACCTGCCCGTAATACTTTTCTTCGTGGTTTTTAGGCTTCCAGGCCGAGCCCTTGACTTCATAGGTAAAAGGTTTGTCTGGCAAGCTCATCACTTGGGTCATGCCCTGCTCGAGGGCGGTGGCATACACAAAAGGCTTCCAGGCCGAGCCCGGCTGGCGCTTGCGATAAAAAACCCCGTTGCGCTGAGAACGACAGTCGTTACAACGCTCGTACAAGACCTTCACCCGACCCGTGCGAGGCTCCATCGCCATCAGAGAAAAAGCAGGCTGATCCCTGTCGGTCGGAGGACTGGTCCATGCTCCCGGTGGGAGCTCGACCTCCACCGGGCCCTCGTCGGTCGGAGGCTCCGCTGCCAAGAGCTCGGCCATCTGAGCGGCCTCTTTTTTACGGTTCCGGCGCCACATCTGCATGATGCGCTCCACCGAACGGGCGGCGGTCTTCTGAAGCTCCGGCTCAAAAGGGGTCAGGATGTCCACCCCCGCTCGGGCAATACCCAAACCATCCATGTGAGGAAGGGCCTCGTCGATGGCCCGATGTACGTAGTCCGGCAAAGACGCCAGCGCATTGTTCCGGCGAGGCCGCGAAGGAATGCTCACCTCACGCGCATCGCGCACCCCCTCGGGCGTGGCGGCTCCTTGCTCCAGCATCTGCTCTAGGAGCTGATCACGCGCTTTACGAAGGGCCGAGCTGCTCTCCCAATACTCGGGATGGGTGGCCCTCACCGCCAGATAAGCCGCTTCTCCCAGGGAGAGCTCCGCAGCTCCTTTGCCAAACCAGGTCTGAGCAGCGGCTTCAATGCCATAGTCTTCTTCGCCAAAGGAGACGAGGTTCAGATACGCTTCCAGCAAGGTCGGTCGGTCGTGAAGGGGCAACCACTTCTGAGCACCCACCGCAAAACCCAGCGGGGTCCGCAGCGGCTCGGGCGCAAAGAGCGCCTCCCGCACTCGAGCACAGCGCTGCTCCAGCAAGGTCTCATCGGTCAGGTGGCGCAGATCATGATCGAGGGCCAGTAAGAGCGGATTTAAGCTGCCTCCCTCCAGGCAGGATCCCTCGGCTTCGGCCAGCTCAAAGACCTGCGTGACCTGCCAGGGAAGCTGATGAAGCCCCACCGGTTTACACCGAAAGAGCTCCACCTCCGCCAGGACACTCTCATCGGCGGCTAAGACACGGCTGGGATTGCTCTTGTATCGCAGGATTTCTCCGACCACGTCGAGTGGCTGATGGCCTTCGTGCTCCAGGCGGATCACCCGCTCCGGACGACTGCGCAGCAGGAACACCAGCCCGGCCAGCAGCACGCCCAGGGTCAGCACACCTCCGACGATCAGGCGACGAGAGGTGAGAAGTGGGCGAGGTCGAGCAGGGGAAGATGGTTTTGGACGCATGTATGATCAGACTCGCTTCTCAGCGTTGATCGGCTCCCAGGTAAGCTCACGTCAGCGATCCTCCCCTATCAGACGGGGAGGCAGCACCCCAATGCGCAGCCGCTCAGAGGAAGGTCGAACTGGGAAATCCGGCTTTAGTGGTCATAATCTAGCTGCATTCTGCTCAGAAGACAAGAAATCGGTGTGTGCAAAGGGTGTGTCTCCGAAGGTTGCACGGTGCGCTGCACGTTGCGATAGACGCGGGTCTGCGTAAGAACTGACGCAGATGTCGAACAGAATGGAGGCCATTGAAGACAATCATCGACATGTGGCGACGGAGAAATCGGCGCTCATCATTTTAATTTGATCTGCGCGAAGTGGTTTAGATAATTGATTTTACTCATGTTATCGACTCCAAAAACGACAGGGCACTGTTGGAGCCAGTGCCGTGTTTTGTGAAAGCATTCGGTGGTACGCCCATTGACATAAGAAGGGTTGTGTGTCGAGCCAGCGCAGGGCTGCCTCGGCTTTGACGTTCCGCACCGCCAGCCAGCCAGCGGACGTGATACCAGCCTTTTGGGAGTCTCACCATGCAGAAGCGCAAGGGTTGCCATCTTCTCCAGTCTTCGTTGCATTCTCTGAAGCTGTTGCTCGGGTTGAGCCTGCTGCTGGGAGCCGCGCCCCTTCATGCGGCAGAACAATCCACCACCAGCTCGCCCTGCCCACGCATGGAGAACCCCGCGCCAGCAGAGGATCGCTCACGCAACTGGCTGATCTTGGTCATGCAGGTGGTGACGCTGGACGACACGTCGAGCAGCGGCTACTTCGACTGGGAGGATCTGCCCGATCATCCAAACGTCAACGGCTCTGGTGGATGCTCGCCGAGCAATCCGTGATCGAGCTGCGCTTGGACACTCCGCATTGACCTTCTGCTCGAGACCCTCCGCTCTTTGGCTGCTCTTTGGCTGCTCTTTGGCCGCGACACTGGCGGCGTTCGCCAGAGTCGGTTACACTGCCGCACTTCGTGGAGCATGTTCCGTGTGCAGGCAGGAAGTCATCTGAATGATACCATCCACACCAGTGCTGTGTTATCTCGCCCTGGGCAGCAACTTGGGAGACCGTTGGCAGGCGCTCCGCGAGGCTGCGTCGTTTTTGGCGGGCCTTGAGGGGAGCTGTTTGCTGCGGGGCTCCTCGGTGTATGAGACGCCTCCGGTGGGGCCTCCAGGCCAAGCGCCTTACCTGAATGCGGTGGTGGAGGTGGAGACGTTATGGGCTCCCGAGGTGCTCTTGGGGGCGCTCAAGGGCCATGAGCGGGCGGCGGGAAGGGTTGAGGGCCTCCGTTGGGGGCCTCGAGTGATCGATCTGGATATCTTGCTCTACGGGCAGGCGCAGGTGCAGTCGGAGCGGCTGGTGATCCCCCATGCGGAGCTGGGCCAGCGTGCGTTTGTGCTGGTGCCGTTGCATGAGCTCTCGCCCCGGCTGTGGGTGCCGAGGCTGGAGCAGTCGGTGGAGCAGTGTTTAGTACGTCAGGCCGACCGCGCAGAGATCCAGAAGGTGGGTGATTGGCGAGGGTCTCCGGCTCCTGGATGGTGGCCGCTCGAGGGTCTGTGAGGAGCAGGAGCATGATGGAGAGCAGAGAGGAGCAAGTGTGAGTGCATCGTCATCAACGTCTGGGCAGGCGTCGGCGTCTTGGCTGGGAGATTTTATCGCCCTGGGTGCGATCTGGGGATCCTCGTTTTTGTTCATTCGGTATGCCAATGGCTCCTTTGGGCCGCTGGCGGTGGCGGCGCTGCGGGTGAGCATCGCGAGTGTGGCGCTGATGCCGCTCCTGCTATCCCGGAGGTTGCAGGGGGAGCTGTGGGAACATCGCTGGGCGCTCCTGGTCAACGGGATCTTAAATGCGGGTATTCCGTATGCCTGTTATGCCTTTGCGCTCTTGTCACTCTCGAGCGGTTTGGCGGCGATTCTCAACGCGACGACCCCGATGTTTGGGGCGCTGGTGGCGTGGGTGTGGCTGGGAGAGCGACCGACAGGGATCCGAGGGCTGGGGCTGGTGCTGGGATTTGGAGGGGTGGCGGCGCTGGCGTGGGATAAGGCGTCGCTGAAGCCGGATGCGTCTGGGATTGCGCCGGGCTGGGCGGTGCTGGCCTGTCTGGTGGCGACCTTGTGTTATGGGATCGCGGGGAGTCAGGCAAAACGGTATCTGTCGGGGAGGAATCCGCTGGTGACGGCGACGGGAAGTCAGACGGCGGCGACGCTGGTATTGGCGATTCCCGCACTGCTGCACATGCCGACGGAGATGCCGGGGCTCAACGCTTGGGGGGCGATCTTGGCGCTGGGGGTGATGTGTACGGGGGTGGCGTATGTGCTGTTTTTCCGCATCATCGAGCGGGGAGGGCCGACCCGTGCGCTGGCGGTGACGTTTTTGATCCCGGTATTTGCGGTGATCTACGGGGTGGTGTTCATGGGGGAGCATGTCTCGCTGAAGATGCTGGGATGTGGCGCCATTATCTTGCTGGGTACGGCGCTCTCGACGGGGGTGCTGGGCTTGCGCAAGCCGACGGCAGAGAAGCCCTCCCCACGTTGACACGAGGGGGCGCCGGGTGGTAGACATGGGGGCAAACATGGGTGATGACCGCTCGCACCGAGGGCATCGGGTCAGGTAGAATGTGATGGGCTTGGATGGCCTGAGCGGTCATCCTAGAGCATTCGGCTCCGATGGAATGTGTCCTTGGTGATGACAAGCGCGTGTTGAGCACGCACGTTGGATCTGAATAATGGCTGAAGCATGAGGATGATCTGAAGGATGCTCCAAGAATTTCGAGTCCATAACTATCGTAATGTGAGCGGTGGCCCCTTCACCTTTGGGCGCATCAATGTGTTGATTGGTCCCAACAACTCGGGTAAATCCAACATGATGGATGCGATTGGCTTCCTGTCTCAGCTTGTCGAGCGAGCTCCGGAGCGTGGTGGCATCACCACCTTTCACAGTGCGCTTGCTGCCAGGGGATGGGACAACTTGCTGGATCGTAGGGGCTCCGATGACCGAATTTTAGACCTAGAGTGGACGTTCATCACAGATATAGAGCGACATGAGCCGTTCCGCTATCAGATCTCCTCGCATCTGGGAAAGGCGGAGCAAATCCCCCGTGGGTTTTTTATCGAAAAAGAAGTCTTGAGTTTTGCCCAAGCCTCCCAACCGAATCGGGCTCCCTTCACGTTTTTTGAGTGCCATGTGGAGAGGTCTGGTTTGGGTGCTTTCTCCGCGAAGAAGTCGGATGGACGTCCAGTCAGAGAAAAACTTACCATCAGTCCGCAAGAGACCGTACTTCAGCAGGTCGATGCGTTGTTAGAGGATGAGCGCTTCAGAACGACGCTGTATCCTCAGTTTCAGAAGTCAACCCGTGCTGTTCGACAGTTCTTTGGCCGCTATCGGACCTATGCCAGCACAAGCCTCAACCTTGAGCAGATGAGTCGGGCTGTCCCGCTGGATTCGATGCCTCGCGTTCTGTCTACCCAGGCGGATAACTATGCCAATGTGATCAAAAACCTGATTGAAGATGAGCGGAGCGGATTTCTCGATGCCTACCTCGACCGGATGCGAGAGCTTCTGCCGGAGCTGCGTGATCTTCGTACCTATTCGGCGGGGGAGCAAAATATTGTTCTGAAGCTGAAGCTGGGCTCTCAATGGTATGGTTTGCACGAGCTTTCACATGGCACTCGAAAAGCACTCTTGCTGTGTTTGCTTCTCTTTACGCCAGAGCGATACTCGGTGCTCTCTTTGGACGAGCCCGAGCTGAATCTGCATCCGGCATGGTTGCGGGTGATAGGGCGTTGGATGCAACGTTTTACATCGTCTCCACAGCTCTTCATCAGCACACATTCGCCAGATTTATTGGATGTCTTGACAGAGGGATTTAAGGCGGAAGAGATCCGGGTCTTTGTTTTTGGTGCTGGAAGTCAACCCGGGCCTGTGCTGCTCAATCCAGCCACCTTGAGGGAGCAGTTTGCAGAAGGGTGGGAGCTGGGAGACCTCTACCGCGTAGGGGAGCCTCTGCTGGGAGGCTGGCCATGGTAGTCGGCTACTTTATGACCTCCAGTCATACTGAAGTCGGGGGACTGCATGCTTTTCTCCAGAAGATGGTCGAAGATGCCGGGGCGCACCACGTAAAACTTGAGCGCCTTTTTCCCGCCGTGAAGAAGCCCGGTCCTAAGCCCAAACCCTCCTCTGCCCACACGGATAGAGCCGCCGCGCTTCCGCAGCCGCTTGCCTCAGCTCAGGGGATCACCGGTGCGCCGCTGGTCGAACGGATGTTGAGGCGGCTGGAATTGCATCATCGCCGTCAGCCTCCAGACATCATCCTGTTGGAAGACGATGCAGACTGTCGATTTAATACATCGGACAGTACCCCTGCTGACGAACAAGCAGCCTTTGAAAACGTGGAGCGGGAGCTGAACCAAAAGGTGGAGCAGGTGCTTGGGAAGGCGGTTCCTGTGATCGCACTCTTGGCTTCACCAGAAGTTGAGGCATGGTTCTTGGCAGACTGGGAGATGAGCTTTGTACGTCAATATCCTTCGTTGAGTATTCCGTTAAAGAAGTACCTTGAGACGCTGCCGAAGCTGGGCAGCGAGCTGGGGGACATGCCAAGTATCGAGCGGTTTGGAGGGGCTTGTCTCGATGGCGCTTGTACCCACAAGCTCAGCGATACGCTGATGGGAGCGTTTCAGATCACGCGAGAGGCTGATTCCAGCCTTTTCCAAGCCCTAGAGTCGTTGCGTGTGGAAGGAAAACAGGCGGCTTATAGTAAGCGCACGGATGGACCATTCATGCTGAGCAGGATTCGCCCTCAGAAGGTTGCGGAACATTGTACGTTATACTTTCGACCGACCTATCAGAAGTTGCTCAGGTTGTTGCATCCCAGCGTCTAAGTCGCCGTGCGTGCTTATCCGACCTTCCTCACAATCTCCTCGGAGACTTCCCACAACTTTTGGGCGAGGGCCTCATCGTTTCCGACTGCGCGGCACTGCGCAATATGTGTGTGTGAGAAGTATTCTCCCGAGACACCCTCCACCGACGGATGAGTGGCCACAAAGACCTGGGTGGCCGCGCCTTCGTGTACGTTCTTGAAGACCAGCGGGGTGATCAGCTTCCAGCCCATGCTCAGCAGCGGGTTCATGTGACGTCCCAGGTTGGTGTTCACCACCCCCGGATGAATCGTGTTTGCCGTGCGCCCCGAGCCTTTCAGACGACGTGCCAGCTCCTTCGCAAACAGCAGATTGGCCAGCTTCGACTGACCATATGCTACCCAATCACGATAGCCCTGCTCTCCTGAGAGATTGTCAAAGCGGATGCCTCCTTTGGGTGCCGCTCGATGAGCGTCACTGCTGACCATCACCACCCGACCGCGCTCCGTGAGCTGATCCAGCAGCCCCGTCACCAAGATAAAATGTCCGATGTGGTTGGTGAAAAACTGCGCTTCATACCCATGCATCAGCTCCAGCTTGGGCAGGGCCATGATGCCTGCATTGGCGATGATCCCGTCGAGCCGGATCCCTTGACGTTTGACCTCCGCCACCGCCTCCCGTACTCGAGCGGGTTCTCCCAGATCACAGGCCAGGGGTATCACCTCTCCCGGCATGGTCTTGCCTGCCTCTCGTGCTTTTTCTGCTGAGCGTGCTGCCGCCACCACCCGCGCGCCTCTCAGCGTCAGCACCCGCAGGGTCTCCAGTCCCAGCCCCGACGCACAGCCGGTCACCAAGTAGGTCTTCCCGCTGAGATCCAGACCTTCTGTGACCTCCTCAGCGGTGCTGCTGTATCCAAAACCATTCGGACCCTTACCGGCGATCATTCCATAGAGAGACATGAGGTGAAGCTCCTTCGTGTAGAGGCTCTCGTTTAACCGTAGACCGACTCAACGGTCCCGCGCTTTGGAGATATGCACACTGAAGCGAAGGCTGACAAGGGCAGGATCAGTCAAGGCAGGCAAAAAAGAGGGGGGCTTTCAGCGGCAGGTATACATCCGTGATCATCTCGGCCTCTTGCACCTGCGGACCCACGTTGACATAATGAAAAAAGACCGAAAAATCCCCAAGCTGCTCTCCACTCTGCGGAAGCCACTCGCGGAAGAGCCAGCCCGCTGCCGTCACCTGCTCCCGAGCGCCCACATGCCGCACCACCGCACAGCGACATGCCGGGATTCGTTTGGCCACAATCCCTTGTGGATTTGGCTCCACCGGAAGCGCATACTCCACCCCGAGATCCACCCGATGCGCTTCGGGGGCGACCTGCTCCGGATCGGTATAATGGATGCCAAAGGTCCGGTTGGGCCCTGCCGGAGAGAGCCGGTGCGCGATCCGCCACGCAATCAGCTTACGAGCGGTCTCATACTCCAGCGCCGGTGAGCCATGATGCTCCGCGACGGCAAGGGCGGTCTCAGGAAAATCAACGATACGAACGTCCATGCAGCAGCTCCGCGAAAAAAGCAGCGGTTTTTGACCTGCGCCTCGGTTTTGAGGATTCAGAACCCGCAGAGCATCACCGAGATGCTGTCCAGCGCCTATGCGGATGTTGAACCCTCAACGGTTTTGGAGCGGCACCATGACCACCACCGACTCGACCTCACGCGATTTTTTGCTCGACCTGTACCGTTCTGTCTGGACCTCCGTTGAAGCCCAAGACTGCCAGCCCACCGAAATAGAAGGAACACTCCCCGCCGAGCTCTGTGGCACCCTCTACACCAACGGCCCCGGCTCCACCGGCATCGGCAGCGACCACAACCGCCACTTTTTTGATGGAGACGCCCTGGTCTCGGCCTTCTCTCTCCACAAGGGAGCGGTCAGCTTCCGCAGTCGTTATGTGCTCACCCCCGAGCGGATGGCGGAGCAACAAGCAGGCTGCCGTCTCTATCCGCGCTTGGGTACGCCGCTCTCAGAAGGAAGACTGGCCAATGTCCGGATGTTGCTGCACAACCACTTTCCGCCCAACGTGAGCCTGGCACCCTACGGGAAGAAGCTGCTGGCGCTGGGGGATGCCGGCACTCCAATCCGGCTGGACCCAGAAACGCTCGAGACCGAAGGGGAGGAAACCTTTCACGGCCTGCTCAACGGCCTGCGCATGTTCTGTGGCCACCTTCATACCGATCCTGTCACGCACGAGAGTTTTGGCTTCATCACCCGCTACGTCGAGCTCCGATCCTGCCTCGAGATCCTCCAGCTCGAGCCAGGAGGTGAAGCCCGTCAGGTGGGCGTGCTCCCGGTGGATCATTGGTATGTGGTGCATGATTTTGCGCTCACCCCTCACTATTTTGTGTTCGTCTGCGCCCCTTTGCTCCTCAATAGCCGGAAGCTGATGACCGGCTGGAGCCTCGGACGGATGCCCTTTGCAGGCTGTCTCGACTGGCAGCCCAAGCTGGGCATGCGGGTGTATCTGGTCCCCCGTCAAGGCGGCAAAACCCGGACGTATACCCTACCCGCCCGGTTCGCGCTCCACCTGGCCAACGCCTTTGAGAACCAGGATGAGGTCTGCTTCGACATGCCCGCGTATCCCAACGGCTGGCTCTTTAAGACCTTCCAGGAGGTGATGCAAGGACGCGAGCAGCTCCATGACATCGTACGCTCCACCCTGCTGCGGGTCCACCTGCTCCCGGATGGCGCTCATCGGGTCGAGTGGCTCGGCGCACACAATCTCGAGTTCCCCCGCATCCATGAGGACTATCGAGGACACACTCACCGCTACCTCTACGGATGCGCCGCACCCGAGAAGCTGGTCAAGGTGGATACCCAGACACATACCGTCCAAAGCTGGAGCGGACCCCTCGACGCGCTCACCGGGGAGCCGGTTTTTGTGCCGCGCCCCGGAGCCACTCAGGAGGATGATGGCTGGATTCTCTCGCTCAGCTATGCCTCAGACTCGGATCGTTCGTTTCTAGCGGTGCTGGATGCCCAGCGTTTCGAGCGCCTCGCCCTGGTATGGTTGCCCTTTGCCCTCCCGTTTCGGTTGCACAGCTTGTTTGTGAAGGATGTGCAGCTCTCCAGTCACAGCGGAGGCCACACGCACACGCGGATGCAGACGCACGCGCAGGCGTGATCGTAGAGGCGCATCATGATGCACCCCAACAGACGCGCACGCACACGCAAGCAGGCACGCCCACCCGCCATCTGTCCTGTCCTATCGGAGACGACTTGTAATTTCTCTCACATTCGATAAGCTCTCCCCAGGTCTCAAATTCAATGTTCTTCATCACCCCTCCGGAGGCTTCATGTCCGCTTCAAGTACCCCCAGCACCGACTGGCGTGAGGTCATCTCGCCCGATGAGAGCGCCCGCTTCGCCGCCTACGCCGCCACACTGACCGCCATCCAGCGGCGGCGTTCAGAACGACTGGGGGCAGGTCGAGCCCTCCACCGTAAACAGCTCATCGCGCTCAAAGGAACATTGACGGTCCTGGAACGACTGCCGGAGTTTGCTCGGCAAGGGCTCTTTGCCACCCCCGGCACCCATGAGGTGTGGCTGCGTTACTCCAACGGCGGCTCCGATAAACAACCCGACGGCAAACCCGATGTACGAGGGCTGGCTTTTAAGGTCTTCGGCGTTCATGGTGAGAGCGCACTGGGTGGACCCGCCCGCAGCCAGGATTTCAGCCTCATCAACCATCCGCAGTTTGCGTTCCCCAAGAGTGACGAGTTCATCGGGTTTGTCGAAGGGCTCTCCCGAGGGCCGTTTGCGCTGATCTCCTACCTGGTGAGACGGTATGGACTGTTTAACGGGCTCAGCCGGATGATCCGCATGGTGAAAAATACCAGCACACCGTTTTTCGGCTTTGAGACCGAGACCCTCTACAGCGCCGTGCCCATCGCCTGCGGACCCTATGCCGTGCGCTATCGGCTCCTGCCAGAGCAGAGCAATGGACCAGCACCGGCTCGGCCTCCGGCGGATTTGGGCCAAGCACTGGCGGCTCGGCTCAAACAGTCCTCGCTCCAGTATGAGCTTCAGCTCCAACCCTTTGTGTCAGAAGACGTCACCCCCATCGAAGATGCCTCGGTGAACTGGCCCACCCCCTACGTCACCGTGGCCCGGCTGGAGCTCCCCGTTCAGGCGCTCGATGGCCAAGTGCTCCAGGCATTTCAGACGGAAGCCGAAGCCGATGTGTTTGATCTCTGGCAGGCCCTCGCTGCTCATCGCCCCCTCGGAGATGTCCAACGCGCCCGAAAGGTGGCCTACTACGAGAGCCAAAAGGCTCGAGGCCGCTCCTAAACCCCCGCGTGTGAGCCGTCCGAGTGATGATGCGGTGATGCGCTGAGCCGATGTGGTGATGCGGTGAGCCGATGTGGATAGGGTATATGCTGCGTGTGCTGGCGGAGCTGTGGAGTGAAGGGCCGTCTGGCCGGAGGTGCTGAAGATGTTGTTTCATCGTCAAATCTGGATGTTGGGGCTGAGTGCATGGTTGATCTTGCCGCTGGGCTGTGGAGGAGAGCCCTCTCTCTCTCCGACCCCGGCCTCGTCGCCGCAGGCCACGGAGCCCCCTGAGCAGACTTCGACGCCCCCTCTCTCGCCGCCTCCATCGCCGTCGTCAACACCCCACGCCACACCCACGGAGAGCCCTGCCATCACCCCGGCTTTGACGCCCTCCGCGACACCGAGTGAGACGCCGGAGCTTACCCCCACCTTAAGCATCGACCAGGATGAGGACGGCAGCACCCTCGAGGAAGGGGACTGTGATGATGAGGATCCGCTCAGCTATCCAGGTGCGCCGGAAATTCCCTACGACGGCATCGACCAGAGCTGCGACGGTGAAGACTTAGTAGACGTCGATCAGGATGGGGTGGTGGCTTCAGAAGTAGGAGGCCCCGACTGTGATGACCGCGACGCCAACACCTATCCCGGCGCCACGGAGTTCCTCGACGGCAAGGACAACGACTGTGACGGCACCCCCGATGATGCCGTGGATGTGGTAGACAACGACCTCGATGGTTATTCCGAAGCTCAAGGAGACTGCAACGATGCCGACCCTAAGCTCCATCCCGGCGCTCAGGAAATCCCCTACGATGGCATCGACCAAGACTGCACCGGCATCGACCTCACGGATGTGGATAAAGATGGTTATCCAGGAGGAGACACGGGCCAAGACTGCAACGACACCGACCCCAACATCCACCCCGACGCGGAGGAGCTCCCTTACGATGGCATCGACCAAGACTGTCTCGACGGAGACCTCGTTGATGTGGATGAGGATGGTTTTGCGGCGCTGGTCGCCGGAGGCTCCGACTGTGACGATGAAAATCCTGCGGCATATCCCGAGGCGGATGAACGCTGCAACGGGCTCGACGATGACTGTGATGGGCTGGTGGATGTCAACGCGGTAGACGCTCAGACCTATTATACCGATGCGGATGGAGACAACTACGGAGACCCCGGAGCGCCCGTGCAAGCGTGTGCGTTGCGTCCTGGGCTCGTCGAAAATGCCACAGACTGCCACGATGGAGCTGCCAGCACCTTCCCCGGAGCCCCCGAGCTCTGCGATCAAGCCGACAACAACTGTGATGGACAGGTGGATGAAGCAGTCAAGACCTCTTATTACCAGGATGCCGATGGGGATAACTTCGGAAACCCCCGTATGGTGGTGGAGCAATGCAGCCAGCCCAGTGGATATGTCTCCAACGGTGCGGACTGTGACGATACTCGCGCTTCGGTGTCTCCCAATGCTTCAGAGGTATGTGACGGGCTGGATAACAACTGTGACAGTGCCATCGATGAAGGTGTGAAGACCCTCTACTACCGCGATGCAGACGGGGACGGTTTTGGGGTGAGTGGCTCGACGACACAGGCATGCAGCCTCCCTGCGGGGTATGCGGCGGTGGCCGGAGACTGTAACGATGCCAGTGCCAGCAGCTACCCAGGGGCTTCAGAGGTATGTGACGGGCTGGATAACAACTGTGACAGTGTCGTCGATGAAGGTGTTCAGACCCTCTACTACCGCGATGCCGATGGGGATGGGTATGGGGTGAGTGGCTCGACGACGCAGGCATGCAGCCCTCCTGCGGGATATGCGGCGGTGGCCGGAGACTGTAACGATGCCAGTGCTTCAACGTATCCAACGGCTTCGGAGCGCTGCAACGGCCTGGATGAGGACTGTGATGTGCTCATCGATGAGGGCTTTACGAACTCAGACGGGGACAGCCTGGCGGACTGTGTGGACACTTGTCCTCTGGATGCAGCCAACGATGCCGACGCGGATGGGGTCTGTGCCAACCTGGACAACTGCGCGAGCACGGCCAACAGCACACAATCGGACCTCGACGCAGATGGCATTGGGGATGCCTGTGATACGGAGAGCTGTGACGGGCTGGACAATGACGGGGATGGCTCGCTGGATGAAGGTTTTATGAACACGGATGGAGATGCTCAGGCAGACTGTGTAGACTCCGACGATGATGGTGACACGGTCGCCGATGGGCAGGATCCAGCGCCGCTCACCATGATGGTGTGTGGAGACGCCGACGTGGATGGTTGTGATGACTGCTCCCAGGCCGGAAAACCCACCCCTTCCGCAGACGGTGCGGATGCGGATGGAGATGGCATCTGTGACCTGACGGATGTGGCCAATGGCTCCAGCCAGCTCAAGGCGGGATATAGCTGTGGGGCGATCTTGGATGCGGGGTATTCAACCGGGGATGGGGTCTACTGGGTGGATCCCGACTTGGGCAGTGCTTCGAATGCCTTCCAAGTATACTGTGACATGACCACGGATGGCGGCGGCTGGATGTTGGTGGGCAAGGTCGGCGAGAGCTCGGTGCGCACGGAGGACTTCTCATCGGATCGGGATGTGCCCAGCTTGTTGAGTGGTGCGGCCCCCACCTCAACGCTCTACGCGCATTATAATCTGGGACGTTTTGATGCCTACGGCTCCGCGTGGATGTTCCGAGGCCGCGTGGATGCCTACAACAACGGCACGCACTTTCAGAGCCAGTATTTTCAGGTGAAGCAGGGGGGCACGTTGAGCCCCAAAACGGCGGGCACGAGCTGGCGCGGGACGAGCACCCGCACGCAGCTTGTATATCTGAACCGCTCGACGACCAGCGGGCAGAACAACACCACCTGGCTGCCGGTGGATCGCTTTGATGATGTCTCGGCGGGGCTGCCGACCTTTTACATCTTTGGGCATCGGCGAGCGGATCTGAGCAACAACTGCTTGAGTGCCAGTGGTGCGGCAGGCCAGACGCAGATCTGCCATTCTCCGGCGGGGTTGGTGTCGAGTGAGTCCACCCTGGCGGGTACGTACTCGGCGGCGTATGGGGTGGGGGATGGGGTGACACATTCCTGGAATCGGCGGGCAACCTATTGGCTCCGGGATACCACCACGCGGGCGAATGGTCTGACGTTGCTCAACCCGGCGCGGAGCTGTCAGGCGCTGTATACGGCGGGGGTGCGCACGAGTGGGCTGTACTGGGTGGACCCGGATGGAGGCTCGTCGAGTAACGCGGTGCAAGCGTACTGTGATCAGAGCACGGACGGCGGAGGCTGGACGTTGGGGGTCAACATTGCAACAGATTTGGGGGCAATCAACCTCTTCACGTACAACAACCGGACCAGTGATCCGCTCAACACGAGCTATGGGATCAACCTCTCGACGATGAACTTGAGCAGCAGCACGGTGTATCGGCTGGCGTGTGTGGAGTCGAGTGACAACAGCACGCGGAGGCTGTTTATCTCGGGGTTAAATCCGGCGGAGCCCATCTTTCAGGCGGCGGGAACGATCACCAAGACCCATATTGTGTGTGCGCAGAACCCGGAGCTGACGGGAGGATATACGGGGCAAGAATGTATCATCTCGAACTACGAGGACGACAACCACACGTATTATGGGAATGCGGCGTGGGATATGGACTGGGCGTTGTACAAGCGGGACTCGGCGTATACGTTGCGTCACTGTGCCAACAGGGGCAACGGTTACTGGAACAAGGGGACACTCTGGTTCCGCTGAGGGCTCCGGGGTGAGCCGTTAGGGTGCTCTGTCTGAGGTGTTCACCTGCTCCAGAAGGGGCAGGAGGGGCTGAAGGTCGGGGTCGGAATGGGGCTCCTCCCCGGCTTCTTTGAGGGCGGTGAGAAACTCACGGGCGCTGCGAGACCATTCTTCTGCATATTCCTGGGGGTGTGCGCGGAAATAAGGGGCCAGGCGAAGCACCGCTTCACGGTGTGATGCCAGGGCTTCTTCGGGCCGCCCCATTTTGCGGAGCACGATACCCAATAAATGGAGGCTCTCAGCGAGGAGGGGCGTGGAGGTCGCCGGGTTTTTCTCCGCCCGCCGCCGGTAGAGCCCGACCGCTTCTTGAGTGGCCTGAAGCGCCTCCTCCCACCGCTCCTTCCCGCCGAGTGAGACACCCAGCATCTGGAGGCTCATGGCAAGAACGAGCGCGAAGAGATCCGGGTTTTTCTCCGCTGTCTGCCGACTGAGCGCAACCGCTTCTTGCATGGCCTGAAGCGCCTCCTCCCACTGCTCCAGCTCCACGAGTGAGATACATAGCCTGTGGAGGTTATCGACAAGGGCAAGCACCCGTGTCTCAGACCTACGTTCAGCTCCTTCACGGAGGTGGTTGACGTTTTCCCTCCACACGTTTGAGGCTTCTTCATGCTGGCCAGTGGCCGAGAGCTGATGGGCCAGCTTTTCTCCCGCCTCCACCCACTTGCTCCAGAGCCGCTCCGGTTGAGACGGTGCAATGCGCGCAAAGAGCAGGCGGGCCTGTTTTAACAAGGGGAGCGCTCGGGCCGGTTGTGGGGATTTGAGACCCCAGCGCAGCAGGCCCTCCGCCACGTCTTCGAGGGAGGGGCTAAACGTCGGAGGCCGCTCCGTCAAGTAGTGCAGCACTTCCTGCTCCAGGGCCTGCGCTGCTTCGGCCTGCGCTACTTCGGCCTGCGCTACTTCGGCCTGCGCTGCTTCGGCCTGCGCTACTTCGGGTCGTGGGCGCTGCTCCAGCTCCACTCCCACATGCAGGAGCAGCGCCAGTGCCTGCGCAACCCGGTGTGGATCGCCTAAAAGCTCGGCTTCATGCAGCACCTCACGGGCCGAGTCTGAGGCTTTTTCCAGGGCACCTGCTTCGGCTTCCCAGCGTGCCCGCTCCAGCACCAGGCTCAATTTTTCGTGTGGAGCGGTCGCTTCAGCCTGTTGTGCCTGGAACCATTTTTTCAGCTCCTGCTCGTGGAGCCCAGTGTGCCGCTTCCGGGTCCGGGTCGAGTGGCTGGAGGCTGGTTTTTTGGCGCTGCCGGATAGGTGGGACAAGAGAGGCTGACTCAAGGGCTCTAGGCTCAGCGACAGACGCTCGACCCGCCCTTCAAAGGGGGCGAGCAAGGCGCTCTCGCTGCGCTGTTCCTTTTCTTCCTCTGGAGCGGACTCCAGCGGAGGCTCCTGGAGGTAGAGCGACTGCTGCCGAAAGTCCCAGAGATCCCCCGCATAGTCTTGAAACTCAATCGCTTGATCGAGCCGCAGGCAGAGCACAAAACGCAGGCGATGGTGGGCGATCTCATCTCGTGAGAGGTTAAGATAGGACAAAAAGTGGCGATCTAAACGAAAGCTCAGGGAGTCGGGTTTGAGGCGCTCGATGAAGCCGATGTGTCTGGTTTCCCGGAGCGTCTGGTAAAAGGTGAGGTTCTGCTGTGCCTCGGGGTAAAGCTGGAGCTGGAGCTGAGCGGCTTGCAAGCGGGCTTCAAGCTGCACGCGAAGGGGAGGAAGGGTCGAGGCCCGCTGATACAAGAGCACGGTAAAATAGGCCCGGTCCAGCGCCACCGCACGGATCAGCTCTGCTGCGAGCTGCTCAGAGGCGACTTCGACGGGCACCGCAAGGGAGGCAAGCAGCGCCGCTTCGTCCTGGTTCATGGGGTGCGCTCCGTCAGCAGGCTCCGCAGGTAGGCTTTGAGTGGATATCGCACGTCTACCCACAGATCGCCGTTTTCATACTCCACCACCAGGCGAGAGAGCAAAAAGGGCTCGACGCCGTCCACCCACCCCACCGGAGAATCGAGCACTTGGCGAAGTACCTTCAGGGCTTCCCCTCGAATGCGGGGCTGATGGTCTTTTTTAACGGTGTCGAAGACTCGCTTCACGTCATCTGCTTCGATCTGCGTGGCCTGGCGGAAGCTGGCGAAGCGGGCGGCTTCGGCGATGGCGCGTGCGGTCTCTCGAAAGAGCCCTCCGCCGATCAGGATCAGCTCTTCCAGGAGTGTCTCCGAGAGCAGGGCTGGATTTTGGATACGGTTTCGCACGAAGTGAGAGATAAGCTGATAGCCGTCGTTGTCGCGCTGGAGCGTAGGCCGGTTTTCTCGCTTCTGCTCAAGAGAGTAGAGGTGTGTGGCCGGAAAGGAGTAGAGCTGGTCTCCGGGAATGGCCAAGTTGCTCAGGGCGCGTAAAAACACAGGGGTGGAGTAGAGGGCGGTAAACCGAGGCTGTACCAGGGTGCCGTAACCATCTTGGAAGACGCGCACGTACATCTCTTTAAAGTTTTCGGTGTCAAACTTCTCAAAGTCGTCGAGCACCACCAGCAGAGGCTTGCACGTAAAGGCTCTCAGCTCGTCGGAGAGCTGGTTGAGAAGCTGCACCAACACCTGCACCCGAGGTTTGTGCTGGAGCCGTTCTTCGGTGCGCCACTCCCGTCGTGCTTCGAGGGCGCTGGAAAAGAGGGCCAGGAGCATGTTGCCTTTGAGGGCGGCCCCTGCTTTCACCCCTTCGGTCTTCATGTAAACATCGACGATGTCGCGGTTCCAGCCGATGAGCTTCTCTCGAAAAGCAGAGGTTAGGCCGATACGCTCGCCATACTCGAGCAGGCCATAACCGATGGCCAAGAGCAGTGCGTCATCGGTGAAGTGAGGGGTGACCGGAAAATCCTGGGCCGTCAAGTACACCATCAGATACTGCTGCTGAAGCGCTTCGTCTTGGAGGAGCCGGAAAAACTCGGTGGTTTTGCCACTTCCTCGGTGTCCGCACAAGAAGCCTTGAAACGGGGTCTTACGCTCGCGGAGATCCGACCACAGGCGCTGAAGGGCCAGCTCGTGACGCGGCACGTAGAGCTTGGAGTTCGGATCCATGATGGCCGCTGGATCGAAGGCTTCTCGCAGCTCGACGAGGGTATTGGCGGGCTTGATGTCGGAAAACCGGGGCAGGTTGGGCCGAAAATCCCGGGTTGGGCTCTTTTTGATGTCCAGCACTGCAAGCTCGTTGTCTCTGGCCATAGGCTGCTGCTCCACTCGGACTCAAAAGCATGCACAGGTCAAAAAATCCACACAGGGGTGCGCGGATGCGGATGCGCTCCCGGGCGCGGATGCGCTCGAAGGGGCGGTGTGCCGATGCTGCTCGAGGGCTGGCTCCACACGATCCGCCGGGGGTCACAATAGCGCAGGTTGAAGGGCTCCCGCAAATGTATTTCGGGATGCGGTGGGGGGAGGTCGTGGACTCATCCCTCGGCGGTTGAAGGTCCAGACGCGCTCGCCCATGTATTTCTGGAGGAAGAGGGGAGAGGGCCTTGACATACTTACAATGTAAGGTTACATTGAATACATACAATGTAAGTTTGAGCGGGTGGAGGGCGTGGCGCTTCTCATCCAGCTCAGACCTTCCGGGGCTCCCGGAGCGGTGGTGGTGGAGCCAGAAAGATCTCGATATGCGAGCGGTTCTTCAGTCTGAATATGGAATGCCGGAGCTCTTTCGTCTTGGGGAGGTGCCGACGCCGGTGGTGTCGCCGACGGGGGTGTTGGTGAAGGTGCGGGCGGTGGCCATCAACAAGGGGGATTGGCATCTGCTGACTGGAAAGCCATATCTCATGCGGCTGGTGGGGTTTGGATTGATGCGGCCCGTGCAGCCCATCCCGGGTGTGTCGTTGGCAGGAACGGTGGAGGCGGTAGGGGCGCAGGTCTCGCGCTTTCGGGTGGGGGATGAGGTGATCGGAGAGGTTCGGCGTGGGGCGCTCGCCGAGTACGCGCTGGTGGAGGAGGCGCATCTGGGGCCAAAGCCTTCGAGCTGGGGTTTTGATGAGGCATCCACGTTGCCGGTGTCGGCGACGACGGCGCTCCAGGGGTTGCGGGATGTGGGCAAGCTCCAGGCGGGCATGGCGGTGTTGATCAACGGGGCTGCGGGAGGGGTGGGGGTCTATGCGATCCAGCTTGCTCGTGCGCTGGGTGCGGAGGTCACGGGGGTTTGTGGTGCTTCGAATCAGGCATTTGTGGCAGGACTGGGGGCACATCGGGTCATCAACTATGCTCAGGAGGACTTTACGTTAGGCTCAGCGCGTTACGATATCCTGTTTGACTTGGTGGGGAATCATCCGGTCTCGGCGCTGCGCAAGGTGATGAAGGAAGGCGGACGCATCGTCGGCGGGTCGGGGGGAGGCCAAAATGAGTGGCTGGGACCGTTTCCCGTGGTCTTGAGGGCGCTGCTGGGCAACCTCTTCAGTGCTGCTCGGTTTGAGATGTTAATGGCCATGCCCAAGCACGCGGATCTCGCGGAGGTCAGTCGGCTGGCGGATGCAGGCCAGCTCCGCCCGGTGGTCGAGCGTCGTTACGCGCTGACGGAGATGGCTGAGGCGCTCCGGCTCCAGGGGCAAGGCCACTGTCGCGGCAAGAGTGTGATCGTGTTGTGATGACGTGCTGAGATAGGTATGTCTCGGCGGCGTGTGATCGTGTTGTGATGACGTGCTGAGATAGGTATGTCTCGGCGGCGTGTGAGGTCATGGTGTCAACTGGTGTATGCGGTGGGTGAGGGGGATCGATGAAGCATCAGGAAGAAGCTCAATCTCCGCAGAGGCTTGAGGAGCAGGAGGAGAAGTCACAGGAGGCGCGGGCTGCTCGGGTGCCGGTCTCGAGGGCGCGGGTGCTGCAAACGGCGCTGGCGCTGGCGGATGATACCGGCTTAGAGGCGCTCACCATGCGAGCGCTGGGGCAGGCGCTGGGGGTGCAAGCGATGTCGCTCTACAATCATGTGGCGAATAAGGAGGCACTCCTGGATGCGATGGTGGATCAGGTGGTGTCAGAGATTGTGCTGCCTTCTCCGGGACACCCCTGGCAAGCGGAGATGCGTCGGCGAGCACTCTCCGCGCATACGGTGCTGATGCGGCATCCGTGGGCGTGTGGGCTCCTGATGTCTCGGGCGAATGTGGGGCCAGCCATGCTGCGGTATGTGGATGCCACCATTGGCTGCCTTCGTGCAGCAGGGTTTTCGCTGCCGATGGTGGATCATGCGTGGAATGCACTCGACAGCTTTATCTACGGGTTCACGCTCCAGAAGCTCCACTTTCCGTTTAAGGCGGGGGAATATGCGGCAAAAGCAGCGTTTTTCCTGCCCCTGCTCCCAGCAGAGCAGCTCCCGCATATGCGCGCGATGACGCTGGCGGTGGCCAATCGTCAGCATGATGGACTTCATACCCTCGACTTCGGCCTGGAGCTGATCCTGGCAGGTCTCGAGAAGCTCCGTCACGGCGAAAAAGAAGTCGCCACGCACAAAACATCCGAAGAGGACGTCAGATGAAGGCCATGATGAGCTGAATTGCTCAGGAGCCGCTCTCCGCTCGAGGGGACTTCATGAGGGCTTCAAGCTCGGCGAGCCGGGCTTCGGCACGGGCACGGGCTTCGGCTTCGGCTTGACGCTGGGATTCAGCAGCACGGGCCTGAGCTTCGGCAGCGCGGGCCTGAGCTTCGGCGAGTGCTCGTGCTTCGGCTTCGGCTTGGCGTTGGGATTCGGCGAGTGCTCGTGCTTCGGCTTCAGCTTGACGTTGGGTTTCAGCACGAGCTCGTGCTTCGGCTTCAGCTTGGCGCTGGGATTCGGCGAGTGCTCGTGCTTCGGCTTCGGCTTGACGCTTCGCTTCCGCACGGGCTCGAGCTTCGGCTTCGGCTTGGCGCTTGGCTTCCGCCGCACGGGCTTTGGCTTCTGCTGCCTGTACCTGC
>JBJTQF010000004.1:0-23718 GCA_046075485.1 Myxococcota bacterium | reverse complement strand
CGTGGGGTGGTCATAGACGTAGAGCCCCTTAAAGAGCCGCTCGAAGCGGTCCTTCAGGTTGAGGTCGTAATAATGGCGGAGCATATGGATCAGAGTAGACTTCCCAAAGCGTCTTGGACGGAGAAAGACCTGGAAGCTGCCAAATTGTCCCGCACTCTCCAGGAGGGGAAGAAGTGTGGTCTTATCTGCATAGAACATGCCCCGCTCACGGATGCTCTCAAAGTCACACTGGCCATAGGGGATCTTCATGTACGCTCCTCAAGTCAGGGGCTCTGCCACGTCAGCCGTAGGAGAACCTAGCGGGGCATTATACCCGATCTGGTGGGGATACCCTGGGGAATCTGATGGGCGATGAGCGCCTGAAGCGCCCCGGTGGGCCGTCTTCTGGTTCTGACCTTTACATGCAGCTCGTTCTCAATCTGCAAGGGTAAGGCTCTGGACCCCCTGCGTGAGCACACCCGCCCACATACGCGCCAGCGCCCTGTTGAGCCGGATGCGCTGGTGCAGCACGCAGGTGTTCATTGCGAAGAAGCGCACATGCGGAGCCTGGAGCCATGAGCATCTGGCCTCCGCGTTCAAGTTTGTCACAGATTGTCATCTTTGTGTCTGTCTGAGAGAAAATGGAAGGGAAAGGCCAGGATGCCGAGTTAAACGTGAGGTCAGAGGGCAAAAAACGCCCCTTCCCGCCATTCCTGACCGGGAAATCCCGTGAGCGTCAGCGCGCCGTCTGAGTAAAGGTGGATCTCCAGTGCCGTCGCCTCCATGAGCACCTCCGGTCCATAACGTTCCGTGAGAAAATGCACCTGCTGATTGCTGGAGCCTCGCCAGCCCCGCCCGTCCAGAGGCTGAGTCTGATCGTATCGCCCCGCGATCAGCAGATCCGTCTGCGCCAGCAGCTTCTGGGCGTCCCGGGAGGTCAATTCCGCCCGTGTATAACCCGTGAAGATCACCACGGAGAGCCCTCGCGCCCGCACCCGCGTGGCCAGGGCGGCGAGCGCTTGCGCCTGTGCAAAAGGCTCCCCCCCCGTGAACGTCACACCTTCGAGGTCTGGCTGCGAGATGATTTCTGCCTCCAGCGCCTCAACGCTCCAGGACTGACGAGGGGTAAAGGCCCACGTATCTGGATTCCAGCAGCCTTCACACTGGAGCGGACAGCCCTGGACCCACAGCACAAAGCGTTCTCCCGGCCCATTGACAGCACTTCTGCTCAAAGTTCTCGCTAGGTTGAGGTTCATCAGTAAGTCCTCTTGACCAGCACCAGCCGGATCTTGTCGGCCTCTCGGCTTTCCTTGACCATGTAGCCGAGCTTTTTGGCTTTTTCCTCGATGGCCTGACGCTGAGCCTCCACCAGCTTCTGGCGTTCCAGCTCTCGCTGCTGGGCTTCCCGCTCCCGTGCCTGCCGGTCCAGCTCCGCCAGACGGGCTTCTTTGAGCCTTACCTGCTGCTGATACTGCGTGCCAACCCTGGACAACCACTCGGTCCCATACCGCTGATAGTCGTTACTCAACACTGCTTTATAGCCCGTGGGCGTTTGCAGAAAGCCGATGTCGTTCCAGAGGTCTCCGGTGAGCTCCTTCCGCAGGATCACATGGGCCTGCCGCCCCTGTTGATAACCCCGTAAGGTCAAGGGGGTAGCAGAAACTTCAATTTGCTGACGAGGGAGGCCGAGGGCCGCCAGCGCCTCGACCAGACACTCCTGATCGGTCATGGGGGTCATCATCGTGATAAAAGCGCTCATGATTTCCTCCCGAGGGTCTGATGTGGCGTGTTCACCATCTTGACGGTGCCCGCGTCGGGTTTGCGTGCGGTCGATTCGGGTAGGGAACCGAGCCCTTCCAGCAGCTTCTCCAGGTCTTTGAGACAGGCATCCCCGGTGAAGCCCTCGGCGTCGGCGGTGATGCGTCCGTCCCGGTCGATTTCAACAACGATCTTCTGCTCTTTCATAGTGCCTCCGGTGCTACGAGCTGTGCCTTCAGGCGCTGTGCTTCGGCTTCTCCACTGTCCAGCTCCTGCCAGAGCCGGATCACCAGATAACGTTGATTTTTATGGTGTTTTAGCTCACCCACGAGGGGCAATGCCTCCGACGGAATGGTGGCGCGCGCCTGTGTGGCGGGAGCGGTCGGAACAAACCGGGCCCCGGATGCTCCAGCGGAAGCGCCTCCCGTCGTTCCCGCCTTGAGCCCTGGGTTTACCACCGGTGGTTTAAAGGTGAAGGCTTCATTGGCCACCCGCGTCAGCTCCTCCACCTTGCCCTTCAAGCGGCTGATTTCTTTCTGCGCAGAAGTCTTGTCGTCCAGGGCGCGCTTCTTCTGGACCTCCACATCACCCTTCTGTTCCAATAGCTCGCGCTTTTCCTTTTCCAGAGCCAGCCTCGGCGATGGACCGTCCTCTTGAGACGGAGCCGTTGGCACTTTTGCGCCCGCACTTTTGGGCTCTTGTGGCTCCGGCGTCAGGGCCTTGAGCTGCTCGTCCAGCGCCGTCAGCTTGCCTTGAAGCGCCTGGAGGCGCGGATCGAAGGTGGGAAGTGTCGCCTCCAGCTTATGGAGCTCGGCTTGTTGAGCCTCCAGCCTCTTGCGGGCGTCCGGGAGCTCATGACGGGCGGACTCGACACCCATTTTCCAGGCTTTTTCCTGTTTCTCGCGCTCCTCATCCTCCCGGGCTTTGCGTTCAGCCTCCTCCATGTCGTTGCTCAGCTTGCGCACCTGATTTTCGACGCCCTGTAGCCGAGCGAAGAGCCGCTCAGCCTCCTGGGGTCCAACGTGGGAGGGCACTGCTTTTTCAAGCTGCGTGAGCTCCCCGTCCAGGGCATTCTGGGAGCGCTCAAACCCGGTCATCGCACTCAGCAGCCGTTGAAACGTTTTGAGGAGACGTCCCCGATGCCCCTCTGAGCTCAGCAGCGCCTGCCGACACTCCGAGGTGCGCGTCTTAAACTGCTGATCCGTTGAGCGCCATTCGCCGAGCAGACCATCCTCCGAAGCTCCCTGGGGCACCTGCGGCGGTAGCACTTCCCAGGTCGAACGCGCTGAGAGCGCCAGGGGTTGAGGCTCCTTCCAGGTCGCGGGTTGGGTGGCACTCATCGCCCGGAGTGAGAGAGCCCGCACCAGCCCGTGCGGCAGCACCTGCTCCACCTCCAGAGGCTCGGGACCGGAGCAACCTGCACGCCAGAACCGGGCTGTCGGCTGCTCAGCGGCATGGTCTCCCAGCCGGATGTTCCGTGCATAGGTCCAGCTCGGTGGCGTCGTCAGAATAGTTGTCAGAGCCGCAAGCTGAGAGATGTTGAGCTGTACGTGTAGCCGGTGCTGCGTGCCCGGTAGAGACATCTGACCACTGGCCTGGTGGAGGGCCAGCTCCGGCAGCTCGAGCGGACCACTCACCACCCGCGAACCAGCTTGTACCAAGCCCTCCAGTGTGGTGTGAGCCTGCCCGGAGACCAGAAGCCAGAGGGTCTGCGGTGCCGCCGGTGGAGGAGCCCCATGCCAGATTGCCACCGTCTGATCCGACGAGAGCGTGAGCCCCTCGGAGGCTGGCAGAAGCCGCACCTGCGCATCCCTGGGCAGTCCCGGCACATCAAAAGGGGCATCGGACGGGGAATGAAAGGCCAGTGCGTTGCCCGTCGTCCAGGCTTCATCCCGCGCCTGCTGCCAAAAAAGCTGCAAAAAAAGCAGCCTGAAGTCCGCCGACTGCGTCTCATCCAACCACATGCGCCAGGGTGTGCGTCCTGAGTCCTGCCCCCCCAACCACAATCGGGCATGTTTTCCATCGTGGAAGGAGGATACCGGCACCTCTGGCACCCGTCGTACCAGAATCCGCGCATGTTTGCGGGTGGCCAGACCGGGATCCCGTTTGCCCTCCCCCCAGCCGGCTTCGGCCAGCACATAGACCCGACGTCCGGCATCGGCTGCGCCCAGCAGACTGCTGTGGGCCGAGACGTGGTCCCCCTTCACCATCACCAGCACCGGCTCCTCGGAACGCTCCACCGAGAGAGCGGAGTCTGGTGCCCATGTGATCCAGGCATCTTGACCCGGTTTGTGAAGCTGCTGCTCGTGGGTGGAGCCCACCCAGGCACCCGGCAGGCGCTCCTCCAGACGTGACACCCGCTTTTCCAACGACAGCTTACGAATCGGTCCTGTGCTCATCGGGCACCTCCTACCAACCACTGCTTGATGGGATTCGACAACTGCTCAGGCTTGATGCGGATACAGCCCAGCTCCCGCCAGCGGAGTGGCGTGTTCGGCGACAGCGCGCCTTGATTTCCCGCGCCCATTGGCTCCCGTGCGTGAAGAGGGCTGTTGGTCATCTGCCACGCAAAGCCCTCTCCCTGGGCGGGATGCACCACCAGAAACCGGTCATGCGGCTGCGACCGACCAAAAACGGACGACAAGTCCTGTGGCACACTGCCGCTCTGCCGCTGGAGAGCCTGGAAGTTGTCGCCCTCCTTTTGAGTCCAGACCTCCACACGAACCTGCGGGAAGCGCTCGCGCAGGGTTTGGAGCAGCAGCTCAAACATGCGCAGGGCTTCTGGCCCTTTCACATAGCGGTCGATGAGCAACAGTCGTCGGGGGGAGACCTCCCCGTGGAGCCCCGTCAAGAGGCGCTCCACCAGCTCCCGCATGGACCAGCCCGCCCGATACGGCAGGGTGAAGGCGTTCGCCGACTCGGAATGTGACGATGCGGAAGCCGAAGCCCGGGTGGAGGCCATCGGGAGACCCCATCCCGCAAAAGCCAGCTCACCCCCGCCGTCGGCCTCAGCGGATTCTCCCACCTGGAGGGTATCCAGCTCATCTGCCGAGATTGGAAGCGGAGCCAGATCCACCGGTGCCGCCAGCTTCCAGAAGAGCTCAGGTTGATCCTTCACGCGGGCGAGCATGCCTGTGTGAGCCAACAGCGTGGGCCTCAGCTCCTCCAGCGGGGTATCCTCCGTGAGCGAGAGGAAGAGCTCCCGCAGTCCGGCCCGGCTGAGAGACCCCTTGTGACGGGCCAGCCTCCGCAGCAGTCGCTCCTGCGCCCAGTGGTCAGCCTCCCTTTGGCTGCGAGGAGCAATCGGGACCGCCTCTAGGGTCACGTTGTCGAACGAGCCTCTGCCAGCGACCTCCACACGGGGGAGGGTGAAGGACTTGCGGAACGACTCCTGCTCTTGCTCGGTCAGACCTTCCAGGGCCACTCGGAGAATTTTTTGAGAGGCATCCCAGCGTCCATGACTGGCCAGCGGCCCCGTGCCCCAGGCATCGGCCAGCCGGTTGAGGTCCAGTGGTGCCACTTCTGAGGCGTGCTCGATGGGCTTGAGGCGCTTGTCATGCTCGAGCTGTCCGTCCAATTGCCAGTGGCTTTGCAGAGCGGGGGTGGTGGCTTCAAAGTTCAGCGTCCAGCGAAGGGTCACGCGCGCATCGGTTGAGCTCAAAATCCCTTCCGGCTTCTCACCGGGTTTGCCGGGAAAAGCACGCAGCAGAAAGCGGGAACGGTCCACCACCGACGAAAAGACCACATTTGCATCCGGCACCAAAAGAAGCGGCAGGATGTTCTCAAAACGCGCGTCGCGCGTCGATGACAACCGCTCCACACTTAAGATGCGATTGCCCAGCAGCGGATGAGAGGCCACCCACAGAGAATAAACTCCCTGCTCAGGTACGGGCGCATCTTGAGAGTTCGCTACCTCCTCACCCAACGGCGTGAGCGCTCCCTGCCGGTCCACCAGATTGAGCACCCGGCAGGACTCCAGCACGATGTGACTGGCGGCATCCGACAACCCCGGCAGACACTGTTGGATGGCGCGCGGAGACAGCCGTCCACCCAGCTCCCGCGCCTGCTGACAGAGCCGTGAGAGCTCCGGTCGCTGCTCCATCCAGGCGAGCTCTGCGAACACCGCCATTTTGTGTACCACCAACGGGACCGATAACACGGTTCTCATGCGCGTGGCCTCCTTCCAACCTGCGGTTTAGGGGCTTCTATCTGCGGAGAGCGTTTCACCAGGGTTTCCAGCTCCGAGATGTGACATTCCTCAAAATACGCCGCGTTGCCGACCACGATGAGCTGCTGACGGGCCCGCGTCACCGCCACATTCAGGCGGTTGGGACTGTCGAGAAAGCCCACGCGCTGAGTGTTGCGCATAGAGAGCAGCACCAAGTCCGCCTCCCGCCCCTGGAAGCGGTCCACCGTGCCACACACGAGCTCTATCGGGAGCCCGCGCACGGTGAAACGGTTGAAGCGGTCGTCGCCGGTCAGCTCCCGCAGCATCTTGGAGAGTGCCCGTTCCTGTTTGACATAGAAGCATAAACAGGCTACCTCCCAGACTCGTGGTTCTGAACGCGCAGGTGGCCCTTTGACCTTCACCCAACGAATGAAGTCCTCCAACACCCGCTGAATGGCACGAATCTCATCGGGATTTTCGCCGGAGCTCTCTCGTCCCTGGACATGGAGCCAAGTGCGACGGGCAGGATACGCCCCAAAATCCCACCGCACGCACTCGTCCCGGCTGAGAATGGTATTGGCATCCTTCAGCGCTCCACCACGATAAATGACATCGCGTGGAAAGTCTGAAATCTGAGGATGCATGCGGTGTTGGAAGTCCAGGCGCTCAAAACGAGCGTGGAAGGCCGAGCTCTGCCCTTTGCCCATGCCTTCGGTCAAGGCTGAGGGCCGATTGCTGCGCTCCACGCCAATCCCTTCCTGGAGGACTTCTAGGATGCTCGGCAAGCCGATGTCTTGAATCTCGGCCAGAGACTCCGCGATGTTCAGAGAGCGGGGCTGGAGGACTTTTAGATCCCGCTGAAGCCGCTCCCGCTCCGTTTTGTTCTGACTGTGTCGCAGCTCATGCTGGCGGGTCAGACGCCAGGCGAGCTCCTGGGCCAGATCCGTGTGTGCCAGCCAGTGCTGTTCACATTGTTGAGCCTGTGAGGGCGTCGTGATGGGATCCCGTTGGAACTTACGCTCCCGGTAGGGGTGTTGCAGCCCCGGCAGCCGCGTCAGCCACACAGCCTGACGAAATAGGAGCCGGTTTTCCTCCCGAAGAGGTGCGCCCGTTCCCACAAGCTCCCGCGCGAAGAGCAGATTGGGGGGCAAAAAGGGCGCAACCTCCGGCAGCAGCGTATCTGGCACCAGGATCCACTGTGCCGCCAGCAGCCGCAGAGCACTTGTCAGGGAGGATTTTCCGCCTCCAGCCTTCAGCTCCTGGAGTGAGACGACGGCCCCTGACGAATTCTTGCCTGACGCAAGCTCCACCAGCACCCGCTCGGGTCGCTCCGCTTCAGGTCGAGCGTCCAGCTCCTGTACGAGCGCCTTGAGCACACCCGCAGGCTCAACGATCAGCCAGCGCAGCCCGTTCTGGAGCAGGTCTCGGCGCAGCAGTCGGTGCAGCAGCAGGCAGGCCCGCTGGTGATCGCGTGGGAAAAGTGGTCTGTCCTTCTCATCCACCAGCTCACGCAGGTTGGCCACGATGTCAGCTCTATCGGCAAAGGGCGGAAGCTGGTGGACATCCCCCACGATGATGTGACGGCGAGCCATCAACGCCGGGACCATAAACTCCTGAATGAGCGTCTTACTGGCTTCATCGATGATCAGCACATCCCAGTGCGGGAGGGTGGTGATGGGACGCTCGGCGACGTGCAGATCCTGATCCCGGCCTCTGAAGTGGGGATGGTTGACGATGCCCATCGTCGTGCCACAGGTCAGGTTGGCGCTCAGGATGATCATGCGCTCGGCCATCGCCCGCAGCTCATCCCCTCGAATATGCTGCATCGCCGGAAGTTTCAGCCACTGCTGGGTCAGGGCCTCCACTTTTTCGTCGAGCTGGCAGGCGAGCACCTTGTCGTCTACTTTGTCGGGCTTGCCAATGCGGACCACTTCCACATTCTCTTTGCCCAGAAGCCGCTCGATCACGTTGTCAATGGCCGCGTGGGTAGAGCCACACAGGAGCACCCGCTGTTGACGCTCGATGAGCTGAAGAATCAGCTCGCAGATGGCGGTGGTCTTACCAGAGCCGGGAGGCCCCTCCAGGTAGGCAAAATCCGGACTGCCCAACGCTTTACACACAAAGGCGCGCTGCTCCCGGGTGCCATCGCGGGTCTCGTCGGTGAGCACATACCAGTGAGAAAGAGACACCGGCTTGACATCTGGCCAACGCACGGCTCGGGGATCTTCACACAGGCGCAGCAGCCCCTGATGGTGAGGTAATGGACTTTCCGAGAGCTGACGCAACGCCCGTTTCTGCAAATAGAGGTTGCGCAGGTCCACCGGCAGAAAGAGCGGAGTGCCCGGCGGTGGCAACCGGTCTAGCAGGAGCTGGAAGCGCTCCCGGTCTACCTTCCGCACCTTATAGATATCGTCCTGACGACGCGATTTGGAGGTCCACACCTCATCCACTTCGTCCTCGCAGAAGGCCACTCGGGGATCGAGGAGCTCGTCTGTATCCGTCTTGTCCGGTGGCAGAAGCTGAATCCACAGGCCCTTGCGCTCTTGAGCCGTCACCGGAGCCCAGCGAAAGCACAGGCCATTGTCTCCCAGCAGCACTCCATCGGCAGGGGGCTCCTCCAGACGGAGCATGGCCTCACTCACCTCAAAGCTATTTCCGGCAGTGTCGGTGACTCTTTTTAGACCCTCAAAGGGGGGCAGTCCCTGCGCTTCAACTTCCTCCCCATCCGCCAGCAGGAGCAGGTCGGAGGGTGATGCGTGGGTAGAAGCCGATTCGGTTGGGATCCGCTCCAGCACGATGCTCCAGAAATCGCCGTCGAGCGGTTCCGGGGGCCGGAGCACCTTGAGCGGCTTTCCCTCCAGGGTCTGAAACTGGCTGGGCGGCGCGACGGCAGCTTCGAGGGAAATAGAAGACTGCACACCGCACCACATCAGCACATCGGTGGGCAGGAGTGGAGTATGACTCTGAATGATGAGTCCACGCGGCGCAGGCGTGGCGGAGTTGAACTTCACCGGCAGGCCCCGGTTGATGATAAAGCCCATCTGACCCGTGTCAGGTGTGCGCTCCGTCGGCCACTGGGGCAGAATCCAGCCGGGCTGATGGCGGGGAATACGCAGACGGGTGTCCACGGGCTCAAGCCGGAACGTGCTCAGATGCCGCACTTTCTCCCACGGGAGGGCGTAACGAAACTGGCGCTCTTTGGCGGTGTGGATGGCCTGTCCGATGAAGCGGTTGAAGGGACGTAGGGTATTGGCCGCCTGTCCCATCAGCGCGGGCGCAACCGATGGATGTCCTGCAACCGCTCGATAAAAAAGGACTTTCATGCTTTAGCTCCCGGGATGAAGGGGTTGCGGGTAGCTTCCTGAGCCAGCTTGGGCACGGCGCTGCTCTCGGCGGGCAGAGGCTCCGGCTCGTCGCTGGCGGCCAGACGGGCACGGATTTTGGCCCAACGGCGCAGCTCCTCGATCTGGTCGCGCATGGTGCGGGAGAGCGGATAGGTCTTGTTCAGGGCGCGGGCGATGTGTTCGGTTCGCAGCTCTTTGGCCTCGGCAAAGGCGTCGTAGAGGCCCTCCCGAACCGCCTCTTCCAGCTCCGCGCCGGAGAAGCCCACGGACTGCATGACCAGCTCTTTCAGCTCGAAGTCGCTGGGGTTGCGCCGCTTCTTCTTGAGGTGAATGCTTAAGATTTCCTCCCGCACGCTGGCGGTGGGGAGGTCCACAAAGAAGATCTCGTCGAAGCGGCCTTTGCGGAGCAGCTCCGGGGGAAGCATGTCGATGCGGTTGGCGGTGGCGACGACGAAGACCGGATCACGTTTCTCCTGCATCCAGGTGAGGAGAGAGCCGACCACCCGAGCGGTGGTCCCGCCGTCGGTGCGATCAGAGCTGCCCATGCCTGCCAGACCTTTTTCAATCTCATCGATCCACAGCACGCAAGGGGCCAGGGCTTGCGCCACCTGAAGGGCGGTGCGGATATTGCCTTCGGACTGGCCGACGATCCCACCAAAGACCTTCCCCAGGTCGAGGCGCAGGAGGGGAAACTGCCAAGTCGCCGCCACTGCCTTGGCCAACAGGCTCTTGCCGCATCCCTGAACCCCCAGCAGCAGCACGCCTTTGGGGGAATCCAGGCCGAAATCGCGAGCGCCCGGGCCAAACGCCCGTCCGCGCCGCTCCAGCCAGGTCTTGAGGTTGTCAAGGCCCCCCACATCGCTCATCTGGGCCTCGGTGGGGTAATATTCGAGCACCTCACTCTGTTTGATGATGCGCTCCTTCTCACGGGCAACGAGGGGCACTGCCGCATGGCCCAGCCGTCCCAGCTCGGCAGCGGCTTTGCCAAAGGCCAGTCGGGCCTCCATCACGGTCAGTCCCCGGGCGGCTTCCAGCAAAGCGTCATCGGCCTCCTCCTTGACGTTTTGAGCATGGGCGGACTCGGTGAGGACCACCTTCAGCTCTTCAATGCCGGGCAGATCCAGCTCGATGGTGGGCACTTCTTTGCGCAGGTCCAGCGGCAGGCCCGGCAGGGGGGTGGAGAGCACCACGAGCTTTCGTGGATGTGCGGGCATACGCGCGAGCTCGCGCAGCCAGCGCAGGAGCGGGTGATGCTCCTCACGCAAGAAAGGATGAAAATCCTCCAGCAGCCAGATGCCGGGCGCATCGGAGCTGTGAATGGACTTCAGCAGCTCGAGAGGGTCGGTGGCGGCTTCGTCTGCGACCTCAAGCACTCCCTCCTTGGAGCAGCGATGGATACCCGTGGATTGGCTCCACACATAGAGGGGAAAGCGCAGGGTGTTGGCCAACCCAATGACGTGACCGCGCACCCGCTCCCACTCGAAGGAGGACAGGTGTAAGATGTTTGCCCCGGCTTTGGCCAGGTTTTGCAGGTGTTCAAAGGAATTCATACCACCTCCACAGGTTGAAGACTTCGGGATGCGTGAAGGGGGGACGCTGCCGGGCCGAGGTTGATTGCAGCTATTTTTCCGAAATAGCATGAAACCGGAGGCACCCCTGTCAGAGACTCATTGCAGCGAAAGGAGGGGAATTCTGACAGGCCAGGATAAAAAACGATGCCCAAGCGACAGGAGAGGGCCATCCCCCCCCCTCATGAGCGCCTCTTGTCAGAGAATGTGTGCCCACGGTGCAATACCGTTCAGAGGGCCGCTGAGTCTCATGCAGCGCCGAGGTTTCCGCTCTTGACCGGTTGCACAAGGTGGCCGACGACCCGCGCGACTCCTTGACAGCCACTGTACAGACGATACACTCACCCAACTCAATGACCTCTCGTTCGGCGCTTCATGGCGAAGGTGACTGAAGAAGGCCCCTCAACCAGAGGAGAATCTATGCGTCAGACCTATCGAGGGCTGAGACCACTCGACCTGAATGTCCGCAGTGCGGTGACGCCACAGCCTGCCATTCCGTTGCCCCCAGAAGCCCGGCTGGAGCCCCGCGAGTCCGCTCCGTACACCCCGCCCGTTGAGCTGCTGGTGATCAAGCTGGAGCTGGAGTGCATCACCCCGGTGGTGGGAGGAGGTGTGCAGAGCCGCGAACCCGACGCCATCGAGCGGGTCCGTTTGCCTGGCATCCGGGGACAGCTCCGCAAGTGGTGGCGCGCCCTTCAGCCCATCCCCCTTGACAAGAAAGGGATGTTCGACGCCAACGCGCTGTTTGAACAAGAGGCCAAGCTGTGGGGAGGCATCGCGGTCAAGAAAGACCGCACGGAAGGCAAACACGACACCCGCCGAAGCCGTGTCTCCCTCCGACTGGTGGGCACCCCTTCCGCCACGGACATCCCCTCTGGCCGCTATGAGGGCTCCGCTGGAAGTTATCGCAGCCTGCCCCACTGGGACGGGGGGAGCAGCATGGGCTATGGCCTCTTTCCTCTCCAGTACGAGAGCGCGGAGCTCAAGCGCATGCGTGCATCAGATCCTCCCGCCCGCGACATCCGCCATAGGCTTCGCTTCACCCTGGAGCTGACCCTGGCCCTCAATCCAGACCTTGAGCTGGAAAAGAAGGTGGAAGAACAGAAACAGGAGCTTCAATCCCTGCTGGCCACCCTCTGGTGCTGGATTCACTTCGGAGGCATCGGTGCCCGAACCACTCGGGGGTTTGGAGCCCTGGCGCTGGCCCTCGACGAGCAGAAGAAGCCCATCGCACCCGTCCTGACCACGCACCCCTCGGGCGGCTTTTCTCAAGACACAAAGGCCACGTTCGCAACCCTCTTAAACGATGCGAATGAGAAGTGGTGCTCGTATTTTGAGCCCCCCCCCAACCGGGTGGAGGACGTCGGCCAGTGGCTGGAGAAGGTGGGCCGTGAGCTCCTAAAGCTGGATCGGTTCCAGCCGGACCTGGATACCCTCGCCCTGGATACCCTCGCGGTCGATCCCGCGCGATGTGGTCCTCATCCTCGCCTGCCCGCGCGGAAGGTCATGATGGGTCAGCCTCGCGCCACAGCCAAAGATGCCCTCATCGATGCCCTGGAGCAGCTCCGGCAGTTCCGGCAAGGGGAAGGCATTGCACGTCGCCGAGGCAAACAACCCTACCGACCGGGGCGCTCCTTCTGGCCTGAGCCCGACACGCTCCGCCGTCTGGCCATGCGCCATCGGGGTGCGAAGTTTATGGAGCATCCGCCGCTGGACGCTGGTTCAACCCACGACGGAGTTCCCCGTGCTGCCTTCGGCATGCCCCTCCTCATCTCGTTTAAGGACGCTCAGGACAAGCTCGCCAACGGCAGCATCCTCCCCACCTTTGACGGCGCTCGTTGGCCCAGTCCGCTGATCATGCGCCCCCTTCGGCTCCAGGACGGACGTTTTGTGCCCTGCCTGATCTATCTCCAGCAGCCCTTTCCGATTCACATCCTCCCGAGCCGGAAGGAGGAACCCGATGTCCCACCCGTCAAACGCGCGGAGGTTCGGGCCGCCGCCGTCCTGACGATGGTCAGCTACCCCAACCGTCTGCCAGAGGTGGAAGGCCCGATGCCCGTCCTGCACCGGGAGCTCTCGGACCCGAACGGCAACACCCCGCTGCGTGAGCCGCTGAAGGCCGCAGGCGGTGATGCCGTGCTCGCCTTCTTACGCTGGCTGGAAACACGAGGCTATCGCGCCCTTCCAGCTCTTAACCCTGCGCCTGCTGCTCCGGGAGGCACCAAATGACGACGACCGCTCCCCGCTTTGCCGTGGCCCTGGCCCTCGGCCCTGTTGGACGCTTCATCAGCGCCGGACGCCGCAGCCGTGACCTTTGGTACGGCTCTCGCCTGCTCTCGGAGCTGACCCGCCAAGCCGCCAAGTTCCTTTGGGACAAGAATGAGCTGAAAACCGAGCTCTGGACACCGCTCCAGGAGACCGTGCAGGACCATCGCGCCTATTTTGATGTCACCGGCACGCTCCGTTACGAAGGCCCGGTGATCTCCAACAAGATCCGCGCCATTATCACCTGCTCAGGAGCGGATGCCGTTCGGACCTGCCTCCGGGAGACCGAGCAGCATGTGCGCGGCTGGCTGTGTGGGCAGCTTGATGCCATCCGCAATGACCAGCTCCTCGACGACAAACAATTCCCGGTGGACATCGACCTCTCAGCGTTTATGGATCAGGTCGATGCCATCTTTCACGGCGACTTCCTGGAGTTTTATGCCGGCTTTGCCCTGGTGGAGGGAAGTGACGAGGCTGCCGAGGCAAACGCCCTCGCGCGTGCGCAATGCCTGCGAGACGCCCGTAAGAACGCCCGGGTTTTTGTGGGTCCGTCCTGGACCCGCGCCGGACACCTCCGCTCCAGCCTGGAGCCCGGACGGGATGCCGTGCTGACCCAGTATGATCGCCGGGAGCAGCCCACTGAAGCCCTAAAGACCCGTCTCAACCGCTCGGTTTACGGCATTCGGAGTGAAGAGCACCTGGACGCCATCGGGCTCCTGCGCCGCTTTGCCGCGCTTATGGACGAAGGCGAAGGCGAAGGCGAAGGCGAAGACAACAACAAAAACGAGCGACCTCAGCGCCAGCTCCTGCCCGGTCTGCCCTTCCCGCCGCTCTCTCGGGTCGCCGTGGATCCCTGGCTTGAAGGCATTCGCCAACACCCTCCACTCCGCCGGAGCTTGGGAGCCATCAAACTGGAGCTGATGCGCCTGGAAAAAGGAAGTGACGCCGAGCGGCAGGCCCTGCATCTGCTGTCTTCTCCCAGCCGGGAGCCGGGAAAACGTCCTGATGAGCAGACCGACCGCCGAATCCAGCGCAGCCTGGGCCTCTTCCCTTATGATGCCAGCCTGCTCTTTGAAGGAGGGCTCACCTCCCTTGAGAATGACCTCAAGCGTTTTGCAAACGACTTCAAGCAGCCTCGAAAAGAAAAGGACGAGCCGCACGCGGTGAAGCTCGCTCAAGAGGCCCTGCGCGAGCTCAAGCCGCATGTGCAGAAACTTCATGCCCACAGCCTGCCCCAACACTACTATCTCTATGTGACCGCCGACGGGGATGGGGTGGGACAGGTGCTCTCGAAGCTCAAGTCTTTCAAAGAAGAGCAGGCGCTGGTGAAAGCCCTCAACGAATTTGCAAGCGGCGCCTGGAAGATCATCGGAGACCACTGCCGGGGCATTTCCTTTTATGTGGGCGGTGACGAGCTGGCCGCCTATCTCCCCCTCGACCAGCTCCAGAGTGTCGCGTGGAAGCTCTCGCAATACTTCCGACAGCGGATGCAGTACAGCGGCGTGGAAGAGGCCAGAGGACTCAGCCTCTCGCTCGGGGTGGTGGTGGCCCACGTCAAACACGACCTCCGAGATATCCGACGGCGGGGAGAAGAAGCCCTCAGCAAAGCCAAGTCGCTGCGACGGGAGGCGAACAGCGCCGAGAGTTATATGGTGATCAACGAGTGTGTCTCTGGGGCCGCCGACCGTCTCGTCTGGGGAAAGACGGAAGCGCTGGTGGCCCACTTGGATGGCTGGAGCGCCATGCTGGCCCAGGACGACGGCACCCTGTCTCCGGTCCAGAACCTGCTGAGGGAGCTCTCCGCTCTGGCGAGCATCAAAGACGAGCACGTTCTTCTCGTGGCCCTCACGACCGCACTGGCCGGTCCAGAGCTGAGCCTCAAGCGGAATGGGCTTACCCGTGAAAAATCCGCCGCTCCCAGCTTTTATGCGCGGCTGCACGAAGGAGTGCAGAAGCTCCGCGCCTCACGCGAGCAGCTCCCTGCCTTACCGGAGCAGGCCGATTCAGTTCGGGACGAGGCACAGCGCCTGTGTTACGAAGTGCTGCTGGCCAACCGTCTGCTTGCCGCCTCACGCCAGCGTCAGTCTGAGCCCTCTGAGCAGAAGGAGCGTCTCCCATGAGCAAAGCCGTAGGACAGGCGACCGAAAAAACCGCCGAACAAACGATACGACCAGGGACCGAATCAGCCGCCGGAACGTCCGTCACCATCGGCGCTCAGCTCTGGCTGCTGGATCCTCGTGATCCGGTGGTGCTTGGAGATGGCCGTACCAACCTGAGCCTCGGAGGACAGAATGCCTGGCCCTTTCCGCTGCCGGGCACCGTCGCGGGGATGGTCCGCACCACCCTGCTGAGGGGCCAGACAGAGGTCACGCCCGAGCTGGCTCGAGCGCTCTTACGTGTGCGCGTGCGAGGCCCCTGGCTGCTTCCGCCCGCCTCAACCCCAGACGACCTGCGCTTTTTTGCACCGGCGGATGTTCGCCTTGAGCAAAAGGGGGTGTCAAACGCCGCATCTTCCGCGCTCCCGGCTCCCGAAAAGCCCCCAGCTCCCGAGGAGCACCTTTATGAGCGGCTGGTGGGTGGACAGCTTCTGAAACTTTCATCTGACGAAGGGGTGCTGTGGCCCGCGCCTTCCCGCGAAGACGATAACCCCTTGCAGGCCCCGATCCCCCGCTGTCTGGTGGAGCTCCAGGAGCGCACGAAAAACGGAGCCAAGTGTAAGCCGATGTCGCTGGCGCTCTGGCCGCTCAAGCTCTTGGTGCTGTGGAATCTGGGCATCCGTCCAAACGGGGGCGGTGAGACGGAACGTGTTTCCGCTTCTCGCAAGGAGCGCCTTCACCCGCAGTCCCGTGACTTGGAGAAATGGTGCCAGGCGCTCGCCGATGAGGTGGTGGCGGAGGCCGACAAGGGCACAGAATACCTGCTCCGCGAGTCTCGGATCCATGTGGCCCTGGATGATCAGCGCCTCACCGCTGAGCCGGGCATGCTCTTCAGCAGCAGCGGACTTCGGCTGAAGGACGGGTGGAAGTTGGGCATGGAGGTCTGCCTGCCGGAGCCACTGCCCGCGATCTTAGCCGAGCTTCCCGCGCTCTCGCAAGGTGAACAACTCGCCTATCTGGGAGGCGAGGCGCGTCCAGCGTTCCTGGATGTGGCATCGTTGCAGGCGCGACCTGCGGGGGCCTTTCCGCCATTTGAGCACTTCGCCGAGCTGTATTGGAAGGCGCGTGTCCGGGCGGATGGGCTGAGGCTCCAGCTTTTGACCCCCGCGTTCCTCCCCTATCGGGAAAGTGGTGGGGGCCGTTATCATCAGCATGGAGATCCTGGCTGGTGTCCCTCCTGGCTTCTGGAAGGTCATGCCACGCCTGCTGCACATCCAGCGGTCAGCGCCCTGCTGAAAGAGCATCGGCAGGTTCTGCGTCTGGAGGCGCTCTGTCTGCCCGATCATCATGTGGTCAGTGGTTGGAATCTACAGGCACGATCTCAGCGGGACAAACCCCGCGCCGATGCCCGCATGCTGGAGCGAACCGGTGCCCCTCGTGAGGTGCGACGGCTGGTTCCGGCTGGCAGTGTTTATTATCTCCGCTTGGATCCCCTGATAGAAGGAGCGGCGCTGGATGAAGCCGACCATCAGCGCCTGCTGTTAGAGCTCTGTCGGGCGCTGTGGGGGCAGTCCTTTGATCCCGTGGGGCCGGGGGAGTGCGACGACGCGATGATGTACACCGAGTTTCGGGCGCCGGCCAGCGCGGATGGTTATGGCCTCCTCCTGCCGGGGTTCTGGCGTTATCCCGACCCATCCGAAAAAACTGAAGAAGACGCGAAGGCTCATCGCCGATGAGTCACCCGCAGCCACCTTTATCCTGACTGTATTATCTGTATCCTGAGAGGAGCTTCTCATGGCGAACGAGCTGGCGCTCTTTTTGATTCTGGCCCATAGCCCGCTGCATGTGGGCGTGGGAGAAGGCATCGGTCACATCAACCTGCCCACCGCGCGAGAAAAAACCACCGACTACCCGTATCTGCCCGGGTCGTCGATCAAGGGAGTGCTCAGAGAGCAGGCGGAGCGTAAACACGCGGCAGAGGATGAGGACGGGGCGCGATACGGCGAAGATCCGGTGGTGCAGGTGTTTGGCCCTCCGACCAGTCGGGCAGGAGACGCTCGGGGCGGGATGGCCTTCTCCGATGCCCGGCTGCTCTTTCTGCCGGTGCGTTCGCTCCTCGGAGGTTTTGCGCTGGTGACCTGTCCGCTGATCCTTCAGCGACTGGCCCGAGAGCTCAAGCTCTGCGGTCGGTTTACCGGGAAGCTCGCGGAGGCTCTCGCCTCCCCCGTGCTGCTTGAGAACAGGAGCGATGCGCTGATTCCGAAGGACTCGTCGCTGCGATATCCCCCTGCTTCTGGTTCTGACGCTGACAAGGGGAGTGGTTTGAGTGCCGTGCTGTTGGAGGATCTCAGCTTCAGAGCGGCGCACAGCTCCGACCTCGACAGGCTGGTGGAAGCCCTCCAGGAATGGAAGCTCTGGGACGAGGCCGAGCAGGCGGCGTTTACGAAGCGGCTGGTGCTGATCTCGGACACAGATTTTTCCTTCTTTGTGAGCATGGCCCTAGAGGTGCGGCATCGGGTCAAGATCGACGATCAGACCGGCACGGCGGCCAGCTCTGGCCCCTGGTTGGAGGAGTATGTGCCCGCAGAGAGTGTGTTTTTTGGTCTGGTCCAGGGCCGGGACACGGTGCTGCTCGGCAAACCGGTGCAGGACAAGAAGCAAGAGCAGACCAAGTCTCCGGCCCGTGACAACTTGACGGTGCTGAAAGGACTGGTGGATCGGAATACACTGCTACGCTTCGGAGGAAAGTCTTCCGGCGGGGCGGGGCGAGCTTTTTTCCGGCTGCTCTGAGGCCGTCTCTTCTGGGAGGTAAAGCATGTCGTCATCACAGGATGTCAAGAATGGGGCTCTAAGACTGTCCCGCACTCAGGAGCTGGTGGGCGCACTGGCAAACGTCAGCTCGAATCCGCCAGAAGTGCTAAAGCAGGGCATTCAGCAGCTTGAGGGGCTGCTCATGCGCAACGGCCTGCTCCAGACGGCGCTCTATGTGGCCCAAAAGGAGCGAGGAGAGCCGGTCGCTCAGGCATATCGCCAGATGTCAGCGGTCATGCAGCAGGTGTGGAAAGAAGAGTGCGCCGCTTCCTCCGGGGCGATGAAGGAGCTCTTTAAAGACCCTCTCAAGAAGGGAGACGCCAAGAAGGAAGAAGTGTCACAGGTTCAGCTCAACCCGCTGAAGCTGGCCGAGGTGGATCGGCTGACTTATCAGCGGTTGACGCGGGATGCCCTCCAGGTGTGTGAGCTGGCCACCGGTTATCTGGCAGCCCTCGAAGTCTTTGGTGATGCCACAAACACACAGGGCTCATCCCAGGGAGGTCGCTGATGGGCTCCGCCACTGCGTTTCCTTGCACACTTTCGCTTCGCCGTTGGCTGGAAAGGCTCCCTGGAGCCGCTCACGCACTGCCGCCGGAGTCCCAGCGTCCAGACGAGCAGCCCCAGAACTGGCACGAGCCCTGGGATGGAACGACCTATCAGAAAGTGCCGGTGGAGGTGTTGCCGGAGCCCCTTCCGGCCCACGTCGGACTGTGGCTGGATCGCTGCCTTCAAGAGAACCCCGATGACACCAGCAAAGACAACCCCGGTCGGGCTGCACTCTATCGGGCAGCGGTGGAGGCGCTCAGGCCGAATACGCCCGCTCATAAGGCGTATGCGCCCGCCTACAGACGCTGGCAGCGCGTGGCACGGGATAATGATGCCTCCGTGGTGCGCTCCGTGCTGGAGCTGAAGAGCCGCAGCCGGATTCTGCTGCACTCGGCCACTCAGAGCTCGGTGACGGAAGGCAGTCTGCTGCTGCATCACACCTACGGCGTGCCCTATCTGCCGGGAACGGCTCTCAAGGGGGTGTGTCGAGCGCGGGCGCGAAGGCTCCATCGTCTGCTGCCGGAGCGTTATCAGATGCTGCTGGGGAGAGAGGTGGCATCCCTGGCGTCTCGCGGGAGGGAGCAGGAGCCCGGCTGGCTCACAGAGCTCTTTGGATATGTCGAAACGGGTGAAGAAGGGGGGCTGGGAGGGCTGATCGACTTCTGGGACGCGCTCTGGGTGCCGGAAGGCAACCTCAGCCCGCTGGCCCTGGACATCGTGAATCCCCATCACAGCCAATATTACACGGAAAGGCATCCAGCGCCGCTGCCCAATGAAGAGCCTATTCCGACGCAGTTTCTGTCCATCGCGCCGGAGACCCGCTTTTTGCTGGTGCTGGAGATGCCTGCACTCCCGGGAGCTCAGGATTGGCTGCGGTTTGTGCTCGAGGAGCTGCTGCTGCCTGCGCTCGAGCTGGACGGGATCGGGGCCAAAACATCCAGTGGTTATGGTCGGCTGGAGCCTGTGCAGCGGGCGTCTGCATTCTGGGGACCAGACGGCGTGCTGGGAAAAAAGACGGCCAAACCAGGAGAGCATAAAACCCTCCCCGCCCGTGGTGGTTTTGAGCCGGGGATGCTCACCCGCAACAAAGGAGATGGCAGCTTACGTGCGACCTTTGCCAGTGGTCTCATGGCCGAGGTCCGGGGCGCTGCTGCCAAAGCACTCTTTGAGGGGCTCTCGCCGGACGTGAAGCTGAAGCTGGACAAAAACAAGCCTCAGCGCCTGCTGATCCGCTGGAGTCCGGTGGGCAATGCCCGTCAGATCGACGACATTAAGGAGCCATGATGGAGCTGAGTGAAGCCCTGGAGGTGTGGGGTGGGGAGTTGAACCCATCTCCGCACTTCTATCGTCTGAAAAAACAGGCACCAGACCAGCGTGTTCTTTATCTGGGAGCAGGGTTTACAAAGGCGACCAACTCGTCAGCGCCTCTTTTTGGTCAGTATTCCTCTATGGTGATGGAGCAGCTCTGCCAGCTCCCGACATTTCCAGAGGCATTGAGAGAAGCGTTTCGTGAAAAGTCTTTCGATGGCGCTGCGATTACCGAGCTGGCGGAGCTCTACCATAACTATGCCGGTCGCCGGAAGCTGGCGGAGTTGTTCATGACGGAGCCGGTGGGCCAGGATCACTACTCGCTGGCACCGGGAGCCTATCAGGACTGGCTCCAGCCCCTTCCGCCACGGGGGGAGGCCACCTATCGGAGCCTGGAGCACTGGCAGGCGCTGGTGGATCGGCATCAGCCGCTGCATCTGAGTGTGTTGAATCCCGGAGCGCCTCCGCACATGGTGGGCCGTCTGCTCTGGGAGGGCTCTATTCAGCAAGTGCTCTCCACCAACTGGGACAGTTATGTGGAGCTGGGGGCCTGGTTGACCGGACTGGTGGTCGAGCGGGCGGGCAAAGCGCATCTGGAGACCCGCAATCGTCAGACCCTCCAGGTCTTTGATCGGGGACGTTCGGTGAGTCTCTTTACCCGTCATCGACAGCCGCTCCTGCTGAAGCTGCACAGCGGCATTGATGTGGTCTGCGAGCTGTTGGACCAGGTGGGGCGGGGTTGGCTGACTCAGGAGCAGGCCGAGCAGCAGCTTCGGAGCTATTTTCTGGTCTCGTCCACGGACCTGACGCACTGGCGGGACGCAACGCAGTGGGTGCAGGATGTGGTCTCGGATGCGCTTCGTGCCAGTCGGGTGCTCTTCGTGGGGGTGAGTGGAGCGGATCCGGTGACGTTCCGTGCGGTGCGGGCGCGTGTGCAGGAGTGGGAGCTGGCCGCACGCGACTGGACCACTGAGCAGGCCCATGTTCCCCGGCTCCACCGCGATGCGGAGCCCGAAACGCTTCCCCTGGTGGCGTTGGCTCGGGGGCAGCTTGCGAAGAACCTCAGACTGGCTTGTATGATGTCAATACAGCCTCCCCGGGGCTCCTCAGACATTCATGTCGCCACATCAGATGGGCACTTTGGGCTCCGTGGGGCCTATGCCTGGAGCCTGCTCCGCCAGATGTTGCAACGGCTGGAGCTCGACGACCCGCTGCACCAGAAGCTGGCCGTTGAGCTGGAGCAGCGTCTGAAGGCAGAGCTCAATGGCGGCAACTCTTGTCCACTGTTGAGCCTGCTCTGTGATGCGCTGGGGCCCAATGCTCGCTGGGCAGCACTGGCGGAAGGGCGGACGCCATTTGATGCCATTCCGACGGAAGCAGCGGCGCGTTGGTGGTATGCGCCCTGGTTTTACGAGCGGTCGGAGGCTGTTCCGGTCTCAACGAAGGCGATCCAGCAGCTCGTGGCCTGTGCTGCTTGGCTCAGTCGGCAGCATCCTCTGCGTGCGGAGGCTGCTGACGATGCGCCTCGCTCCATTCAGGTGGATGCCTGGACGGGGGTGGTGCAGGTGCCAGAATGGCAGGTGCTGGAGGGGAAAGAACCTTCGTCCCCGCTTCAAGACCTGCTCTCGGGACGGGATCTGCTGCTGCTCTCGTGGCCCTGGAAGCCTCGGGAGGGGGTGAGCGCACATGCGCTGCGCTGGGGGCTCAAGCACAGCCTGCACTGGCAGGTCGGGCGCTCGCTGAGCTGGCTGGCGTCACCGCGTCTGGTGCTGCTGCCGGTGGGGGATCCGCAGGAGGCGGCGCTCTCTCTTCCCGGGCGGCCTCTTCCCGGGCGGCCTCTTCCCGGGGGGGGGCGTGTAGAGCCTCCATCCGCTGATGACTCCGAAAAGAACCGGGCAGCACGCCGACGGGAGCTACCCCTGGCGGCGGGTTTTGCTCCGCTGATGGATCCCATTGACTGGCTTGAGCTCTACCGTTTGACCGCTTAGGAGTGCCGACATGCTCTTGAAAGATATGGCCGACGAATGTGCAGTCAAAGTGAAGTACATGCTCCTTGAAGAGCATCTGACGCCGGAGCACCTCCACGATGCGGAGAAAGCGCGACTGGAGCCGTCGGTCTGGCCGCGCAAAGCGTCACCGGAGGAGGGACGTGTTGAGACCCTGATCCACAAGCTGGGCAAACAGCTCTGGGAAGACAAAAACCGTGTCCATCATGACCATCGCCTGCTGCTGGTGGCCGATCCGCTGGCGTGTATGGTCACGCTGGTCTGGAGGGCCTGTGAGGACACCGTCAAGGAGGACTTCCTAGAGCGCTCGGTGCATGCCTATTTTCGGCATCTGCGTCAGACGGATCGGATGTTGGCTCAACGTGCGGGGCTTCAGCTTGTGCTCATGCCGGACCCAGCTCTTTCTCAGGGTGGCAGCCCGAAGCTGAAGCGAGATTTCTCCGATCATGTGCAGCAGATTCTGCGTCGGATCGGCGAAGCCTGCCTGGATCTCCAGTTCCGGTGGGTGGAGGAGCCTCCTGAGCCTCCTGAGATTGCGCTGGGTAAGCTGCTGGAGACCCTCTTCTCGGCGCATGGACAGCTCACGCTAAACGCCAGAGGAGGTGGTGGGCATACGAGCTACGAAACCAGCCTTCGCGCTGACGTCAAGGCATTTAAGGAAGGGCTTGAGCCGCTTCTTGGAGATTCAGGAGGCAGAGACTCATCAGCAGCGCCGGAGGTAGATTTTCCCGTCGTGACAGCGGTTCTTAAGTTAGACCTGCTGTCGATTGGACTGAAGCGAGAGCTGGTTAGACTGAAGCCAAAGCCGGAAGAAATACGAAGTTCAAGCGAAGATCACGGCAGCCCATCACTGCTTCTCGGATTAAACATCATGGCACGTCGATTTGTCTCGTGCCCGCTCCACTTTGGGCTTGGACCCATCACCCTGCTTGCATCCGAAAATGCTTCCGGTAAGACCACACTCGCCGAAGCAGTGTCTCAGCTCTATCACGGTCTGCCCAGGCCAAGAGTCGTGTTTCCAGAGCGGGCCACACAATTTGGTGACAGCACGCAGAAGGGGTCTACCAAGTGGAAGCTCACGGCACATCGCCTTACACACACTGATAATATTGTCCTCCCCAAAAGTCACTTCTTGGCATTATTTGCGGACGACGCCGACTTGAGCCGAGGCCAGCTCGGCCCCTTAAGCACGCTGAGTCTGCTTCCTGTGTTATCTGTGGAGGATTGTACCGCACTGATTGAGATGAGCAGGACGTGTAGGGAGGGCGTGGAGCGGATTCAGGGCTATTTGGAATGGCTTAAGAACGTCCAGCCGCGAGAGGTAAAATCCGAGGAGACTGCTGAGATCTGGAAATCTTACAAGGATGCGTTGCCTGGTCTGAGCATGCTTGCGGAGGATTCTACACAGTGGAGCTGGAAGGAGCTTCAAGATAACGAGCTGGAATCCCTTCTGAGGCATATGAAGGCGACGGAGAGCGCACAAGTCTATGTGGAAAAACTCACCAAACTAGGCAAACACCTCTATGCTTCGCCGAATGCGCTCCACTCTCATCTGAGTGAAGCTCTCTCACTTAAGAGCTGGGAAATTGAGCGAGCACTGGATCGTTATGTAAATGCACTTGAAGAGAAACTTCTCAAGTCCGAGAGAGCCACATTAGGGCAACTTGAGAACCACATCTACCACTTCCTGGATGTGGGACTGGAGCTTCCGAGAGGCGAGCGTCCCAATACGGCCCGGCAGGTGAGGCGTGCATTTGCCGCTCGTTTGGCCCGGTGGTTGCTCGCAACGAATGGTGAGCTGCCCATCCTGCTGGTGGATGAGCCGGTCCTGGGTCAAGATGCGTCGGCAGCGGCAGCGGCCATCGGTCG
>JBJTQF010000003.1:0-6081 GCA_046075485.1 Myxococcota bacterium | reverse complement strand
CAGCGTCCTCTCAGCTAAAAACGCCGCTTTCCAAGCGGCGTTTCTTTATTATTGAAAGGGCGTTGCCCTTTCAAACTTTCCCAGCAGGGGTGGGTCTCACCCCTGCACCCCATTTGTTTTTAGGAGCGTGGCGGCGATGTTTTTTGCACCGTGTCTTCCACCACCTCACCACACACGATGCGCTTGAGCAGCGCGCTGGATCCTTCCACCCGCTTCAGGTGTCCCGGAAAATCCTCCGCCCGTCCTCCCAGATGCTGCGCCAGAAACAGCTCTGCCCTTACATTAAAGTCCAGTCGATTTTCGGGCCGAATAAACCCATGTCCTTCATCGGGATACAGCACATACGTCACGGACCCCTGATTATGCTGGATCGCCTCCACGATCTGCTCTGACTCATTGGCCACCACACGCGGATCATTGGCACCTTGTCCGATCAGCAGCGGCTTCACGATCCGGTCCACATAGGTGATGGGCGACACTTCCCTCAAAGCCTCAGCCTCCGCCGGGTCATCTACATTGCCCACGCGGGCGTCGAGCAATCCCCGGAACGCTCTCCAGTACGGCGGAATGGAGTTGATAAAGGTGCGCAGATTCGACGGTCCCACAATGGCCACGGAGCATGCAAAAAACGCCGGGGTAAATGTCACACCGGCCAGGGCGGAGTAACCACCATACGATCCGCCATAGATGGCTACCCGCGCTGGATCGACCAGCCCTTGATCCACGGCCCAGCTCACCGAGTCGATGAGGTCATCATGCATGGCACGACCCCACTGTTTATACCCAGCCCCCAAGAATTTTTTGCCATACCCGGTGCTTGAGCGATAATTCACCTGTAAACAAGCATATCCCCGGTTTGCAAACCACTGAGCCTGTGCATGATAGCCCCACACATCTCGGACCCACGGCCCTCCATGCACCAAGAGCACCATCGGGAGGCCCTTCGGCTCCACGCCCGGCGGTAAGGTCAGGTATCCATGAAGGGTGAGCCCATCCCGTGCCGGAAATCTCACGGGGCGCATCTCACCCAACGTCAGCCCTTGAAGACGTGGCTGCTGCACAAACAGGAAACGCCCGCGCTTTTCTTGTCGGCTCCATTGAAAATAGCTGATCGGCCCTCGGTCGCTGGTAAACGCCACCAGCCAGTTATGGTCTTCCCGATCTCGGTTGATGATGGCAAAGTCTCCCGGATGCAGCCGCTGAATGCCCGCCATGTCTTCGGCAATGGCCTCATCCAGAACCTGCCAGGAGGTACGCTCAGGGGAAAACACCACCGCCTGCACATGATGGTTCAGGGGATCGATCATCACCGAGCCCACATCCACCTCGGTGGAGTGCGCCAGCAGACGCTCCTCTCCCGTCGAGATATCTTTCTCGACCAGTCTTGCGGTATCACCTCCCAACGAGGTGGAGAGAATAACCCGCTGACCATCCGCCGTGAACCCGTGGGGTGAGAGGGTCTCATCGGGCCCACCTCTCAGCCATAGCCGCCACGGAGACTCCACGCGGTCGCGCACCAGCAGCTCGGAGCCGCCATCCATCGACATCGAGAAGACCAAGCGCACCTGGAAGTGTTCATCGGCGACAAACGCCATCCCTGCGCCGGGATTTTCCGTGTCCAGCTCCAGCTCTCCGGTGGAGAGCGTCAAACGATAGACATCATGCAGCTCTCGGTTTCGCAGGTTCATGGTGAGCAAGAGCTGATCCGGAAAGCGCCGATCCTGCTCAAGCGGTTGCGCCTGCACCCCATCAAAGGGGGTGAGGTCTCGCACCACCCCGGTTGCCACATCCACCCCATACAGGTGCCAGTTTTCGTCACCGTCGGCATCCTGGAGGTAGATCATGGTCTTATTGTCTTCACACCAGAAATACTCGCGCACCCCTCGCTTACGATCCGCCGTCAGCGCCCGGATGTCCTCACCTCCCACCGTCTGCACCCACACTTGAAGCACCCCTTTCTCGTCGGGCGCAACCCAGGCGATGTGCTCACCGTCGGGAGAGAGCTGTGGATTCATACGCTCTGGGTTCCCAAAGAGCACTTCACGCGGAATCAGCGGCGGAAGACCTGGCCAGTGAGCAGAAGAAGCGACATTGGCTTGCATGCAGAGAGACTCCTCTTCAAGGGGGATCGTCGAGAGACTGGTGCTGACTATATGCTGAGTGTGCAGCGAATGGCAACTTTTTCAAGACCAAAGATGCGCAGAAGATAGGCTGGCAGTCACTCAGGAGAGCAGCGTTCACTTTTCCAGCTTGCAGATGATCAGTCAGGCTTCAAAAAGTCAGCTCACGCGAAGGCAGGTAAAGGGCACGCAGGGGCACGTAGGAGCACGTAGGAGCACGCAGGAGCACGCAGGCAGGAGCGCCGCTTCACATCGACGACGAAGGCTCCCCAGCACTTGGCGGAGGCCCCAACAGGTTCGCCAGCGCCTCCCGATCCACCACTTCTTCGGCAAGCAGCCGCTGAGCCAGCACTTCGAGCACGTCATGACGCTCGCGTAGGATCTGGAGGGCGCGCTCATACCCGGCTTGGACCAGTGCTCCGACTTCTTCATCGATGGCTACTTGGGTGTGTTCGGAATACTCTCGCTCCTGAAAGGGCCAGCCGCTGTCGCTGTTGAGCATGCTGGCGCGTCGGCCTTCTACGTAGGTGCGCTGCCCCATACGTTCGCTCATGCCATACTCTTTGACCATGCGCCGAGCGATCTCGGTGGCCCTCGCCAAGTCATCAGAAGCCCCGGTGGAGATCTCCTTGAAGATCAGCTCTTCAGCGGCCCGGCCTCCGAGCAGCACCACGATGCGGTCTTTGAGCTCCGACCGGCTCATCAGATAGCGGTCTTCAGAGGGCATCTGGAGGGTATAACCCAACGCACCCATGCCTCGTGGGATGATCGAGACCTTATGCACCGGATCGGCATGGGCCACACTGCCCGCCACCACGGTATGACCGGATTCATGATAGGCCACGATCTTCTTCTCACGCTCGTTGAGCATGCCTCCTTTTCGAGAGAGGCCCGCCACCACCCGCTCAATGGCTTCGTCGAAGTCCACCAGCTCGATGGCCTCACGGTTTTTCCGAGCAGCCAGAAGTGCAGCTTCGTTGACGATGTTGGCCAGATCCGCCCCACTAAAGCCGGGTGTGTGCTGAGCCACCAGTTTTACATCCACGGCGGGGTTGAGCTTCACCTTCTTTGCATGCACCTTGAGAATCATCTCGCGGCCCTTGAGGTCGGGACGAGACACCATAATATTACGGTCAAACCGTCCCGCTCGGAGGAGCGCCGGATCGAGGATCTCCGGGCGGTTGGTCGCAGCCATGATGATGACCCCTTTTTTGGGGTCAAATCCATCCATCTCCACCAAGAGCTGGTTTAACGTCTGCTCACGCTCGTCGTTGGAGGAAATGGCACCCGCACCTCCACGCGCTTTGCCGATGGCATCGAGCTCATCAATAAAGACAATACAGGGCGCACGACGCAGTGCTTGCTCGAAGAGGTCTCGCACACGGGCCGCACCAACACCCACAAACATCTCCACGAAGTCTGAGCCGGAGAGCAAGAAGAAGGGCACACCCGCTTCACCGGCCACGGCGCGGGCCAACAAGGTCTTTCCCGTTCCAGGAGGCCCCACCAAGAGCACCCCTTTGGGAATACGGCCTCCGAGCTTGAGGAATTTTTCGGGGGTCTTGAGGAAGGCAACGACTTCTTCCAGCTCTTCTTTGGCCTCGTCGATGCCCGCGACATCGGCGAAGGAGATGCCGGTGCCTTCTTCGGCCACCAGACGCGCACGGGAGCGTCCGAAGGTCATGGCTTGAGGGCCTCCGCCGCCCATCCCCATGCGCCGCATGAAGAAGGTGACCAGCATGATCAGGCCCACCGGGAGCACCAGCCACAGGAAGAGCGGTCCCATCCAGTTGTTATCGACCACCGCACGATAGCGGATGCCACTGGCATCCAGGAGCTTTACCAGCTCGGGGTCGTCTAGGATACGCACGGCCTCCACCACACGAGCGCGATCAGAGCCGCTGAAGCCACATCCGGGCAGGCTCATCAGCTCATCTGAGGGGGCGCTGGCGGGCGAAGCGACTGGCGCTGCTTTGAGGGCCTCGAGGGTCTGGCGGGGAGCGGCGGGGGCTGCGCTCAGTTGCTCTCCGGTCTTAACGGAGCCCGGTGCAGCACGGTCGCCGCCGGAAGCGGCTCCATTTCCTTCCGCCTGAGCGGGGGCGGAAGCCGCTCCATTTCCCTCCGCCTGAGCGGGCGCGGAAGCGGCATTATTTCCGCTGGTGCTCGAGAGGTTATGGGGTAAACGAGCGGCGCTGCTGCCTGAACCTCGAGCTTCTCGGGGGAGCAGTCCTCGGACGAGCTCCGGTCCAACCTGCACTTCCGTGAAGGCGTTTTCTTTGACGAGGGCTTTAAACTCGCTATACGGTACACGCTGGACGGGGCCTTGTGTGTTGAGGCTGGCCATCAGCAGTACCATCAAGATTACAATGATGAAGAGTGGGGCTGAAGATCGCCACCCCTCGCGTGGATTTTCCATGGGTCATGCTCCTGCTTGAATTTAGAGAAGTATAGACCCAGCAAAGCGCAAGACAAGCCGCACCTGCGCAAACGTGAGCCCATCAACTGGATTCTTTGAAGGCAGGTTTTTGAGGTGGGTGCTTTGAAGCCTCGAGCGAAGGGGTGCATCGTAACGTTTTATAGGCATGACTGGGGGAGCCTGTTATCTTGAGCCCCGATGGGCTGGGCATTCTCCAACGTGGCTGGCGTGTGGAGCGTGGTGCCTCCGCCCATACATGAAACGTTTTAAAGGAGCAGGTCATGGAGCTGGGATCGCGGCGTTTGACCTTCGAGGATCACCGTCGGAGCATGGAGGCACTGCGATATGTGTATCCGGTGTTATCTCGGCGGGCTCGAGGCATTTCGTTGGGGATCAACCTCAACCCGGACAAGGCGTGTAACTTCGACTGTGTCTATTGTCAGGTGGACCGGACGATCCCGGGGGCTCGGGGGGTGGAGCTGGAGGTCATCGAGCAGGAGCTGTCCCTGCTCTTGGGGTGGGTGGCGGATGGTACGCTGTTTGAGCATCCGCCGTTTGATACGGTGGTGGGCTCGATGTGTCGCGTCAACGACGTCTGTTTTGCCGGAGACGGTGAGCCCACCACGGCACCCGAGCTGCTGCCGATGGTGGAGCGGGTGTTACGGCTCAAGGCTCAGTTTGGGCTCACGCATCTGAAGACGGTGCTGATCACCAATGCCACCATGTTGCATCGGCCTCGCGTCCAGGAGGCGCTGACGCTGATGGATCGGGCCAATGGGGAGGTGTGGGCGAAGCTCGATGCGGGTACGGAGGGGTATTATCAGCGGGTCTGTGTGACCCGGGTGCCGTTTGAGCGGATCCTCGACAATCTGCTGCTGACGGCGCGGGTGCGTCCGCTGGTGATTCAGAGCCTCTTTCTGGAGCTCGAAGAAGGAGGCCCGCCCGATTCAGAGGTAGAAGCCTACATCGGGAGGCTTCAGCACATCGTTCGGGAGGGCGGGCAGCTCCGCACCGTGCAGCTCTATTCGGTGGCGCGTAAGCCTCCGCTCCCGGGGGTCTTTTCGCTGAGAAATGAGGCACTTGATGCGCTCGTACAGCGGGTGCAGCAGGCGCTTCCCGAAGTCTCTGTGGAGGGATATTACGGCTCTGAGAAGTTCATGCGCCCCCGTTTAGACCTTCCGACGTCGAGTTCTGCCTGCTCGTAGAGGTGCGAAGCAGCTCCCCACGCTCTTTCCAAGAGGGCCGATGACAGATCCTGGTTGCGCCCTGGGATGCTTCTGGGCATGCTAAAGGTCGAGACTCCCACGCGGGTGTCATGTCTTGTGAGAGAGGAGCTGGTCCGTGAAGATCCCCTATGGTGTGGCCGATTTTAAGACGATCCGAGAGAAAAACCTGCTCTACGTGGACAAGAGCCGCTACATCCGGGAGCTTGAAGAAGGCCGGAGCTCGGGGCGTTACGTGGCTTGGTTCCGGCCTCGACGGTTCGGCAAGTCCCTCCTGATGTCGATGCTCACCTATTATTACGATGTACGCTACACCGACCAG
>JBJTQF010000002.1:0-35826 GCA_046075485.1 Myxococcota bacterium | reverse complement strand
CTGAGAGGACGCTGTCCTCTCAGACGCTCCTGCAAGGGATTCCATCCCTTGACCCGTGGTGTTTAGTGTTCTTCCTGGATGAGCCTTCGCATCTCCGTTTCGTTGGGCATCTTCCTCTTCCAAGCACCGTTCAGATACGCTTCTCCCCACGACTCCAGCGCCATCATTCCCCAGAGTTCTCGGTCAAAAGCTCCCCGGCCTTCCAATCCTTTTTCGACTTCTTCCACATCGAGCAGTCCCAACTGTCGGGCTTTTTCTCCCAGCAGGAGAGCTCTCACCTGTTCCTTGAGCGGGCCCTGAGCCCAAACATTCAGCGGAACTGGAAACCCCAGCTTATCCCGTCGTTCCAGCACCTCACGGGGCAGGAGCTGGCCCATCGCGCGTTTGAGCAGCACCTTCAGCTCACCGCCTGCAAACTTCACCGTCGGAGGTGTTTTGGCCAGCAGCTCCACCAGGCGATGATCGAGCAAAGGCACCCGCGACTCGATCCCCGACGCCATGCTCATCCGGTCTTCTACCTGGAGCAGAGCAGGCAAGAAGTGTCGTTGGTCCACCCACATCATCTTATTGATCAGCGAGCCCAGCGCAGGATGCTGAAAATCCCGGAGCATGGGCGCTCCTGGCTGGCCTTCGCGCACATACCCGCGCAGGTCCGGGTGGAGGGCCGCACCGGGCTCCGAGAACTTCTGCAACAGCTTGAGGTAACGGCGCTCCACCGGCTCAAAGAGCCCATCTCGCCAGAACTGTTTCAGCAGCGGCACATAAGGCTGGAGCAGCGGCAGGTTGGGCAGGATCGACTCAAACGTCACCACAAACGGTCCACCCCCTTGTGTCTCGAAGATAGCGCCTCGCAGCGACTCCTCGAGATACGCCACCAAGTAGCGCGCATAACCCCCGAAGAGCTCATCACCGCCCTGTCCGCCGAGCATGACCTTGACGTGACGAGCGGCTTCCTGTGCCACCAGAAACTGTGGCAACGCCCCTGGACCTGCACACGGCTCATCGAGATGCCAGGCCACCGTTGGCAGCGCCTCCGCCAGCGCTTCGGGCGAGATCTCATGCTCCACGAGCTGGGCATGGGCCTTTTGAGCCACCAGGCGAGCATAAGGCGTCTCATCATAGGCGGGGCCTTCGCGAAACGTGCCCGTGAAGCAGGGCAGCTTGACCCCCATCACCTCTCGAGCCATCATCACCACACTGGAGGAGTCCAGACCTCCGCTGAGATACGCCCCCATGAGGACATCCCCTCGCAGGTTGAGCCGAACTGCGTCCTCGAGCAGCCAGCCCACGCGAGCCGTCACCGCTTCTCGCTGGAGGCTTGAGTCGATGGTGAAATCCGGCTGCCACCAGGTCTCGATGCGCGGAGGCTGACGGGGTGACACCTGGAGCCAGCTTGCCGGAGGCAGCTTCAACACCCCCTCAAAAAACGTCTTCTGCTCGAGCACGATCTGGAAGGTGGCATACTCACGCAACGCTGGCAGGTGCATCCGCACATCCGGCAGCATTGGAAGCAGCCCTTTGATCTCCGACGCAAAGCCGAAGGCATCGGGCAGGTCCACATAATGCAGCGGCTTGATGCCAAAACGGTCCCGCGCCAGCGTGAGCGTCTGCGTGTCCGCATCCCACACCGCCAGCGCAAACATCCCATTGAGCCTCGAGAGACAGTCCACCCCTTCCTCGAGCCACAGATGTAAGAGCACCTCCGTATCCGAGTGAGAGCGGAGCCGATGACCTCTGCCCATGAGCTCCCGGCGCAGCTCGGGATAGTTGTAGATCTCCCCGTTGAACACCAGCGTCAGCCTGCCCGAAGGCTCCCGGAGCGGCTGCCAGCCTTGCTCGAGGTCCACAATCGACAGTCGCCGATGACCCAGGGTGATCGACGGCGCTTGAAACAGCCCACCCCCATCCGGTCCTCGATGACGCTGGAGATGGAGCATCTCTCGGACCTGTGTCGCCAGCTCGAGCTGAGAGAGGGTCGAAGAAGGACGCTCCAGGATGCCTGCAAATCCACACATATTGAGCGCAGCTCCATGAGAAAAATTGAGGGGGGAGACAGCGAGAAACAGCACGATGAAAGAAGTGTAACGGAAAAAGCGCTCTTAATAACGTCTCCGAGGGGTGGTCAAAGGGGAGGTGGCCAGCCGGGAGTCTCAGCACTCAGAGGTTGAGCAGCTCCAGTGCGTGCTGACAGGCGAGCCGACGGGCTTCCTGTTTATTGGTGCTGCGCCCTTCCGCCTCGAGGTTATAGTCCGGCAGGGTGATCCGGCACTCAAAGATCGGAGCATGATCGGGGCCTCCCACTCGGTGATACTCGGGTTTGGGCATGCTCTCCCGGTAGGTTTTTTGCCACCACTCGCCGAGTGCCACGATGGGATCGCGGGTATCCACCGTCTGGGTGGTGTAGTGGCCGTCGAGCTTAGGAGGACAGCGTGTGAGCAGCACCTGAACAGCGGCCCAAGCTGCCGTCTCCCCTCCATCCAGGAGAATGGCACCGATCAGCGCCTCGAGGGTATCTCGACCGAGGCGTTTGTTGTTGGTGTTGGTGAGCTCACCTCGACCGAGGCGCACGAAGCGGTGGAGCTCGAGCGACTCCGCCACCTGAGAATGCCAGCTTCCTTCGGTGAAGAGCTTGCGGATACTGGTGAGCTGGCCTTCATTTTCTGAGCGGTAGCGGTCGAAGAGCCAGGCGCTGATCTTGTACTGAAGGAAGGCATCTCCAAGCCACTCCAAGCGTTCCTGATCGGGACTGGCCCAGGGGTGTTCTTCAACGAAGGTGCGGTGGGTGAACGCCTCGGTGAGCAAGCTGGGATTTTTGAACTGAGGGTAATGCAGGACCGTCAGCAGCTCCGTGTAAGACATCTTATCCTCTCCGACAAGGGGTGAATGGAGGTGCTTTTGAAGCAGAGAGCGGAGGACAGGGTGTTTGGGGCTCTCCAGCAGTGAATGGCGAGTAGGATACTTCATTTGTGGGGCTCCTGAGCAAAGATTTTGGCGACGAGGTGTACCCGTTGTGGGTATCGGGGGGAGAGAGGAAGGGGGCGGAGCTGGATGGCAGCCGAAGTCCTGAAGGTGCGCGGTCGCATGAAGCGCGGTCACAGGATGCGCGGTCGCATCTCCCGCGACGCAGGAGCCGCTGGATGGGGGAATGGGTAGGGGTTATCTGGGGTGATGGAGGTGAAAGCTCACCTTTTCAGCCGGTTGGAGCCATGATATGTGTAGAATTGGGACGTCAAGGGGCGGTGAGAAAAAAACTTAAAGAAGTTTATTGAGGAAAACATTCGCTGTCAGATTCACATCGCATGGGGTGTAATTTTACGTTAGGGTTATCACATGGCGATGTTTTGTGAATTGCCCACCTGAACTGGGGTGTGTTTATATCGTCATAACGTCCGCGCCCCTTACGATCTATCAAAAGTACCAAAGATGATGAAAGCTCAATTGTTTACCCAATAGGTCATTCTGGATAAACAATCAAGGAGGAGGTTCGTTATGGAGAGAACGCTTACAGGGAAGAAGGGCATCGTGACGCCTCGACGGGTGGTCACAGGGATGCTTCTCGCCGTTGCCGGGCTCAGTTATGTGCAGGTAGACATCGATGGCGTGACGGCCTCCTCTGCGGTTGCAGTGGCTTCCGATCCCCTGGAAGAGCGTTTGAGCCAAACCCCTCCTGAGCAGCGAGCACAAGTGCTCTACGATACAGCGGAGCAGAAGCTCGCCGCTGGAGTTCCAAAAGAAGCAGCCTCCTATTTTGCCCGTGCGGTCACCGTGGCACGGGATCGAGGAGACGAGTCTCTCGCCAGTCATGCCAGTCGGCGTCACGCCGTCACCCTCGTGAAGCTGGCGGAAGCAGAGCAGGGTAAAAATCAAGACGCTGCCAAAACATACTATGCAGAGGCCATCAAAACCCTAGAGCAAAATCGTAGCACCGATGAGAAGCGTGGTCTTATTGAGCATGTCTGTCGCGATGAGATTGCACTGGCACAGGCGCTCATGTCTCGTAAGCAGGACGGTGACGAAAGCCAAGCCCTCCAGCTCTTAGAAGGCGTTGAGAAACGAGCCTCCGAAAATTCAACGTTGGATCCCCAGCTTCTTTTTGAAGCCTCACGGCGTTTGGCCTACTTGGATCGGCGTCTGACCGGAGACGTCAAGGGATCCTTAAACGCCAGCCTACGGGTGCTCGACTACTACGAGCGCGCCGACGATCTGATGGGACAAGCCGATACCCTCTATCGATTGGCCATGCGTGCCATCGACTTACTGGACTATGACAAAGCCGCCCAGTACGCAAACGAGAGTGTCTCACGCTGGAATCAGGCAAAAGAGTTGGAATACTATGGCACCTCCAAAGAAGTGAAGATTGCCACCGCTCGCCTTTTGAATGTCTGGAACCTGTCACTCAAGCTCGGCCAGCTTCATGATGAAGCCCTCATGAAAGGGCAAGCTGTGGCATGGCGTCAGGCCCATCAGGCCGAGCTTCAATCCTTGAAGCGTCTGCTGGCACAAGAGCAGAGCCAGCTCACGGGACTCCTGCCTAAGAATGCCAGCTTAGAGTGGACCCTGAAATATGGGCAAGCCACCTTAGCGCGTATCTCGGGCGGTGACGCCAGCGCCACATGGGAGCAGCTTCTCCAAGAGAAGATTGCCAACAACAGTGACGAAGATGCCTTCATGGTTCAGCATGCATGGTCGATGCAGCTTCTCGAGCGTGGGCAGAAAGGCTCAGCCGCTCAACGGGCTCAGCAGGCGCTGGGATCCTATGCATCCCAGCTCACTATTTGGCAACAAGTCCCTATGCTCAACGCACGACTGGCAGAGCTGCGCAGTCTGAGCGCCTCCTGATTTTCCTTTCCTGCCAAAATACCCATAACCTCTGAGCCGCTGTGCTCAGATGGTGCTTTTCTTGGGAGCCATTCGCCAATCAAGAGGTGCTTATGAGACGCTCCAGCTTTTTCATCATTCAGTCGAAGATATGGCTGCCCTTTGGCGCCATGATCGGTCTGCTGTTTTTGACAGATCCCCTCCTCGCCTCTTCTCAGCTTTTTACTCGATGGGAGTGGCTGCTTGAAACCCTTATGCCATGTCATTGTGGAGAAGAACCCCCTCCGAATGATGTCACACCTCGACCCACACCTCGGCCCGGCATGGGAAACCGGATGGAAGTGCCGCAGCCTCAACGGCCTCTGGAGACTGTTCCTTAAGCCGCTCCTGCTGCTCATCCAGGTGTGTTCTGCCACGGTGCTGACTTCCGGGGCCGCTCAAGCCGCACCCTCCACCGACGAGTGGAGAGTCTTTGCCTATCCTCAGCACCAGAAGGTGGGATCCCTCCATCCCCTCTCGACCTCGTGCCCCCTTCAGATGGCCCTCGAAGCCGCTCCTCCATACGCGCTCTACCTTGATGATCAGCCCGTGCATGTTGATCCGCTGTGTGGGGGAGAAGTCCAGCTCGAAGATGCCTCGATCCATCACCTGAGCCCAAGCTCATCCTATACATGGGAACCCACGGGATTCCTGGAGAGGGCGTCGAGACGCTTATCACCCGCTCAGTCCAAAAGTGGACCTTATGCCGCGACTTCCGCCGAAGCAGCCGCCGACCATGCCAAGCACATGCCTCCCCAGCGGGCCGTGCCCCTCTTTGTCCCCTCCGAAGACGCCTTACGTCTGCTCGCGCGCGCTCAGAGTGTCACCCCCGTGAGCCCCGTGGTGGGTCTCTCAGCGGCGGAGAAGGGGATATGGCTGGCAACTCCCGAAGGTGCCTTTTGGCTCAACGACCTCGGAGAGAGTCGCCAAGCCCACTTATCCGGCGTACAAGCCCCATCTGGAGCCCTTGAGCACGTCTGGCAGACCGGAGACCGGCTCTGGACCCTGAAAGGCGCTCAGCTCTGTCTTCGTGTGTACACCAGCAGCTCGGACCAGCAGACACAGTCGCTCTATTGCCAGAGCCTCCAGCATGCACCGGATGGGATCTCCCAAGTGGTGCCGCTGAGCCCGTCCTGCACCCTCGCCGTGACCCGTGCTGGCACATTGCTCCAGCTCTCCTTGAGTCGCTCGCGCTGGGAAGAGCGTCCAGTCGCAGGCGAGCTGGGGGAGGGCTGGCAGACGCTCTCCCACTCGGGGGCCAATCCGATCTCACTGTGGGGCATTCAGCGCGAGCAGCTTGTAGGCATTGAACTCCAGCCGCCATCGGATGATGAGGGAGGCTGTCCGACCCTGGCACCGTCGCCCGTCGCGCGCCTGTCTCTGGGTGTTTTTGAGCATTCCAGCGTGCTCAGTCGGTGGTGGATCGCCCCTCAGCGCAACCCTGATGAGAGCCTCGAGCTGTGGATTGGGCATGGAGCCACCCTCAAGCGGGTGAGCTGGCAGCCTCAGCGTCGCGTGTTGAGTGTGCAGAAATCGTGGCTTCTTCCAGGGGAGCTGGTGGGCATGGCTGCTCCACCCGCTGCTCAAGAGGGGATTGCATCCGTGATGGTGGCGACCACCTCCTCTGCCACCACCTCCGCTTCTGTGCAGACCTCCGCTCGAGTAGACAGGGCTGATCCTTCAGCACGTCGAAGTTTCTGGTACAACATTCAGCAGGACGCTGAGCCTCGTGCTTTTCCGCAGGAGGGGAGCAGCTTCTCCGGCAGCATTCGGGTATTGTTATGGAGTCTTTCCAGCGCAGATTTGTTTTGGGGCGCTGGTGAGGATGCTGTGATCCGCTGTCGTCTCTCCACACATCAATGTGAGGAGGTCGAAACCCACCGGAGTCTTTTCCACAACGTCTCCTTGACAGCCCTCTCGGCCACCCGTTCAGATCGGATCTGGTGGGGAGATTCTGCTGGGAGCCTCTATCGGCTTGAGACATCCATCAACAGCTTGGCCAGTGTCACACGATGTCAACGGCCTCCGGTTTCCTTCTCCGAGCGCGACAGGGAGGTCTCTCGGATTGGCTGCTGGCCCTGGGATGGGGCCGCAATTGAGGCGCTGCTCGAGCGGGATGAGGGCCTTGTGACGGCCTCCGCTCATGGCGTTTGTCTCTATCCGCTGACAGAAGCCTCGGGAGACGAGTGTCCTGACTGGACAAAAGGAGTGCCTATCTATCGTTGGGGTCGTACTGGGGCGGACGAGCAGCAGCACGAGCGTCTCTTACCCGACGTGTTACAGCTTGTTCCAGGAAGAAGAGGGAAAGAGCTGCTGCTGGCAACGCATCGAGGTGTGTATCGGGCGGAGCTTGACCTGTCCGCCGCTGGGGTGCCTGCGCAGCCGGGGCTGATGCTGGACGGAGCACCTTCGCGTATCGTGGCTGAAAAGTGGACTCCCTATCGGGCCGATGGCGCTGAAACAGACCTCTCAACCTTGCCGGTGACCTCACTGGTGGGGGGACCGGATGCAGTCTGGGGAGTGGCGGGGGGGCAGCTTTTCTGCAACCAGGGCACTCGGCTTGAGCGTCGATGCGCGCACACTTGGGATGCTGCGGTGGCGCCGGCGAGTGTCTCCTCCGTTCAAGCGGTGGCGGGGCGTATTCAGGGTGGGCTCTGGTTCGCGGATGCACAAAGAGGATTATGGAGGCATGATGCCCGCGAGCGTGGAGCGCAGGGGTTCAGGCCGGTGGCGCTGACCGCGACCTTTAAGACGGTGGAGCAGCTCTGGGAGGATGAGCAGCAGCGGGTGTGGATCTTTGGGCACAATGCTCAGGATTTGCCCGTGATGTCCTTTTATGCCGAGCCGTGGGGGCTGGTGGGGCCTTTTGAAGCCAAGCATGGGCTTCGTCCTCCGCTGAATCCCGTGAACCTGAATCCACGGGATGAGGTGTCATCGGATTTGGACGGGCGGTTCCAACGTGGGCCGATGGTGATCGATGCGGAGGGGCGGCTCTGGGGGAAAGAGGGGATGACGCGGCTTCAGTTGGTTCCCAGTGGTAACAAGCCATCCCTTCTGGGTGTCTTATGTGGTGTATGTGGAGTGGTTGTGCTCATCATGTTTTTCCCTGCATGGGGAGGGGCTGTTGCGGCGCGGAGGCTCATCCACGGGCTGGTCTTGGGGGGGGTGATCCTCTGGGTGCTCGTCATCTGGAGCCTGGAGCCTCAAGGTTTTTCTGTTCTCCCGTGGGTGTGGGGGGTGGAGCTTATGGGCCTCGACCCTTCGTCACAGGATTGGGTGCGGTTTTTGTTGAGCCTTCCCGCGTTTGCCCTGATGTGGCGGGTGGGTGAAGTGTGGTATCGAGGGCGGATGCATGTGCGAGTCTCTGTTCAGGGAGAAGTCGCTTCGGAGCCTCTGTCTAAACCGATGGACGAGGCGTCTTCTGAGGTCGTAGAGAAAACAGACGTGTCCAGCCCATCGACGGAGCCTTTCTCCTCCGAGCCTGCTGGAACGCGGTCCCCGGAGAGGGTGGCACCTGAAGGGCTTGAGCGTGTGCCGAGCAGGGAGCCTGTTCTGCCTGAGCGCTCCCCGGAACCAACAAATGATAACGAAGGAGCGGGTATGGAGCTGAAAGGTCCAGCGAAGGAGCTTCAGGAAGCGATTCGGGAGAAGAAGGCCATCTTGGTCATCGGAACGGGTGTCAGCATGGAGACGTCGGGAGGTGCGTCGGTTGCAAGCTGGCTGGGATTGCTCAAACATGGAATCGCTCACTGTGTGGAGTATGGACGTGCGGATGAGCAGTGGGCGGATGACATGCGTAATGCCCTCAAGAAATTGGATACGGACGCACTGCTGATGGTTGCCCATCAGGTGAGTCAAAAGCTGGGTGGAGAGAAGGACGGCCTTTTTGCTGCGTGGCTGGGTGAGACCGTGGGGAAGCTAGAGCCGAAGCACCCGGAGCTGATTCAGACATTGCGTCAGATGGAGCTGCCCATCATGACCACGAACTACGACGGATTGATTGAAGAGATAACACGGCTCAAAGTGCTCACAAACGCAAAGCCAGTCCTCATGAAGAAGTGGTTGGATCGTGAGCCAGACGCGGGTGTTTTTCACCTTCATGGGTATTGGGAGGAGCCTGCCACCGTTGTCTTGGATCTGTTCCAGTATCGCGATGTGGTCAAAGATTCCCAAGTTCAGGCTCAGCTCCAGTCCATCGCCATCACCTCGAGTTTGATCTTCGTGGGGTGTGGGGGGGGGTTAGAAGACCCCAACGTGGGAGCCTTCCTAGAGTGGATGGGAGGGATCCTCTCAACGTCTCCCCGCTCGCATTTTGTGCTGGTACGAGCCCTAGAGGTAGTGCCTCTTAAAGATCGTCATCGAGACGTGAAGTGTCTTCGCATCCTCTCCTACGGTGCCGACTATGCGGATTTGAGGCCGTTTTTGCAGCGTCTGAGTGTCCCCACCGCCTGACCTGTCTCTCCCACTCCTCCCTCACCAGAAAATGAACTATCGAGTCGGTTCTGCTCGTCATGCCCATCATCCCCCGGCTATCCTGCCGACGGTGAGTGGAGCCCGAGGCCCTCAAACGAGCGTTACCCTGAACCGGTGGCTCCTGAGAGCTGTGTCGAGTGGCTCCGCCTGTGCTCCATCCATTCCATCCAGCGGAGGTTTCATGCGTTTGATCCTGCCTCATCGGGTGTATCGCGTGGTGTTGATGTCGAGCTTGACCCTGTCGGGGCTCCTGTTGATGGGGGCTGATGGGTGTGGGAGTAAGACCAAGATGGTCCCCATGCGAGACGGTGTGTCATTGGCCACCGACACTTATCCCTTGGCCAACCGGACTGCGCCGACCGTGTTATTTCGCACCCCTTATGGACGAGATGGGATGGCGAGCACCGCTCAAGCCCTCAACACCAATGGGTTTGCGGCGGTATCGCAAGACATGCGGGGGTTTGGAGACTCGGGCGGTGAGTTTATGATGTTTACCGACGACGCCTGGGGCACCCGTCAAGATGGATACGACACCGTCGAGTGGATTGCCACCAACGACTGGTCCGATGGCCAGGTGTGTATGTATGGAGCCTCCGCCCTCTCGATTTCGTCTTTACTGGCGGCGGGTTCGACTCCCCCTTCCTTGACGTGCCTGTACGTGCTGGTGGGGACGGGCAACCTGTACTACGACGTCTCATACTGGGGAGGTGTATTGAGAGACGAGATGGTGACCAACTGGCTAGATGCTTTGGGCCAGACCGCCTCATATGAAGCCGTGGTGCGTCACGACGTGGACGACAGCTTTTGGGATCCGGTCTCCCTTCAGGAGCAGTATGCGCGGGTGAACGTGCCGGTATATTCCGTGGGAGGCTGGTACGACATCTTCAGCCAGGGCAACTTAGACATCTTTACCGGTGCCGAGACCTCTGGAGGCGACGGTGCGCGTGGAACGCAGAAGCTGGTGATGGGCCCTTGGAGCCATGCCAGCGGTGGTCCGACCGTGGGCGAGCTGACCTTTCCCGACAACGCCATCCTGGAGTGGGGCGACGAGCTGCGCTGGTTTGACTTTTGGCTGAAAGGCACCCCCAACGGCATCGACGCCGAAGCGCCCGTGCGATATTACCTCATGGGAGACGTGACTGAGAGCAGCACCCGCTGGAACATCTGGAAGACCGCTGACTTTTGGCCCGTGCCCTCAACACCGACTGTTTTTTATCTCCAGTCGGGAGGAGGCTTGAGCCGGAGCCAGCCTCCTGGAGGCGTGGCCCCATCGACCTATGTGTACGACCCGGCGGATCCGGTCCCCACCGTGGGCGGGAACAACTTGGTCTTGGTCTCTGGGCCTTACGATCAGCGCAGCGTGGAGAGCCGGAGCGACGTGTTGATCTTTGAGACCCCCGTCCTGACCGAGCCCTTGGCCATTACGGGGCGCGTGAAGGCCCGGCTATGGGTTTCGACCAGTGCAGTGGACACCGATTTTACCGTCAAGCTGACTGACGTCTATCCGGATGGGCGTTCGATGTTGCTCCTGGATGGTATTGCCCGCCTGCGCTTCCGCGAAGGTTTTGACCGAGAAGTGCTGGCCGAGCCTGGTGTGGTGTATCCCCTGGACGTGGACCTGTGGTCTACCGCCCAGGTGTTTAACGCGGGCCATCGTGTGCGCGTGGCGATTTCCTCCAGCAACGCCTCTCGGTTTAAGGTCAACCCGAACACCGGCGCGGCCATCGAAGCCGAAGACGGTACGGTGATCGAAGCCGATCAGAGCGTGTATCACGACATCACCCGGCCCTCTCAGTTGATTCTGCCGGTGGTGCCCTTGCCCTGACTTGCCCTGACTTGCCCTGACTTGCCCTAAACGGTCCTGCATACGCGGTGTCATATGGCCTGCGGACGGGTTTGGGCCTGAGCTCCGCAGCGCGTCCTACTTGAGCAGCTCCACTGAAATGTTCCGGCTCAAACCATGCTGTGGTCTTTTGACGAAGGTTTTTCTTTTTTGCAGCAGTCCGGGGTATGATGCGTTTATAAGAGCGGATTCCGGGCATGAGGCATGAGGCATGAGGCATGAGGCAGACCGGCTCCTTTGACATAAGAATGAGGGTGCGTGAGCTGACGCATCTGGCAACGCTGAAATGAAGAGCGGGCACAAGAGCACGCTTGACGACTTCGTCCAGATCCTTCAAGTGTATGAACAGTTCCGTGTCGAGACCGATTTTCTCAATCCTGTAAGGAGTCACCATGAAAGCCCAGATAGCCGCTTGTTCAATTGCGCTTTTTGCGATGTCGTCTACGGCGCATGCCTTTTTTGAAGAGGGCAACGACGACAACGCCCGTCTCGGATATCTGAAGTGCAACGAAATGGGGAACCTGACCCAAGCCGACACCAACGGCTGTAATCCTTGGCCCGATTGGGACTCCAGCTATTCCTACAAGCGCCCGCGTGACATGAAGAAGAACTCCGTGCATTTTAACGCTACCGCAGCCCTGGCCGTGGCAGCGGGGTTTGATCGGTGCTCTGCCTTGATCATTGCGGCTTGGAATGAAGGCACCGACGTTGCCACCGAGTACGACTTGGAGCTGTGGGTGCCTTTCATTGATGGCACCTCCGCAAAGCAATGTGCTGGTTTGGTGGCCCAGAATGGTGGCACCGTCGTCGAGGGATTGGCCAAGACCGGCATGTTGATCGCCCCCGATTTTACCTACCGGAGCTTCTCGCGCAATCAGTCCAACGAAGTGGTGCGTGAGTCCTATACCTTCCATTGGAATCACTCCTTGGCCTCCTTGGAGTCTCCTACGGCGGTGCAGTGCTCTGCCGAGTCGGATGATCCGCTGCCGACACCTCCCCGTGACATGGTGAGCCTGAGTGGCCTCTGGGCTTGGACTCAGGGTGAAAATCCTTTGAATTCATGTGTTTATAGCGAAACGGATGGCATCAGCGGCCCGATTGCTGCATATCATCCTGAAGAAGACGTGGCGCCCGGCAGCTTGGCCTCGATGGGCGTGTTCCTGCACTCCTTGCAGGATGCCTACTCTCATCGTCCCTGTGGAGGCACCACCCACAACTTCGGTGCCAATACCCAGTCGCCTTGTGGATTTGCCTCCGGCCATTATGCGGGAGATTTTGGTGTTTTGGCCAACGGCTTGCCTGGCTCGGGGACGGTGACTGTCAAGACCCCCGCCACCAGCCGAGGCTATAAGATCGCCCTGCACTCTGACCAGACGGTGTTGGCCCTTCAGCACACCTACGATGTGTTGAAGGCATACTTGGCGGCCAAACCTCAGTATAACCGAGGCACCTCTGCGTGTTCCAACGACGTCGTGACCGCCTTTGCCACCAAGTTTGCCTCGATTGCCAACTTTGTGCCTGCCGACGGCCAGCCCTCGGGTGCCAAGCTCCGCTCTGACTTGTCCGACAGGTTATTCCTGAGTGATACCTGCACCTTCTGAGAAGCCTGTGGCGCGTGCAGCCTAAGCCCCTCCGCCACCGCCAGCCCTTGTGTCCTGTCATGCACTCACCCAGAAAGTGAATCCAGCCGCCCCAAGCCTGAGCTTTTTCACCCGTTGCCCTGGCCGAACCGCTCCCCTCACATCATGCGACACATTCGTGTGGAGTGGGGAAGGTATAGGGTATGAGAAGCGACATCCACACATGTCAATGTTGGCACTGAGAACGTGTACTCAAACGATTGTTTTGACGGCTGATTGCGCAGGGATTTGCCCCTGTTTTGCTTGACAAAAGGTCCGAAAGTGTGCGTGTGTGCGAGACTTTGCAGCCTTGACGCACGTTCTGGAGAGTGCTACGATACAGGCATGAATACTATAGAATTTGGAAAATATCAACTGCTGGAGAAGATTGGCCAGGGTGGCATGGCCGAGGTCTTCTATGCGCTCAGCCGTGGGCAAGGGGGCTTCACCAAAGAAGTGGCCCTCAAGAGGGTGCTGGCGCACTTGGGAGAAGACCCCGACTTTGTGAAGAGCTTCTTTGACGAAGCACGCCTGGGTGGCCTTCTAAACCATCATCATATTGTTCAGACCCTCGAGTTTGGACAGGAACAGGGCATCCATTACCTGGCGATGGAGTACGTCCACGGTGTGACCCTGCGTCAGGTCATCAACTATCACAATAAAAATGGCCAGCCCATCCCTCCAGCCATCGTGGTGGAGCTGCTCCTTCAGCTCTTTGACGGCCTGCGTTACGCCCACAAAGCCGAGGACGAATACGGCAACCCCCTCAACATGGTGCATCGAGACCTCAAGCCCACCAACATCCTGGTGAGCAACTTCGGTGCCATCAAGATCGCCGACTTCGGCATCGCCCGAGCTGAGACCAACCTTCGCCGTACCACCTACGACGGTGTGCTCAAAGGCACCGCTCAGTATATGTCCCCTGAGCAAGCACTCGGCGATCTGCGCATCGACCAGCGCTCCGATATTTTCTCGATGGGCTCCATTGCCTATGAGATGGTGACCCTCCGTCCGCTCTTTTTTGATCCCAGCAACTCCATCAAGACCCTGCGCAACGTGCAAGAAGCCCAAGTGGGCCCCTCCCTCGCCGCGATGGTTCAAGAGAACGCCTATAGCCAGCGTATGGCCCCCCTCTTGGAGTGGATGTTGCAGCGTGAAGTGGCCCGCCGTCCTGCTCAGATCGACGACGTGATCCCAGAGCTTCGTCGGCTCCAGACCCAGCTTCCCCGCACCATCGACACCCAGACCTGGATCGAGCAGCTCATGGTGGGATTGGGCAAACCCGTCAAGAGTCGTCGCTCCACCGCTTCTCGGATTTCCGTACCGATCATCGCACCTCCCACTCAGAACTTGGGCGCGATGGTGTCAGGACAAGCCCCGGTGCCGGGTCCGGTGCCTCGTACCGCTGTGGCCGTGCCGGTGGTAAACCCTGCTTCTGTGCCTTCTTCTGTGCCTGCTTCTGTCGCGCCAGCCCCCGCGATGGCTCAGACCGGTGTGGCAGGTGCAGGGTTCGGGACGCCCGCCCGAGTACCCGGTGCACCCGTTCCGTCGGGCGCTTCTCAGCCCGTGCCTCCAGCCGCTCGGGCGACCGGGCCTTTTTCGCCTCCGCCTGCTCGACCTGCTGGAGAGCCTTCTCGGGTTCCTTCCCCTTCCAACCTCCCCTTGGCGGGACCGGGCGCTGGTTTGCCCCGAGAAGTGGGCCCAGGGGTGGCGCGGGTGGCCCCTGCTCCTTTTCCGGGACAGCCGGTGACACGACCTCCGACGCCCTCAGCGGGGATGACAGGCGCTCCGGCTCCGATGTCCTCCCCAATGCCTGTGACGGGACGTCCCATTCTGACCGCCCTGGAAGACGACGAGCGCACCGCCTTCTCCGACATGATCGAGCTGGAAGAAGACGAAGCTGTCAACAGCACCGTGGCCATGTCCTTGCAGCCGCCGCGTGGGAATCCATTTCAGTCTGATCCTGTTATCCCGGTTCAGAAGCGCACGGGAAGCCCTGAAATATCGCCTGCCACGAGCTCTGCCGATTGGTCTGAGCTGCGTACCACCGCCATCAACCTCAGCGATGCGCCCCCTGACATCAAGCTGGCGGCACCGGTGCGGAACTTGGCGGGAGCCTCGGCTGGGTTACCCGCGTCACCTTCGCGGGTGGTGATCAATCCGGTGCCTCCTGCTCCGGCGGGTGGCGTCGCGGCCCCGAAGATGCCCGCTGCTGGAATGCCCGGAGCCAGTGGTATGGGGGCCAGTGGTATGGGGGCCACCGGCAACGTGGGAGCTGGCGCCGCTCGTTCCACCGCTCAGATGGCCATGCCTCCGGCCTCCGCCGCTGCTCAAGACGACTGGTCGGAGCTTCGCACGCGGGCCATCAGCCCTGACGAACGTTTTATGTCTCGCACCGCTGGTTTTGGTTCGTCCGACGAGACCAACCCCGATCCCTTCCTGCCGCCTCGCACCGCTGGACCTGTCGATTGGGCGGGCATGAGCACTCGAGATCCGCGTCCGGCGATATCTCCGGGTCACGGTGAGAGCTCGGGACCAGGTCGAGTGCCGCCTCGAGCAGCGGGACCGGGGGCGTCCGCCTCTGCGCCGGGGTGGGAGCCTGCGCCGTTGCCATTGCCTCCTGTGGGGGGGGCTTCGCGGCCCTCGGCACCTGCTCAGGGGGGAGGCATGGGCCATCCAGGTCAAGTCTCGATGGGGCAATCGGTGGGATCCTCGCAGGGTGCTCAGGCCCGTCCGTCTCAGGGGATGGCCGGAGCGCCGATCCCGGTGGCTCCGACCGTGATGGCCCCTGCGGCGAGCACCTCCGCGCCTTCTACCTCTCAGACCCCGGTTCGTCCTCTGTGGCAGATGGTGCTTTTGATCTTGGTCTTGCTGGTGGTGGGACTGGGCATCATCTTGAAGGGTCTTCAGTAGTCCTTATTTTTCCTCCGATTTTGCTCCTGCCGATTTTTTTGGATCCAGCTCATTTTTTTTCAAGAACCTGTTTAAGCCGTCGAAGAGTCATGTAAGGCGTGGGATGCCCCGTGGTGGGTGCGTTCATGGATGAACATCTCTTGTTGAGGCCAGGATGGCCGGAATGACGTCATATGGTCCCCTCCTGGGGGGCTATCGGAGCATCGCCAGTGACCGCGCGTGGGAGCGTGCGGCACGTAAGGGTGGTGTATCCGAAGACGTCTCGTCCTTGCCATTTGCGGGCCGCACCGCTCCGCGCCGCAAAGAGCTCCCCGATGACCTGTTGGGCGAGCGTAATTCTGCTTCTGCCGGTTGGGATCGTACTGCTGCTGGCTCTGGCGCAGACATCTCCCGTGACGCGCCGCTCAAGGATGCCGATCTGGCTTTTATGCTGGATTTCCAGGCGCCTTTTCTGCGTGCCATCACCCGCGAACAGTCTCCTTCCGATGTGATCTTCCGCGAGCGTGCAGTCTATTGGGATCTGGCACCTGCTCGTGCTGCGTATGGTCAGATCCTCTATCGTCAGAACTCCTTCTTCATGAACCGTAAACAAGACAGCGGCCTGGGAAGCAACCTCAACAGCTTCTGGTGAGACGGAAGGGGAGGGCGAATCATGATGCGCCCCGCCGAAGACCGACCGACGAAGACCGACCGACGAAGACCGACCCGACGGAAGGGGAGGGCGAATCATGATGCGCCCCGCCCCTGCGTGCGCCCGTTTTACAGCTTCGCTTGGGGCGCCGGGCGTGAGATGAGGGGCAGATGGATGCCGAAGACCGAGCCTTCTCCGGGTTTGGTGGTGAGGGTGAGCTGTCCGCCGAGTCCTTCGGTCACGGCATTGTGAACGATGTGGAGTCCGAGCCCGGAGCCTCCGTTTCGCCGCAAGGTGGTAAAAAACGGATCAAATGCGGAGGAGGCGACCTCTTCCGACATGCCGAGGCCGAAGTCCCGCACTTGAATATGGATGCCACGTTCATCCTTGCTGATGCCGATCTCGACCGGTCCACCTCTGCCTTGATAGGCGTGTAGTCCGGCGTTCTCGAGCAAGTTGGTGAGCACTTGGGCCAGCAGTCCTGCATCGCAGATGTAGTCGGGATTGACGCTGCCTGCCACAAAGCTGGGAGTCAGCAGATGTCGTTTCACCAGCGGCGAGAGACTGAGCAACACTTCTTCAAGGTAACTCTTGATGCGCAGCGCACGCAGCTCTGAGCGAGAGCGGTCTACCGCCACTTGTTTGAAGGTCTTCACCAACTGAGCGGCCCGTTCGAGGTTCTGGCGGGTGAGCTGGCTGGCCTCGAGAACACGCTCGAGGGTCTCTTCCATCATATCATGCGGTGGGTGAGGTTCAGAGATCATCTGTCGGAGGCTGCTCAGCTCTTCGGACATGAGGCTCTCGGCGGTGAGGGCCACCCCGAGCGGGGTATTGAGCTCGTGGGCGACTCCGGCGGCGGTATTCCCGAGGGCCGCCAAGCGGGCACTGCGGACCAGCTCTTGCTGAGTGGCTTTGAGCGTCTCGAGGGTCTCATGCAAGGCGTGTGTGCGTTCTTGGACCAAACGCTCGAGGTTATTTTTGTGCTGCTCGAGGTCATGGTAGAGGCTTGAATTGGTCATGGTGATGGCAAGCTGGGTGGCCAAGAGCTGGAGCAGCTCAAGCCGGTCGGGGGTAAAGACGCCCGCGCTGAGGTTATTCTCGAGGTACAGTGCGCCTCGGATCTGCCCCTGGCTCTGGAGGGGGAGACACAGCACCGAGCGCACTTGTTTTTGTTGGATATAGAAGTCTTGGACGAACTCCCCCTGGAGCGCCGCATTGGAGAGCACCACCCCCCGCTGGCTGCGCAGGACATACCGCACCACCGAAAGCGCCACCACCTCTTGAGCCCGTTCCTCCTCGAGCGACCAGTTTAAGGAAGGATGAGTGCCGGACTCATCGACGATGGCGCGCAGGTAGCCCAGGGCTCCGGCTTCCGAGACCTCGATCTGGATGCAGCGTTGAGCCCCGGCGTTGATGCGCACGATCTCGAGCAGGTTTCGGCTGGCCTCTGCGACGTTGTTCTGGCTTGAGAGGGCGTGCGAAGCCTGTACCATGCTGGTCATATCCAGCACCTGATAGGGGCGGCGTGGGGGTGTGGAGGCATGGGGGACGCTGGGATCTGCCTCCCAGGCGATGTTCAGGGTCTCGCTGTGGTGGCTTCCGCCGACGCGGGGAGTGCGTTGAAAGGCCCACGGATGTTGTCGCTCCAGCCGATGCACCACTGCGGATGCCCCCCAGTGTGCGTAACGCACCCGCGCTTCGCGGAGCAGGCTGCCTTCGAGCTCTTGGCGTTCCAGATCTTTCCACAGGCGGGCGTACAGCTCGAGACCCAGGGCCTCGACGGGGAGCATCTCTGCTTCTTGAGCCAAGCGGATGCCGGTCTCAAAGTGCTCGAGGGCTTCTCCACGGCGGCCTTGGCGGCGGGCGAGCTCTCCGAGCAGCAGCTCCAGCCGGTGTTGTACGTTGGCGTGGCAGGCCACTGCAAACTCGCGGAGCCGCACCAGCAGTCGATCCAGCTCTCGCCGATGGAGCTGTTGTTGTTCCAGGGTGGTGGCCGTGGACGCCAGCTCCAGCCGCATCAGCGCGCCGTAGAAGCAGCACTCGGGGACTTTGGCGTGGCTGGGGATGTACTGCTCGACGATCTTGACCCACTCCGCGCATTCCGCGTAACGTTCGGTCTGGCCGAGCAGATAGACCACCCGAATATGTCCCGAATAACACCACGCTTCATAAAAGTGGTTCCCTGCGTGTTTTTGCAGGTACGGCCCTTGAGAGAATGCTTCCGTGTCCAGTGAACCCGGGGCCAGACTTTGCTCCATCAGACACATGATCGGGTTGAGTGAGGCCACATGCAGCAGACCCAAGCCATCTTCGTTCTGAGCGCGTATCAAGAGATGCCGTTGTTCCTGCAAGATGGGCAGCAGCGTCTCCAGCCTCACCCCGCTGGTGAGTCGATCCGAGCCACTTTGCGCCACCACATAACCGAGTGTCACCCAGTCTCCACTCTCGAGCGCGAGCTGATACGCGCGGTCGTAGTAGGCTTGTCCGTTGCGGATGGGCTGCGTCCAGTTGTGGACGTCGGCAGCGAACAGGAAATTGGCTTTGCAGCGCGTCGAGAGATCTGGAAATCGTTCCGACAGGCGCACACCCACATATCCGAAGCGGTAGCCGAGTGCGTACTCCTTCTGGAGCAAATACAGCACCATGCCAAAGCCGGTGTAGGTGTATCCCGAGAAGGAGCAGTTCCCATGCTCCATCGAGCTGCGGGTGCCGATGGCCAGGGCCAGAAACGCCAGGGTGCCTTGTCCCGACAGGAAGCTGTTGAGAAAAATGCCATACGCCAGGCGCACTTTGGCCGTGGCGAAGGGGTCTTGAGTCACAGGTAGGTCGAGCAGGGTCTCGACGCTGCGGGTGGCGAGCAGGGCTTGAACCCGCTGGATCTCGAGCTTGAGTGTCTGCTCGATAGCATCTTGAGAGGCTGGAATTTCCAGCCCCAGCCGCAAGAAACACGTCCGGGCCACCTCCACCCCTTCCAGGTGGCGGGCTTGAAACAGGTAGTGATCGGCCTGCACCATCCCGATGTTGAGCGCCTCTTCGTCACTGAGAAGCTGGCGCTTGAGCACCTCGTAGAGTGCATCGGCTTGGTCAAAATGGCCCAGGAGGTAAGCGCACTCTGCCGCACGCAGGTGCAGCTCAAAGTTGAGGCTGTGATAATCTTCCCACGGATGGTTGGACAGCAGCTCACATCCGACGGCCAGGGCTTGGGCGGCGCTCTCGTAGGCGGCGGAACGCCGCGCTTTTTCTGCCGCTTCCTGGTTGAGCTGGACCAGCCGAATGCGCTCTGCTTCAGAGGTGATCAGGGAGCGTCCTTGGTTGAGCTGCGTGACCAGCGAAAAGAGGGCCTGCTCGCGCTCCGAGGCCGAGAGGGTGGCCAGGAGCTGTCGGCCAATCCGCAGGTGGAGCGCGGTCTGCTCCGACGCCGAGAGAAGCTGATACGCCGACTGCTGAATCCTGTCATGCACGAAACGACACACCAACGAGCCCGCTTGGCCGGAGGCTTCTTCTACACGCGCCAGTGCTTCGAGGTGGGAGCCGCTCAAGCTCTCCACAAAACCTTTCTCGAGGGCGGGCCAAATGGCATGGACCACCTCGGTGTATTTCTTCTCCAGCACGCGGGCCAGCAGCTCCACCGAGAACGGATTGCCGATGCAGGCGGCCAGCTCCAGCATGTGCTGGGTGGCCGGTGGAAGCTGGCGGAGGTTGTTGGCCAGCAGGTCGATCACATTGTCGGTGAAGCCTTGGGCTTCGATGCCCATCACATCCCAGGTCCAGCGTCCGAGCTGCGGATCGTAGCAGAGCAGGCCACGGTGGTGGATTTCGCGCAAGAACTGCCCCACAAAAAACGGATTGCCCAGGGTATGTGTGTAAATCACCACCGCCAGGGGGAGCAGCTCCTCTTCGGGCAGGTTCAGTGCGTCGTGCAGGAGCTCCAGCAGGTGCTCTTCCTGGAGGGGCGGGAGCTGGACACACTCGATGGGAGTGCCTTGCCGTTCCAGCGCATGTACCATCCGCAGGAAGGGGTGCCCTTTTTGCACCTCATGATCTCGATAGGCACCCATCACCAGCAGCGGGGCGGGTTGTTCGTCACTCAGCAGGAACTCCAGCAGGTTCAGGCTGGGGATATCGGCCCACTGGAGGTCATCCAAAAAGAGGACCACCGGGCGTCCGGGTTGTGCCAGCGTGCGCAGGAGCTTCTGCATCACCTGCTGGAAGCGGCTCTGGGCTTCCAGTCCCGTCAGTTGTTCCAGAGGAGGAATATTGCCGAGCAGGTGTGTGAGCTCCGGGACCAGCTCGACGGCCACCCCTGCTCCGTTGCCCAGCGCCTCGTGGAGCTGAGCGCGCAGGGTTTGGAGGAGGGTCTCGGGCTCCATCAGGAGCTGCTGCACCAGGCTTTGCAGGGCTGCTGACAGCGCACTGTAGGCGATCCCTCGACGATACTGATCGAATTTTCCGGTGGCAAACAGACCTCGTCGAGCGGTGATGGGCCGATACAGCTCTTGGACCAGCGAAGACTTCCCAATCCCGGAGTATCCCGACACCAGCAGCAGCGCGGGGCGACCTTGTCCGGTGCGTGAGAACGCTTCCAGCAGGGTGTCTCGTTGGCGTTCTCGCCCGTAGAGTTTTTCTTTCAGACGCAGCTCGACCGAGAAGTCTCTTAAGCCCAGCTCATACACGGGCAGGTCTTGTCGATTCAGCAGGAGCGAATAACACGTCTCGAGGTCGGCGATCAGACCCGTGAGGCTTTGATAACGATCCTCAGCTTGTTTGGACATCAGCTTTTTGACGATGCCTTCCAGAATCGGCGGAATCTCAGGGCGCAGGTGGCGCACGGAGGGAATCTCCGCAGCCAGATGAGCATGCACCAGCTCCAGCGGATCCACAAAGTCGTAGGGCAGCTTGCCGGTCAGCAGCTCAAAAAACGTGACCCCCAGAGAATAATAGTCGCTGCGATAGTCCAGCCGTCGGTTCATCCGTCCGGTCTGCTCCGGGGAGATGTAGGGCAGGGTTCCTTCCAGCACCGTCGGAGGCAGATGCTGCGGAACTTCCTGCGTGAGCTGTGTGGCGAGGCCCAGATCGATCAGCTCCAGCAGATCGGTATCGGGATTCCACACGATATTGCCCGGGTTGATGTCTTTATGCACGATGTGATGGCTGTGCAAAACACTCAGCGCACGGCAGATGCGGATGGCCAGCGGGATGAACAAGCTCAGCTCACCCAGGCGCATGCGGGCTTGCAGCGCTCGCAGGGCGTACCCACCGGTGTCTTGAAAACAAATCGTGAGCTGCCATCCGTCTTGGAGCAGCTCCAGCGCATGGACCACACCCGCGCTGCTAAACTGATGGGTGAGCAGAAACTCCTGATGGTAGCGGGCATGTCGCGTCAGAGAGTGGTCTGAGCTCTCCAGACGTTTGAGGATGACAGGCAGTCCATCGGATATTCTCAGCGCTCGATACACGCTCGAGTTGCTGGAGACACTGAGCTGCTCGAGCACTAAAAACTCTTCGCGGCGGCTTCCAAGTACTAAGATATTTCTCAGCGATTCCTGCTCTAACACGTTCTGCTCCCGAAAATGGCCGTGGTTCAATCCGCTGAGCTGGACTGCTCCGATTAAGGGGGCAGTGCAGCGTCCCTTGGGGTCCGTTGGTATGGCAGCCGAATTAAGGGGGGCTCAGCTTCTGGAGGCGCATCGTCAGCGCTGCTTCTGGAGCGGGCCTCCCGAACAAGAAACCTTGACCCTGAGGACACCCCAACCCCTCAAGGAGCTGAGCCTGCTCTTCGGTCTCGATGCCCTCGGCGGTCACCATGAGCTGGAGCGCGTTGGCCACCCCGAGCATGGCCTCCAGCAGCCGCCGGTGAGCGTCTTGGACTCCCTCCGTGAGCTGATGGACAAAACTTCGGTCGATCTTCAGCGCCTCAAAGGGGAGGCGATTCAGGTGTGAGAGGGAGCTATAACCGGTCCCAAAGTCGTCCACGATGAAGCGGATGCCTCGGGCGCGCAGCTCCTGCATGCGCTGCTGACAGTGCTCGTCAGAGCTGAGCCGTTCGTTCTCGGTGATCTCGAGGCGTAAGCCGCTGGGGTCTCGGTCTCCTAGAACCTCCAGCACCTGCTTCACAAAATCCGGCTCCAACAGAGACAGCGGCGAGACATTCACCGACACATACAGCGTTTGCGAGAACGACTGCCAAAGGTCGAGGGCCTTCAGCGCCTGATGCAGTACCCTCAGCGTGATGCGGGTGATCAGCCCACTGCGTTCTGCCAGCGGGATAAACTCCAGCGGCGAGAGCAGGCCAAAACGGGCGGAATTCCAGCGTAACAGCGCCTCCGCCCCCAAGATATGCCGACCATTGAGTGACACAATCGGCTGATAATGCACCAGGAGCTCGTCGGTCTGCCAGACATGATGGAGCTCTGCCAGCAATAAGGCGTTACGGACATCCACCGCCGCCAGGGAGGGCTCATAAAACGTCCACGGGTGGAGGTTTTTTCGCCGAGCATCCTTGAGGGCCAGATCCGCATGATGCAGGGAGCTCAGGGCACCCGGGGCATCGAGGAGGGTCACCCCCACAAAAACAGGGGCCAAGACCTTCACACGCTCGAGCTCAAAGGGGACGTCAAAGAGCTGGACCACTCGGGCGACAAAAGATTCGACCTCTCCGGCACCGGTGTGCAGCGCGAGGGCGAAGGTGCCACCATCCAGACGCGCTACGAAGGCTTCCCCTTCGAGGGTCTTGAGCCGACGGGTGGCCACCAGCAGGGCTTCGTCTCCGACCTCCTGGCCATACGCTTCGTTGATGCTTCTGAGGCGCACCAGATGGACCAGCATCAGGGCTTGATAAGCGCGCTCCTGCCAGCCCTCGTCGAGGGCTTCCATCAGACCTCGTCGGTTCGGCAGTCCGGTGTGTTCGTCGTGGCGGAGCTGGCGCTCCAGGGCATGATAATGTGCGGCCCGTGCCAGCAGGGACTCTAAAAAGACCAAAGAGTTCCGTACCAAAATATCGGTGAGATCATGCCGCCAGTGCTCATGTCCAGACCATCCACGGCCCAGCAGCGCCACCCCTCGCCCAGAGCCCGTCCGCAACAGCAGCGCCACACTGTGATCCCGTGCCACCATCCGCCCTTGCTGTTCGCTCTCTTCCAGCAGCGCCAGCTCATGAGCGGAGAGCCGCTCTTGCAGAGGCAGACCCCGCTCTGTCAGGTCTTCTTCTGTGGAGGCAATCACTTGAGCGTGCTCAAGAGCGGTGTCGTTGAGCTCAATAAACATCAGGACCGTGTTGAGGGTGCCAAACAGATGCCCGGTGGTGTTGGCGAGTGCATGCAGCAGGCGGGTCGCGCTGCGTTGGCTGAGCAGGCCGGGGAGCGCGATCAGGATATCCGACACATCGCGTCGTTGTTGTTCCACCACCATCAGGTCGTGATAAGAACGAATCATGCCCGTCATCGCCGTGCGGATGCGTCGGGCGCTCAGCTCGGTCTTGGACCAGTAGTCGTTGATTTCATAGGTGCGTAAGACTTCTTCTTCGGGCGCCAGTCCGGGCTGACCGGTGCGCACCACCACCCGCGTGGCTCTGCCGTGGGGTTGGTCACGCAGCCAAGCGATGAAGTCGAGCCCTGCGGTGTCGGTCTCCATCACCACATCGACGATGGCGGCGGCAAAGGTGCGCTGAGCGGCCAGCTCGCGGGCCTGCTGTCCTGAGCGTGCCAAGCTGAGCTGCAGGGGTTTGCCCAACACCGTCACGCGGCTCAACACCATCTTGGAGATCAGCAAGATGCTCTCGTCATCATCGACGATCAGGATGGGCCAGCCTTGGACGGGCGGCTCATCGGCGCGGGTCCGGTATTGGAGCGAGCTGGACACGCTGGGGGCGATGGGCTCTTGGTTTTGGGGGCTTTTTGAGGTCATCTGTGCCTCCCCCACTCATTTATGCAATGGTGGAATGAACTGCTCGTTGTTATGTAAAGCAATTGTCAGATCCTTCCGGGTGTTATACCGCCGCCGCTAACGTATTGCAACGTTGTATTATCCATGAACGAACCCACTTGTCGCGGATACATCATGCATCTGAAACACTCGATCACTTTCTTCTGTCGAATGAATCACGTTTCAGACGGAGTGCATTTTTTTTCCACCGACGTCTTTCTCACGCAAAAGTGAGGAAGCCAGCACCACCATCGGCAGCTCGAGCACGCCCGCAAAGGCAGTTAAGAAGTTAAACTTGAAGGTCGGTGCGTCCGGCGGAGGGCCCAGCAACAGCACGGCCCCCACAAAAACCGCCGCCATGATCGGAAACAAGCTCACCCATAACCCCCAACGTCGTCGCTGATACACCCCCACGGAGGCCACGGCATAAATCGCCGTGCCAATCAAGGCCACCGTCCACTTGAGATCCACCGGATACAGGATGAGCTGGGCCGCATGCAACAGGGTCACGACACCCAGCAGGCTCAAGAGGGCTCTCCAGCGAACCATGAGACTCATACGGTTTCCTTCCGGCTGCTCAGGGTGCCGTGATGCCACCCGAGGCTCCCCCAGGGGACTTCTTCGGCAGACGCACAAGGGCCGCTCAATATGTTCTGGTAGAGGATTCGACGTCCCTCTGTTATGGTGTCGTGTGCCATGAGGAGGCCCACAACCCTCCTGATTATTCCATTTTCTTTCGGAGCCCATCGCATGAAATCGGCCAGTGCCAAAGAAAAAGCCGCCGCCAAAGCCAAAGCCCGCGAAAAAGCACGCGCCCGTAAAGCGCAGGAACGCTCAGACGCTCGCCCTTCTCGAGAGTATTCAGAGACCTTCCGGGCAGAGTTTAACCGCCTCTTTGCCAGCTTCAACCTGGTGGTCGATGAAGCCCGGCTAGAACCTCTGCTCAAAGAGCTGGAGCGGACCATGTTTGTAGAAGGTCACAGGGCCGATAAAGGCGCTGCGGTGGCCATCGAAGAGCTGCGCACCATGCTCTACAAACAACAGCGCGGAGAAGTGGATCCCGATCAGATTCCCTTTAAAATCTCCGGGAACAATCACCATAAACATATTGAGTTTACCCACTTCTTGCTCCATGTGAACATCCACGCCGACAAGAAAATGGATTATCAGCTCGACCCGCTCCCCGGTGCAGACCTCGAAGCCTTCAAGGACATCGTTGAGCTGGCCCAGAGCAAAAATGATGGAGAATATTACCTCCACGGTGCCGGAGCCTATGAGTGGTGGATGACCACCCACGGCTCTCGCCCTCCCAAGGAGCAGCTCCAGATCATGGCGGAGAGCCTCTATCACTCCAAATATTTTTCGTTGCGTCTCACGGCGTAACCCACCCTGCGGACGCGCCGCGTGTCTCGATAAACTTGGCGCGCGGTGACGTGTTTGACCCCCTTCTTCTTCCTGCGAGAGCCTGTCATGAGCGCCGATGCCCCCACCCCTTCTTCGTCTCCCGCTGCTTCCGCTGCTTCCGCTGCTTCCGCTCCCGCTGCTTCGCCGCTCAGGAGCCTGCCCTGCGCCCACTGTGGCCAGCCCGTGCCTCCCGCACGTCTGCCCTCAACAGAGATGCCATCGGCAGAGCCGTCCTCCCCGATGCGGGCCGAGCACCCTTCCACTTCTGACATCACCCTTCAAGCATTCTGCTGTGATGGATGCCAGACGGTGTATGCGGTCCTGCACGGTGCGGGTCTCGAGCAGTATTACCAAATCCGCGAAGCCACCGGAGGCCAGGACCAGCCCGCACCCCTGGTCACCGATCAGTTTGAGGCGCTCGACGCCGACGCATTTACACAAAAACATGTGCGGCTGAGCGCCGACGGCAAGGCGCAGGTGGATCTCTACCTCGAGGGGGTCCACTGTGCAGCCTGCGTCTGGCTGGTGGAGAAGCTGCCAGCGGTGGATCCCGGCTGTACTCAAGCAAGGCTGGACTTCACACGCGCGCGTGCGACCCTCGAGTGGGATCCGACACGCACCAAACTCTCGGCGCTGGCGCGTGCGCTCGGGGGGCTGGGATATCGGCCTCATCCCTGGAGACAAGGGGAGGTGGCCCTCTTACGCCGTGCGGAGGAACGTCGGCTCTGGATGCGCATTGGAGTGGCAGCGGCGGTGACGATGAATGTGATGTTTCTGGCCATCGCCCTCTACGCCGGAGAGTTTAACGGCATGGACCCAGAGCTGGAGCAGCTCTTTCGGTGGGCCAGCTTGGTGGTGTTTTTGCCCAGTGTGGGCTGGTCGGCGTGGCCCTTTTTTTCGGGCGCGCTGGCCAGCTTACGCTCGGGCGTGTTGCACATGGACCTGCCACTCTCGCTGGGCATTCTGGTGGGAGCGGTGGCCAGTGCCTATCGGGTGATCGTCGGGCGAGGAGATGTCTATTTTGACTCACTGGCGATGCTCATCACCCTGCTGCTGACGGCACGCTGGTTTCAGCGGCGAGGCCAACGGGCGGCAGGTGAGGCGGCGGAGCTGCTCCAGGCACTCACCTCGAGCACTGCTCGGGTGGTCGAGGGTGAGGTCGAGAAGACCCTCCCGGTGGATGCGCTGCTGCCGGGCATGCGGGTACGGGTGCGGGCGAATGAGGCGATCCCAGCGGATGGGCTGGTGCTCGAGGGCGCTTCGCATCTCAACCGGGCGGTGCTGTCGGGGGAGTCGGAGCCGGTTCCGGTCCAGGTGGGAGAGACGGTCTTTGCGGGCACGCTCAACCTCGAGTCTCCGCTGCTGATCGTGCTGACCGCGACGGGAGAAGAAACGCGGGTGGGTAAGCTCATGCGCATGATGGAGGCGGCGGCGGCACGTCGTGCGCCCATTGTGCAGCTCGCGGATCGGCTCACGGGTTATTTTGTGGCCACGGTGCTGACGCTGGCACTCTTCACGGCCATCGGCTGGAGCTTCGTGAGTGCGGATGCGGCGATCACCCATGTGGTGGCGCTGCTGATCGTGACCTGTCCTTGTGCGCTGGGCATGGCCACACCGGTGGCGCTGGCGGTGGCCATCGGACGGGCGGCTCGAGCCGGTGTGCTCATCAAAGGTGGGGATGCGGTGGAGCGGCTGGCGCGTGCGCGTTATATCCTGCTCGACAAGACAGGAACGCTCACGGAAGGATCGATGTCGCTGACCTCGCTGGAGGGGGATGGGCAGGCGAAGGCGCTCTTGTTCAGCTTGGAACGCTCGAGCCTTCATCCGCTGGCGCGAGCGGTGGTGCGAGGGCTGGGGGATCAGCCGGTGCTGCCGGTGTCGGAGGTGCGGGAGGTGCCAGGCTCCGGGCTGCTGGCGTCGTTTGAGGGCCAAGAGGTGGTGCTGGGAGCGCTCCGCTTTCTGGAGGCACGAGGGATTGTGCTGGAGGCGGCGGTGCGGGAACAGCTCGAGCAGGTGCTCTCGCGGGGGCATACGCCGGTGGTGCTGGGGGTGGGAGGGCAGGTGCGAGCGGTGGCGGGGTTTGGGGATCCCATCCGGCAGGACACGAAAGAAGCCCTCGACCGCCTCAAGGGGCTGGGTTTTCGGGTGGGGATTCTCTCGGGAGACGATCCGAAGGTGGTGTCACGGGTGGGGGCACTGCTGGGGCTGCCTCCCGAGGAGGTGCGAGGAGGGCTGAGCCCCGAGCAAAAGCTGGCGGCGGTGGAGGCGGCGCTGCGAGCAGGAGAGGTGGTGATGGTGGGGGATGGGGTCAACGATGCGGCGGCGCTGTCGGCGGCGTCGGTGGGCATCGGGGTGCATGGAGGTGCGGAGGCCAGTCTTGCAGCGGCGGATATCTTCCTGACGAAGCCGGGGCTGCTGCCGGTGGTGACGTGTGTGGAGGGCGCGCGTGCGACGCTGGGGGTGGTGAGGCGGAACTTGGTCTTCAGTGTGGGTTATAATGTGCTGGGGGCGGGGCTGGCGGTGGTGGGCTGGATGGGGCCACTCTTGGCGGCGCTGCTGATGCCGTTCAGCTCCGGTACGGTGGTGGGCTCGTCGCTGGTGGGCGGTGGCTTCCGAGAGGGGAGAGGCTAACATGGAGATCTTATATCTGATGCTGCCGACGGCGGTGCTGCTGGGGGCGGCGTTTGTGGGGGCGTTTTTGTGGGCGTCTCGCCGAGGCCAGTTCGACGACCTGGAGACCCCGGCCATCCGCATCCTGTTCGACGACGCACCGAAAAAACCAGGGGAAGACGAAAAGAAGGGCTGAAGGGGTTAGGCTAACAAGGTTTCCTCAGTCTGAGAAGGCCAGTAAAAGCGGAGGGGCACATAAAAATCGCCCCAAATCCGGGGATCGAGTCCCTCTTGAAGCCACGTCAGCAGGTTATCTCGGCTGTACCAAGAGCTTGTCAGCACACCACTCTTGAGCTGAAGCCGATACGCCTTCAAATCGTTGGGGGGCAGTGTCCCTTCTTCGGTGAGCTTGAGCAGCAGTCCCATAACCTCCAGGCTGTGAGTGGCAATGAAGACCTGCACGGGGCGATGTTGAATGATGCGGACCAGCTCCTCTAACATCTTCTTGAGCATGCGGGGATTTTGAAACAGCTCGGGCTCCTCCCAGAGAAATAAGCCGGGCCGTTCCGGTGTCGCACGGTTGGCCACTGCAATCAGCATGAGCAACATCTTCATGGCACTGCGGGTTCCATCGCCGTACTCATCAATGGAGAGGGCAAGCTGATCCTCGGTAGACAACAACATCTGCGCATAACTTGGATCCTGCTCGAACGGCAAAAAGGCCACGTTGAGGGGCTGAGGGCTCTCGAGCAGGTAGAGCGCCTCCAAGACCGCAGACTTTCCTGAGTTGTTCGGACCCATCAGCAGGTTGAGCTTCTGAAATCCTCGAAGCTCTCCTTGTTGGATGCCACGAAAATGCGAGATGCGAAGATGTTCCACCTTGATATATCTCCTCTGAGCCTGCCTCTTTTACCCTCGAAACTGCTTGCCCAGCTTGAGCCGCTGGCCCTGATAGTGAGAGCCCAGCCGCTCCCCGTAGAGCTGATCCGGCACCTCCAGATTGCGCAGCAGCAGCAGCCGAAAGAGGGGATGCCCATCCTCGATCAAAAAGGGCACATCCCGATTGCGGATCTCCAGCACCACCGACGCTGCATGGGCCTCCACCCGCCCACCACTCTGATAGCCAAAGCCGGAGTCAAAAAAACCTGCGTAGTGCGTGCGCAGCTCTCCTGAGCCCGCATCAAACGGCACCATCTCCGCACAGATGCTCGGCGGCAGCCGTACCAGCTCACGAGAGGCAAAGATGTAGAACTCGTCTGGCTCGAGAATCACCGGCATATCCGGGTGAGCCACCACCGGCTCCCAGTAGCGCGCCAGCGGCAGCACACCTCGCGCGCGTACATCGATGGGGGGGGTGTTCTTCCGCGCACGGTAGCCCACCACCTCCCCCTGTGCCGGAAGTGACACCGACAGAAACACCCCTCCGCCTAAGCGCAGATCCCGCGTGCGCAGCGGCTTGAGCTCCGGATCCAGCACCAGCGTCTCTCGGTCGAGCAGGGCTGCCGTCTCCGCATCACTCAGCAGGGGCACCCCAATCTGAAAGCGGAGCTGCGCCAGACTATCACCCGGACGCAGCCGCACCGTAAACGAGCGGGGCACCACCTCCAGATACAGCGGCCCGTGATAACCTGCTGGCACCTCATCAAAGGTTGTCCCGTGCTCCGTCACCAGTCGCGTAAACACATCCAGTCGGCCCGTGCTGCTCTTGGGATTGGCCCTCGCCGAGACATGAGGAGGCAGCGCCAGCTCCTCCACCAGCTTAAAGAGGTAGACCTGGTTACGCTCCAGCACCACCCCTTCATCGTCGAGCGTGAGGTCGTACCACTGAAAGCGTGTCAGCTTACTCTGCACCCCTTCTTCTCCGGGGAGAAAGCTGCACAACACCCGATAAGCCCGTGTGCCCACCCGCACATCCAAGCTGTTGGGCTGGAGCTGGAGCGGCTCCACTTCCGGCTCCGCTTGAATCAGCCCTTCCGACAGTGCCTGTTTGATCCACTGAGAGGGCAAAATCCCTCCCGTCGAGAAGCCCATGTGCATGATATGTCCTCTGAAGGGGGTCTCTGGAGGCTGCACTATAACATAAGGCGTCGCCACTCGCCCCTGTGGAGGCGCTACCGCTCGCGGAGACCCACGCAAAAGAGGGCATGGATGTTTCAGCGGCGTTTCAACGAAGGCTCCCGGGTCGCCACGCTGAATTCACACCGCAGCAGGTGCGAAAGTCCCACATTGCGTTAAAATGAGGGCTCAACGAGAGGCATCCTGCCTTCGTCTCTACCAAAATTGCCCCCAAATTACCCCAAAATTACCCAGGAGGTCGTTTACATGAAGCTCATCCACTGGAGCCTGCTTGTGTCAGGTGTGCTGCTGATGGGTCAACAGCCGTGCGGATCTGAAACCGATGCCGATGGAGATGGTTATCTGCCCTCCGAAGGAGACTGCGACGACGCCAACAGCAGCGTCTACCCAGGCGCTCCCGAGAGCTGCGACGGCATCGACAACGACTGCGACGCCAGCACCGGAGACCTCTGCCCTGTGCCGGGACTCCAGCTCGAAGCCAAGAGTGCCTTCGCCGCCGTCACAGGCCAAGACAACGGACGGGTTGATCCCAACAGCTACGACCTCCGCGAGCAGACCAGCGCCCTGGACCTCTTCACGCCCAGTCTCGACGGCACCCTGGAGTACGTGAGCAGCAGCGTGGATGTCTTCGCCACTCAAGATGAGGATGTCATCGAGGTGAGCTTACAAGCCAACGCTTCCGCCAAAGATGATGTGGGGTATGGTAAAGGTTCCGCCTCGTCTGAAGCGCGGGACATCGTGCGTTTTTCGTTGCTTCAGCCCTTGCAGGTGCAGCTCCGCGCCTCGATTGTGAATGGAGTGTGTGCCGATGGGGGAACACTCCGGCAGTTTTTGACCTTGAGTGATAACAACGGGCGACTGCTCTATTTTGCGGATCAGCCGGTGGATGACCTGTGGGTGGCGGAGCTTCCTGCCGGTCAATATCAGCTCGATGCGTATGCGTGGAGCACGGTCTCGTTGAGTGGAGGAGGCGATGCGTATCCGTGCGCGCGGGCGCAGGTATATGCTTTTTTTGAGCGGCTATACTGAGCAGTTATACGGAGCGGTAATCCTGAGCGGCTTGCCTCGGCTCAACAGCAGGCGGATGGGAGGGGAGGGGCCTGCTCCTCCAGGATATGCAGCATGCAGGCCGTAAAGTCGTGCAGACCGAAGGGCTTCTGCAACACATCACATGACCAGCGTTGAGCCGCTTCTCGAGCGCCCGAAGAGGCTGAGCAGAGCAGCACCCGTGGGCGTTGAGGCAGGGCCTGGAGCTGCTGGATCAGGCGCTCCGGGCCCGGTTTGAGCACGCTGAGGTCGATGATCGCCAAGTCGAACGATTCTTCCGTTGCCTTCTCCGCTTCTACCTGAGTGCTGGCGCAGCGCACCGAGTGCCCCAGCTCGTGCAACATCATCTCCATCATCTCTCTTAAGATGGGCTCATCCTCGATCACCAGTACATGTTTTATGGTGGACCCCTCCGCGAGAGCCTGAAGCCAGCCGCTGTCTGTTTAAAAATCCTGTTATACAAGATAATGCATGGTGAGATAAATTCAAGTGATGTTGGAAAGAAGGGGGGTCGGATTTACAGTTTTTTGGTAATCGAGGCGGTTTTGGGGTCTCAGGGGGTGGGTTCGGCCACGCGGCAGACTTCGACGTGGAGGCCGAGGCTTCGCAGCAGGCTCATCCAGGCGCGTTGTTCAGGGCTGAGGCGATCTCGGGGGCTCTTGACCTCGGCGAACCAGACGGAGGCGGGGGTATCGTAGCCTTCTTCGCCCCAGAACTGCTGGATGGCTTGAGGGGAGGTGCAGCTAGGGGGGGCGATGTCTTGCCAGAGCAGGAGGTCTGGAAATCCACGGCGGCGGGTGCGATGGTCTTCCAGCAGAAAGCGGAGGATGCCCGCCAGGGTTTTCCCCCCGAGTGCTTGGGTGCCTTGCTCGAGCATGGGGAGTGGGAATTTTTCCCACAGTACGCCTCGAGCGGCCAAGCCGAGATACCGCTGGTGATGTTCGTGCAAGAAGCGGAGTGGTTCGGCTTCCAGGGCGAGCAGTCGGGCTTCGATCAGCGGGCGGCGGCGTTCAAAGAAGCCTTCCTGGTTGAGATCGAGGGGGGCGTCTTGATACCGAGACTGGAACACATCGGGGACGGGGGCAAAAAAGATGTCCCAGCAGAGCAGGGTGGTCAAGGTGGTGAAGAAGCCGTTTTCGGTGTAGATCCCTTCGGCACCGGCGGCGCGATAGGCTTGGAGGGCGATTTCTTCGACGACGATGGCGCTGCCTTCCGCATCGGCGAACTTCATGCGGGCGCCCACGCTGGAGTGTAGGAGTGGACGGCGCACGAGCACTTCTCGCTGGGGAGCGGCGAGTCTCTCGCTGAGGCGGAGCTGGTGCAGCTCTTCTTCGGAGGGCAGGGCGAGGGCGGCTTGAGCACGCCAGGTCTGGAGCGGTGGGGGGAGGGGGGGCTCGAGTGTCTGCTCGCTGGAGGGCGTGGCAGGAATATCAGAGGGCGTGGCAGGAATATCGGAGGGCGTGGCGGGAATATCGGAGGGCGTGGCGAGAATATCGGAGGGCGTGGCGGGGGTGGAGCGGCGTCGGCTTTTTTTGAGAGAGGGGGTCTGCTGGCGGAGCAGCCGTTGCTGGAGGCGTTCGAAGCGTCGAAGCAGCTCGAGGCGGGCATATTGGGGGAGCTGGGGTTCGGCCAGTCCTTGTTGGCAGGCGGCGAGGGCGGCTTCGAGCCAGCCTAATTGTTCCCAATGGAGGGCGAGTCGTTGCCACGCGGTGCCTCGCATGCGGGCGGGCAGGTGTGCGTCGAGTGCGCGGGTGTAGAGGTGAGCGGCTTGGGCGCGTCCGAGGGTGTTTTCGTGGGCCTGGATCCAGTGGAGGGTGCTGCGGGCGTATACGTCGCGGGCGGAGAAGCGGTCGAGAAAGTCACCTTTTCTGGGAGGTGCGGTGATGAAGCGCTCGAGGGCCTGCTGTCCGAGCCGCTCGGCTTCGGTGTGGAGGCCATCGAAGAGGTCTTGCTGGAGCTGTTGGTGGAGGTTTTCGGCGAGCAGCCAGTCTTCAAAGTCGGTGCGGGTTTCGAAGACGGGGCGGGAGCGTAGGCAGGGGGTCTCGGGGTAGCGGATGAGGGCCAGGTGTGAGGTGACGAGGGTGCTGGCGTCTTGCCATTCGTTGAGAAAAAAGAGACGCTGCACGCGCTGAAAGAGGGGGGTTTGTTGCAGGCCGAGCAGGGGTGCGAAGCTCAGCAGGTGGGTGCTGAGTTGTTCGGGGGGCAGGCTGAGCAAGGCGAGCAGGAGTTTTCCGCGATCTGTGCCGGAGAGTCCGAGGGGGCGAGCGATGGTTTTGAGCTCGGGGACGGTATAGGCGTCGAGGGCGGCGGCCAAATCGAGGGGAGGTGCTGTGGGGAGGAGGGGGATTTTTTCGGGGTGGGTGGGTTGGAACAGGGTGGCAAATCCGGCGCTGCATAGGCGAGTGGCGCTCTCGAAGGGGGAGGGAATCTCGCTGTACTGGAGCTTATCGAGTCGGAAGAGGGGGCCTCGGCGGTTGAAGAGGCGCACGTAGAGGCATTGTTCGGTGAGGGGGAGGGCGCGTAGCTGGCGGAAGAGCTCCTGTTCTTCTGGAGAGAAGAGGTGTGGGTCACGGGACTCGACGGTGTCGAGGATGAGCAAGAAGTTGAGGCGGTAGTAATCGGCTTCGAGGGGGGAGGGGATGATGGACACGGGGGCTCCTGTCTCAGAGGGGTGATGGGGGAGTATACCGCGAGGTGAGGCGCACGGCTACTCGGAGGGTCTCGAACCAGCGGTCGAAGGAGGTGTGAGGGCGCACGACAGGGGTGGGAGGTGTGCTGAAGGGTCAGAGGGTTGAGGGGAGTGGCTCGGCGAGGGCGTGGGAGATGGCTTCTAGCCGGAGTTGTTCCAGCAGAGCACCTTCGTCTTGGATGACCCGGTTGGAGAAAGAGAGAGGGATTTGCAAGCGGCTTCCGAAGACCTCGAACCAAAAGAACTTCTTGAGGATGAGGCTGCTGATGAGTGGGAGTTTACCTCCTTTTTTAATCCAGTGGCTGATGGTGGCGCGTGTGACATCGAGTCGTCTGGCGACATCAACATAGGGCGTGGCCGTGATGCCGCAGAGAAAGTCGAGCTCGTCGGCGGACAGCGCGGTGGGACTACCGCAGAGCTCGTTGGTGACAGCGTGCGTGATGCGGGTGAGCTCGTTGCCGGGGATGATGGGGGTGCCATCGGGGGCGAGCTCGATACGAACTTGTGGAATGACCCAAAGGCGACCGGCGGCCATATAGAGGTAAGGGGCGAGGACGCGGGGCAGATTGGCCGGTGTTGTCTCAGGGGCTCCATTTTGGGGTGAAGCGTTCGGCATAGGTTTTGAAGTCCTCCTGAAAGTGTTGCTCGCGTGCATACGCGCGGGCGCGAGAAGACGACTTGAGAGACGCTGAGTGATCTGAGCCGTCATACCAGCAAAAGATATGGGCTTTACACGCTTGTGTGTCGGTTTTTGGCCAGAGTCGGATGCAAGCGTAGAAGCCGGGTTTTTTGCCACCCTGTGGATGGGGGCACCACATCGCCAACTCCACGGCTCCTCGGTGTTCGGTGGAGCGTATGCCGAGAAGCTCTCCAGACCTTAAGAGGTGCTGGCGATTGTTGATAGCTCGCTGATACCGTGGGGTCATAGGGTTGTGCTCGACGCTGAGCTGCTCAGGCCCCAGCTTCTTGAGCTGATCTATAAAATAGCCCCTGCCGTGGACGCTGTCAAATTTTTTGACATCATCCGTATTTTGACCGGTCGCGACGGAAGGAGGCACTGGTGGCGTGGGAGGGGAGGCTAACTCGTGACTTCCGGTACGTCTTCGCCAGCCACGGACCCTTTGGTTATGAGGATGCTGAGAAATAAGGTAACATCCCGCCCTGCACCGGGCTCTACGACCTTGAGCTGAGGCATACTGCCTGACGCGGTGCGAGATTTGCGTCACAGGGGGCTCAGGCGATGCGTTGGATTGAAGATTTCGGCAGGGAGAATGGCGGGTTCAGGCGGCCAGGGCGGTCGCGGCGTCTGGGAGGGCGGCTTCCGGTCTTGCCGCGTAGTCCCAGGGCAGCAGGACATGACCGGGCCGACGAAGGGCCTCCGTCAGGCAGGCCTTCACATAGCCCACCGGCTCCACCCCCGAGAGCTTTGCGGACTCAAAGAGCGAATAGAACACTGCGGTTACCAGCAATCCCCGCTCCGAGTGGCTCCCGTAGGAGTTCTTCCGGCTCACCACAGGGCCTCTTAAGCTGCGTTCTGACCGGTTATTGTCGAGGTCCAACGACGGCTCGCTCAGGAATAACGTCAATGCTTTCCAGTGGTTGTGCAGGTAGTTCTTCGCCTTCTCAAACCCGCTCTGGGGCAGAGCGTGCCGGACAGCCAGAAAGCGCTCAATGTCCGCGACCACTGGAGCCGACAGCACTGGACGCAGCTGCGCCCGGGCCTCCAGGACCTGGTAGTGCACGA
>JBJTQF010000001.1:0-16615 GCA_046075485.1 Myxococcota bacterium | reverse complement strand
TTGAGGAACGAAATCAAGAGGAAGCAGTGCTGCGTGTCATCAAAGAGGCGGCGAAAAACGCCGTCAAAGAAGACAGGTAGCGGGCTGTTGGAGGCGAGAAAGGATGCTTCATCTGACACTTGTGGCAGTTCTTGCATAGGTAATATCCTTGTAAATGTTTAAGTTTACAAGGATATTCGATCTGAGACAAGAAATCCACGCGCATTTTCAGTGCATTTTTCAGTGCATTTTTCAGTGCATTTTTCAGGGCATGTTGAGCGTGAGGAGCCGTGCGCATCATACCTTTCGCGCAAAGCACTCGATAAAAGGTGATGGAACCTCCCCCGGAAAAAACTTCAAAAAAATGAGCACTCTTTATTCAGAAATTGCCAATGACATGTACTAACACAAGCAAGTGCTTGGAAATGCGCAAAAGCAGCCGTTTTCTACTCTATATTCCGGTGCGAGCGACGGAGGCGGTGTGGTTTCATCCAACACAGTCCAGAGTCCCTCTGTCCCGCCCCGAATTCCCTCCTGGCTCGGCCCCTATCGGGTGGAGCGTATCATCGGACAGGGGGGAATGGGGGTGGTATTGCTCGCCAGACACCTCTCCTATAACACACCAGTAGCGATAAAAACCCCGGTCGTGTCAATCCATGAGCCCCATGCCCTGACCTGCCTCAGCCAAGAGATCCAGCTCCTCCGCCGTCTCACCCATCCTGGCATTGTAAAGCTCCTTGAGCATGGATATCACGAGGGCTTGCCCTACATGGTGATGCCCTTCTTGCCCGGCATGACCCTGGGGAGCCTGCTGCCTCGTCACGACTCGAAAGATGAGCAGACTCGTACCTTCTCCTCCAGGGCGCCGGAGTGGAGCGCCTCGCTCGAGCAGTGGGTGCTGCCACCGGTAGGACCAGACGACGCGCGGATGGCGGACTCAGCGGATATCCCACGCTCGGGAGGGCTTCCGATTCAGCAGGTGCTGGACTTGATGAGAGCCCTGTGTGAGCCGCTGGCGTATCTCCACCAAGAGGGGATTGTCCATCGTGATCTCAAACCAGACAATATTATGCTGGGCGCGAATGGCCTGCCGGTGTTGTTTGATCTGGGTCTCTCGATCTCGTTATTCGATCATCATCGACGAGAAGTCTTGGCGCTCAGAGGGGGGGCTCAAGGGACTGCTGCCTATACGGCACCAGAGCAGTGGCGAGGCCAGCGACCCGATCCGCGCTCCGATCTGTATGCGCTGGGCTGCATCATGTACCGTGCGCTCACCGGTCGCACTCCTTTTGAGGGAGACCTGCCGGAGCAGCTCATGCGGGCGCATCTGCGAGAGCCAGTGGTGGCACCTTCGCGGTGGAATCCGCAGCTCTCGCCGGGCGTCGATGCGTTGGTATTGCGGCTTCTGGCCAAACATCCCCAAGATCGGTTTGAGTATGCCATTGACGTGGCGGATGCGCTGGAGCGTCTGGGCGCTCGGCCTCCGCTGGCATGGCAGGACAAGCTCCCGGAAACCTTTCCGTATCTTCACAGTGCGCCGTTTCGGGGCATGGAGGAGGGACGTCAGCTTTTGAGGCGTGCGCTCTTGAGAGTGCAGCAGGATCGAGGGGGTATTCTGTCGGTGCTGGGGGTGGCCGGGGCAGGCAAGACACGCTTGCTCAACGAGTGTCTCACCCGTGCGCAGGCGGGTGCTGCGGAGGTGGTGGTCTCTCAGTGTCGTGGCCGCAACCGCTATACTTGGAGCGGGCCGGGAGGGCTTCAGCCCTTTCTCCCTTTTCTGGCTACGCTGGTGCATCATCACGTCACTGGAGGGACTTCTTGGACTCAGGGCTTATTAGAGCCGGAAGATGCGCCGCTCTGTGCCCTCGAGCCGCGACTGGCGTTGTTGCTCGGGCTCTCAAAACCTCCGCAAGTGGCACCAGACAGTCCCATGCTGTGGGTGGAGCGTATGCTGAGCCTGCTCCAGCGGGTGGCTCGACGCTGTCCTTTGGTATTGGTGCTCGACGAGGTGGACCAAGCCGATGGCCTGACCCTCTTGCTCTTGGATAAGCTGCGGCAGCGGTCTCTGGAGTCCTTGCCCCTGCTCGTGGTGTTGTCGGCGCGTTCAGAATGTTTAACACCGGAGCTTGAGCGCCTGCTGTGTGACGGTCGGAACGACTGCGTGGAGCTGGGACGATTGTTCTCCGACGAAGCGTCTTTGACGGATTTGTTGCGTACTCAGCTTCCGGGACTCGAGCCTTCTCCTGAGCTGCTGGACTGGCTGCTCAGACAGACCGCAGGCAACCCCTACTTTTTGAGTGAGTGTCTGCGCTGGGCACAGGATCTGGGCTGGATCGAGCGACATGCTCCGGGAGAATGGCGGCTGACACGCCTGCCCAAGCGTAAGCGCAGTGTGCCGGAGCTGCCGACCTCCTTACGTAAGCTCTTGGAGGCCCGGCTGAGCCTCAATCGTTCGAGCTTGTGGCTCCTGCGTCGGGTCTTGCTGATGGGCCCCGATTACGCTGCGGGTGTGCTCCTGCCTTCGCGCGCGGTAGAGCAAGAAGAGCAAGGAGAGCAAGGAAAGCAAGGAAAGCAAGGGGAGCTGCTGGACATCTTGCGGCAGATGTTCTCCCTCCAGGTTTTGGAGATGACCGACGATGGCAGGTTGAAGCTGACCCATGAAGCATTGCGTGCGCCGCTGGGTTTACCGGGAGAGCCGACGGCACGCTTCCGTGTCTCGGGGGGCGTGCTGACCTTGTCCTCGCTGCGTCATGGATATTTCATGAGTGATGCGCCTTCTCAGGCGGTATGGACCCTCGATGGCACCACGCGACGAGCACCCCGGAGTCCTCCCCTGATGGTCTCACCGAACGCCTGAGCCGATGACCGGCGCTGGGCTTGTTTTCTCCGCTCGATCATGTTGGCTGGCCTCTGTATGCAGCGGTGAATTTCTGGAGGGGCCTCGCCTTCTCCTCGCGCATGCGGGAGGCGATGCTATAGTCTGCCCTGGTGATGTATGCAGGCGTATCCCCTCGAGACATGGAGGAGCAGGTCATGATGCCCTCATCCCCGCTCAAGCGCGTATTGATTTTGCACACGGGAGGCACTCTGGGCATGGTGGGAGGGCAGGCGGGAACGCTCAGCCCGGGGGGAGGTGCCTTAGATGCCCTTGCCCGTCACATCCCCGAGCTGTTTGAGATCACCGATCTGCGCCTAGAAATTCTCGCAAGGCAAGATTCATGTGAAGTGCGGGCGGAGCAGTGGCTGACCTGGGCGGCCCGGATCCGCTCTGAGACCTGGGCGGATGGCATCGTGCTCATCCACGGCACCGATTCGATGGCCTATACGGCCAGCGCCCTGAGCTTTTTGCTGCCGGAGCGGCGACTTCCGATCATCCTGACGGGCTCCCAGCGTCCCCTGAGTGCCATTCGTAACGATGCCCGTCAAAACTTGGTCGATGCCCTGATCCTGGCGGGTGGCCCCTTGCGAGAAGTGGTGGTGTGTTTTGACAGCTTGGGCTTGAGAGGAAATCGGACCCTCAAACGCTCGAGCCATGCGATGGGTGCTTTTGAGAGTCCCAACTGTCGTCCGCTGGCCACTCTCGGGGTGGAAGTGCGATATGCGGAGCACGGGTTACGTTCGGGGGGGGCTGCGGAGCCCCTGGCCATGAGCGAGCGGGTGAAGCTCTCGTGGGTGGTGCCGGAGCTGCCAGCGCCAGAGCCGTGGGCGGTGGAGGGACCGGCGGTGCATGTGGTGGCGGCGTTGGGCTGTGGAAATTTCCCCCTGCATACGGGCTGGCAGACGCTGGTGCAGCAAGAAACAAAACGAGGGATTTCTCACCTGGTGATTAGCCAATGTCCTCACGGGACGGTCTTGCCGGGACTCTATGCGGCCAGTCGTCCGCTCTTTGAGGTCGGCGCGCTGAGTGGGGGAGACATGACCTATCCGGCTGCGCTGGCAAAAGCGCGGGTCGGTTTGGGTCGAGGCTTGAGTGGCTCTGCCTTGAATGCCTACCTAGAAGGAAACCAAGCGGGCGAGTGTGAGGGTGTTTCATGAGTCTCACATCGTTCGACCTCTGATACCCAGTCGTCATCAGACTGTAAAGAAAAGGTTGACTTCCCGCTTCTAAATGCCATTATGCCGCCAGTATAACTCCCGCATGTCAGGCTTTTTTTGCCGTAGATCAACCTTTCAGCAGGTGTGTCTGGTATGAGCAACAATGATCAGCAGCCTTCTTTGGACGAGACTTATCTCCTTCGTAGCCGGATCGCAGCCCTAGAGGCCGAGCTGGCCCAGGCTCGTCAGTCCCAGCAACCCTCCAGCGCACGGGGGGCCTCCGAAGGGCCCAGTCGCAGCAGTGACGCTGCCGCTGAGGTTCCGACCTTCAGCGCCGTCGACGGTTATGAGCCCGCCGCCGGATTGGATGTGACCCTCTTCCGTGCGTTCGCCAACGCATGGCTCTTGCGCAGTGCGGTGGAGCCCTCCGACAGCTCCATTCCCGCCTTGCTGGTGAAACTTGAGCACATGTTCCCCTTTGTGCAGCAGCGTGATCCGCTCGAGATCAAAGTACGGGCTTACCGCGCCGTGCAGAGTACACACGGATATACCAGCACCGGGATTGTGTTTGAAAGTGCGATGGTGAACCAGCGGTTCATTCTGGACACCCTCGAGCTGCTCTTTGAAGAAAAAGGACTGACCAAGACTCTGTTACACCATCCGATCTTGGATGTGTTGCGGGCGGATACCCACCTGAAGTCGGTGGGCGTGATGCCCTCGACCGAAGGCGGCTCGGTCAAAGAGTCCCTGATGCACTGGGAGCTGGACGGTGAGATCTCCGACGATGCGCTCGACGCGCTCGCGCAGGAGGCCCGCACTCGCCTGCTCAAGGCGTATGCGGTGGTGCATGACTTCCGCCGGATGGTGCGTCGCGTGACCGCGCTGGCCAACGAGCTGAGCTTCATGGCCGAAGATCTGCCCCGTCGCAGTGCGGAGCTGGAAGAAGTGAGCGCCCTGCTCTCCTGGCTCCGGCAGGACAAGTTTGTATTCATGGCCTACGAGCGATATGACCTTCAGCGCACCGACGAAGGTTTGGTGCCCGTGGCGACCCCCAACAGCCGCTTGGGTCTGCGTGCCGTGGAGGCTGCTCGAGGGCTCCCCGAGACCGTGGGAAACTGGCTCCAAGAAGACAGCCTGCTCTTTGTAGGCAAGAAGCTGCGGGAGTCTACCGTTCATCGTCCCGGCAAGTTTGATGTCATCCTGGTGAAGATCCTCGACGACAATGGCCAGCCTGCGCAGGTACATTTGATCTCGGGTCTCTTCACGCGGCGAGGACTGGCGGAGGCCGGTGGCTCCGTGCCCGTGCTCCGTGAGAAGCTCAAGGTGTTGCTGCGGGATCTCGACACCGTGCAGCATTCCCACATCGAGCGGAAGATGGTGCTGGCTTTCAACACCATGCCAATTGAGTATCTGTTCAGCGCCGACACCGACACCTTGCGCCAGGTGATCCAGCAGATCATGCGCACCGAAGAGCGGCAGGAGATCTCGGTGTTTGCCGAGGTCGAAGCCAGCGGTTACTGCGCCTTTGTGCTGGCCAGCATTCCCCGAGAGCGATACGACAGCGAGCTCAACGAGAAAGTGCGGGGTTATCTGCGCCAAGCGTTTGGTGCCACCTACGAGGACAGCCGCGAGCTCTTTGGCCAGCATGACAACGTGCTGGTGTATTTCTATCTGACGGCGCAGTCGCAGCTCAAGTCGGTGGATGAGGCCACCTTGCGGGTGAACATCAAGGCTCTGGCGCGCACCTGGGACGAAGGTCTGCGCAGTGCCTTGGCTCAGAAGTATGACGAAGAGACCGCCACCGCGCTCTTCCATCGTTTTGACGAGGTTTTCCCCGAAGAGTATGAGGTCTCCCGCACCCCCGAAGAAGCCACGGAAGACATCCGGCTGATTCTGTTGCTGGAGCAGAGCGGAAAGACTCAGTTCCGTCTGGGTCGGGATGAAGACAGCTATACCTTGACCACCTACGAGCTGGCCCTGACGCCGCTGACCCACACCCTCCCGATCTTGTCGTATATGGGCATGGAAGTGGCCAGCGAGAGTGGGGTGGAGCTGCCCATTGGCAAAACCACCACTGTCTATATTTGCACCTTCCACTTTAAGCCCATCGCCAACCTGACGCACAGCCTGCTCGAGCGTGAAGGCCGCATCTCGGCGGCCCTGGCAGCGGTGTTTGAGGGGCGGATGGAGTCCGACCGGCTCAACAGCTTGGTGCTGCTGGCCGATGTGGACTACCGTTTTGTGGACATGGTGCGGGCCTATATCCACTATAACCGGCAGCTCAGCTCTCAGAGTCCGCTGGATTTCTCGCGGCAGGTGTGTTTGACCCATGCCGACGCCACCCAGCTCTTGATTCAGCTTTTTGATGCGCGATTTAACCCGAGCTTGGCGTTGGCAGAGGGGGAGACCCGTGAAGCCCGTGTGGCGCAGGTCCAAGAAGCCTTCCTGGATCGGCTGCGTCGTGTGGAGCTGTCCAGCGAAGACAAAGTGTTGCGCAATCTGTTTGTCCTGATCAAAGGCACCGTGCGCACCAACTTCTACCGCGAGCGGTCCTACATCAGCTTTAAGTTTAATCCGTCTCTGGTGGATCATACCCCCGAGCCGCGTCCGTTCCGCGAGATCTCTGTGCATCATCCCGAAGTGGAAGGTGTTCACCTGCGCGGCGGACGCATCGCCCGTGGAGGCTTGCGCTGGTCCGACCGTCACGACGACTACCGTATCGAAGTGCTGGGCCTGATGACCACTCAGCAGGTCAAGAACGTGGTGATCGTGCCCGTGGGCTCCAAAGGTGGCTTCATCCTCAAGAAGCGCTACACCGACCGCAAGTTTGAGCGCCGTGAAGCCGACCGGCTCTACGAAGTGTTCATCAGCGGCCTGCTGGATGTGACCGACAACATCGTGGATGGAAAAGTGGTTCCGCCCGAGAACGTGGTGCGTTGGGACTCCGACGATCCGTACTTGGTGGTGGCCGCCGACAAGGGCACCGCGCACCTGTCAAACACCGCCAACAAGCTCTCTCTGGCCCGAGGCTTCTGGCTGGGAGATGCCTTTGCCTCCGGTGGCTCCAACGGCTACGACCACAAAGAGCTGGCCATCACCTCCCGGGGCGCATGGGAGAGTGTGAAGCGACACTTCCTCGAGATGGGCTCCAACCCGGAGAAAGATGTCATCACCTGCGTGGGCATCGGCGACATGAGCGGTGACGTGTTTGGCAATGGCCTCCAACGGTCGCGCACCATCAAGCTGCTGGGTGCCTTCAACCACATGCACATCTTCCTCGATCCCAACCCAGAGCCGGAGAAGAGCTTCATCGAGCGGGATCGGCTCTTCCACATGGCGGGCTCGACCTGGGATGACTACGACCGGAGCACCATCAGCGCCGGGGGAGGGGTGTTTAAACGCACCGCCAAGGCCATCGAGCTCGGCCCCGAGCTCAAGGTGATGTTTAACACCACCGCCGACAGCCTCTCCGGAGAAGAAGTGATTCATCTCCTGCTGAAGCTCGACGTGGACTTGCTCTGGAACGGCGGCATCGGTACGTACTTTAAGTCTGCCGATGAGACCCACATCGACGTGGGAGACCGCATCAACGACGCCGTGCGCGCCGATGCGCGTGACCTGCGCGCGAAGGTGATGGGCGAAGGCGGAAACCTCGGCTTCACCATGAAGGGCCGCTTGGAGTATGCCCTCAAGGGTGGACGGCTCAACACCGACGCCGTGGACAACTCCGGCGGCGTGGATACCTCCGACCACGAGGTCAACCTCAAGATCTTGTTTGAGCCCCTCTGTCGTAAGGGCATCATGACCTATGAGCAGCGAAATGCGCAGCTCAAGGCCCTCTCAGATGAAGTCTGCGAGCTGGTGTTGTTCGACAACTACTCTCAGAACCTGCTGATCTCCCTCGACGAGCGCCGCAGCAAACAGAATATTCTGGCCTACTCGCGGCTGATCGAGTTCTTGGAGCAGCATGAGAACCTCAACCGCACCTTCGAGGGGCTGCCCACGGCGGCGGAGCTCAACGAGCGGCGCGCCAAAGGTAAGGGCCTGCTTCGGCCCGAGCTGAGCAAGCTGTTGGCTTACACCAAGATGTATGTCTTCCGCAAGCTGATGGAAGATCCACGTTTTGAAGGCAAGCGGGTGACTGAGGCGCTCCACGCCTATTATCCCAAGGAAGTGGTGGAGAAGTATGGTCAGTATATGGCCGATCATCCGCTCCGGCGCGAGATTGCGGCCACCTACTACTGCAACCGCATCGTGGATGCGGCGGGTATGACCTTCTTCTACAACATCTGGGAAGATACCAGCTTCGACGTGCCCATGACCGCCATGAGCTACCTCTTTGTGAATGAGCTGCTCAGCGCTCCGGCCATGAAGAAGCAGCTCTTGGCCCTGGAAGGCCAGCTCCCGGTGGACACCATCTACTCGGCCCTGCTCTCGCTGGAAGACTCGCTGGCCCTGCTGACCCGCCGGGTGATCCGCCGTGGGTTCGACGTATATGCCCCCGAGACCGTCATCGAGAAGCTCAAGGCCGACTTCGACCAGATGCAGGCCGATCTCCCCAACGTGGTGGTGGCCGAGACACGGGTGGAGTGTGAGCGTCGGAAAGACAGCTTGGTGCAGGCAGGCGTGCCGGAGCAGCTTGCTCACGCCATCGCATGGTTCCCCGAGCTGGTTTCTGGAACGGATGTTGCCCTGCTGCGCACCACCTCCGGCTTTGACTTGGCGGCGTGTGCTTGGCTCTATCACCGCGTGGGTGAAGAGTTCGGGCTGCGTAAGGCTCTCCACCGGGCACAGGGGTCGGGTTCTGAGCTGACCGATTGGTGGAATAAGTCTGCCTTGAGCCTCCTGCGGGCCCGGCTGATCGACCTCCAGTATCAAGTGTGTCTCCAGGTGGCCCGTCGTACCGCAGCGGATGCGGGACAGGATGGCTTGGCTCATGCCCTCGAAGCCCTCCGCCACGAGCGAGCAGGTCTGCTGGAGCGAGTGAAAGCCTTCGAGCGTCGTCAAGCCCGGACCCCTGCCGGTCAGAGTGTGGCCCCGATGGTGATCCTCAGCTCGATGCTGGAAGAGCTCAACGGCTGAGCCTGTTTGCCGGAGCCTGTTTGCCGGAGCCTGTTTGACGGAGCCTGATGCCGAAGAGGTGGGTCGAGTACTCACCTCCACCGGCTGCTCGCTGCTTCCCCTTCCTCCCGAGATGGAATGCCCTCCTGGCTGCTAAACTTGTTTGACCCAATTTTTACGGTGTGAAGAAGTCTCTTCCTGCCACTGGAGCTTGCCTGGACGAATGGCCACGGTGTGAAGACGTGCGGCAGTCGCAGGTGCTCTTGCCTGGGCGAATGGCCACGGTATGCTGCGATTAACTTGTGATGCATTGAATGATCTATCGTCGTTTTAATTTTGATTAAGTATCATAAAATAAAGGTTAAAAAGTCTTGTCAGAATGATTCTACAGACTGTCCAAAACGTGCAAAAGATCCTTGTCTTTCAGATTCCCTTCTCATATGCTTCCGTCAGCAGCACATCCGATTTTGTAGGAAGTGCTTCGGCGGAGCGGGCATATGCAGACCTTAACCCTGTGGTATCACTACCTGATCTTTTTTGGGCCGTATTGGCTGGCATCGACCCCCTTTTCGCTGTTGGGGTTGGTGCTGCTGGTGCGGCTGGTGCCCACTTCCTTAGAACCGCTGACCAATGCCCTGCCTGAGTCATGGTCCTGGCCAGAAGAGCTGCTCCTGGCCTCCTGCGCGGGCGTGTGGGTCACGTTGACCTGCCTGCTGGTCTACTCCGAATATTATCTGCCCGGCGGAGGGCTCATCAGCTCCGACTTCGAGCAGTACTGTGCCTTAACAGGGTATGCCGCCGAAGGAACCGTCAGTGCGCATCACTATGATCGATTTCGGCTCTCGAGCCTTCTGCCCGGAGGCCTGGCGCAGTCATGGGGCATCACGGATGGGTTGTTGGGGAGCAGCATCCTCAGCCTGTGGTGGTTGGTGGTCGGGCTGTATCTGTGGGCTCGAGCCCTGATGGGACGGGTCGCAGGACTCTCCGCCTGTTTGGTGCTGTGTGCCTGTGCGCCGCTGGTGAGCTTCACCCGGACCCTGACCTTTTATCCGCAGTGGTCCACCAGCTTTGTGCTGATGGCCGGGCTGAGCTGTGTGGCCATGCGCTTGGGGACACCCGGTGCCTTGTTGCTGGCCTCCAGCGCCGTCGGATTGAGCCTGCTGCTGGACGTGCGGAGCATTCTGTGGGCGCTGGGGCCGCTGGCCCTGCTGGGAGTGGTGGTGCTGCGAGGGCCCCGCACACGACTTCCGCTCCGCATGGGGCTGCTGCTGGTGCCATTGCTGCTCTCGTTTTATGCCAGTCAACGCTACAACCATCCACATACGACGCCCCTAGAGCTCCAAGTCTCAAGTTATGTCAGCGATAGTGAGCGGCTCTCCCGCGCGCATGTCACCCGCGAGACCCCGAGCACGCTTCCACCGGGGCAGCGTGGGTTTGTGTGGGGGCACAGCGACCTGTGGCAGCTCTATCCGGCCATGCTCAAGCTGGTGGGATTTCAGGAGCAGGTGCAGACCTTCACCGACCGGAGCAAGCTGGTGCTCCAGCGGCAGCAGCGACTCAGTCCCTGGCTTTCATTGTTGGGGGTGGCGGCGGTGTTATCTGGCTGGGGGCTCAGACGTCAGCCTTGGATGTTGCTGGCGCTGGTGCTGAGTGCTGGCGGTTTTTTGGGGGCGTACTGGAAGACCGCTCAGGTCTACATGCATGTACGGATGTTGAGCCTGGTGTATCCGGTCCTGCCACTCTTGCTGGGGCTGGCGTTTTCGGTGGCCATCTCTGCTCCGCTGAGGCGAATGCCCACGAACAGCCCGGAGACCCCAACACTCACAGACCCTCGGCGCATGCTGAGGCCGCTGATGGGCCTGCTGCTGCTACAGCTCGGGATCCAAGGGAGCCTGCCGACCTATCTCTCACCGGTGGCAGCTTGGAGAACACCGCTGATCGAAGACTCCGGATTTCACGACATGATGGCAGTCGCGGCAGGACGACGAGCTGCACTTCGCGACGAAGAGCAACGCTGTCTAGGCTTCCTTCGCCGAGATCAGAGCCGCGATAATCCAGCACCCGGTCGGTTGGTTCCCTCTCTGATGCAGCTTTGGGAGCCATAAGACAAGACGTGACGACCAAAAATACCGACGGCTTACTCAGAATGTGGCGACTGAAGAGTCGGAATGGGCGTGTCCCTGTATCATCGGTTTTTTCTCATACTTTGATACAATTATAGGATGTCAGCGGATGCTCTTTGATTCCACATTGCCCCGCATTTTATGTCTGTGATAGCATGAAATCCTCTTGAAGCGGAGGGCAGCATATGCGGAATGCGTGGCGCGAGCAGTGGCAGCTCCTGACAGTATGCTTGGGTGGATGGGGGGTCGTGATCTGGAGCCTTCAATCGCCCATCGAGACCTACCATTCCCCGCACTCAGTGCAGGGACAACAAGCCTTTCAACGTTACTTGGTGGCTCAGATGAAGGAAACGCTTCCGGTAAAGCTGGAGCGGGGCATCGTGATTCCAGTGCCACCCATACCGCTCCCCAAACACGTCCTGCCCAGCGGTAGAGAGACCGCTTTGCCGGGCGGGCCTCCTCATGTCCCTCACACGACGGGATTGCCTTCAACCGAAGCCTCGCCACCCCCATATGACACGGTTCAAGCCCCCACGGGCATCGAGGCGCGTCGCGCATTTCCAAGTCAACATAACACGCGCTGAACCAGCTCGAGCGGAGGAGGCTCCATGGGTGCCCAGATCCTGCTGCTCCAGCCGAGGGTGTGTGCCGAGCCCGCCTATCCACTGGGGCTGGCCTCGCTGGTGCCGCCGCTCCAGGCAGAAGGCCATCAGGTGAGAGGGCTGGACCTCCACTTTACCCCGTGGGAGCATGCCCTCCGGCAAGCCGCTCAAGCGGACGTGGTGGCCATCACGGTCATGACCCGCGCGGTGCCAGAGGTACGACGCTTTGTGACGGCACTTCGCGCTCGCCGTCCACAGGGTCAAATGGTGGTCATCGGTGGCCCTCAGCCCTCGCTCTTTCCCCGCGAGACCCTCACGCAGATCGGGGCGGATGTGGCGGTGGTCGGGGATGGCACTCTGATCCTGCCCACCCTCATCCACTCCGCGAAGTCTGCGCTGCCGGGTGTGGTCTGGCGCGATCCGCTCGAGCCACTCTTGCCTCCCCCGCCTCCGTCTCCACCGGATGATTGGCCCTGGCCAGACCGAGAGGTCTTCCCCATGCCTGCGTATGCGCTGGCCATGCGCTCGCTGGCCCTGCCTTATACCCCGGTGGTGACCTCTCGCGGCTGCCGAAGACACTGCGCGCACTGTCCGGCACCCCGCCTGCATCCGACAGGCTTTCAAGCACGCTCGCCCGAGAACGTGTGGGCAGAATGGTCGTGGCTCTCAAAGCAATACGGCATCCGAGATGTCCACCTCGAAGACGACGATCCCTTTGCGGATCCAGCGCGGGTAGTCGCCCTGTGTGAGCGGCTCATTCGACATCCGCTGCCGCTCATCTGGGAGTGTGTGAACGGAATCCCCCCGGAGCGCCTCGATCCCACCCTCTTTCCACTCCTGGCTCGAGCAGGCTGCAAGCTCCTGGTGATGGCGTTTGAACACCTCCGCTGGGAAGAGACCCCTGCTTCAACGGAGACACTCGGCTGCTCGCGAGCACAGGCAAAACGGCTGATTCATGCGGCGGAGGCCGCTGGCATCGAGGTCGGAGGCTACTTTATGGTGGGAATGCCCGAACATACTCGGCGAGAGCAGGTCTCAGGGATAATGGCGAGCTTTGGGCTCGGACTCACGCGCGCGAACTACTCGGCGTTTCAGTGGCTTCCCGGTGCGCAACGACTGGTGGAGCAAGAAAAGCAGGGCTCGTCTCAGCCACTCGCAGGGCAGGCGCGTCATTCCTCCGAAGGGTTGGGACTGGATCCGGTCAAGTTTGGAGGTCGGCCTTCTCCACGAGGGGTCCAGCAGCTCAGCGCCTGGGCGCATGTGGGCTTTTATCTCCAGCCTCGACCGCTCAAACGACTGCTCGAGAGCATCTGGCATGAGCCTCGACAGCTCCGCCTGCTGCTGCGGAAAGGGCTGGAGCAGGTGAGAGGAGCCGCTGCCGCCACTCAAGCCGGTTGAGCCTCGGCGCGGGCAGGCACAGCGGGAGAGCAGAAGCAGCGAGAGGATGAGCCTCGGTAAGACAGACGAAGGTGCAGCGAAAGGAGCAACGGATGAGCGGCGGAACAATGGGGAACACTCAACCTCGGGCGGTGCTGGTGCGGATCGCACCCATTCTCGACGTGCGCCATCCTCATCCCCGGGATGTGATGTGGCCGGTGCAGCTCTTGCTGGGTGCGGCGCAGCTCCGGTCGGCGGGCTGGAAGACGACGGTGGTGGATACCTGGACCGCTCCGTGTACGCTGAAGCAGCTCGAGCAGCGGCTGATCGAGCTGAGACCCGACTGGCTCTTTTTGGAGACACGCACGCCGACAGCACGGCAGACCCTCGAGCTGGCAGGGCGTCTGAAAGCACACCATCCCGGGCTGAACATCTTTGGGACGGGGCAACATCCTTCGGAGAAGCCGGAGGACTTCTTATTCGATGCGAGTCCGTTTGAGGCGTGTCTGGCGGGAGAGCTGGAAGGGCTGCTGCCCAGCGTGCTCCGGGGGGAGCGGGGCGTGCCGGGATATCTGAGCTGGTGTGGGCAGCGGCGGCAGGTGGTAGGGGAGGGGCGCGCACAGGTGCAGGCGCTGGATGGGCTCCCGTTGACGGTCCCGGAGGGCCTGGACTTACCAGGATATCGCATGTTGAGCTTATTTGTGCCGGGATTTCAGCGGCCTCGCTGGGGGTATACGCTCTCGAGCCGAGGGTGTGCCTATGCGTGTACGTTTTGTTCTCCGACCTTGAGGCAGAGTTATGGTACGGCCTTTCGAGGGCAGTCTCCAGAGCGCATAGTGGAGGAGCTGGCGTTTCTACATCAGGACTGGGGCTGCGACGCTTTTTACTTTATTGATGATCTCTTTACGGGGGATCTGGAGCGGGTGCATGGGCTGTGTGAGGGGCTGCTGAGGCGAGGGCTCCGGCTTCGCTGGACGGTGCAGACGCGGCTGGATCATCTGGATCGGGCGCTGGTGGCGCATATGAAGGCGGCGGGATGTGTGGGGGTGAAGGTCGGGGTGGAGTCGGGCAGTCCTCGCATCGCCTCGCTGATCAAAAAGGCGCTGGAGCCGAGTCGGGCGCTGGAGATGGGGCGGATGCTGAAGCAGCAGGGGATTCCGCTGACGGCGTGTTTTTTGGTGGGGAATCCGACGGAGACGCTGGAGGAGCTGGAGCAGACCTTCCGGTTTGCCTGCCAACTGGATCCGTTTATGCTTCAGGTGGCGTTTCATACGCCATATCCGGGCTCGGAGAGTTTTGAGCGGTATGCGTCGGGGATGGACACGCGGGGGCGTTCGCACTTCGATGGGGTGCCGCTGAATCTGAGTGCGGTGCCAGACGAGGTTTTGATCCGGTTTCATCGGAATTTTTACCTCCGGTATTATCTCTCGCCGCGTCCGTTGCTGCGTTATGTGCTGAGGCGTGCGCCCTACACCCTGGTGCAGGGGGGTGAGCTGGAGCTGCTCTCGCGGAGTTTGACGTATTTAACGGGACAGCTCGTGAGAGGGGCCGGAGCGGGAGCCTAAGCGGAGTGATGGAGGGTGTCGTAAAACGCCGAAGTCTCGAATCAGCCCCTCCGCCCCCCCTCCAACCTCCCCCCAATTCTGAAGGGAAGGCTAACCTAAAGAATATATCGCATATACGTTATGAACGTAGTGACTTCATCAAGAGTCTTAACCCTCCCCCAAAGTTGGGGGAGGGCTGGGTGGGGGCGGACGGCTCGGGTGCACCGGGGTGGGGGCGGACGGCTCGGGTGCACCGGGGTGGGGGCGTTCATGACTTTCAGCCCCTTCCGAAGTGGTTCCCCACCTCTGAGTTGGGTTCAGGGATGACGGAGGAGGTTTCCCGAAAGGCTCTGATGAGCAGGTGGGACATAAGCGAGGTGATGAGCAGTCGGCGCTTGTGCGGGGTGATCAGACGCTGGGGATATGCGAATAGAACGAGGACTCAAAAGGAGGACCACATGCGGATTGTACCGCGCCATAATGTCAACTGGGGCAGAGGGGAGGCGCTTGAGACGCTGAGGGGGTTGTGGGGTGTGGATGAGGAGGCTGTGGGGCGGTTTGAGCGAGCGTTTGCAGCATTTCATGAGTGGCAAGGGGGGCCGTGCTTGCAAGCGCTGGTCTTTTCGTCGGGTCGTGCGGCGTTGTACATGGCGTTGAGGGGGTTGGGGATAGGGGTGGGGTCGCGGGTGGGGATCCCGGCGTATACGTTTTATACGCTGCCTGCGGTGGTGGAGGCGTTGGGTGCAATACCGATTTTTCTCCCGTGTGATGCGCGCACGTATGCGCTGAGTCCTGAGCGGGTGGAGGGGATGCTGGAGGGGCTCTCGGCGCTGCTGGTCCTGCATCCGTTTGGTCAGAGTGCGCCGATGGAACCGTTGCTGAGGGCGTGTGCGGCGCGTGATATTTCGGTTGTGGAGGATCCGTCTCAGAGTATGGGGGCTTGTTATGGGGGGCGAAGGGTGGGGGGATTGGGGCGGGTGGGAGTCTTTTCGTTGGTCTCGGGGAAAAATCTGACGACGGGGGGAGGCGGAATTCTTCTCACGTCGGATGCGGAGCTGATGGAGCGGGTGCGGGCTGAGTCTCGTTCGCTTGCGGTGCAGGAGGGGGGAGGGCGACGTGTGCGAGAGACCTGGCAGGAGTGTCTCTTGACGACCCGTGTGGGATATGCGGGGATGGTGTTTCCGGTCTTTTGGATGCTCAACTGGGGTGCGCGAGGGCGTCTGGATGCGCTTTTTGAGGAGGAGCCGTGTCCGCTGGATCCTGCGCGAGATGTGCGGCGGCTGGATCCGATCCAGGCGAGTCTGGGGGGCGTGCAGCTCTCGCGGCTGGATAACCTCAATGGGAGGCGTCGCGCGAATGCGGAGCGGCTGCTGGGGCAGCTCGTGGGGGTGAGAGGGCTGGAGCTTCCGCAGGTGGTGGAGGGGTGTGAGCCAACGTATAACGCGGTGGCGGTGAGGGTGTTGGGTTCTAAGGTCGGTTTATCGGCTCGCGAGGTGCGTCGGCGGCTGCTCGTGTGTGGGATTGACACGCGAGAGGACTATATGCGCTGGTACGGGGAGGGGGAGCCGCGTCGGGATGAGGTATTGTACTTGCCGAATCATCCGGGGTTATCGGGGGAGGACATGGACTGGGTGGCGTGGGGTTTGCGACGTGTGCTGAGGACTGGCTGAGGGGTCTGCTGGGGTCTGGTTGTGACGTGAGGCGCGTCACATCTGCCAAAACCGTCGTGACGTCATAAATTGCGGTCTCTTGCGTGATCAGATATCCTGCGAGAGTGTGTTATCCGTCGTCATATTCCCTCAATGACAGGTTCCGAGAATGCTTTCGCTGGGCATGGTTCCGGAGGAGATCCGTCGTCGTCGGATTGACCCGATGGTGGATTATGTGTTTAAGA